>NZ_LMGO01000004.1:841-1172 GCF_001427425.1 Achromobacter sp. Root565
GGGCGGGGCCGGGGGTGGGGTCGGCGGGGGACCGCCCCCCGGCCGGCGACCGGCCGCCGCCGGGCGCACTTCCACCGTGGCGGTGCGCCGCGACCGGCTCCGGGACGGCCGGGAAGGCCCGGTGGGGAAGGTGGCTCGGGGGGGGCGGCGCGTCTCAGGGCGCGCCGAACCACCTCACCCCGAGTGTTACAGCCCTCCGGCCGCAGCTTTCGCCGAATCCCGGGGCCGAGGAAGCCAGATACCCGTCGCCGCGCTCTCCCTCTCCCCCCGTCCGCCTCCCGGGCGGGCGTGGGGGTGGGGGCCGGGCCGCCCCTCCCACGGCGCGACCGCT
>NZ_LMGO01000005.1:0-1045376 GCF_001427425.1 Achromobacter sp. Root565
TTGCATGTGTAAGGCATCCCGCTAGCGTTCAATCTGAGCCAGGATCAAACTCTTCAGTTTAATCTCTGTATTTGTTTCGTATTCTTGGTCTGAATAAATCCAAACCAGGTCATACGTCGCTACTCAAAGGAAGTGAGGTATGTTCTTAAACTTGACGTCTAAGGTACTTCACTTCTAGTGAGCACTTGATTTCTTGTGCTTGCGACCAGGCCGAAACCCAATCGCTGCACTCGCATCAAGCGCCCACACTTATCGGTTGTTTAATTGTTAAAGAGCGGTCTTGCTAAATTCTGTACTGCTGGTTTCTACTTTCAACTCCGGCCAACTTCGCTTTTGCGTCGTCGCTGTCGTTGCAGCAGAGAAACGAGATTATGAAGAAGTTTTTATCGCTTGTCAAGTCAGCTTCGCTTTTTGCTTTCGCAGTTTGCTTCGCTTTTTGCTTTCGCAGTTTGCTTCGCTTTCTTGCGGCGACCTCTTCAGGTCTCGCCAGGACTTTCGTCCTGTCCTAGCAGTTATCGAAACATCAGGGTAAACCCTAATTTTTCAGTAACTGCCAAGCCCGAAACTATAGCACAATTTTTGCAGATCTTGCAACTGGCTTCTGCCTAATTTGCGTCGATCCTTGCAATAACCGCGGGGCGCTCATTTCTGATTGCCGTTGCGGCAGGTGAGGTTGGGTTGTCCCGCTTCGCCTGTTGCACTTGCTTGGCTTCGCGTCTCAAAACTGTCTGAGCTGCGAAGGAGCGAGACTATAGCACAGAATTTTGCGCTGTCACGCCGATGTCGCAAATTTGTTGTTCGGGGCAGCGGTTTCCAGGCGCGTCGGCCCTGCCCTGCCAAGCGTGGGATGGCTTATGGGCGATCTTCCCTATATATATAGAGGGCGGCGGCCCCTGATTGCGGGACTAGTATGTACGTTTACTATTCGCCTGTACGCCGCACCTCATTGGAGACAGAAACGTTATGCCCCCTGCGATCGCCATGAGCGAAGACATCCTGATCAACGTCACCCCGTTCGAGACCCGCGTTGCGCTGGTGGAACAGGGTTCCGTCCAGGAGCTGCACGTCGAAAGAAGCATTCAGCGGGGCCACGTTGGCAACATTTATCTGGGTCGGGTGGTTCGGGTGCTGCCGGGGATGCAGAGCGCCTTTATTGATATTGGGCTAGAGCGCGCGGCGTTCATCCATATTGCGGATCTTCGCGAGAATCGCAGTGAGCGCAGCCAAGGTCTGACCCCGACGCCCATCGAGAAGCTGATTTTTGAGGGACAGACCCTCATGGTGCAGGTGGTGAAGGATCCGCTGGGGACCAAGGGCGCGCGGCTGTCGACGCAGATCAGCATGGCCGGGCGGATGCTGGTCTACCTGCCGCATGACCCGCACATCGGTATTTCGCAGAAGATCGACGCCGAGTCGGAACGCATCCAGTTGCGGGAACGTCTGCAGGCTTTGATGCCGCCTGATGAAAAAGGCGGGTTCATCGTGCGCACGCAGGCAGAGGGCGCCAACGACGCGGAGCTGTCCGCCGATGTGGAGTATCTGCGCAAGCTGTGGACGAGTGTGCAGGCGGCGGCGCGTACGCAGCCCGCCCCCGCGCTCCTGCATCAGGACCTGACACTGGCGCAGCGGGTGCTGCGCGACATGGTGGGCCCGGAGACCGGAACGATCCTGGTGGATTCGCGCACGACGAGTGCCGCGATGCTGGAATGGGCGCGTGTTTACACGCCGTCGGTCGTGGACCGCATCCAGCATTACAGCGGCGAGCGGCCGTTGTTCGATACGGCAAATGTGGACGATGAGATTGCGCGCGCGCTGTCGCGCCGGGTCGACCTGAAGTCGGGCGGCTATCTGATCATCGACCAGACGGAGGCGTTGACGACGGTGGACGTCAACACCGGCGGCTTTGTGGGCGGCCGTAATTTCGACGACACGATCTTCAAGACCAACCTTGAGGCGGCGCAGGCGATTGCGCGCCAACTACGTTTGCGGAACCTGGGCGGCATCGTGATCCTGGACTTCATTGACATGGAGGAGCAGGAACATCGCGACACGGTGCTGGCGGAATTGAAGAAGGCGCTGTCACGCGACCGGACCCGCATGACCGTCAATGGCTTCACGCAACTGGGTCTGGTTGAAATGACGCGCAAGCGCACGCGCGATTCGCTGGCGCATCAGCTTTGCGAGCCCTGCCCCATGTGCCAATCGCGGGGGAATGTGCGGACCCCGCGCACGGTCTGCTATGAAATCCTGCGGGAAATCCTGCGCGAGGCCAGGCAGTTCAATCCGAAGGAGTTTCGCATTCTGGCGTCGCAGGAAGTAGTGGACCTTTTCCTGGAAGAGGAAAGCCAGCACCTGGCGATGCTCGGCGACTTCGTGGGCAAGCGGGTGTCGCTGGAAGTGGAGGCGACGTACTCGCAGGAGAAATACGACATCATCCTGGTTTGACAGCATCAGAAGAATGCCTAGTCATCGGACTGAAGGAAGAGCCGCGCACCTTAGCGCGGCTTTTTTCTTTTACGCATCACGAGATCCACGGGTTCACGCGGCAGAAATGTCAGGCATTTGGCAACGGCATCCTGGCCAGCGAGTCGGGCGATGAACCGCACTGCAAGCCATTCTCCGCCGCGCATTGCATTGAATGCGTGCGCGATGACGACAACGCTTACCTGATTCGCCTACGCGCTTCAACTCGATATGTGTGGATTTTGTGACTTAACGATTCGTTTGCAATGAATTCTGAAACCGATGGCGGCGACTAAGGGTTATCGCTAAGCTGCGGGCGCTTTGCCGGGTCGGTAACCGTCTCGGCGTTTTTCCCCTAGTCATTCGGAGGTCATTGCAATGAAGTCCCTATTCCGTCCGTTCCTGGTGCTGGTCGCGGCCCTGCCGCTCATGCTGGCTGCCTGCGGCGACAAGGAGCCCGAACAGCGCGCCGCGTTCACGCAGTTCCTGCAGACGCGCATCGTGGACAAGCCGGGCGTGCGCGTGCCAAAACTGACCGAAGAAGAAAAGAAGTCGTTTGGCGATTACGCGGCCCAATACGCGGTGATCACCGACTTCAATGCCGGCATGGACGCGTCGGTCAAGCCGCTGTCGGGGATCCTGCAGAAGGGCCAGGTGCGCTCGGTGAACGATATCGTGACGCGTCGCGAGGACCTGAAGACCGTGCGTGCTGGTTTGAACGACATGAATGCGGCGTTGAAGGAACACCGCGCCAAGGCCGACGCTGCTCGCGCCCAGCTCAAGCAGCCTGAAGACCTGAAGGTCGTGTACGACAAGGCATACGAGAAGACCATTACCCTGCCGGCCGACACGTTTGCCGACGTGCTGCCGCAGATCAACGCCACCTACGACGTCGCCCTGAAGGTTGCCGACTACGTAGAAGCGAACAAGTCGAAGATCGAGATCTCAGGCAACAGCGTGACGGTGACGGACAACTCCGTGCAGGCCGAGCTGAACAAGCTGCTGCAAGAGATGAACGCGCAGGCCAAGAATGTGCAGCAGGCACAGACGCGTCTGCAAGCCGTGGTGATGGGCCGCTAAGCGCCGCGTCGGCTCGCAGCAGTCCACATCGCCCCGCCGCCACCTGAAGGTGCGGCGGGGCTTTTTCATGCGTGAAGAGCTTTCACGTCAGGCGCGGCCGCCACACGATTGCGGCCCGATTCCTTTGCCTGATACACCGCGGCGTCGGCGGCCTCCACCAGCGCAGCCGCGGCGTCGTTGTCCTGTGGAACGGCAGTGGCCACGCCGATGCTGACCGTGACGATGCCGTCTTCGTTGTCTTCGTGTGCAACGGCCAGCTCCGCGACGGCGCGCCGGATGCCTTCGGCGATGTCCAAGGCTTGTTCGAGGCCGGTCCCGGGCAACAGCACCACGAACTCCTCGCCCCCATAACGGGCCGCCAGATCGCGCGGGCGGCGCGCCTTGTTCTGGAATGTGCGGGCCAGCGTCCTGAGCAGCACGTCGCCTTCCTGGTGGCCATA
Organism: Achromobacter sp. Root565; assembly: GCF_001427425.1. NCBI lineage: Bacteria > Pseudomonadati > Pseudomonadota > Betaproteobacteria > Burkholderiales > Alcaligenaceae > Achromobacter > Achromobacter sp. Root565. The sequence goes on from NZ_LMGO01000005.1 coordinate 3,984, forward strand.
CCGATCGTTGTAGCGCTTGAAGTGGTCCGCATCCAGGAACAGCAGCGACAGCGGCGTGCGATCGCGCCGCGCGGCCGCCCATTCCACGTCAAGCGTTTCGTCGAATGTGCGCCGGTTGGCGATGCCGGTCAGCCCGTCCGTCTGGGCCTGACGCGCCAACTGCGTTTCGAACGCGTGCCGCCAGCGCATCTCGCGCCTGAAGAGGACGATCTGCGCCATCACCGAGACAAAGAGCGCCAACGTGATGGGCACGATCAGCGCGGCGCGACGCACCCACGGTTCGAGCAGGTCGTCGACGGCCAGCGCGACGTCGATCACCAAGGGCGTGCCTTCGATGGCGTCGAACGCGTAGAGCCGATTGACGCCGTCGTGCGACAGTACGCCGACGAACGCGCCCTCGCGTCCAATCAGGTATTGCTGAAAATCGAGCGGCACGTCGATGCCGCTGCCGGCGTCGGCGCTTGAGTACGGATTGCGCAAGAGAACGGCGCCATCGTTGCGAAAGACCGTGATGGCGTCGTGCGGACCGATGGACACTTCGGCAAAGCGGTCGCGGAAGTACGCCGTGCGCAGGGAGCCGGCCACCACGCCGCCGAAACTGCCGTCGGCATTGGTGATGCGCCGGCTGATCGCGATGCCTTCATCGCCACCGCGCAGGCGGCTGTTGTAGGGCCGGCTGACGAAGAGCCCCACGCGGTCGGCGTCCCGGTGCGCCTGAAAATAATCGCGGTCGGCAAAATTGAGCTTCGGCGGCGTCAAGGCGAGCGAGTCGTAGCGGATGTTGCCTTGCGCGTCGAGCACGACGATGGCGCCAAGATACGCTGCCGTGGCCGAGCGGTCGAAGAGGAACCGGTGCAGGGATTGCGGGTCGAGGTCGGCAATGCCGGGCTCTTGCAGGCGCTCGACCACGCCTTGCAGCGACAAGTCGTAGACGTGCAGCGTGCGGCCGATGTCCGCGGCGAGCACGCTGGCCAGATTGCGGGCCGATACGTAAGCGGCTTCCCACGTGACGCGGCGATCCATCCATAACAGGGAGATGGCCGCCGCACAGATACCGATGGCGACGATGCCGGCCAACGCGTACAGGGTACGGTGCACGATCCCGCGGGAATTCAATACGGCGCTCCTTCGCGATGGCGGTCGGGATGGCGTGGTTCATCTGCAAGTTCTGCATGATGATGCCGGTGTCCGATGCCGGGCGCAAGGCATCGCCTCCCGTGGCACGAAGCCGTAGGCGGCGATCAGCGCGGGTGGCGGGTATTGATGGCGGGATGGGTTGGCCGGCGACGCGGCGCCAACCTGGCGACGGGCGCCGCGCGCCCGGGCCGGGGTTTCAGGAGACGGCGGCGGCGATGCGGAAGGGGAAGGCCTTGGCGCCACGCGCCTTGTCGGTTTCGCGGTGGGCGTTGATGGCCCATGCGGGCCCTACCGCGCCGGCGTGCGCCATCAACTGGCGGGTGAGCACGCCGGAGAATCCGCAGCGAAGCGTCATGGCCTGACGCCGGGCAAGCTCGATTCCGATGGCGTGCGACGAGGTCGAATTACGGTCCGTTTGCAGCATGGCAGCCCCCTGGCAAAAGCGCTTCCTGAGTGAAGCGTCATTGAGGATCAATCTACTCTAGCTGTTTGATTTTGCGCGTGAAATGATACGTAAAGTAATGCAAAGAACCCGAAATGCGCGCCGAAAAAGGGTCATCAGGCGGATGGACTGGTGGCGGTGTCGCTGGTTTCGCGGTCAGGCCGGTCGTTTATGCCATCCGGTTGGCCAGTCATATTTCCGTAGAGCAATGAGCGGCCCGCGAACAGCCCGCCCGCTACTTCGAGGTCGAAACGTTCGTTATCGCGTTGCCGGACGTCCTGGATGACCTCCTCGGCCTCTTCCGGTGGCACGCCGATGGCGCGCAGCGCCGCTTCGCCGAACACCAGCGCCGACTCCAGCGTTTCGCGGACCTGGAAATCCACGCCTTCGCGGGCAAGGGCCAGCGAATGTATACGGTCGTACGCCCGCACCACCAACTTCACCAGCGGAAATTCCGATTTGATGAGCTGCACCATATGGGTGGCGGCGCGAGGGTCGTTGATGCAGACGAGGATGGCGCAGGCGTTCTCGGCGCCGGCGGAACGCAGCATGTCCGCGCGCGTACCGTCCCCGTAATACACCTTCACGCCCCATTTCGCGGCGGCGCGAATCGCGTCGGTATCCGTGTCCAGGATGGATACCTTGACCCCTCGGGCCAGCATCGCCTGCGTCACGATCTGGCCGAAACGGCCAAAACCGACGATCAGCGCGCAGCCGTCCAAATCGCGGGCCACGTCCACGCCGTCCATGGAGGGCACGGGCTTGGGCAATAGCCAGCGCAACGCCAGGACGCACAGCGGCGTGAGCGCCATGGAAATGATGACGACCGCGGTCAGCACCGCGCCGGTGTGCGCATCGAAGATGCCTTTTTCAGCGGCCGCGCTGTAGAGCACGAAGGCGAACTCGCCGCCTTGCGCCAGCAACGCGCAGCGGGTGATCGCCTCGGTGTGCGTCGCGCGCAGCAGGCGCGCCACGACATACACGCCCACGGATTTGACGGCCATGAAGACGACGACGCCCGCCAGGATGAGCGGCCATTCGCGCGCCACGGCCAACAGGTCCAGCGACATGCCCACGCCCAGAAAGAAGAGGCCGAGGAGAATGCCGCGAAAGGGTTCGATTTCTGCCTCGAGCTGATGCCGGAAGGTGGACTCGGACAGCAGGACGCCGGCCAGGAACGCGCCCATGGCCATGGAGAGGCCGCCCAGTTCCATCAGCAGCGCCGCGCCGAGCACGACGAGCAAGGCGGCCGCGGTCATGACTTCGCGGGCGTGCGCCGCGGCCAGCAGACGGAACAGCGGATTGAGCAGCCACCGGCCCGCGGCCAGCAGCGCCAGAATGCAGCCGAGCGCGATGGCCGCCTGCAGCCAGGGATCGCCATCGCTGCCGCTGCCCGCCGGGGCCAGCAAGGCGGCCAGCGCCAACAGAGGAACGATCGCCAGATCTTCAAGCAGCAGGATGGAGACGATGCGCTGGCCCTGCGCGCTGGTGGTCTCGTCGCGCTCGGCCAGGATCTGCATCACGATGGCCGTGGAAGAGAGCACGAAGCCCATCGCCGCCATGAACGCCGCGGCGCCCGACAGGCCCGCCAGCAACCCCACGCCCGTGAGCAGTGCGCCGCAGACGAGCACCTGCGCGACGCCCAGCCCGAAGATCTCGCCGCGCAGTTTCCAGAGACGCGAGGGCTGCATCTCCAGGCCAATGATGAAAAGGAACATCACCACGCCGAGTTCGGCCACGTGCAGGATGGATTTGGGATCGGAGAAAAAACCGATGCCGTAGGGACCGATCGCCAGGCCGGCAGCCAGATAGCCCAGGACCGAGCCCAGCCCGAGACGCTTGAACAGTGGGACGGCAATTACCGCTGCGCCGAGCAAGACGACGACGTTGAGGACTTGATTGCCTTCGGAAGGCAGGGTCATGGAGCGCTCCTGGTTGCATGGCGGGCCGAAGCGCCTGCGACGCCGCCCAGCCCGCTACGCGCGGGCTGGGGCCATTTTCCGGCAAACCACGGGATTGGCAAACAGGAACTTCGGCAATGAAAAACCGCCCCGAAGGGCGGCGTCTGGGGAACGGCGCGCGGCGGCTCAGTCTTCCCGGAACTGCATTTTGTACAGCGAAGCGTACAGTCCGTCGGCGGCCAGGAGTTCCGCATGCGGCCCCTGTTCGACGATTCGCCCGGCGTCCAGCACGATGATGCGGTCGGCGTTCTGCACGGTGGACAGGCGGTGGGCGATGACCAGCGTGGTGCGGCCCTTCATCAGGCGTTCCAGAGAGGCCTGCACCTGGCGTTCGGACTCGTTGTCGAGCGCGGAGGTGGCTTCGTCCAGGATCAGGATGGGCGCGTTCTTGATGAGTGCCCGCGCGATGGCGAGGCGCTGGCGCTGGCCGCCGGACAGGCGCGCGGCGTTTTCACCCACCGGGGTGTTGATGCCTTGCGGCAGGCCTTCAACGAATTCAAGCAGGTTGGCCGCAGCGAGCGCGTCACGCACTTTTTGCTCGCTGGACTTGCCCAGGGCGCCATAGCCGACGTTGGCCGCGATGGTGTCGTCGAACAGCACCACGTCCTGGCTGACCAGCGACAGGTGCGAGCGCAGGCTGCGCAGCGTCAGGTCGTTGATGGGCTCGTCGTCTACGAAGATCTGGCCGCTGTCGGTCAGCACGAAGCGGGGCAGCATGTTGACCAGCGTGGTCTTGCCGCTGCCCGAGCGGCCCACCAGGGCGACGGTCTGGCCGGGTTCGACTACAAAGGAAATGTCGTTGACCGTGTCGCGGTCGGCGTCGGGGAAGCGGTGCGACACGTTGCGGAATTCGACCTTGCCGCGCACGGGCTCGGGCAGTTCCTTGGTGCCGGTGTCGTTTTCCGGCACCTGGTCGATCAGCGTGAACACGCTTTCGGCCGACACCAGCATTTTCTGCATGCGGGCGGCCACGTTGGTGAGGCGCTTGATGGGGTCGAAGATCTGGGCCAGCGCGGCCATGAACGAGGCGAAGCTGCCCACGGTGAGCGAGCCGCTATTGGCCTGGCTGAGCGCCACGGCGATGACCGCGCCCACGGAGATCGAGATGCAGACCTGGGTCAGCGGCGTCAGCGCCGCATCGGCGGTAGCGGTGCGCATGGCAAAGCGGCGCAGGCGGCGGCTGACGAAATCGAAGCGGCCGCGTTCGACTTCGTAGCCGTCGAACAGCTTGATGACGCGCTGGCCGTCGATGCCCTCGCCGACCACGCGGGTCAGTTCCGCGTTCATGTTGACGGTTTCGCGGTTGATGCGGCGCAGGCGCTTGATGAAGAAGCGCGAGATCATGACCGAGACCGGCAGCATCACCAGGATGATGAGGGTCAGCACCCACGACATGTAAAGCAGGACGCAGATCAGGGCGATGACCACCAGGGTTTCGCGCACCAGCACCGTGATGACGTCGGTGGCGTAACCGGTAACGTTGCCGGCGTCGATGGTGAAGCGGTTCAGGAGGCGGCCGGTGTCGCCGCGCTTGAAGTCCGCGTCGGGCAGGCCCAGAAGGCGTTCGAACATGTCGCGCCGCATGCCCAGCAGCACGTTGTTGGCCACCCAGGCCAGCAGGTAGTCGCTGAAGAAGTTGCAGATGCCGCGCACCAGGATCAAACCGACGACCGCCAGCGGCAGCGTCCAGACGTAGTACGGTTTGGCGCCGGAGAAGCCGCCGTCGAGCAGGGGCTTCATGATGACTGCCAGCACCGGCTGCGTGGCGGCGGCGCCGGCCATGAGCAGGACGGCCGCCAGCAAGCCCTTCCAATAGGAACCCACGCGGCTGTAGATCCGGGACCAGAGTTCGGATTTGACGGGCTGGGAGCCCGCTGGCGCATTCCGTGCGGCAGAATTCAAAGGAATCACTCGCTTTAATACAATTGTGCCCAGGATTGTACCGGCTGCGCGCCAGCGCGCCGTCCCTGCCCCTTAGCCCTATCCGCGCCCGTGCGCCCTTCCATGTCCGATATCAGCTGCCTGTATGTCCGTCTGCCCAATTGGGTGGGCGATGTCTGCATGAGCCTGCCCAGCCTGCGCGCCCTGGCCGCAAGCGGTCTGCCCCTGGTTCTTTGCGCCCGTCCCTGGGCCCGCGATCTGCTCGATGGCGTGGAGAAGCTGGATTTCATCCCCATGCGGGGCAAGGTGGGCCCGGACCGGGCGGCGGTGAGCGCGCACCGGCGGGGATTGGGCTCGCAGGGCCGCCGCGCCCGCGGCCTCTTGTTGCCCGATTCCCTGTCCAGCGCGCTGGTGTTCCGCTTGGCGGGCGTGCCGTCGGCGGGCTACCGCGACGACGGCCGCAGCTTCCTGCTTCGCTGGCCGTTCGCCAAGCCCGCCCAGCCGATGCACGCCGTCGAGTCCTGGCATCACCTCACCCGCGAAGCCCTGACCCGCTGGAATCTGCCCAGCGGTCCCGTCCAGCCGCGGCCGACGCTGGACCTGCCGCTGACGGCGGCGCATGAGCGCGCGGCCGGCGAGGCGCTGGCTCAGGCGGGGCTGGAAGGCCGGCCCTTCGTTCTGATCGCGCCCACCGCCACCGGCCTGCACAAGGGCCGGATCAAGGTCTGGCCGGGATTCGATACACTGACGCGCGCCCTGCAGGCCCTCGGCCATACCGTGGTAATGTGCCCCCCTCCGGCCGAAACCGACGAAGCCCGGCGCAATGCGCCGACGGCGCAGTTGCTGCCGCCGCTGGGACTGGGCGCCTTCGCGGCGCTGACCGCCCGGGCCACGCTGGTTATTTGTAACGATTCCGGCGTATCGCACGTGGCAGCGGCGGCGTCGGCCCGGCAGCTCACGCTGTTCGGCGTGACGCAGCCGCAGCGCACCGGCCCCTGGTCCCCGCGCGCGGTGTGCGTCGGCACCGACCAGGCCTGGCCGTCGCAGGAGGAAGTCGCACGGCAGGCCGAACGCCTGCTGGATGGTACGTAGTAATCAGGACAGTCTAGAAATGACCTTTTCCAGCTATCTCACGAATTTGATCATTCCCTTCAACTTGTGCATCACCCTGGTGGTCCTTGGCCTGGTGCTGGGACTGTTCCGGCTTCGCAAGATCGGCCTTTCCCTCGTCGCCGCGGGCCTGCTCTGGGCATTGGCCTGGTCGTTGCCCGCGACCTCGTTGTGGGCCGGCGGGGCGCTGGAGAACCGGTATCCGCACAAGCCCGCCGCCGAAATGCCCACGGCCGACGCGATCGTGGTGCTGGGCGGCAACACGGCGAACGGCCGCGCCAACTGGTTCTTGCCCTATGACAAGGACACGGCCGTGGTGCGCGTGGATGCCGCAGCCGACCTCTATCTGGCCGGCCGCGCGCCCAAGGTGCTGCTGTCGGGCGGCGCGCTGGAGGGCGATGTCAGCGAAGCCCGCGGGATGGCGCATGCGATCCGCCAGCAAGGCGTGCCGGAGTCGGCGCTGATTCTGGAAAACGCTAGCCGCACCACCTACGAAAACGCCATGCTGACGGAAGACCAGCTCAAGTCGCGCGGCATCGGCAAGGTGCTGCTGGTCACGTCCGCGTTGCACATGCCTCGCGCGATGGCGGCCTTTTCTAAACAGGGCGTGGAAGTGATTGCCGCCCCCGCGCCGCCGCAGATCGTGGCGCCGGCTGACGGGTCGCTGTCCTTGTGGCTGCCCGACGAACGCACGTTCGACGCCAGCCGCTCGATCGTGAAGGAATACGCGGGACTCTTCGTTTACTGGTTGCGCGGATGGGTATGAGCCTGGCCGGCGCCGCGCTGGAATGCCGTTCGGGCTGCGGCGCGTGCTGCATCGCGCCGTCGATCACGCGGCCCATTCCGGGCATGCCGCAGGGCAAGCCCGCTGGCGTGCCCTGTATTCAACTGCTGCCGGACATGCGGTGCGCCATCTTTGGCGACCCTTCCCGCCCGGACTTCTGCGGCGGGCTTCAGCCTGAACACGAGATGTGCGGCCCGGACCGTGAGTACGCGGTCCACTGGCTGGCCGACCTGGAGCGCGCGACAGCGCCGCACCACTGAAAACGGGGCTCGCAGAGCCCCGTTTTTCAATTGCGCTCGAGCAGCACCTGCTCGTAGAGCGCCTCGTAGCGCGATGCCACGGTCTCCCAGCTTTGGTCGCGGGCGATTTCCAGCCCGCGCGACGTGAGCGCCGCGCGCAGCTCCGGGTCCGAACCCAGGCTTTCCAGCGCCTGCGCCAACTGGGCGCCATCACGCGGGTCCTGCAGGATGAGCGCATCCGTGCCCGCCGTCAGATACTGCGCGAATCCGCAATAGACAGGGGAACTGACGATGACCGGCAGGCCGTGCGACATGGCTTCCAGCGGCGCCATGCCGTAGCTGTCGTTCAGCGTCGGGTGGGCGTAGATGTCGGCCGCGTTGAAATACTGGCCGACGTCCGGAGTGGGGTCGACCAAGGTGACGCGGCGGGCGATGTCGCCGGCGGCGCGGACGCGGTCGCGGGTGGGCTCGTCGGCTCCCACGATCAAAAGCTTGTAACGGGGAGGTAGCAGCGCCAGCGCGTCCAGCAAGGCGGGCAGCCCCTTGCGCAGCGGATTGCGCGCCACCAGCAGACAGCCGATCGTGTCGGCGCCCCAGCCCAGCCGCGTGCGCGTGGCCGCGCGCGCGCCGTCGCCATCCGGGGCGGGCAGCTTGACGCCCGGCGCGATGATGTCGACGGGAAGCTGTTCGCCGTAGCTGAGGTGCAGCTGATCCATGATGAGGCCCGACACCGCCACCACGCGCCGCCGGGGCGTCTTGCGCACGCGCAGCTTTTCCAGCGTCAGATAGGTGGCAAGGCGCGGGCTGAGCCACGCGGTCACGCGCTGCAAGGGCTTGACCCGCGTGACGCGGTTGTAACGGACCGGCGTCACGTGCATCACCTGGATCTCGCCCGCCCAGCCGTTCATGTGCGAATGGACGATATCGAAGCGGCCGCGGGTGAGGCGGTCGGCGCGCCAGGCGAAATACAACACCCGCGTCCAGCTGGGCAGCCAGCCGGGAAACCGCACGGGCAGGTAGTCGAACGGCAGATCGCTGTCGAAATCGCGCGCGACCACGGCAACGTCGTGCCGCTTGCCAAGCACGCGCATCAACTCGACGCCATAAGCCTCGGCGCCCCCAAAACGATTGCCGAAGCGGTCAACCAACAGCGCGATGCGAAGCCGCCGATTACGAGCGGCGGCGGCTGTCTTCATACCGGGTGAGGCACTTCTGGAGAAAGCGGATGATGTTGGTGGAACGCGCGACCGTCACCCGCGGAAGGCCGAAGGGATCGTCGGACGCCGCCGCCAGTCCGCGCTTGGTGAGCGTGGCGTTGTCGTAGCCGGCCTCGCGCGCCATGGCCTGGTGTTCCGGGCCGTGGTCGCCGTACGGATAACAGAACGCGGTGACAGGCGCGCCGAGCGCCTGCTCAAGTTCGGCCTTGGACTCGATGATCTGGCGCCGCGCTTCGTCGGGCGCGAGTTCGGGGAGATGGACGTGGTCAAGCGTATGCGAACCGACTTCGTTGCCAGCCTGCGCCCATTCCCGCATTTCCTGCACGCTCATCAGCGGCGAAAACGGGATGCCTTTCTGCAGGTCCCAAACGTTGCCGCCGTCGAACTGCCGGGCCACGAAATAATTGGTGGCGGTGAATCCCAATTCACTCAGTACCGGCATCGCGTTGTGATGCACGTTGCGGTAGCCGTCGTCGAACGTGATGCCGAAGACCTTGCCCTGGCGTTCGCCGCGGACGTAGGGCATGACGTCGCGCATGGACAGACCGCGATAACCAAGCCGGCGCATCCAGCACATCTGACGCGCAAAGCTATCGGGATGTACCGTCAGTCCGCGAAACGGCGTGCCCTTGGGGTTGGGCTCGCCAATCTGGTGATACATAAGGATTGGAATAGACATAGATCGACATTATATGGCTCAGCGTCCGCCAAGCGTACGCTGATACACATCCACCGTGGCGCTGGCGAAACGTTGCAGGTTGAAGTCGCGCAAACTCGTCTCACGCGCCTTGCTGCCCATCTCGCGAACCGCGTCCGGATTGTCCAGCATGAAACGCAGCTTGGCGGTCATGGCGGGAATGTCGCGCGTGGGCACGATCCAGCCATCCACGCCGTCAGTTACGTTTTCCGGCAGGCCGCCCGCATCGCTGACCAGCGCCGGCAGCCCGAGCCCCATGATCTCGCGGCAGGCAAACGACAGCGCCTCGCGGTACGACAGGACAAAGCCCGCATGGCAGGACGCCAGCGCGGCGCGCACGTCATCGAGCAGCCCGGGAAACTTCACCTGATCGATCATGCCGAGTTCGCGCACACGCGCCAGCTTGGCCTCCGAGGGCGGATCGCCTGCCACCATCAGCAAGATACGTGCCTTGTCGGCAGGCGGCAGCGCGGCAGCCGCGGCTACCAGGTCCAGCCAGCCCTTGTCGTAATCGGTGCCCCCGGCGCTGCCCAGCAGGAGCTTGCCTTGCCAGTCCGGGCCAAAGAAGAGTTCGCGCAGCTTATCCAGGCTTTCGGGCGGCGGCGGGGCAAAGAAATTGGTGTCGATGCCGTGCCGGATGGTGGTGATGGGACGCTTGCGGTAAGGCGACTGCTCCATCATGCCGCGGATGTAGTCGCTGACGGCGATGCCGTGATCGGTGGCCAGCGCCACCCGCAGCTTGTGCCCGAAGCTGGTCAGCGGGTGATCGTTGTGCTTGGTGAACACGATGCGCGGCCGGCGCCGCATGCCCAGCGTGGCCAGCATGACCTGCTTGTGATCGGCCGAGCCGTTGGCGTGGATGATGTCGAACTGGCCGTCGGCGATCAGGCGCTGCAGCCGGGCGCGGTCCTTGAACCAGGACGACGGGCGGGTCGTGTAGCGCATGTCCACCACCGTGACGCCCGGAATGGCCTTGGCGTAGCGGTACAGCCGGCTGGTGGCCGGCACCGCTACGGTGATCTCGTGATCGCGGGCCAGCGCCTTGGCCAGGTTGATGATGTAGGTGACGTGGCCCCCGCCGTTGCCCGCGTGGAAGTTCGTGTAGAGGATCTTCACTTTTTGTTTTCTGCCAGGAACATCAGCTTCGAGTAGCGGAAGAAGCTGCCCGCCGCCGCGGTCACGGCCAGCACGAGCCCGTGGCGGCCGTCCAGGAAGCCGCGCCGGATAAGGTAGATGCGCACGAAGGTCCAGAAACCGTGGCCCAGCGCCCCGAAGACCGACGTGCGCTTGCCCTTGGCATACATCATGGCGGCCGCGTCGGACGAGTAACGGTTGACCTTGTTGATCAGCGCGTCCAGGTTGTCGTACGGATAGTGATTGAAGTAGCCGCGCATCTGCAGGGGCCGGCCGTTGGCGGGGACCACGCGTTCGTGGACGGCGGCGTCGGTAAAGCGCGCCGTGCCGCGCTTGAAGAGGCGCAGCACGTAGTCGGGCCACCAGCCGCTGTGGCGGATGTCGCGGCCGCAGAAATTGGACAGGCGCGCGATCTCGTAGGCGTCGGCCTGGGGCGCGCGCAGCACGTCCTGGATTTCCTGCGCCAGCTCGGGAGTGACGCGCTCGTCCGCGTCGATCGACAGGACCCAGTCGCCCGTCGCCAGATCCAGCGCGCGATTCTTCTGCGGACCGAAACCGGGCCAGTCGGGGGTGACTTCGACCCGGGCGCCCAGCGCCTGCGCCAGCTCCACGGTGCCGTCGGTGCTGCCCGAATCGACGACGATGAACTCGTCGGCGAACGAGACGGACTTCAGGCAGGCGGCGATGTTGGCCGCTTCGTTTTTGGTGATGATGATGACTGATAACTTCATCCGCGATTCCTAAGACGCTTTTTCCAGGCCTTCCAGGCGTGATAGCGCGGGCCCCAGAACGGGTCGCGCGACAGCCAGATCCGGCGGTTCAGCCAGGACCCGCCCCGATTGCGCACCGCGAAACGAAAGATGTGACCGGGATCCGCGCCGGGCAGGTTCTGGCCGAAAGGGTCGGTAGTGTACAAGTGCCGGAAACCGGCCTGCCGCGCGGCGGCCACGTAGTCGGCGTCGAAATAGCCTTGCGGCCAGCAGAGGTGATCGCTCACGCCGCCAAGCCGGCGGATGAGGGTGTCACGCGAGTCGTGCAGGTCCTGGGCGATGCGCTCGCGCTTGGCGTTCACATCGGCGCCGCAGACCTTGTCCCAGCGCGTGTGCGTATTCGTGTGCGAATGGAATTCGAAGGTGCCGGCGGCCTGCATGGCCTCGATTTCGCTCCAGCGCAGCATCGCTTCGTCGGCACGGCCAGACGCCACGAGTTCCTTGCAGGCGTGGTGGTCGGGCGTGGGAGGCAACGCACCGCCCTGTCCCGCGTGCGGCCGCACGGGGCCGTCGCCGATCCAGCCTGTGATGGTGAACAGCACCGCGCGCATGCCGTGACGGGCCAGGACGGGATGCGCGTGCACCCAGTTGTTCAGGTAGCCATCGTCGAACGTGATGAGCACGGAGCGTTCGGGCGCGCCGCCGCCCGCCAGATAGGCCGCGAACTGCGCGGCGGTGAGCGACTGGTAGCCGGCGCGGGCCAGGCGTGAGATCTGCGCTTCGAAGACGTCGGGCGTGGCGGCGATCATGCCGCCGGCCGGCGTGACGTGGTGATACATCAGCACCGGAACGTTGGGCGCGTTCATTTGCGGCGCTCCGCCAGCCAGCGGTTGTAGATCGCTTCGGTGGTTTCCGCCAGGCGCGCGGGGGAAAAGACGCCCTCTTCCCAGACCATCTTGCGGCCGGCCTCGCCCATGGTGCGGCGTAGGGCCGGGTCGTCGATCAGGCGCTCCAGGGCCGCGGTGAGCGCCAGCGGGTCCTTGGACGGAACCAGAAAACCCGTCACGCCGTCGCGGAACATCTCGGACACGCCGCCCACGTTGGTGCCCACGACCGGCAGGCCGCTGGCCTGCGCTTCGACATAGACCGTGCCGGATGCCTCTTGCTGGGTGGCCAGGGCAAAGAGGTCGAATCCCGCCAGCAGATTGGGGACGTCGCGCCGCGTGCCCATCAGGTGGATCCGGTCCTGCAGGCCACGTTCCGCAATGTACGCCTGCGTCTGCTCGAAGACCGGCGAGCCGGCGCCGACAAACACCATGTGCAGCTTCGGACGCACGGCCATCAGTGGCGCGATGGCGTCGATCAGGTCCTTATGGCCCTTGGTGGCGCGCATGACGGCCACACAGCCCACGACGATGTCATCGTCGGCCAGGCCGAGTTCTCCGCGCAAGGTGGAGTGTTCGACCGGCGCGGGCAGCACGATGGGTGAATATACGGTGGCGATCTTCTCGGCCGGGACGCCGCGGCTGATCAGGTACTTGCGCACGTGGTCGCTGACGGCGGTGACGCGGTGCGGCAGGATGGTGTAAGACCACATCGAGCCGACCACGTTGGACAGGTGGCGCGTGCGCACGATCAGGGGCGTGCCGACCATGCGGCCGGCCAGGGCCGCAATGACCGTGTCGCGCCGGCTGTGGGTATTGAGCACGTCAAACCGCCCTGCCTTCAAAATCTGGCGGACGGCGGCCACGCCCTTCAGGTAGTTGACCGGACCGGCCATGTCGACGGCATGCACCGTGAAGCCCGCATCCCGCAGACGTTCGGTCAATTGCGCGCGCGGCTGGCATATCGCTTCGAGGTGATGGCCACGCGCTCGCATGGCGTGCATTTCCTTGAAGATACGTCCTTCCTGTCCGCCGAAGCTGGTGGCGGCTTCCGAATGCACGATACGCAGGCCGGCCATCATTAGTAAGTGACCTCCACGCCGTCTGGCTTGGTCCACGCGTTCAGGTTGGCCAGCAGCGTGTCAGCCATGCGCACGCGCCATTCTTCGCCAAGCCGGACCGTGCACAGGAAATTGTTCTTGGTGTAGACGATGTCGACCGGCACGCCCGGAATGCCGTTCTCGGGCTCGGCGCGGAACGGATTGAGCATCTGGCGCAGGCGCGCCGCGTCGGCGCTGCCGTTGAGCTTGACGCGCAGCGACTTGGCGCGGGCCTCGCGCGCAAGCTGCAGGTCATAGAGCTGCTCGGCGACGATGCGCATGCCGCCCGAATAGTCGTCGTTGCTGACCTTGCCCTGCACGATGACGAGCTGGTCTTCGCGCAGCCGGTTGCGGTGCTTTTCAAAGAGTTCGTTGAAGACCGAGATTTCCACCTGGGCCGTGCCGTCGTCCAGCACGGCAAAGACCATCTTGCCGCGGCGGGTCATCATGACGCGCACGCTGGCCAGCACGCCGCACATCCATTGCAGGTCGCGCTGCGGCTCCACGCGGGCCAACTGCATCGGCACGATGCGGCGCACTTCGTCGCGCCACGCATCGAACAGGTGGCCGCTGTAGTAGTAGCCCAGCGCGGATTTCTCTTCGGTCAGCTTCTTGTGCAGATCCCAGGGCGCGACCTTGGCCAGTTCGCCGGCGACCACGTCGCCGCTGTCGTCGCCAAAGAGCGAGGCCTGATTGGCGCTGCGCGCGGCCTGCTCGGCCGCTTCCATGGCGGTGGGCACGGAGGCCAGCATCGCGGCCCGGTTCGGTTCGATGGTATCGAACGCGCCGGCCTTGATCAGGGCCTCGATGGTGCGGCGGTTGACGGCCTGCTTGCTGACGCGGCGGCAGAAGTCGAACAGGTTCAGGAACGGGCCGCCTTCCTTCCTCGCACGCAGGATGTCCTCGACGGCGCCCTGGCCAGTGCCCTTGACGGCGCCCAGGCCGTAACGCATGGTGCGCGGCGGCTTGCCTTTTTCGGTGTGCTTGTCAGCGACGGGTTCGAACCGGTATCCCGAATGGTTGACGTCGGGCGGCAGCACCTCCACGCCGTTGTCCTGGGCATCGCGGCAGAAGATCTGGACCTTGTCGGTGTCGTCCATGTCCGAGGACATGGTGGCGGCCAGGAACTCGGTCGGGTGGTAGGCCTTCAGCCAGGCGGTCTGGTACGAGATCAGCGCGTATGCGGCCGAGTGCGACTTGTTGAAGCCGTAGCCCGCGAACTTCTCCATCAGGTCGAAGAGCTTGACCGCCAGGTCCGGATCGTGGCCCTTTTCCTTGGCGCCCTGTTCGAACAGTTCGCGGTGCTTGGCCATTTCCTCGGGCTTTTTCTTGCCCATGGCCCGGCGCAGCAGGTCGGCGCCGCCCAGCGAATAGCCCCCGATGATCTGGGAGATCAGCATCACCTGTTCCTGGTAGACGATGACCCCGTAGGTGCTCTTGAGGGTGGCTTCCAGGTCCGAGTGGAAATAATCGACGGCCGCGCGCCCGTGCTTGCGGTTCACGAAGTCGTCCACCATGCCCGATTCCAGCGGCCCCGGACGATACAGGGCCAGCATGGCGATGATGTCTTCGAACGTGTTGGGCCGCAGCTTCTTGAGCAGCTCTTTCATGCCGCGCGATTCAAGCTGGAACACCGCGGTGGTGTTCGCGTCGCACAGAATCTTGTAGGCCGCCGGATCGTCCAGGGCCAGCGCCATGACGTCGAAGTCGCGCTTTTCGGCGTTGAACTGGCGCACGTAGCGCACGGCCCAATCCAGAATGGTCAGGTTGCGCAGGCCCAGGAAGTCGAACTTCACCAGACCGGCCGCCTCGACGTCGTCCTTGTCGAACTGCGAGACCGCGCTGTTTTCCTGGCCCGGCTGGCAGTACAGCGGGCAGAAGTCGGTGAGCTTGCCGGGCGCGATCAGCACCCCGCCCGCGTGCATGCCGATGTTGCGGGTCAGGCCTTCGAGCGGTTTGGCCAGGTCGACCAGCGCGCGGACTTCTTCTTCCTGCTCGTAGCGGTCCTTGAAGGCGGGCTCGTCCTTGAGGGTGCGCTCGAGCGTCCAGGGATCCATCGGGTTGAACGGGATCAGCTTGGACAGGCCGTCGCAGAACATGTAGGGCATGTCCAGCACGCGGCCGGCGTCACGCACCACGGCCTTGGCGCCCAGCGTGCCGAAGGTGGCGATCTGGCTGACGGCGGCGCGGCCGTATTTTTCCTTGACGTAGTCGATGACCCGTTCGCGGTTGTCCTGGCAGAAGTCGATATCGAAGTCGGGCATGGAGACCCGCTCGGGATTCAGGAAGCGCTCGAACAGCAGGTCATAGCGGATGGGATCGAGGTCGGTGATGCCCAGCGCGTAGGCCACCAGCGAACCGGCGCCCGAGCCCCGGCCCGGGCCGACCGGCACGCCGTTGTTTTTGCCCCAGTTGATGAAGTCCTGCACGATCAGGAAGTAACCGGGAAAGCCCATCTGGATGATGGTCTTGCACTCCCAGCGCAACCGCTCGTAATACTGCTCGCGCTTGGACTCGCGCTCGGCGGCGTCCGGGAACAGGAACTCCATGCGCTTTTCCAGGCCCTCTTCCGAGAGCTGGACAAGGTAATCGTCGAGCGTCACGCCTTCTGGCGTGGGGAAATTGGGCAGGCGCGGCTTGCCGAGCACCAGGCTCAGGTTGCAGCGCTTGGCGATTTCGACCGTGTTGGCCAGCGCCGACGGGACATCGGCGAACCGGCGCGCCATTTCCTCGGAGCTGAGCAGGTACTGCTCTTTGGAGAAGCGGCGCACGCGGCGCGGGTTGGCCAGGATTTCGCCTTCGGCGATGCAGACGCGCGCCTCGTGGGCCTGGAATTCGAATTCGTCGAGGAACTGCACGGGATGCGTGGCAACCACCGGCAGGCCGGCCTCGGAGGCCAGCCGCATGGCGGCCTGGCAGTAGCCTTCGTCGCCGTCCATGCCGGCGCGCTGCAGTTCGAGGTAGTAGCTGCCCGGGAACATCAGCGCCCACTGGCGCGCCAGGGCCAGCGCCGACACGGCGTTGCCGGCTTCGAGCGCCTGACCGACGTCGCCAAGCCGCCCGCCGGACAGGGCGATAAGGCCAGCCTGCCCTTGCAGCCATTCGCGGCGGATTTCCGCCCGGCCCTTGCCCTGATTTGTCAGGAACGCCTTGGACAGCAGTTCGCACAGATTCAGGTAGCCCTGATGGTTGCGCACCAGCAACAGCAGGCGGAAGGGCTTGGCCGGGTCTTCGTCGTTGGCGATCCAGACGTCGCAGCCCGCGATGGGCTTGACCCCCGCGCCGCGCGCGCCCTTGTAGAATTTGATCAGTCCGAACAGGTTCGACAGATCGGTCAGGGCGACGGCGGGCTGGCCCAGCTTGGCCACGCGCTTGATGAGGTCGGGGATACGCACCGTACCGTCCACGACCGAGAACTCGGAGTGGACGCGCAGGTGAACAAATGGGGTCGGGGTCGTTACGGCTTCGGACATAGCGGAATTGTACCCAGCGGCCGACCGCCTCAGGACAATCCTTGCATCAGAATCCGCCCGGATGCATCCCATCCTGACGGGATCCCCCACGGAGGCTTGTGGGACAATACGACCCAACCCGCACTACCCCGTCGCACGACGAGATATACCTATGAAATGGCTCATACCTGGGATCTGGCTTGCCGCCATCCTGTTCGCGCACTTCCGAGGCCGCGTCAAACTGCCGCTGGGACGGCAAATGCTGGACCATTCGGTGCTGCTGGCGCCGATCAACGCCTTCATGGTGCTGACGTCCCGTGTGCCGACCACGCCTTACCTGACGACCAGCGAAATCGCCGAACTGAAGGTGCTTGACGACAACTGGGAGACGATCCGCGAAGAAGCCATGCAGATGGCCGAGCTTCGCCGGATCAAGGCAGCCGACACCCATAACGACATCGGCTTCAACTCGTTCTTCAAATATGGGTGGAAGCGGTTCTACCTGAAGTGGTACGACGCCCGCCACCCGTCGGCCGAGGAACTCTGCCCCAAAACGGTCGCCATCCTGAAGGGCCTGCCCAAGGTCAAGGCCGCCATGTTCGCCGAGCTGCCGCCGGGCGGCCAGCTCAACCCGCACCGCGACCCGTTTGCCGGATCGCTGCGCTATCACCTGGGTCTGGCGACGCCGAACGACGACGGCTGCCACATCATCGTGGACGGCGAGCACTACAGCTGGCGCGATGGCGAAAGCGTGGTGTTCGACGAAACATACGTCCACGAGGCCTACAACAAGACGGGCGAGAACCGGATCATCCTGTTCTGCGACGTCGAGCGTCCGCTCAAGTGGCGTTGGGCCGAAGCCTTCAACGGCTGGTTCGGCCGCAAGGTCATGTCCGCGGCAAGCTCGCCCAACGACGGCGGCGACCAGACGGGCGCGATCAACAAGCTGACCCACGCGCATTGGGTGCTGGACCAGAAGCGCAAGGCCTTCAAGAAGTGGAACCGCACCGCGTACAAGGCCACCAAGTACGGGCTGATCGCGCTGGTGATTGTTGGGTTTTTGGCGTTGTAAGAACCGACGCTTCTGACATGCTGCAGAAAAAGGGCCGCAATGCATTTGCGGCCCTTTTTACGTCTACCGGTGTCTGACACCCGGGTCGCAGCCCGGCAGGGTGCGGCGCCGGCTCAAGGGTGTCAGACACCTAGGCTAGCGCTGCAAGGATTCCCAGCTTTTCATCAGGCGCTTGACCGACACCGGCATCGGCGTGCGCAGCTCCTGGGCGAAGAGCGCCACCCGCAACTCCTCGAGCAGCCAGCGGAACTCGTCCAGCCTGGGGTCTGCCGCCCCTTTCAGCGCCGCGCGGGCGCGCTGGTATTGCGTGACCAGCGGCGCCATTTCGGACACCAGCTTTGCGTCCCGTGCCGGGTCGGCGCGCAGCTTGTCAATGCGCGCGACCGCCGCCTTCAGGTAGCGCGGGAAGTGCGACAACTGCGCATACGGCGTGTCGCGGATGAACCACTTGGGCATCAGCGCACCTATTTGCTGCTGCAGATCCGCGTAAGCGGCCGCGTGGGGCTTGGCCTGCGGCAGCTTGCGTTGAAGCGCCGCATATTCAGTCAGCACTGCGCCGGCCAGCCGCGCGACCTCCTGGGCCAGCAGACCCAACCGGCCCTTGCCCTCGGCGCGGCGTGCTTCGAACTGCTGTTCGTTCACCGGCCACGGCTCGGCCAGACACGCCTGCCCCAGCGCGCAGTCGATGATCTGGTCGCGCAATTCTTCCTGCGTGCCCAGCGTCATATACAGCATGCTGATCTTGGTGAGGTCGGTGAGGTTCTTTTCGAGGAACTTCACCTGCTCGCGCAGCGCCAGCCGGAAGAGCTTCAGGAGACCCGCGCGATGGTGCTTGCGCGCCTCGTCGGGATCGTCGAACACGTCCAGGTCGCAATGCGCGCCTCGGTCCACCAGCGCCGGATAGCCGATGACGGACTGGCCGCGCCGCTTGATCTCCATGATGTCGGGCAATGGCCCGAACGACCAGGAGGTCAGGTTTTCGTGCGCCAGCGCTTGCGCGACCTGCGTGTCGCTGGCCGCCAGTTGCTGGAAGGTGGCCTGGGCCTGCTTGCCGAATTCGGCGCGCAGTTGCGCCAGATTGCGGCCGGCGGCCAGCATGCGGCCGTGCTCGTCCACGACGCGGAAGTTCATGAACAGATGCGCCGGCAGCGTTTCCAGCTTGAAGTCCCCCACCGCCGGGCGGACCTGCACCTGATCCCACATGTCGGCAATGATGGCGTCGACCAGACCCGTCTGCGGATCGGCCAGGCGCTCGAACCAGCGGTCGTAGAAGCCGGCAGCGTAGTCGGGCAGCGGCACGCAATGGCGGCGCAGCTTCTGCGGCAGCGATTTGAGCAGCAGGTGCACCTTTTCCTTGAGCATGCCGGGCACCAGCCACTCGCAGCGCGCCGGATCGATCTGGTTCAGCGCGAACAGTGGCACAGACAGCGTGACGCCGTCGCGCGGCGAGCCCGGTTCGAAGTGGTAGTCCAGCGCCATCGACACACCCTGCCATTCCACTTTCTTGGGAAAGACATCGGTCGTGACGCCGGCGGCCTCGTGCCGCATCAGCTCGTCGCGGGTCAGCATCAGCTTGGCGGCAGCCGCCTTGTCCAGGCCGCTTACCCACTTTTCGAGCGTCGCGGTCTGCGAGATGTCGGCGGGAAGCTGCCGGTCGTAGAACGCAAAGATCAGCTCGTCATCGACCAGGATGTCCGGGCGCCGGGTCTGGTGTTCGAGCTTTTCGATGCCCGCGATGAGCTTGCGGTTGTGCGCGACGAAAGGCAGGCGCGTGTCGATCTCGCCGGGCACCAGCGCCTGGCGGATGAAGAGTTCGCGCGCATGGGTGGGATTCACGCGGCCGTAATGGATGCGCCGGCCGGTATAGATGGCCAGGCCGTAGAGCGTGGCCCGCTCGTTGGCCACGACCTGCCCGGCCTTCTTTTCCCAGCGGGGGTCCGACCAGTTCTTGCGGATCAGGTGCGCGCCGATCTTTTCCAGCCACACCGGGTCGATGCGCGCCACGCAGCGCGCATACAGGCGCGTGGTCTCGACCAGTTCGGCCGCCATGATCCAGCGGCCGGCCTTTTTCACCAGGCGCGAGCCCGGATGAATGTGGAAGCGGATTTCGCGCGCGCCCTGATAGCTGCCGCCTTCGTCGCTCTTGAAGCCGATGTTGCCAAGCAGCCCGGACAACAGCGCCATGTGCAGCTGTTCGTACGTGGCTTCGGACTGGTTGACGCGCCAGCCCTGTTCGCCCACCAGCGCCGACAGCTGCGTGTGCACGTCGTGCCACTCGCGCAGGCGGATGGGCGAGAGGAAATTCTGCCGCAACAGGCCCACCAGCTTGCGCTGCGAGGCCTTGTGCTGCACCTGTTCGCCATACCAGCGCCACAGCTTCACGAAGGAGATGAACTCGGACTTGTCGTCGCCGAACTTGGCGTGCGCGGCCTCGGCGGCCTCGCGCTCCTGCATGGGACGGTCGCGCGGATCCTGCACGGACAGCGCGGAGGCGATGATCAGCATTTCGGCCAGGCACTGGTGTTCTCGTGCGGCCAGGATCATCCGCCCGATGCGCGGGTCCACGGGCAGTTTGGCCAGTTCATCGCCGGTTCGGGTCAGGACAAAAGACGCGCCCGTGCGCCCGTCGTCCGTATCGTCGTCGGACGCCGACGCCAGTTCGATGGCGCCCAGCTCCTGCAGCAGGTGGTAGCCGTCGGCCACCGCCCGCCCCGGCGGCGCTTCGACGAAGGGGAACTGCTCGATGTCGTCGAGCTTGAGCGACTTCATCCGCAGGATGACCGACGCCAGCGACGAACGCAGCACTTCGGGATCGGTGAAGGCGGCGCGATTGTTGAAATCCAGCTCGTCATAGAGCCGGATGCAGACGCCTGGCCCCACCCGCCCGCATCGGCCGGCACGCTGGTTGGCCGAGGCGCGGCTGATGGGCTCGATGCGCAGCTGCTCGACCTTGTTGCGCCACGAATAGCGCTTGATGCGGGCAAGACCGCTGTCGACGACGAAGCGGATGCCGGGCACGGTCAGCGAGGTTTCCGCCACGTTGGTGGCCAGCACGATACGGCGGGCGTTGCCGCGCGGGCGGAAGATCTGTTCCTGCTCGGCCTGCGACAGGCGCGCAAACAGCGGCAGCACCTCGGTGCCGGCCGGGTGCCGCTTGCGCAGCGCTTCGGCCGATTCACGGATCTCGCGCTCGCCGGGCAGGAACACCAGCACGTCACCCGGGCCATGCCGCGCGCATTCGTCGACGGCATCGACGATGGCGTCGATCAGGTCGCGCTCTTCGTCGCCCGACATGCGCTCGCGGTCGCGGCCGGCCTTGTTGGGCGCGGGCGCGTCATCGCCGGCGGCGGGCTCTTCGCGCACGGGCCGGTAGCGCACTTCGACGGGATACAGGCGGCCCGAGACTTCGATGACCGGCGCGGGCTTGTCTTCCGACGCGGCAAAGTGTCTGGCGAAGCGCTCGGCGTCGATGGTGGCCGACGTGATGATGAGCTTTAGGTCCGGGCGCCGCGGCAAGAGCTGCTTCAGGTAGCCCAGCAGGAAGTCGATGTTCAGGCTGCGCTCGTGCGCCTCGTCGATGATGATCGTGTCGTAGCGGCGCAGGAGCGGATCGCGCTGCGATTCGGCCAGCAGGATGCCGTCCGTCATCAGCTTGATGGACGCGTTGGGACCGGTGCGGTCGTTGAACCGCACCTGGTAGCCGACGACTTCGCCCATGGGCGTGTTCAGCTCCTCGGCGATGCGCTTGGCCACCGAGGTCGCCGCCAGGCGTCGCGGCTGCGTGTGGCCGATCATCTTCTGGCGGCCGCGGCCCAGTTCCAGGCAGATCTTGGGAAGCTGGGTGGTCTTGCCCGAGCCGGTTTCGCCGCTGACGATCACGACCTGATGGCCGGCGATGGCGCGCGCGATCTCCTGCCGCCGTGCGCTGACGGGCAGGTCTTCCGGGTAGGTGACGGCCGGAATGGGCCGTTCGGGACGGGGCGCGGCGGGGCGGCCTTCGGGACGGGCCCGGGGCGCTTGCCGGGGGGCTTGCCGAGCGTCTGGCTGAGCACTTGGCCGGGCGTCTTCCGGGGGCTGCTCCCGGTCAGTGGCGCGCGGCGCCGGCTTTTTCGGCGCCCGCGGGCTGGAGGATTCAGGCATGTAGGATTTATCCGATTAGCCCGCCATTATAAATTTCTGGCGGACTTCGCGCGCGCGGCCCCTGCCTGCCCCGCGCGCGTGCCCTACAGCAGCTTGCCCGGGTTCATGAGCTGGTTGGGATCGAGCGCCCGCTTGATCATCAGCATCAGGTCCATTTCCACCGGCGACTTGTAGCGCCGCAGCTCGTCGCGCCGCAACTGGCCCACGCCGTGCTCGGCGCTGATGCTGCCGCCGCGCTGGGCCACCAGGTCGTGCACGCGGCGGTTCAGCGCCGCGGTCAGCCGGGCGTATTCGGCGGGCGCCACGTCCAGCGGCAGCAGCACGTTGTAGTGCAGGTTGCCGTCGCCGATGTGGCCGAAGTTGATGATGGGCAGTCCCGGAAAATCCGATACCAGCGCCAGGTCCGCTTCCTCGACGAATGCGGCAAGGCGCGAAATGGGCAGCGCGATGTCGTGCTTGACCGCCTTGCCCGCGCGCACCTGCGCCTGCGAGATGCCCTCGCGCAGCCGCCACAAGGACTGGACCTGGGTGTCGTTCATCGCGACCACGCAGTCCTGGATGATGCCGGCTTCCAGCGCCGCGCCCAGCGCGGTTTCCAGCAAGGCGGGCAGTCCGGCGGGCTCGGTGTCCGACAGTTCAACCAGGGCGTAATAGGCATGGCGGCCGGCCAGCGGGCTGGCCGCGCCGCTGACGTGCGCCACCACCAGATCGAGGCAACGCGCGGACATCATTTCGAACGCGGTCAGCCTTTCGCCGCAAACGCCCTGCAGGCGGCTGAGCAACGCCACCACCTGCGCGGGCGTGTCCGCGCCCACCCATGCCGCCACACGGCCCGCGGGCGCGGGGTACAGCTTGAGCACCGCGCCGGTGATGATGCCCAGCGTGCCTTCGGAGCCGATGAACAGGCTTTTGAGGTCATACCCGGTGTTGTCCTTGCGCAGGCCGCGCAGGCCGTTCCAGACGCGGCCATCGGGCAGCACCACCTCCAGCCCCAGCGCCAGATCGCGCGTGTTGCCGTAGCGCAGCACCGCGGTGCCGCCGGCATTGGTGGCCAGATTGCCGCCGATGGTGCAGCTGCCCTCCGCGCCCAAACTCAGCGGGAAGAAGCGGCCGACGTTGCGCGCGGCGGCCTGCACGTCGGCCAGCAGGACGCCCGCGTCGGCGCACAGGGTGTTGTTGACCGGATCCACCTCGCGGATGCGTTTCATGCGATTCAGGCTGAGGATCACCTGCGCGCCGCTGCCGTCAGGCGTGGCGCCACCGCTCATGCCGGTATTGCCGCCCTGCGGCACCACTGGCGTGCGCGTCTGATGGCACAGCCGCATGACGGCCGACACCTCGGTGGCGTTGCGAGGCCGCACCACCACGGGCGTGCTGCCCTGCCACTTGCCCAGCCAGTCGCGCACGTAAGGCCCCTGGCCCTCGGCATCGAGCACCAGCCCGTTGTCGCCGACCAGGTGCGACAGCCGATCGATGAGTTCGTGATTGCGCATGGTGGCCTCAGGCGCCGTGCCAGTTCAGCCGGATGCGGCCGATCGCCATCGCCGCGGCCGCCTGTGTCGGCTCTACGACGGGCAGGCCCAGCTCGGCCTGCAGCCAGCCGCGATAGGCCGCCATGCCCGCGCAGCCCAGCACCAGCACGTCGGCCTGATGCTCATCGCGCAACCGCGCACCGACGTGCAATAGGCGCTCGCGGGTGCGCGCCTCATCAGACAGTTCGACCACGCCCAGATCCAGCGGCAGCTCGGCCGCCACGCGGCCCGACAGGCCGATCGCGCCGAACATGCGTCCGTGACGCGGCAGCGATTGGCGCAGGATCGCGATCACGCCCACGCGCTGGCCCAGCGTCAGCGCGGTCAGCATGCCGCATTCGCTGATGCCCAGCACCGGCTTGCGCGTGGCTTCGCGCACCGCGTGCAGACCCGGGTCGCTGAAGCAGGCGATGACGTAGCCTGCGGCAGCGGCGCCGTGGTCGGCATCCAGCTTGCGCACCAGCGCGGCGAGCGGCAGCGTCACGCTTTCGACGTCGAGCTGCGTCTGGACGCCCGCCGGCCCCTCGGCCAGCGTCAGGCATTGGATGCACGGACCGCCGGCCATGCGCAGCGGTTCCAGCGCCGCGTCGAACGCATCCGTCACGGCCTGCGTGGAATTGGGATTGATCACAAACAGGGTCTGTTCCATTCGTCCGTCCTGGTCGTCCGTCCTGGTGGTGGCCGGGCCCGCGCCATGTGGACGCGGACCGGGGCAAGGTACGGCGCCAGTCTATCTGCGGGCGGCCTGAGCATGTATTGTCAATTTGTGCGCTGCCCTTAACCCTTTGTTATGCTCGTCGCGTCAAGTCGGAGCGGGCGCGCCATGCAACTGAATCTGCGGCAAATCGAAGTTTTCCGGGCGGTAATGACCACGGGTTCGATCAGTGGGGCGGCCAAGCTGCTGTTCGTCTCGCAGCCCGCAGTCAGCCGGCTGTTGTCGCACACGGAACAGCGGCTGGGCTTCGCGCTGTTTGAGCGCATCAAGGGCCGGCTGTATCCCACGCCCGAATCCCGGCAGCTCTTTCGCGAAGTGGAAACGGTCTATGCCGGCGTGCGGCGCGTGGAGGAGCTGGCTTCGGAATTGTCCGAGCGCCGCAGCGGCATCCTGCATCTGGTGTCCAGTCCCAGCATCGGCCACATGCTCGTGCCCCTGACGATCTCGCGATTTCGCGAAACGCACCCTGACGTCAAGGTCACCTTTCAGCCGTTGACGCAGCAGCCCCTGACGCAAATGCTGCTGGACAACCGCGCCGAACTGGGTGTGGTGATCTTGCCCGTCCAGCACCCGAATCTGCTGACGCAGCCCATCGGCCAGGCCCGGCTGGTCTGCATCTGCCCGTACAACCATCCGCTGGCGCATCGCTCGCTGCTATCCATCGGCGATCTGTTGCCCTACCCGCTGATTTCGTACGGCGGCGACACGCCGTTCGGCATGCTGGTCGAGCAGATGTACCACGAGGCCGGACAGACCCGCCGGCTGGCTGTGGAAGTGAGTTCGCCGCAGAACGCGTGCTCGCTGGTGCAGGCCGGCGCGGGCATCGCCATCGTCGATGAATTCTCGGTCAAGAGCCGCACGCAGGGCGACTTCGTAGTGCGTCCGATCGACCAGGCAAAGATCCTGACAGCGAGCCTGGTGCAGTCGCGCTTCGAGCCGCTGTCGCAGCTTGCGCAGGCCTTTGTCGACGTGCTGCGCCACACGCTTTGCGAGCAGGGATTCGAGCTGTCCGCAAACGTCCAGGCAAACCCTGCCAAGGGTAAACCTTGACTTAACTGGCTGTTATACCAAGGCAATAAAAAAGCAAGTGGAGTTCTAAAACTTCCGCTTTAGGATGACATCGAAACGTCGCTTCCGATTTCGGTTTTCACGCATCCTGACGGAGAAAAGATGGCAGCCTCCATCGACGCCAAAGGCGTCTTCACCATTTGCCCCACACCCTTCGACGATGCCCTGCGTGTCGATACCGACAGCATCCGCACGTTGGTCGATTTCCTGCTTGAAACCGGGGTGACCGGGCTGGCAATCCTGGGCTTTCTGGGCGAGCTGCACAAGCTGTCCAACGACGAGCGCCGGCGGGTGCTGGAAACCTTCGTGAAGCACACGAACGGCCGCGTGCCGGTGTGGGTGGGCGTGCGTGCCCACGGCATCGCCGGCGCCATCGAGCAGGCCCGCGAAGCGCAGGAGCTGGGCGCATCGGCTGTGTTCGCCGCGCCGTTGGACAACGCCAGCGATGCCCTGCTGTTCGACTACTACAAGGCCGTGGCCGAAGCCGTGAAGATTCCGGTCGTGATCCACGATTTTCCGGACTCCTTCGGCACGGAGATCCGCCCCGAGGTAGTGGCGCGGCTGGGCCGCGAAGGCGGCGTGCACATGATCAAGATGGAAGAGCCGCCGGTGGGGCAGAAGATCAGCCGCATCCGCGAACTGGTGCCGGACGCCGACATGGCCATCTTCGGCGGGTTGGGAGGCGTGTACTTCCTGGAAGAGCTGCAGCGCGGCGCGGTCGGCACCATGACCGGCTTTGCGTTCCCGGAGATCCTGGTTGCCATCTACGAACGCTATGCCAGCGGCGACCACGCCGGCGCCGCCGCGATCTTCGACCGCTACTGCCCGCTGATCCGCTACGAGTTCCAGCCCAAGATCGGACTGGCGTTGCGCAAGTATGTCTATCAGCGCCGCGGCGCCATCAAAAGCCACGCGCTGCGCGCGCCGGCGATGCGCATCGATCCGGTCACCGCGGCCGAGCTGGAAGCCACCGTCGCGCGCGTCGGGCTGTCGCTGGGCGCCACCGGCCGCCAACCCGTGCAGGGTTGAAAGGAGCAAACACATGGATCTCGGAATCAAGGGCAAGCACGCGCTGGTGTGCGCGTCGAGCAAGGGCCTGGGCTACGCCTCTGCGCTATCGCTGGCGCGCGAAGGCGTGAATCTGGTGATGGCCGCGCGCACGGCCACCACGCTGGACGCCGCGGCGGACGCAATCCGCCGCGAGACCGGCGCGTCGGTCATCACGGTGGCCGCCGACGTCACCACCGAGGCCGGCAGGCAGGCGCTGCTGGCGGCCTGCCCCGAACCCGACATCCTGGTCACCAACGCGGGCGGGCCGAAGCCCGGCGACTTCCGCGAGTGGTCGCGCGACGACTGGATTGCCGCGCTGGACGCCAACATGCTGACGCCCATCGCGCTGATCCGCGCCACGGTGGACGGCATGATCGCGCGGCGCTTCGGCCGCATTGTCAACATCACGTCCGCCGCCGTGAAGATGCCCATCGACATCCTGGGCCTGTCCAACGGCGCGCGGGCCGGACTGACCGGTTTCGTGGCGGGACTGGCGCGCCAGACCGTGCGGCACGGCGTCACGATCAACAACCTGCTGCCCGGGCCTTTCCTGACGGACCGCCTGCGCCAGACCGCCGAACGCGGCGCGCGCGACAGCGGCAAGACGGTGGACGACGTGCTGGCCGCGCGGCTGGCGGGCATTCCAGCCGGCCGGTATGGCGACCCCGCCGAATTCGGCGACGCCTGCGCCTTTCTGTGCGGCGCGCGCGCCGGCTACATGACGGGGCAGAACCTGGTGCTGGACGGCGGCATCTATCCCGGAACGCTCTGACTCTTCTTTCGCGCGGAACCCCTTACCCATGACCGATACCGCAGCATTCGACCTGACGATCCGCAACGGCCGCATCAGCACCGCCACCGACACCTTCCACGCCGACATCGGCGTGCGCGACGGCGTGATCGTCGCGCTGGGACAGGGCCTGCCGCCCGGTGCACGGGACATCGACGCCGCGGGGCGCTGGGTGCTGCCGGGCGGCATCGACAGCCACTGCCATGTCGAGCAGCTATCGGGCATGGGCATCATGTGTGCCGACGACTTCTACAGCGCCACCGTATCGGCGGCGTTCGGCGGCACCACCACCATCATTCCGTTCGCGGCCCAGCACCGCGGCAACGCGCTGCCGGAGGTGGTGGCCGATTACGCCCGCCGCGCCGAGGAAAAGGCGGTCATCGACTACGGCTTTCACCTGATCCTGTCGGATCCCACGGAACAGGCGCTCAAGCACGACCTGCCCGAACTCATCAAGAACGGCATCACGTCGTTCAAGGTGTTCATGACGTACGACCGCCTGAAGCTGGACGACTACCAGTTGCTGGACGTGTTGGAAGTTGCCGACCGCGAGGGCGCGCTGGTCATGGTGCACGCCGAGAACAACGACATGATCCGCTGGGTGGCCCGCCGCCTCGCCGAACGCGGCATGACGGCGCCCAAGTACCACGCCGTGGCGCACACGCCGCTCGCCGAAAGCGAGGCGACCCATCGCGCCGTAACGCTGGCTCGCATGATGGATGTGCCCATCCTGATCGTTCACGTCGCGGGACTGGAAGCGGTGCGCGTGGTGCACTCGTCACAGGCGCTGGGGTTGCCCATCCACGCGGAAAGCTGCCCGCAGTACCTGTTTCTGACCGCCGATGACATTGACGCCCCCGGCCTGGAAGGCGCCAAGTTCTGCTGCAGCCCGCCCCCGCGCGATGCGGCCTCGCAAGAAGCCGTCTGGCAGGGCCTGACGGACGGCACCCTGCAGATCTATTCGTCCGACCACGCCCCGTACCGCTTCGACGCCAGCGGCAAGCTGCCCAAGGGCGACGCCACCACCTTCAAGGACGTGGCCAACGGGGTGCCGGGGCTGGAAGTGCGCATGCCCCTGCTCTTTTCCGAAGGCGTGCTGGGCGGGCGCATGTCGATTGAACGCTTCGTGGCGCTGACCGCCGCCAATCATGCCCGCACCTACGGCCTGTACCCACAGAAGGGGACCATCGCGATCGGCGCGGATGCAGACATTGCGATCTGGAATCCGGAGCGCGAGGTGACGATCTCCGCGTCCATGCTGCACGACAACGTGGGCTACACGCCCTACGAAGGCCGGACCGTGCGCGGCTGGCCCGAAGTGGTCATCAGCCGCGGCCGCATCGCCGTCGAGAACGGTCAGCTGCATGTCGAGCGCGGCAGCGGCCGCTTCATCAAGCGCGGCACGCCCGAACCCGTACTGCGCCAGCGCCTGACCGGCAATCCCAATGCGCTGGTGCGCAAGTATTTTTCGGCCGATAGCGCCGCCTGAGTCATAGCTAAAGGAACCCGGCATGAGCAAACGTCCCTTCGGCCTGGCGGTCGCGCAAATGGGTCCGGTGCAACCCGAGGAGACCCGGCGGCAGGCGGTGGCGCGCCTGCTCGCGATGATGCGCGAGGCGCATGGACGCGGCGCGCGCATGGTGGTGTTTCCGGAACTGGCGCTGACCACCTTCTTTCCACGCTACTGGATGACGGAAGAAGAAGCGATGGCGCGCTACTTTGAAAAGGAAATGCCCGGCCCCGAGACCCGCGTGCTGTTCGACACCGCGCGGGAGCTGGGCATCGGCTTTTACCTGGGCTACGCCGAGATCGCCTCGGACGGCCGGCGCTTCAACACCAGCATCCTGGTCGATGCCAACGCGCGCATCGTCGGACGCTACCGCAAGATCCACCTGCCGGGCCACAGCGACCACAAGCCCGAGGCCCCTTTCCAGCATCTGGAAAAGAAGTTCTTTGAAGTCGGCAACGACGGCTTCAACGTCTGGGAAACGCTGGGCACGCGCATCGGCATGTGCCTGTGCAACGACCGCCGCTGGACGGAGACCTGGCGCGTGCTTGCGCTGCAGGGCGCCGAGATCGTGGCGCTGGGATACAACACGCCGTCATTGAATATCCACTGGAACGAACCGGTCCACTTGCGCATGTTCCACCATCTGCTCAGTCTGCAGGCGGCCGCGTATCAGAACGCGGTCTGGGTGGCCGCCGCAGGCAAGGCCGGCAATGAGGACGGCAGCCACCTGATCGCCGGATCGGCCATCGTCGCGCCCACGGGCGAGATCGTGGCGCAGGCGCAGGGGGAGGAGGACGAGGTGATTTTCTGCCAGGCCGACCTGGCGCTGGGAGACACCTTCAAGCAGCACATCTTCAACTTCGCCGCCCACCGGCGCCCGGAACACTACGGCTTGATTCTCGAGCGCGTGGGGGCCGGCCCCGCCCTGGGCAAGACGCCTCTTCCCTAAAGGACCCGCCATGACCCGCCTTCTCCGCACCCTGACGTTTGCCGGCCGCTGCGGCCTCACGCTGTGCCTGGCCGGCGCCAGCCTGGCCGCTGCCGCCCAGCCGCTGACGACCGGCGTGGACGCCACGTTTGCCCCGCACGCCATGCCCAAGCTGGGCGGCGGGCTGGACGGCTTCAACATCGAACTGGGCCAGGCCATCGCCAAGCAGCTTGGCACCACCATCAAGATCGAGGGCACCGAGTATGCCGCGCTGATTCCGGGCCTGAACGCCAAGAAGTACGACTTCGTGCTGGCGCCCACCACCGCCACCGAGGAACGCGCCCGCGCGCTGCTGTTTTCCGAGGGCTATCTGAACACCGACTACACCTTCGTGATCGGCAAGAACGGCAAGGACATCAAGGGCCTGGATGACCTGAAGGGCAGGAAGCTGGCGGTCAACAAGGGGTCGGCCTATGAGAACTGGGCGCGCGACAACGCGGCCAAGTACGGCTTCACGTACGACGTGTACGCCTCCAATGCCGACGCGGTGCAGGCGGTGCAGGCCGGCCGCGCGGACGCCAACCTGGCGGGCAACACCGTGGCGGCCTGGGCCGCCAAGCAGAACCCGGCCGTGCGCACCAGCTACACGATCAAGACAGGTTTGGTCTGGGCGCTGGCGTTCCGGCTGGACGACAAGGCGGGCCGCGACCGCGTGTCCATGGCGCTCAAGTGCCTGAAGCAGGACGGCACGGTGTCCAAGTTGGCGCAGAAGTGGTTCGGCTTCACGCCTGCAGCCGGTACGGCGGCGGTCACGGTGACGCCGGGCCAGGGCGTGCCGGACCTGCCGGGCTACGACGCCAAGCCGGTCGAACTGCGCTGCAGCTGATTTTCCGACGCACCGCCAACGACAGGGGAGGAGCCGCTTCGCGGCCCCTGCCCGCGCTTTGAGGAGCTTTCGATGGAAACGCCGATCCTGAAAATCGCCGGGCTGCACAAGTCCTATGGCGACAACGCGGTCCTCAAGGGGATCGACCTGGACGTGAGCCGCGGCGAGCTGGTCTTCATGATCGGCCCCTCCGGCTCGGGCAAGAGCAGCCTCCTGCGCTGCTGCAACCGGCTGGAGGAACCGACCGCCGGCAGCATCCACGTCGACGACGAGGAGATCACCGCGCCGTCGGCCGAGCTGAACCGCATCCGCCAGAACATCGGCATGGTGTTCCAGCACTTCAACCTGTACCGCCACATGTCCGTGCTGTCGAACATCACGCTGGCGCTGCGCAAGGTGCAGAAGCTGGCACGCGCCGAGGCCGACCGCCGCGGCCTGGAGGCGCTGGACCGCGTGGGACTGGCCGACAAGGCGCGCGCCTATCCCGACCAATTGTCCGGCGGCCAGCAGCAGCGCGTGGGGATCGCGCGGTCACTGGCGCTGCGGCCCAAGGTGGTGCTGTTCGACGAGCCGACCAGCGCGCTGGATCCGGAGCTGGTCGGCAGCGTGCTGAACGTGATGCGTGAACTGAAGCGCGACGGCATGACGATGATGGTGGTCAGCCACGAGATGGGCTTCGCCCGCGCGGCAGCCGATCGGGTGGTGTTCATGGACGGCGGGGTGATCGTCGAGCAAGGCCCGCCGCAAGACGTCTTTGGCGCCCCCCGACAACCCCGCACGCAGGCCTTCCTGGCCAGCATGGCGGAACATGCCGCGTAACGCGGTTTGAAGAGTGCTCCATGGATCTGAACGCCCTGCTGTTTTCGTTCTTCAACGTTGAGGTCGCCTGGCGCTACCTGCCCGACATCCTGGCCGGCATGTGGGTCACGCTGCAACTGGGCGTGGCGGTGGCCGCGACGGGCGTGGCGCTTGGCCTGGTGCTGGCCGTGGTGCGCGCGCTGCGCATCCGGCCGGTGAATTTCCTGATCATCTGTTTTGCCGACATCCTGCGCGCGCTGCCGCCGCTGGTGGTGATCATGGTGCTGTTCTTCGCGTTCCCCTACATCAACCTGTCGATGTCGGCATTCATGGCGTGCTGGCTGTCGCTGTCGCTGGTGCTGGCCGCGTTTGCCGAGGAAATCTTCTGGGCGGGCATCCTGTCCGTGCCGCGCGGCCAGGCCGAGGCGGCGCGCTCGACGGGGCTGAACTGGCTGCAGAGCATGGTGTATGTCGTGATGCCGCAGGCAATGCGGCTGACGGTCGCGCCGCTGACCAACCGGGTCATCGCCATCACCAAGAGCACCGCGCTGGGTTCGGTCGTGGGCTTGAGCGAAGTGCTCAACAACGCGCAATCGGCCAGCAGCAATGCGGGCAACGCCACGCCGCTGACCTTGGCCGCGGTGGCGTGCCTGCTGATCTTCCTGCCGGTCGTGATTCTGGGGCGCTGGACCGAAACGCGCTTCAAGTGGAAGCACTGACGGAAAGCACTGACCGGAAGCATCTTTACCAATGCATATCGGGCGGGAAGCGAGGTCGACCACACCCGCCCGCCACAACAAGGGAGCCCCGAACGGGCCCCAGGGGAACCGCATGGACGAAATCCTGCAGAATTTCTTCAACCTGAACATCTACGTCAGCGTGGCGCCGTATCTGCTGCAGGGGTTGGGCCGCACGCTGATGCTGTCGGCCATGGTGATCCCGGTTGGACTGGCCTCGGGACTGCTCATCGGGGTGCTGTCCGTCACGCTGAAGTCCCGCTGGTCGCGCGTGCTGCTGGCCATCTACATCGACTTCTTCCGCGCCCTGCCGCCGCTGGTGCTACTGATCTTCATCTATTTCGGGGCGCCGTTCCTGGGCCTGGACCTGCCCAAGCTGCTGGCGGTGGCCGTAGGCTTCATGCTGAACAATTCGTCCTATTACGGCGAGGTCTTTCGCGCCGGCCTGGAAAGCGTGCCGCGCGGGCAGATCGAGGCGGCGCGCTCCACCGGCCTGTCGGCCTGGCAGACGATGTGGCACGTGCAGATTCCGCAGGCCACGCGCAACGTCATGCCGGACCTCATCAGCAATACGCTCGAAGTGGTCAAGCTGACCACGCTGGCCAGCGCCGTGGCGCTGCCGGAGCTGCTGCGGGTGGCTCGCGACGCCCAGTCGCTGGTGTACAACCCCTCGCCCATCGTGCTCGCGGCGCTTTTCTACCTTGCGTTGCTGTGGCCAGTGGTGCGGCTGCTGAGCCGCCTGGAACACCGGCAGCTTTCCCGGCATTGACCCTTTTCGTGCCGCGACCGGTGGGTCAGCCCGGACGCGGCACCGCATCCTGTGGGGCGCCCGCAACAATGCGTCCTGCGCGCGGCGCGGCCCGGGCGGCCGCGCGCCCTATAATTCCGCGTAGCGCCGCCCCCTGAGGCGGCGCTCTCCGCACGGCCTGCCGGCCTGCGCCGTCCCGCGACCCATAGGATTCTTAAGCAACTCACACCATGCCCGACCTGGAACCAGACACCGTCTCCGCCCTTGAAGCCCCTGAATTCGCCGCCGCGCAGTTTGTGCGATGGTTCCGAGACGTGGCCCCCTACGTGCACGCGTTCCGAGGCAAGACCTTCGTGGTGGCGTTTGGCGGTGAACTGGTGCAGGCGGGCGCGTTGAACGCCCTGGTCCAGGATCTGTCCCTGCTCTCCTCGCTGGGCATCCGGCTGGTGCTGGTGCATGGCTCGCGGCCCCAGGTCAACGAACAACTGCGCCTGAAGGGCTACACGCAGCAGTTCGACCGGGGCCTGTCCCCCACCGACGCCGCCGCGCTGGAATGCGCCAAGGAAGCCGCCGGCGAAATCCGCCTGGACATCGAGGCCGCGTTCAGCCAAGGGCTGCCCAACACGCCGATGTCGCACGCCCACATCCGCGTGATCTCCGGCAACTTCGTCACGGCGCGTCCCACCGGCGTGCTGGACGGCGTGGACTACAAGCACACCGGCCAGGTGCGCAAGATCGATATCGAAGCCCTGAAGTTCGCCATCGAGAAAGGCTCGTCGGTCGTGCTGCTGTCGCCGCTGGGGTTCTCGCCTACCGGCGACGCCTTCAACCTGGCGATGGAAGACCTGGCCACCAGCGTGGCCGTGGGCCTGCGCGCCGAGAAGCTGATCTTCCTGTCCAGCTCGCAGGGCGTGCTGAACGAAGACGGCACGCTGGACACCGAACTGGCGCGCGTGGACGCCGACGCGCTGCTGGCTGGCGGCGAGCTGGACGAAGAGACCCATTCCTTCCTGCAATACGCCTCGCTCGCGGTCAAGCGCGGCGTGGCCCGCGCCCACCTGCTGCCCTTCGAGCTGGATGGCAGTGTGCTGCTCGAGATCTTCACCCACGATGGCGTGGGCACGATGGTCGTCGAGGACACGCTGGACGACCTGCGCCCGGCCACCATCGACGACGTGGGCGCCATCCTCAGCCTCATCGAACCGCTGGAAGCCGACGGCACGCTGGTGCCACGCCCGCGCAGCGTCGTCGAACGCGACGTCGAGAACTTCACCGTGCTGGAGCACGACGGTGTCATCTACGGCTGCGCGGCCCTGCACGACTTCCACGACGAACAGATGGCCGAAATGGCCTGCCTGATCGTGCACCCCGAATGGCAGGGCTCCGGCGAAGGCGAGATCCTGCTGCGCCACATGGAATCGCGCGCCCGCGCCTTGGGCGCCAAGCGGCTGTTCGTGCTGACCACCCGCACCTCGCACTGGTTCATGAAGCGCGGATTCGTGCAGGGCGGCATCACCGACCTGCCCCGCGAAAAGCAGAACAACTACAACCGTTCCCGCAACAGCCTGGTTTTCATCAAGAAGCTCTGAAACCGGCCCGCGGGGCGATTTCCGCGGTAAGCGGAAGGGGCTTGGCGCCCGACGCACGCCAAGCCCGCTAAAATGTGGCGTTATTCATTTTTCCGGCAGCGAACCATGGCCCGTATCGTCAACTGTGTGAAACTGAAGCGTGAAGCCGAAGGGCTGGACTACCCGCCCTACCCTGGCGAAGTCGGCACCCGCATCTGGCAAAGCATTTCCAAGGAAGCCTGGGAAGACTGGAAAGGCGTGCAGACCCGCCTGGTGAACGAAAACCGCCTGAACCTGGCCGACGCCCGCGCACGCAAATACCTGCAGCAGCAGATGGAACGTTTCCTGTTCGAAGACGGAACCGTCGAAGCCGACGGCTACGTTCCGCCCTCGGCCTGATCCGCCCCGCGCCGCGCCTTTGGGCATGCGGCACGGCAAAGCCCCTCGCGCGCGAGGGGCTTTGTTTTTTGAGGCGCTCAGGCACACGCCGCCCGCATGCCGGCGAAGGCCTTAAGATTCAAGGTTGCAGACCGTATTAAAGCTGTCATGAAAGAAGATTCGCGCCCGCCCATCCATCCGGACCCGTCCCCTGTCATTGCGCGCGCCCTGTCGATCGACCCCGACCGCAAGACCGGCACGCTGCAGGATGTGCGCCATGTCGTGATCCTGATGCAGGAAAACCGGTCCTTCGACCATTACTTCGGCGCGCTGCCCGGCGTGCGCGGATTTGCCGATCCGCATCCCGTGCCCACGCGCGCGGGCACGGTGCTGACGCAGGCCGATGGCGACGCGCGTTGCCGCCCCTACGATCTGCAGGCGGAGGTCGCCAGCGACAAGCCGGTCGGCTACATCACGCCGCACACCTGGGACGATTCGCAGCGCGCCTGGAACGACGGCCGCATGGACCAATGGCTGTCCGCCAAGAGCCGGCTGGGCCTGGGCGCCTACCGCAGCGCCGACGTGCCGTTTCAGACCGCGCTGGCGAATGCCTTCACGCTGTGCGATGCCTATCACTGCTCGGTCCAGGCCGGCACCAATCCCAACCGGCTGTTCCTGTGGACCGGCACGAACGATCCGCAGGGCGAGGCCGGCGGTCCGGCGCTGGTCAATACCTACGATCGGCTGGGTCCGGCGGGTGAAGGCTATTCGTGGACGACGTACCCCGAGCGACTGCAGGACGCCGGCGTGGACTGGTGCATCTACCAGGACATGGCGGACAACTACAACGACAATCCGCTCGCGGGCTTCCGGCAATATCGCCGGCAGCACGCAAGCCAAACCGGCGACGCCCCGCTGCGCGACCGCGCGCTGGCCACGCGCACGCTGGACGATCTGGCGCGCGACGTCGCCCAGGGCACGCTGCCCGCCGTCTCGTGGATCATCGCCCCCACCGCCGACTCCGAACATCCCGAGGTTTCCTCACCCCGCCAGGGCGGCGCCTACACCGAGCGGGTGCTGGACATCCTGACGACGCATCCCGACACGTGGAGCCGTTGCGTCCTGTTCGTCACCTACGACGAAAACGATTGCTTCTTCGACCACGTGCCCCCGCCCGCACCCCCGGCGCGCCATCCGGACGGCGAGTCGGGCGGCCTGTCCACCGTGGAGCTGGACGGCGAATACCACGACGCACGTCATGGTCCCAGCGCGTCGACGGCCGACGATCCCGCCGCCATGCATGGACGCGCCTTCGGCCTGGGCCCGCGCGTGCCGATGCTGGTGGTGTCGCCCTGGAGCCGGGGCGGCTGGGTCAATTCGCAGGTGTTCGATCACACGTCGGTCATCCGATTCCTGGAAATGCGGTTCCGCGTGGCGGAGCCCAACATCAGCGCCTGGCGCCGCGCGGTGGCGGGCGACCTGACGACGGCCTTCGATTTTGCCGGCGACAGGTGTTCGCATCACCCCGACAGCAATCGCCACACGTGTCCCCTACCCTACGTGCTGGAAGCCGTGGGCAAAACGACGGCCGACGGCGAGCATTACCGCCTGACGTTGCGCAACCCGGGCGGCGCGGGCGCCGTGCTGCATGTCTATGACCGCCTTGCGCTGGCGCGCCCGCCCCGGCGTTACACGGTGGGCGCGGGCGCGCGTCTGGACGATGGATGGAAGCTGGCCGCGGGCGGTGCGTACGATCTCTGGCTGCTGGGACCGGACGGCTTTCACCGCCAGTTCCACGGCGACGCGCGCGATGCGGGCACGCTGGAAGCCCAGCTCGTGCCCGTGACCTCGGGCCTGCGCTTGCGGCTCGTGAACCAAGGCGACGCGCCGCAACCGGTCAGGGTGGAATCGCGCATGAACGACGGGTGGCGCGCCATGGCGCACGTACCCGCGGGCGGCGCGGTCGAACTCAAGTACTCGGGCTGCGAGGGCTGGTACGACCTGGAAGTGAGTGCGCCGGCAATGCCGGCCTTCGGACGCCGGCTGGCCGGTCGCATGGACGGCGGCAAGCCGGGTGTGCCGGATCCCCGGCTGTGCCAGGGAGCGGCGCTGCCGCTGTGAAGCGGCAGCAGGTTTTCGTGCTTACTGCTCCGAGGTATCCTCGGATTCTTCTTCGCCGCGCGCCAGGCGCTCGGTGTTCTTCACGCCGGTGTGGCGCACGTCGGCGCCCTTGACCATGTAGATCACGCGTTCGGACATGTTCTTGGCGTGATCACCGATGCGTTCGAGCGCGCGGGCGATGAAGATCATGTCGATGGCGCGCGAGATCGTGCGCGGATCTTCGATCATGTAGGTGATCAAGTGACGCAGCGCGCCCTTCCATTCCTTGTCGACTTCCTTGTCGCTGCGCACAACGGCGGCGGCCTGGATGGGGTCGAGGCGGGCAAACGCGTCCAGCGCCTGGTGCAGCATGTTGCGCACGTTGGCGGCCATGTGGCGCAGTTCGATCACGGGAATGTGGCGCAATTCGCCTTCATGGACGCGGCGGGCCACGGTGGCGACCTTCTCGGCTTCGTCGCCGGAACGTTCCATGTCCGTCAGCATCTTGGATACGGCCATCAGCATGCGCAAGTCGATGGCAGTGGGCTGGTGCCGGGCCAGGATGCGGCTGATGCTTTCGTCGATCTCGACTTCGTGGCGGTTGACTTCCTTTTCCCGCTCGCGGACCTTTTCAACCAGCGACATGTCGCCGCTGGCCAACGCGTCGATCGCTTCCTGGATCATGGCTTCGACCACGCCGCCCATTTGCAAGAACTGCGAACGGACGCTTTCCAGATCGGCGTCGAACTGTTTGTTTGTATGCTCCGTCATCCGGGCTCCCTGCGTGGTTGATCTCATTGCATTGCCCCGAAATTAGAGAGGTTACGAGATGGGCCTGCACAACCGGCAAGGTTATGACCCAAGTGTGACAGGATTATGAATGGCGGCCCCGCGCCCCGCAAGGCGGACCGGCGGGACCTGCCTGCACAATCGGACTCAGGCTCGGCGGTCCAGGCGGCGGATGCCGTTCTGGGTGGCCAGCAGCGCTACGTCGGCGCCGGACAGCGCAAACAGGCCGCAGGTCACGACGCCCGGCAAGTTGTTGACGATGGCCTCGAACGCGGGCGCATCCGAAATGGCAAGACCCGACACGTCCAGGATGATGTTGCCGTTGTCGGTGACGAAGCCGTCGCGCAGCCGGGGCTGGCCGCCCAACGCGGTGAGCGCCCGGGCCACGGATTCTCGCGCCATCGGGATGACCTCGAGCGGCAACGGGAACTTGCCCATCGTCTGGACCAGCTTGGATTCGTCGGCGATGCAGATGAAGCGCTCGGCCACCGAGGCCACGATCTTCTCGCGCGTCAGCGCGCCGCCGCCGCCCTTGATCATGTGCAGGTCGGCGTTGATCTCGTCGGCGCCGTCCACGTAGATCGGCATCGTGGACACGTCGTTCAGGTCCAGCACCTTCAGGCCGTGGCCGGCCAGGCGCGCCGCGCTGCGCTCGGAGCTGGCGACCGTCCCGCCGATGCGCCCCTTGAATCGCGCCAGGCCATCGATGAACAGATCGGCGGTGGAACCGGTGCCCACGCCAATGATGACGTCCGGGCCGGCGACCTGTTCGACGAATTCCAGTGCCGCGTCGGCGGCTTGCTGCTTGAGTTCTTGCTGGGAGAGCATGGCGGTAGAAATGCGGAAAAGTTGCTTGAGCCAGGAAATTTAGCACGCGGCGACGGCGGGCCACGCGCGCGACAGGATGGCCTGGGTGTCCGTCCCGGCGGCCAATTCGCCAAACATGCCCGACGTCTCCTGTAGCCGGCTGCCGGCGAAGGCCTGCGCGACCGCGCCGGGTGCGTGTTCGATGAGCAACGCGGCCTGCCACAGACGCGCCAGGCTGGCCGCGATGCGCCGCGCGTGGAACGGCGCCTGCTCACCATCGTCCAGCAGCGCGCGCCAACGCGCCAGCGCCGCGTCGAACTCCCGGTGCTGGCCCGCGACGCGCGCGAATTCGGATTCCAGCGCCGGCAGTGCGTCGGGCTCGCGCTGCAACGCTCGCAGCACGTCCAGCGCCATGACGTTGCCCGAGCCTTCCCAAATGGAGTTGACGGGCGTTTCGCGGTAGAGGCGCGGCATCGGCCCCTCTTCGACATAGCCGTTGCCGCCCCAGACCTCCATGCATTCGGCCACGGCGGATACCGCGCGCTTGCAGACCCACAGCTTGGCGGCCGGCGTGCCGACGCGCACCAGCGCGCGCGCAGCCGCATCGCTGCGTTCGTCAACGGCGCGCGCCAGACGCAGCGCCAGGACCATGGCCGCTTCGCTTTCCAGCGCCAGGTCGGCCAGCACGTTGCGCATCAGCGGCTGTTCGATCAGCGGCTTGCCGAAGGCCTGACGATGCAGCGCATGATGCGCCGATTGCGCCAGCGCCTGGCGCAGCAGCGCCGCGCTGCCCAGCACGCAATCGAGCCGTGTGGTGCCCGCCATTTCCAGCAGCACTGCCAGGCCGCGCCCGGGCTCGCCGACCATCACGCCCCACGCGTCTTCGAATTCGACTTCTGAACTGGCGTTGCTCCAGTTGCCCAGCTTGTCCTTCAGGCGCCGCACGCGCACGGCATTGCGCGGGCCGTCCGGTATCCAGCGGGGGACGAAAAAGCAGCTCAAGCCCTCATCGGTCTGCGCCAGCACCAGGTGGGCGTCCGCCTGCGGCACCGAAAAGAACCATTTGTGTCCGACAAGCTGATAGGCGCACCCGCGCCCCGGCGCGCCCAGCGGCGTGGCGCGCGTGGTGACGGCGCGCAGGTCCGAGCCGCCCTGCTTTTCGGTCATGCCCATGCCGATCAGCGCGCTGCGCTTGGCGCTGAGCGGCGCGTCGCTGCCGTCGAATTCCCGCGCGTAAAGCGCCGGCAGCCACTGGCCCGCAAAATCCAGCACGCCGGCGGGCTCGCGCTGCAAGAGTGGAACGGCGGCAAAGGTCATGGTGGTGGGACACAACGTGCCGGCCTCGACCTGGCCTTGCATGAGGTAGGCGGCGGCGCGCGCCACCTGCGCGCCCGGCGCGGGCTGCATCCACGCGCGGCTATGCAGGCCGCGCGCCATGATGCCGCTCATCAGCACGTTCCAGGCGGGGTGAAAGTCGATGCGGTCCACGCGATGGCCGGCGCGGTCGTAGCTGACCAGGCGCGGCGGACAGCGGTTGGCTTCGGCGCCCGCAGCCAGCGTCTGCGCGCGGCCCAGCCAGGCGCCGTGCGCGTTCAGGTCGCCCGCCCAGGCCTCGGCGCCTTCGCGGCGCACGGCCTCGCGCAGCGCCGGGTCGGTGTCGTACAGGGAATAGTCTTCCAGGGGCGGCACCTGGTTGAACACGGTATGCGTCGCGAACGATGACATGAGGTCTCCCTGGTTCGAACGGCCGCCGCGGCGCGGGTTGCCCCGCCGCCGCTACCCAGCCATGGGCGCGGTCAGCGGCCAGGGCCGCAGCGCTTCGACCTGCGCCGCCAGTTCCAGCAACTGGGCTTCCGCGCCAAGCGGCCCCATCACCTGAATGCCGATGGGCAGCCCGTCCGCGGACTTGCCAAACGGGATCGAAATGGCCGGCATGCCGGTCAGGTTGGCCAGCGGGGCGAATGGCGAATAGCCGATGACGCCCTTCTTGCCCAGACGGTAGGCCAGATAATCGGCGTTGTCCATGGCGTAGCGGCCGATGGGCGCGGGCGGCAACGCCAGCACCGGGCAGAGAAACAGGTCATACCCCTGGGCGCCGTCCCGATGCAGGAAGCGCCCGATGCGGCGGGTGATCTCGTGGCAGGTGTCGATGCAACTGACGTACTGCGCGCCGGAGATCGCGCGGGCGTACTCGCGCGCGCCGAGCGTGGTGGGCTGCAGTTCGTCGGCGGCCAGGCGCTTGCCGCGCGCGGCTACGAAGCTGTCGATGGCATTGGCGGCCGCGCTGGCGATCAGCGGCAGCATCGGCGACAAGACTTCTTCGGAGCCGACGGGGGGCGCCGCCTGCACCAGTTCATGCCCCAGCGAGGCGAAGAACCCGGCCGCCTCGTCCAGCGTGGCGGCAACATCGGGGTGGATGGCCTCGCCCTCATAGGTGGTGTTGATGAAGGCAATGCGACGCCGCGGCGCCGAACGCGGATCGGCAGCCACCCGGCTCACCACCCCACGATAGGATTCCGCGGGCGGGACGGGCGCGGCATAAGGCGCG
This sequence comes from Achromobacter sp. Root565, assembly GCF_001427425.1. Classification (NCBI taxonomy): domain Bacteria; kingdom Pseudomonadati; phylum Pseudomonadota; class Betaproteobacteria; order Burkholderiales; family Alcaligenaceae; genus Achromobacter; species Achromobacter sp. Root565. Next base: position 44,896 of record NZ_LMGO01000005.1, read on the forward strand.
CCCACGTCGGCGCCCGCGCTGATGTCCAGCGCCGCCGCGCAGTCGCGCACGGACAGGGTCATCATATGCTCGGTGGCCAGGCCACCCCAGCCCTCCCCTTTGAGCGGACCCAGCGGCATGAGTCCGCGCGAGGGCTTCAGGCCCAGCACGCCGCAGCACGACGCGGGGATGCGGATCGACCCGCCGCCATCGCTGCCATGCGCGATGCGCACCATGCCGCTGGCCAGCGCCGCCCCGGCGCCGCCGCTGGAGCCGCCCGCGCTGTGGCCCTTTTTCCAGGGGTTCTGCGTAGCGGGACCATAGACGGGCGATTCCGTCGTGGGGCTCAGGCCCAGTTCGGCGCTGGTGGTGCGACCGAACGGGATCAGGCCGGCACGGCGATAGCGTTTGACGATGTCGGCGTCGAGGTTCCATTGGACCTGCCCGTACAGCACGGACCCCATCGCGCTCGGCAGGCCGATGGCCGCCGTTGCAAGGTCCTTGAGCAAGGTCGGCACGCCCAGGAACGGCCGATCGCGCAGCAGCGCCAGGCGCTGTTCGGACGTCAGCGACGCCAGTTCGCCGTCCAGCGCCTGCGCCAGCCGCAAACCGGCTTCGGCCTGCACGCCGCAGGCGGCGTTGATGGACGGGTTGCGGGCTGCGACGCGCTCCACCGCCTGCTGCATGGCAGTCAGCGCGGTGGTGGCGCCTTGGGCGATATCGGCGCCCAGCGCCGTCGCGTCGAGAGAAGAGGAATCATGGCGTTCGGCGATGCTCATGCTGACGATGCTCCAGGTATCGACGGCGAAGTGCCGCAAGCATGAGGATATCGGCAGTCAAGGCGGGCAACAAGCGCGCGCGGCGGCGGGCCACGCGCACGGGTCTACGGCGTGCCCGTGTCAGACGGCGCCGGCCGAGGGCGCGTGGGGTTCCTCGGGGTCGTCGTCCTCGGCGTCCGTCGCCTCGGCCGATGCCCCCCCAAGCAGGCGCAGGGCGTCGGCATCAGGCAGCGCCTCCACGCCCTTCAGATTGCGCAGCATGGCACGAGTGCGCACCTCGGTCTGGCCGATCTTGTTGCTGGCGGTGTCCAGGGTCTTTTTGACACTGGCCAGCGATTCCCCGAACTTGCCGAACTCCGTCTTGACCGCCCGCAGCACCTGCCACACCTCGGAGGAACGCTGTTCGATCGCCAGCGTGCGAAATCCCATTTGCAGGCTGTTCAGCAGCGCGGCCAGATTGCTCGGGCCCGCCACGTTGACCCGCAGGTCGTGCAGCTTGTCCAGTAGGCCGGGGCGGCGCAGCACCTCGGCATACAGGCTTTCCGTGGGCAGGAACATGATGGCGAAGTCGGTCGTGTGCGGCGGCGCGATGTACTTGCCGGCAATCAGCCGCGCCTGCACTTCGACCGCGCGGCCCAGTGCCGCCCCGGCCGCCTTGACGCCTTCGCCGTCGGCCGCTTCCTGCGCGTCCATGAGGCGTTCGTATTCTTCCTTGGGGAATTTGGCGTCGATCGGGAGCCAGACGGGATCGCCGCCGTCGCCGCGCCCGGGCAGCCGGATGGCAAATTCGACCGCGGCATCGCTGCCCGGCACCGGCTTGACGTTGCTGGCGTATTGATCGGGCGTCATGTTGTCTTCGATCAGGCGCGCCAGTTGCACTTCGCCCCACGTGCCGCGGGACTTCACGTTCGTCAGCACGCGCTTCAAGTCGCCGACCCCGGCCGCCAGCGCCTGCATCTCGCCCAGGCCCTTGTGCACGGCCTCCAGGCGGTCCGACACCAGCTTGAAGGACTCACCCAGCCGCTGCTCCAGCGTGGCGTGGAGCTTTTCGTCCACGGTGCGGCGCATTTCGTCGAGCTTGGCGCTGTTGTCAGACTGCAGCGATTGCAGGCGCTGATCCACCGTGGCGCGCACTTCCATCAGGCGGCGCTCGTTGATCTGGATAAGTCCCTGCAATTGTTCCGAGAAGCCCACGGCAAAGCGCGACAGCGATTCGGCGGACTCGGCGCGGGCGGCCTGCGCATCGCGCGACAGGCCCGCGCGCAGGTCGCCGTGCGACTGCGACAGCTCCTGCCGCAGCGAGCGCGTGGATTCGGAAAACTCGCTGCGTAGGCCGCGCTGGCCTTCGGCGATGTCGGCGCGCAGCGCGCGCTCGGTGCGTTCCAGGCCTTCCAGCAGGGCGTCCAGGCGGGCATCGGAAGCGGATGGACGCAGCCATGCCAGCACGGCGGCCACGAAAGCCAGCACGGCGCCGCCCGCGGCGACCCAAAGCAGAATGTCGTTCAAGAAAGGCATCTCCAAAGCGCGAATTGTAGGTCCCATTCCGCCCCCCTTTCCAGCCCGCGCGGCCAGCGCAAAGACGCAGCGCGAGCAACCGGATTAAACTGGCGCCCATCTGAATGAATCCCCTCGCTTCTTTGAACTCCGCCGACCGCTCCGCCTGCACGCCTGCCGTCTCATTCCAGTCCGTCTTCGGACCGCTGAACCTGGACTCGGCAACGCCGCTCGCCACGGGCGGTGACCGGCACATTTTCCAGCACCCGCATTCTCCGGCCCTGCTCGTCAAGGTCATGGACATGCGCGCGCGGGCGATCTACCTGGAAGCGCGGCCGTTCAAGCGCTGGTACAAGCAGTATCAGCGCGAAAGCGCCTACCGCGTGTATCTGAACGAAATCTCGGAATACGTCACCACCACGACGCGCCCGTCTGGCGTGTGGCAGGTGCCCATGGCGCGCATCGTCGGGGTCGCGCAGACTTCTTTGGGCCTGGGCCTCGTGGTCGAGAAGATCACCGACGAGGCCGGCAACATGGCGCCGACCGTGACCGATCTGGCCAAGAAAGGCCTGTTCGACGATGCGTTGAAGGCGCAGTTGGATGCGTTCTTCGATGATCTGGCCGATGCGCACGTCGTGGTGCACGACATGTCGACCAGCAACATCGCGGTCGGCCTGAACGCCGACGGCAAGAAGGGGCTGTACCTGATCGACGGCTTCGGCGTGCTGCCGCTGATCCCGCTGTATGCGTGGAGCAAGCGTCTGAACCGCCGCCGCCTGCAACGCAAGTACGCCGAACTGCGCGAATCCCTGGCCCAGCGCGTGCGCGAAGCCGGCTTCTAGCCCCCGGCCGGCGCCTCGGGCAGCACGATGCCCTGCCGGTCCACCCACACGTAATCCTGTCCCGCGCGCTGCCCGCGACGCAGCGGGTTGCGCGTGCAAAACGCGGCGTAGGCCGGGTCCACGAAACGATAGCTCAGGTGTTCGTCGCGCCCCGCCGGAATGCCCAGCCGCGTGGTGCATATGAGGTACGGCGGCGACTCGCCCACGTCTTCCACGTACAGGGCGTCGGGATCGAAACGGCGGGCGTCCCACTCGGGCACTTTCAGGCCCAGCGACCGGCACAGCAGCGTCTGCCCTGCGCAAAGCGCGCCCAGCGCCCGGGGCCGGCCTTGCGCATCGGGATTCAGTTCGCGCATGCGTTCCAGTGCCTCGGGGCCGGACAGCGCGTCGGTCCATGGATAGGCCGACTTGATCAGCACCGCATTGCCGGGACCGCCCGCGCTGAAGTTGAGCGAATCGCCGCCGCGGGCGTAGTACATGTAGATGGTGCCGCCGTCCATGAACAGGGCGCGGCGCTTGTGGGTGTATCCCAGCGAGGCATGGCTGCCCCGCTCTTCCAGGTAATAGGCCTCGGTCTCGATGATGCGGGCCGACAGCCACAGACCGCCGACCCGGTGGCGGATCACCTTGCCGGGCAACTCGCGCGCAAGCTGAGCCGCGTCGCGGTCGAAGAAGGCGTCCGGCAGGGCGCATCCGGCCCCGCCGCGGGCCTCAGGCGAAACGTTCGCCGTAGCGCTTTTCACTGAAACCAACACTCACCTCGCCATCCGGCGTGACGGTGACCGGACGGCGCACCAGGGCCGGAAATTCAGCAATCAGCTTGGTCCACTGGGCATCGGTGTGGGCGGTCTTGCGGTCTTCGGGCAGGTTGCGCCACGTCATGGAGGCGCGGTTGACCAGTTTTTCCCAGCCGCCGACTTGCTCGGACCAAGCCTTGAGCATCGCGGCCGGCACCGGATCGTCGCGGTAGTCGACGAAGGCGTGGTCGACGCCATGCTCGGTCAACCAGTCGCGCGCCTTCACGCAGGTGCTGCACTTGGTCAGGCCATACAGGGTGGTTTGCGTCATTTGGATTCGGACTCCTTGCGCCATTGCATGCGGTTGGCGAGGATCACGCACGTACCCACCGCCAGGATGAACAGGGTGGCCAGCGCGTTGATCTCGGGCTTGAGGCCCAGCCGCACCCGCGAGAAAACTTCCATGGGCAGCGTGCTGGAGCCGGGGCCGGACAGGAACGACGCGATGACGACGTCGTCCAGCGACAGCGTGAAGGACAGCAGCCAGGCCGATGCCAGCGCCGGCGCGATGAGCGGCAGCGTGATCTTGAAGAACACGGTGATCGGCGTGGCGCCCAGGTCCAGCGCGGCTTCTTCCAGCGAGCGGTCCAGGTCGCGGATGCGGGTCTGGATGACCACGGCCACGAACGCCATGCACAGCGTCACGTGCCCCACCCAGATCGTGAACATGCCGTTCTGCTCAGGCCAGCCCAGCGCGCCGCGCACCTCGACGAACATCAGCAGCAGCGAGATGCCCAGCACGACCTCGGGAATCACCAGCGGCGCGCTCAGCATGCCGACGTACAGCGCAAAGCCGCGAAAGCGCCCCATGCGTCCGAGCACGTAACCCGCCCACGTGCCGATGACGACTGCGGCGGTGGCCGTCAGCACGGCAATGCGGAACGACAGCCAGGCGGCGCGCAACAGCGCGTCGTCATTGACCAGCGAGTGATACCAACGGAACGAAAACCCGGTCCACGACGTGACCGAGGGCGACTCGTTGAATGAAAACACCATCAGGCTGAGGATGGGCACGTACAGAAAGAAGTAGCCCAGTCCCAGCACCACGGCGCGCAGCGTCTTGTTCGGACCGTTCATTTGCGGTCTCCGCCCTGCTGCTTGACCTGGCTGTACTGGAAGTACACCAGCGGCACGAGCAGCAGCAACACCATCACGCACGTCACGGCCGACGCCATCGGCCAGTCGGCGTTGTTGAAGAATTCATTCCACATCACGCGGCCTATCATCAGCGTGTTGGCGCCGCCCAGCATTTCCGGGATCACGTATTCGCCCACGGCCGGAATGAACACGAGCATCGCGCCCGCGATCACGCCCTGGCGCGACATCGGCACCGTGATCTGCCAGAACGCCTGCCAAGGCCGCGCGCCCAGGTCATAGGCGGCTTCAAGCAGGCGCAGGTCCATCTTCACGAGCGTCGCGTACAGCGGCAGGATGAAGAACGGCAGGTAGGCGTAGACCATCCCGATGTACACGGCGAGGTCGGTGCGGTAGATCTCGAGCGGACTGGAGATCAGGCCCAGACCCTGCAGCAGGTTGTTGAGCAGTCCGTCGTTGCGCAAGATGCCCACCCAGGCATACACGCGCAGCAGCAGCGACGTCCAGAACGGCAGGATCACCGCCAGCAGCAGCAGGTTGCGCACGCGCGCCGACGACCGGGCGATGTAGTACGCGATCGGATAGCCCATCAGCACGCAGACCAGCGTGGTGATGCCGGCGATCTTCACCGAGCTGAGGTACGTGCGGAAATACTGGTTTTCCGTGAACAGCAGGATGTAGCCGCGCAGGTGCAGGCTGAACTGGATCGCCTCGTCCTGGAACTGCGCCAGCGACGTATACGGCGGTATGCCGAATTTCATCTCGGCAAAGCTGATCTTCAGCACCAAGAGGAACGGCAGCAGCAGAAACAGCACCAGCCAGGCGAACGGCGGCACCACCGCCAGGGCCCTGCCCGACGGGAGCCAGTCGCGGGGCGAAAAGCGGATCATGACGCCAGCACCGTCGCGCTGTCGGCGTCCCAGCTCACGAAGATTTCTTCGTCGATGCCCGGCGCGTCCATCTGGGCCAAGAGACGGCTGGGCACGCTGGCCTCGACCGTCTTGCCGGAATCCAGGCGGATCTGATAGAGGGCGTAGCTGCCCATCCAGGCCATATGGCTGACCATGCCGTGGGCCCAGTTGTAGTCGCCGTCCGGTTGTTCACGCGAGACCAGCAGGCGTTCGGGCCGGATGGACACGTGCACTTCCATCCCCAGGGGTTCGCTGACCCCGTGGTTCACGAAGAGCGGACGGGTCAGCTCGGCGCATTCGATGGCCACGTGATCGGGCTCGTCGACCACGATGGTGCCGGTGAACATGTTGGTCGACCCAATGAAGCTGGCGACGAAGCGAGAGTTCGGGAAGGCGTAAACGTCCTGGGGCGTGCCGCACTGGACAATCTGCCCTTCGGTCATGACGGCCAGGCGGTGCGCCATGGTCATGGCCTCTTCCTGGTCGTGGGTGACCATGATGCAGGTCACGCCGACCTGCTCCAGGATCTTCACGAGCTCGATCTGCGTCTTCTGGCGGATCTGCTTGTCCAGCGCCGACATGGGTTCATCAAGCAAAAGCAGCTTGGGACGCTTGACCAGGCTGCGCGCCAGCGCCACGCGCTGCTGCTGCCCGCCCGAAAGCTGGTTGGGCTTGCGGCGCGAATAGCCCGCCATCTGCACCAGGTCCAGGGCTTCGAACACGCGATCATGGATTTCCGCGCGATCCACGCCTTCCTGCTTGAGGCCGAAGGCCACGTTGGCCTCGACCGTCATGTGCGGGAACAGCGCGTACGACTGGAACATCATGTTCACGGGCCGGCGGTACGGCGGCACGCTGGTGATGTCCTCGCCGTCCAGCAGGATCTGGCCGGAGGTGGTTTCCTCGAATCCGGCCAGCATGCGCAGCAAGGTGGACTTGCCGCTACCCGAGCTGCCCAGCAGCGCGAAGATTTCGTTTCGTTTGACGGACAGGTTGACCGAACGCACGGCCACCACGTCGCCAAAGATCTTTACAACATCGGAGACCCGGACGAACTCGTCCGGGTCCGCCGCGTGCTGCGCCGAGTAACGGCTATCGTTCATGATGACTAATTTCCCAACTTCAGCTCGGACCACAACTTGTTCTGCAGCCGTGAAATGTTCAAGGGCAAGGCCTTGATCACGTACAGGGTCTTGGAGACCTCGGCGGGCGGGTAGATCATGGGATTTTCAGCCACATCCTTGTTCACGAACTGCCGCGCCTCTTTGTTGGCGTTCGGGTAGAACATGGTGTTGGTGATGGCCGCATGGACCTTCGGCGTTTCGATGTAGTTGATGAACGCCAGCGCCTCTTCGGGATGCGGCGCATCCTTGGGAATGACCATCAGGTCGAACCACGCCGGCGCGCCGCCCTTCGGAATGAAGTAGTTCACTTCATAGGGCTTCTTGGCGTCCTGCGCGCGCTTGCGGGCGATCATGACGTCGCCGGAAAAGCCGTAGACCATGCACAGGTCGCCCACGGCCAGTTCGTCGATGTAGCCCGACGAGCTGAACTGGCGGATGTACGGACGGATCTTCTTCAGCACTTCCATCGCGGCCTGGTAGTCGGCGGCGTTGGTGCTGTTGGGGTCCTTGCCCAGGTACTTGAGCACGGCCGGGAACACCTGCGCGGCTTCGTCCAGCATCGAGATGCCGCACTCCTTGAGTTTGGCGGCGTTCTCGGGCTTGAAGATCATGTCCCAGCTGGCCAGGTCCACGTCGTCGCCCATGATCTGCTTGACCTTGGTGACGTTGTAGCCCAGGCCATTGGTGCCGTAGCCCCACGGAATGGCGTGTTCGTTGCCGGGATCGACCGTGGCGACCAGCGCCATGACTTCGGGATCCAGGTACTTCCAGTTGGGGATCTTGGACTTGTCCAGCTTCTGGAACAGGCCTGCTTCGATCTGGCGCGAGGCGTAATGGGTGGACGGGACAACGACGTCGTAACCCGACTTGCCGGCCAGCAGCTTGGCCTGCAGTGCGTCGTTGCTGTCGTAGACGTCATAGCGGACCTTGATGCCGGTTTCCTTTTCGAAACCCGGGATCGTGTCCGGGGCCGTGTATTCGGCCCAGTTGTAGACGTTGACGACCTTGTTCTGCGCTACCGCCGCCGATGTGGCCGCCGCGACCAGCACCGCGCCGAGCGCCCAGCGCATTCCCGCCTTAAGTTCCATTATGTCCAGCCCCCTTGCTCTATGCCGTTTGTGACAGGAGTACCAAAAGGCGAAATGATAAAGCCATTTTGCGTTGACCTGCCCAACTTTGCGGGGTAATTGGCGCAATTGCTGCCGTGGCTGCCCGCGGCGGACGGGCCGGCGGTCAGGGCTGGATTCCGATGCCCCAGGCCGTCCAGTAACTGTCGCGCAGGCGCATCCAGAAACGGTCCCCGGCCTCGCCAGCCACCTTGCGCAGCGACCGGCGCAGGCGGTCGAGATTGGCCTGGCGCTGCCGCTCCGACAGCCCGCCCTGCGTGCCGCGGTCAAAGTCGATGAGCCAGACCCGGCCGTCGTTGCCGACAAGGATGTTGAACGCGTTCAGATCGGCATGCCAGACGCCGGCCCGGTGCATGCGCACGATGGCATCGGCTACCGGCTGCCACAGGGGTTCGGAAAGCGCCTGCGCCAACGGGCGCACGCCGGGAATGCGTTCGACCACGATGGCGGCGCGGTAGATCGGGCCCTGGCGCCAGTAGGCGGCCGCCAGCGGCGCCGGCACCGGCAGCCCTTGTGCGCGCAGGGCGGCCAGCAGCCGGTACTCGCGAAAACTGCGCGTGCGCGACTCGCCGTTCCAGAGATACGCGTCGCGGCTGATGCGGGCGATCATGCCGCCGCGGCGGTAGCGCCGCAGCACGCCCTGCCAGCCCTGCCCCTCGACGAACCACGCAGCCTGACGTCCGCCTGCGTCCACGGGCCGGGCCCGGTCGCCATAGTGCGCGGGGTTGAAGACTTCGGGGCCCGCGTCCGCAAGGCGCCGGGCGTCGCTGAGCATGGCGCCAGCCAGCGGGCCATCCCAGGCGGAGCGCCGCGCGCCGGATTGATCGTCAGCCTTCACGGTTGCGCATCCAGTCGGCCACGCCGTAGAACGATTCGAGCAAGCGCTCGACGAGGACGGGCTCGATGCCCTCGTCTTCCATTGCCCGGCCGATACAGGTCACCCATTGGTCGCGCTCGACCTCGCCGATGGAAAACGGCAGGTGGCGCGCCCGCAGGCGGGGATGGCCGAAGCGTTCGATGTAGTGATCCGGACCGCCGAAATAGCCGCACAGGAACCAGAAGAGCTTGTCGCGCGCCTCGTCCAGGCTGGGGCCGTGGGCGGCGCGCAGTTCCTTGAGGTCGGGCTCCATGTCCATCAGGTCATAGAAGCGGTCGACGAGGGCGCGCACGCCGGCTTCGCCGCCAAGAAGGTCAAACATGGTGCGGGAATTTTCCACGGGTTCTGTGATGGTGTGGACGCGGGACGTCATCAGGTTTCTCGGAGGGTGACGAGCGGCGGCGTGCGCAGGACGCCGCGCAGGGCAAGCGCGCCGCCCGCCCACGCCCCCAGCATGCCGGCGCCGATGCCGGCCAGCCACGGCCAGAGGCTGAGGGTAATGGTGAAGTCGAACACCTGGGTTGATAAAGCCCAAGCGATGGCGGTCGCGCCGGCCGCCGCCAGAAGGCCGGCCAACCCGCCCACGGCCCACAGCTCGATGCGCTGCGAACGGGCAAGCTGACGCCGCGTGGCGCCCAGCGCGCGCAGCACCGCCGCCTCGCGCATGCGCTCGTCGCGCGTCGCGGTCAGCGCCGCGGACAGCACCAGCACGCCCGCAGCCAGGGTGAACAGGAACAGAAGCTGCACCGCGCGGCCCACTTCATTCAGCACGGACTGCAACTGCTGCAGGATGGCGCCCACGTCGAACACCGTCAGGTTCGGAAACTCCCGCACCAGGGCGGGCAGCACCGCCGCCTTGTCGGGCGGCAGGTAGAAGGACGTGATCCAGCTCTGGGGCATGTCGGCCAGTGCGGCGGGGGTCAGGATGGCGAAAAAATTCACGCGCATCGTATCCCAATCCACCCGGCGGATGCTCGACACCGCCACCTCGACCTGCTGGCCGGCCACGTCGAACGTCATCTTGTCGCCCAGCCCGATGCGCAGCGACTGCGCCAGCCCCGCCTCCAGCGAGACCTCGGCCGCGCCCGGCGTCAGCCAGCGGCCCTGTTCGATGCGGTTGGACGACGGCATCTCGTCGCCATAGGACAGGTTGAATTCGCGGTCCACCAGGCGCTTGGCGCGCGGTTCGTCGTAGTCGTCCGGGCCCACCGGCTTGCCGTTGACGGCAATCAGCCGTCCGCGGACCATCGGCGACAGCGTGATGCGGCCCAGGCCTTCGCGCGTCAGCGCATCGGTCACGGCCTGACGCTGGTCTGGCTGCACGTTGATCAGGAAACGGTTGGGCGCGTCCGGCGGCATGGTGCGCTGCCAGCCCTGGATAAGATCGGTGCGCGTCATGGTCAGGAGCAGCAGCGCCATCAAGCCGACCGCCAGCGCGCACACCTGGGTGATCGTGGCTGCCCGGCGGCGCACCACGCCCGCCAGCGCAAAGCGCAGCGCGGGCAGTCCGGCGGCCAGCCGGCGCACGCGCGCCAGGCCCAGGATGCACAGCCAGGCGACCAACGCGAACACGCCAAAGGCGCCCAGAAAGCCCCCGGCCACCACGCCGCCCAGCTTGGCATCGCCCGCGAACCACCAGATCAGAAGCGCAAACCCGGCCGCGCCCAGCACATAACCGAAGGCGCTGCGCGCGCTGATCGTGTCCGCGTCGCGCCGCAGGACGCGGGCGGGCGGCACGTGACGCAGCTGCGCCAGCGCCGGCAGCGCAAAGCCCAGAAGCAGCAGCAGTCCGGTCAGAAGGCCTTGCAGCGCCGGGATGGCCGATGGCGCGGGCAACGTCGTATCGATCAGCGAGCCCAGCAGCATGACCAGCACCTGATGCACGCCAAACCCCAGCAGGCAGCCGGCCGCGGACGAAAACAGCCCGACCAGCGTGAATTCCAGCGTCAGCATGCGGGCGACCTGCGATTGCACCGCTCCCAGGCAGCGGATGACCGCAATGCCGTCGCGGTGGCGCGTCATGTAGCGCCCCGCCGCCAGCGCCACGGCCACGGCCGAGATCAGCACGGCCAGCAGCGCGACCAGCGACAGGAAGCGCTGCGCGCGGTCCAGCGTGCGGCGCACTTCCGGGCGGCCCGATTCCAGCGTGGCGATCTTCTGGCCACGCTTCAGATTCTGATTCAGCCAGGTCGAATACCCGGCCACGGCGTCGGGCTGGCCGGCGACCAGCATGGCATAGCCGATGCGGCTGCCCGGGGCGATGAGACCGGTGGCCGGCAGGTCGCTGGCGCGCAGCAGCACGCGCGGGGCGACGTTGACGAACTGCATGCCCTTGTCCGGCTCATAGGTGATGACGCGGTCGATGCGCATATGGGCGTCGCCCACATTCAGCGTATCGCCCACCTTCAGGTTCAAGAGCGCCAGCAGCTGCGCGTCGACCCACACCGCGCCTTCGGGCGGCACGTCGCGCGTGGCCGCGTCGGGCGCGAACGGCGCCTCTGCCACCCGCAAGGCCCCGCGCAGCGGATAGCCCGGCTCCACCGCTTTCAGCGCCGCTAGTTGCGCGCCGTCCCCGGCGCCCACCATGGACGGAAACTGCCACGTGCCGGAAACCGTCAGACCGCGCTCGCGCGCCTGATCCTTGAAGGCGGCGGGCACGGGCTCATCGGCGTCCAGCACCAGATCGGCGCCCAGCATCTGGCCGGCGTCGCGTTCCAGCGCGCGGCCGACCCGGTCGGCCAGAAAGCCCACGCTGGTGACGGCGGCCACCGCCACGACCAGGGCCAGGACCAGCAGGCGGAGTTCGCCGGCGCGCGCGTCGCGCATCATCATCCGGGCGCCCAGGCGCAAGGTGGACCATAAACCAGGGCGCTTGGCCTGTGACATATCAGGGAAATCCATCATTCGTCTATGTTAACTAAGCGCCTGTGGGGCGTCCGAATCCCGATATCATCCCGGGGCGGGAGGCAAAGCCGCCCATAAAGATAACCAATTCCGGAGAAGACAATGCGTAAAACCTGGCTTGCGGCCACGATTCTGGCCGCCTGCGCGGCCGCCACCTCCCTGCCCTTGGCGGCGCAGACCACCCTGAAAATGGCCTACGCGCTGTCGACGTCGTCGCACTACGGCGCCGGCGCCGACGCGATGGCCAAATCCATCGAAGGCTCCACCAACGGCAAGTTCAAGGTCCAGCAATTTGCCAATAGCGCGCTGGGCGGCGAACGCGAGGTCATCGAGGGCCTGCAGATCGGCACCATCGATCTCGCGATCGTTTCGACCGGTGCAACCCTCAATTTTGTTCCCGAAACCGGCGTTTTCGATATTCCCTTCCTCTTGCGCGACCTGCCGCACGCCCGTGCCGTGCTCGACAGCAAGATCGGCCAGGACATGCTGGCCAAGTTCCCCAGCCGCGGCATCGTGGCGCTGGCCTGGGGCGAACAGGGCTTTCGCCACCTGACCAACAACGTGCGCCCGGTCAAGACCCCGGCGGACGCCAAGGGCCTGAAGATCCGCACCACCGAAAACCCGATCCACATCACCGCCTTCCGCCAGATCGGCATCCTGCCCACGCCGATGGCCTGGCCCGAAGTGGCCACGGCGCTGCAGCAGGGCACCATCGACGGCCAGGAAAATCCGCTGTCCGTGATCACGTCCGCCAAGCTGTCGCAGATGCAAAAGTACCTGTCGCTGACCGGCCACGTGTACGGCCCGGCCCTGGTGCTGATGTCCGCCAACGTCTATGAAGGCCTGTCGGCCGCCGACAAGGCCAACTTCGACAAGGCCGGCAAGGAATCGGCCCAGGCCATGCGCGCCTACGTCGACAACATCGAGAAGACGGGCGTCGAGCAGCTCAAGAAGGAAGGCATGCAGGTGTCCGAAGTGGACCGTGCCGCCTTTGCCGCCGCCGTGGAACCGGCCTACCCCGAGTACTACAAGAAGTTCGACAAGAAGCTGATCGACTCGATCCGCGACACGAAATAAGCGGGCACGGCCCCCTTTGCGGGGCCGGTCGCCTGGCGGCGGGCCGGCTTTCGCCGTGCGCCCGCCCCCCTTTTTCCGCGATTATCGCCAACGGAATTCACCATGCGTTTGCTCTGCGCCTTCGACCGCGGCCTGTTCAAGCTGGTCTCGGCCCTCGCCCAACTTCTGCTGGTGGCCGCCGCGGCCGCCGCGTTCTACCAGGTCATCGCCCGGTTCGTGCTGCACTCGCCCGCCGACTGGAGCGAGGTCCTCACCCGCGCCCTCCTCATCTGGACCGTGCTGCTGGGCGTGGCCCTGGCCTTCCGCCACGGCGCCATGATCAGCGTGGAACTGCTGCGCAACCTGCTGGGCGGCACGCGCCGCCGCGTGCTCGAAGCCATCATCGGCCTGATCTGCGCCGGCTTTCTCGGCTTTCTGGCCTGGATCGGCGGCAACATGACCTATCGCGTCCGGTTCCAGAACGTGCCGAGCCTGGACATCTCAATTTCCTGGATCTATCTGGCGATCCCCGTGGGCGCCACGCTTGCCGCCATCGCCGTGCTGGCCCGCTGGTGCGCCGGCGAAGAAGACGACGTGCCCGTGCGCAACGACGCGCAAGGCTGAGCCGCCCCCTATCGAACCTGAGCAGCAGAAATCGCCATGTCCCAATTAATGATTGTCTCGATGCTGATTTTCTTCGGGCTGTCCGTGCCGGTCGCCGTGTCGATCGGCCTGGCCAGCCTGGCGGGAGTCGGCGCCTCGGGCCTGCCCTGGCTGGTCGTCGCGCAGCAGTTGTTTGCCGCGCTGGACAAGTACCCGCTCGTGGCCATCCCCTTCTTCATCCTGGCCGGCAACCTGATGGAAGCCGGCGGCATCTCCGAACGCATGGTGGAATTCGCCAAGAGCGTGGTCGGCGGCATCCAGGGCGGCCTGGCCTGCACCTGCGTGCTGACCTGCATGATCTTCGCGGCGGTCGCGGGCTCCAGCGTGGCCACCACCTTTGCGGTCGGCGCGATCCTGATCCCCGCCATGATCCGGCACGGCTATCCGGCCCCCTTTGCGGCGTCATTGCAGGCCAGCGCGGCGGAACTCGGGGTCATCATCCCGCCGTCCATTCCGATGATCCTGTTCGCCGTGTCCACCGACACCTCCACCGGCGAACTGTTCATCGCCGGCGTCATGCCCGGCATCCTGATCGGCGTCGCACTGATGTTCTACGTCTGGCTCTACGCCAAGCGCAACAACCTGGGCAAGCGCGACGGCGAAGGCCGGCTGCCGCTGTGGCCCGCGTTCAAGCGCGCCTGGCTGGCGCTGCTGATGCCCGTCATCATTCTGGGCGGCATCTACGGCGGCGTCTTCACGCCGACCGAAGCGTCGGTCGTGGCCGTGATGTACGCGGTCTTCGTGGGCAAATTCATCTACCGCCGCCTCACGTTCCGTCAGTTGTCGGACACGCTGCACAAGTCGGTCGTGTCCACCGCCGTCATCATGTTCGTGATCGCCAACGCCGGCATCTTCAGCTTCCTGCTCAACCGCGCCGGCATTCCGGACGCGCTGGGCACGTGGCTAGCCCAGATTTTCGACACCAAGTTCGGCTTCCTGATGGGCGTGAACGCCGCGCTGTTCGTCATCGGCATGTTCATCGAGACCTCGGCGTCGATTGTCGTGCTGGCCCCGCTGCTGCTGCCGGTGGCGCTGCAGTTCGGCGTGGACCCGGTGCACTTCGGCATCATCATGGTGGTCAACCTGGCGCTGGGCATGATCACGCCGCCGTTCGGGGTGAACCTGTTTGCCGCTTGCGCGGTGGCCAAGCTGCCGCTGGAGCGCCTGATCAAACCTCTGGTGCCCTTCGTCGGCGTGGTGATCCTGTGCCTGATGGTCATCACCTACTGGCCCGGGCTGTCGCTGGGGCTGCGCGATCTGGTGTACGCGAAGTGATACGCGCGTAGCCGCCGCGCGGGCAATCGTCCGTGCGGCGGGTAGCGCCCGGCCCGCCTGACCGGCGTGCAGGGGTCGCAGAATGAGAAAAGCGCCCGGTTGGGGCGCTTTTTCGTTCTGGGGGCCTAGATTTCGCGTTCTTCCGTCTTGAGGTTGTTGTCGCGGGCGAAATCCACCACGAACTTGTAGGCCAGCGGCTCCAGGTCGCGCAGGCGCAGGTCGACGACGATCCCGCGCACGCCATCGATCACGACGGGCAGCACATAAGGCGAATAAGTGAGGTGGTTACCAGCACAGCCGGCGGGCCGGAACTGTGCCATTACGCCGGCGAGCCGTTCGGCCCAATCGCTCGGGCGGAAGCGGCTACCGCTTTCGGTAACGCCATGAATTACGAATTGTCTGACGCGAGTTGCCATGTGTTCTTCACTGCGGGACGCCTTTCACGAAAGCCGGATCTTCGGCGTGATCAAACATGCGTGCCGCGCCGCGAATTGTATATGATTGATCCTTTGCCCTCTTTCGAACCGCGATTCTCCCCTGATTCGCCCTAGCAAGCGGGCATGCTGTCGATGCCATTCCCCCAGGAGGATCCGCGATGAGCTCGCCTCTGGCCAATATCTATGCCCGGCTGCCGGTATCGTTCACGCACGGCCAGGGTGTCTGGCTGTGGGACGCAAGCGGCCGCAAGTACCTGGATGCCCTGGCCGGCATCGGCGTCTCGTGCCTGGGCCATGCCCATCCGAAGCTGGTCGCCGCCATCGCCGAGCAGGCCGCCCGCGTCATCCATACCTCCAACATCTACGGCATCTCCCAGCAGACCGAGCTTGCCGCCCGCCTGACGGCGCTGTCCGGCATGCAGGAAGTCGCGTTCAACAACAGCGGCTCCGAAGCCAATGAGGCGGCCATCAAGCTCGCCCGCTACTACGCCTACCAGCGCGGCAACCAGCACGCCCACATCATCACCATGGATTCGTCCTGGCATGGCCGCACGTTGGCCACGCTGGCGGCCACCGGCAGCGACAAGGCGCGCAAGGGCTTCGAGCCCCTGCCCAGCGGCTTCATCCAGGTGCCGTACAACAACCTGGAGGCGGTGCGCGCCGCCGGCGACGCCGAGCCGCGCACCACCGCCGTGCTGCTGGAAGTCCTGCAAGGTGAAGGCGGAATCCGCCCGTCCGACATCGCCTACCTGCAGGCGCTGCGCCAACTGTGCACCGAGCGCGGCTGGCTGCTGATGATCGACGAAGTCCAGTCCGGCATCGGGCGCACCGGCAAGTGGTTCGCACACCAATGGGCCGACATCCGCCCCGACGTCATGACACTGGCCAAGGGCCTGGCCGGCGGCGTGCCCATCGGCGCGATGCTGGCCGCAGGTCCGGCCGCGGGCGTCTTCACGCCGGGCAGCCACGGCACCACGTTCGGCGGCGGACCGCTGGTGTGCGCCGCGGGCCTCGCGGTGCTCGATGCGCTGGAATCCGAAAACCTGCTTGAAAACGCCCATGACGTGGGCGAATACCTGAAAGACCGCCTGGCCGGCGCGCTGGCCGGCACGCCCGGCGTGGCCGACATCCGCGGCCGCGGCCTCATGCTGGGCATCGAGCTGGCCCGCCCCTGCGGCGTCCTTGCGCTACGCGCCATGGAAGCAGGCCTGCTCATCAACGTCACGCGCGACCGCGTCATCCGCATGCTGCCGCCGCTGATCCTGACGCGCCAGGAGGCCGACCAGATCGTCGCCCTTCTGGTGCCGCTCATCCAACAGTTCCTGGCCGAAAAACCATAATCAACGTCCCTGCCGGGCCACGAGCCTGGCGGGGCCCAATGACCTGCGACATCAACATGACTCCTCCCACGACTCAAAACGGCCCGCTGCGGCACTTTCTGCAGTTCAAGGACTTCTCGTCCGCCGAGATCGCCTACGTGCTGGACCGCGCGCGCCTGATCAAGGAAAAGTTCAAACGCTACGAGCCCCACATGCCGCTGCACGACCGCACGCTGGCAATGGTGTTCGAAAAGGCCAGCACGCGCACCCGCGTGTCGTTCGAGGCCGGCATGTACCAGATGGGCGGCTCGGTCATCAACCTGACGTCCAACGACTCGCAGCTCGGCCGCTCCGAGCCCATCGAGGACACCGCGCGCGTGATCTCGCGCATGGTCGACATCGTCATGATCCGCACGTTCGAGCAGACCCGCATCGAGCGCTTCGCGTCGCATTCGCGCGTGCCCGTGATCAACGGCCTGACCAACGAATTCCACCCCTGCCAGATTCTGGCGGATATCTTCACCTACATCGAGCACCGCGGCCCCATCGCCGGCAAGACGGTCGCCTGGGTGGGCGATGCCAACAACATGGCTTACACCTGGCTGCACGCGGCCGAAATGCTGGGCTTCACGCTGCATGTGTCCACGCCGGCCGGCTACGAACTCGAAGCCTCGCGCATCGGCACGCCGTCCGACAAGGTGCTGCGCCAGTTCAAGGACCCGATGCAAGCCTGCAAGGGCGCGCATCTGGTCACCACCGACGTGTGGACCAGCATGGGCTACGAGGCCGAAAACGAAGAGCGCCGCGCGGCATTCGCCGACTGGTGCGTGGACGCCGAAATGATGGCCGCGGCTGACCCGCAGGCCGTCTTCATGCACTGCCTGCCCGCCCACCGCGGCGAGGAAGTCACCGGCGAAGTCATCGACGGATCGCAGAGCGTGGTCTGGGACGAAGCCGAGAACCGCCTGCACGTGCAGAAGGCGCTGATGGAATTCCTGCTGCTGGGTCAGGTCGACTAAACCCGTCCTGTACGCATGAAAAGGGCCCGGACATCCTGCGATGTCCGGGCCCTTCTGCTTTTGACTTTCCGCTTTCTAAAACGCTTGGCGCTACAGGATCTTCCTGAACATCGTGCGCCGCGTGTTGCGGAACGACGGCCGCACGCGGCTGCTCCAATCGGTTGCGCGCACGGCCAGCCACGGCGGGCTGCCAAAGGTTTCCTGCGTGTGCAGGTCGTAGCAGGCCAGGTAGCGCGGCGATTCATCGCGGCATTCCCAGCGCTGCGCGCGCACCGTGCCGGGCACCGACGCAAGCCCCGGCAGATGCTCCTGGTCATACCACGCGTTCAGGTCGGCCTCGGCTTCGGGCAGCACGTCAGTTTCGACGATGTAATGCCACGGCGACTCCTGCCCCGCCGACGCGCCGGGCAGGTCCAGCGTCAGGTGCAGCACCCGCGCATGCGCGCCGGGCGCCAGTTCGGCGAGGCGGGCCTGGATCTCCGGCAATGCGCGGGCCCCGCGCACGTATACGTAGGTGTCCTCGGCTTCCAGCGCGGCAAAGGCGCTGATCTTCACATCCGCCAGCCCGTCCGCGAGACGTCCGGCCAGATCCCCGGCGCGCGCCTCGTCAAACCGTTCGCCCAGCGACACCAGCAACATCGTTTCCTGCACAGCCCTCTCCTTCAATGTCCGACGCGCAAGGCGACCAGAAAGCGCGACACCATGTTGTACGCGCCGACCGTTGCCGTCAGTTCCACCAGGTGCGCATCATCGTAGCGTTCCCGCAGCGGCGCAAACACCGCGTCCGGCACCTCGATGTCGCGGGTCATCGCATCCGTCAGCGCCAGCACCTCGGCTTCTCCGGGTTCCAGTCCCTGCACCTGATCCGGCGCGGGGTTGCCGCGCAGCACGTCGATGACCGCCTGCGGCATGCCGCCCGCCAGCGCGTGGGGCACGTGCGCCTCGAACTCGTATGGCGCATTGTTCAACGTCGCCACACGCAGGATGATCAGCTCGCGCAGCCGCGGCGCCAGCGACGTCTTTTGCCGGATCGCGGTCAGCATGGCTTCCCAGCCCTCGACCACCGCCGGGCTGTTCAACAGCACCTGATACAGCGGCGAGATGCGGCCGCGCGCGGCGGCGATGCGCGCCTCCAGCACGGCCAGTTCCGGGCGGGTGCCGGGTACGACGGGTTCGATTCGGCGCGCGCTCATGGTTACTCCGGACGGATGTTCTTGCGCTGGATCAGCGCGGTCCACTTCTCGCGGTCGGCGGCGATCAGCGCGCCCAGTTCCTGCGGCGTGCTGGGCGCGGCCTCGGCGCCGAACTTTTCCAGGCGGGCGCGGACGTTCTCGTTGCCCAGCGCGGCGCGCACGGCCTGGTTCAACTTGTCGACGGTGGCGGCCGGCGTGGCCGCGGGCGCGACCAGGCCATACCAGTTGTTGGACTCGACGCCCGGGATGCCTTGCTCAGCCAGCGTCTTCACGTCGGGCAGCAGCGGATGGCGCGTCGGCGCGGCCAAGCCCAACGGCTTGAGCTTGCCGCCCTGGATGTGGCCGATCAAGCCGGGCACGTCGCCGAAGAAACCGGATACCTGATTGCCCATCACGTCGTTGATGACGGGGGCCGCGCCCTTGTACGGCACGTGCAGCACCTTGGCCTTGCTGGAATCGGCGAACATTTCCAGCGTCAGGTGCGGAATGCTGCCGATGCCCGACGAGCCGATGGCCACCGACTGCGACGCGGCCTGCGACTTCTTCACGAAGTCGGCGGCATCCGTCGCCGGATTGGACGGGTTCACCACGAACACGGTGGCGTTGTTCACCACGCGCGAGACCGGCGCGAAATCGCGCGCGGGGTCATACGGCAGGTCCTTGTACAGCGCCGGGCTGATCGCCACCGCGCCGACGCTGGTCAGAAACAGCACCGAGCCGTCGGCCGGCGCCTTCGCCACGTAGGCGGCCGCGATGTTGCCGTTGGCGCCCGCCTTGTTCTCGACGATGACGTTCTGCTTGAGCTCCTTGCCCAGTTGCTCGGCCAGCACGCGTCCCACCAGATCCACGGGACCGCCCGGCGGGAATGCAATGATCAGGCGCACGGGGCCGTCGGCATGGGCCGCGCTAGCGGCGGCCAGGCTCAGCACGGCGGCCGAGATGATTTTCTTGAACATGTTGTCTCCTCGTTGATGGGGATGTGCGAGCGGCGGGGGCTTCCTGGCCCTCGTTCCGCGGTCATTGCCTGCTACTGAAATCCGTACAGCCGTGCCGGGTTGTCCACCAGCACGCGCTGGCGCAACCCGGCGTCCGGGCACGCCTCGAAAAATGTGTCGACCAGTTCGCCGTCGTCCGGCATGTCGCCGGCCACATTCGGATGCGGCCAATCCGTGCCCCAAAGGGTGCGGTCCGGCATGGCCTCCACCAGCGCGCGCACGAAGGGAATGCCTTCCGCAAAAGGGCGGCGTCCCGCGGCGATCCGGTCGATGCCCGACACCTTGATCCACGCCTGCCCTACGTCCGCCAGGCTGAGCAAGGCGCGCATCGCGGGCGAATCCAACCCATCGGCCGCCTTCAGCCTGCCCATGTGGTCCACCACGAACGGCACCGGCAGCGTGATCAGGCGCGGCAGCAGTTCGGGCAACATCGCGCCATCCACGTGCAGGCAAAGGTGCCAACCCAGCGGCGCGATCAGCTTGACCACATGGTCGAACACGGCCGGCTCGGGCGCGCCGCCCAGATGCGGCACGAAGTTGAAACGCGCGGCCCGCACGCCGCCTTCATGCAGCGCCTTGACGCTGGCGGCGGTGGCGTCCGCGCCCAGGAGCGCCACGCCGCGATATCGCCCGTTGCTACGCGCCAGCGCGTCCAGCAAGGCGCGATGGTCCGATCCATGGCAGTTGGCCTGCACCACAACGGCGCGCTCGATGCCCAGATGGGTATGCAGCGCCGCCATGCTGGCGAACGACGCGTCCGGCGGCGTGTACGAGCGGCCTTCCGCATACGGAAATACATCGCCGGGTCCGAAGACGTGGCAGTGCGCGTCGCATGCGCCCGGCGGCAGCGCATGGCGGGGACGGGTGGGCGAGGCAAGCGGCGGACGGCAATCGGGCACGGGAAGTTCCTGCATGGAAAGCGCCATGGTCGCGGAATGCCGGTGGGCGAACAATGCTATACCGTATATTTCTGATATCGAAAAACCTAATATCCCGATGGACCTCAAGCAGATCGAATACTTCGTGCGCGTGGCCGAACGCCGCAGCTTCTCGCGCGCCGCCGAAATGCTGGACGTCGCGCAGCCCACCCTCAGCCGCCAAGTGCGGCTGCTGGAACTGGAGCTGGGCCAGCACCTGCTCTACCGCAACGGGCGCGGCGCCGAGCCCACGGAAGCGGGCCTGCGCTTTCTCGAGCACGCCCGCGCCCTGCTGGCGTTGGCCGAGCGCGCCAAGGAAGACCTGCAGACGCTGCGCGAAACGCCCACCGGCAAGGTCATGATCGGCCTGCCACCGCGCATCGCGCGCGTGCTCACGCCGCCGCTGGTTCAGGCATTCCGCCAGAATTTTCCGGACGCGTCGATCGCGGTGGCTGAAGGCTTGAGCGCCCAGGTGCGCGAATGGCTGCTCGCCGGCCGGGTGGACCTGGCCTTGCTCTACGATCCGGCCCCGTCTCCGCAGCTTGTCTACGAGTCACTGTTCCGCGAAGACCTGGTTCTGGCGGCCGCGGCGGGCCATCAGCCGCCCCTGCCCGCCCGCGTGCCGGTCGCGCGGCTGGGCGACTATCCGCTGGTGCTGCCCAGCCTGCCCAACGCCATCCGCACCCTTGTCGAAAGCGTCTGCCGTGCGCAGGGCGTGCGGCTCAAGGTCGCGGCCGAAGTCGACGCCGTGCAGACCATTGTGGAACTGGCCGCGCAGGGTGATGCCTATGCCATCCTGCCGCGCTCGGCGGCGCGCGGCCCAGCCGCCGAGCATGAACTGTCCCTGTGCGCCATCAGCTCGCCCACCATCACCAACAACCTGGTGCTGGCCAGCGCCCGCCATCGCCCGGCCACCCGGCTGGCCGCGGCCACGGGCGAGCTGATCCGCGGCCTGCGGCTTGCGGCGCTGTTCGCGCCGGGCGCCCCCCGCGCCGAAACCCCGGCGGCCAGCCCCCCTCAAAAGAGTTAAAATGGCGGGCTATTTTCTTGTTTGGCGGCTCGTTGCTGTCAAAGTCCTGTTGGCGTCTCACCTCAAACAATGACCACTATCCTCCCGAACCTGCCCACCGGCCAGAAAGTCGGCATCGCCTTTTCCGGCGGCCTGGACACCAGCGCGGCGCTCCTCTGGATGCGCAACAACGGCGCCATTCCCTACGCCTACACCGCCAACCTGGGCCAGCCCGACGAATCCGACTACGACGAGATTCCCCGCAAGGCCCTGGCCTACGGCGCCGAAAACGCCCGCCTGATCGACTGCCGCGCGCAGCTCGTGGCCGAAGGCATCGCCGCCCTGCAATCGGGCGCGTTTCACATCTCGACCGCCGGCATCACGTACTTCAACACGACGCCCATCGGCCGCGCCGTCACCGGCACGATGCTGGTGGCCGCCATGAAGGAAGACAACGTCAACATCTGGGGCGACGGCAGCACCTTCAAGGGCAACGACATCGAGCGTTTCTACCGCTACGGCCTGCTCACCAACCCGGAACTCAAGATCTACAAGCCCTGGCTCGACCAGCGCTTCATCGACGAGCTCGGCGGCCGTTCGGAAATGTCCGAATACATGCGCCAGGCCGGTTTCGACTACAAGATGTCGGCTGAAAAGGCCTACTCCACCGACTCCAACCTGCTCGGCGCCACGCACGAAGCCAAGGACCTGGAACAACTGAATTCCGGCATCCGCATCGTCAAGCCCATCATGGGCGTGGCGTTCTGGCGCGACGACGTCGCCGTCAAGGCCGAGGAAGTCACGGTGCGCTTCGAAGAAGGCCAGCCCGTCGCGCTGAACGGCGTCGAATACGCCGATCCAGTCGAACTGCTGCTCGAAGCCAACCGCATCGGCGGCCGTCACGGCCTGGGCATGAGCGACCAGATCGAAAACCGCATCATCGAAGCCAAGAGCCGCGGCATCTACGAAGCCCCGGGCCTGGCCCTGCTCTTCATCGCCTACGAGCGCCTGGTCACCGGCATCCACAACGAAGACACCATCGAGCAGTACCGCGAAAACGGCCGCAAGCTGGGCCGTCTGCTGTACCAGGGCCGCTGGTTCGACCCGCAAGCCATCATGCTGCGCGAAACCGCCCAGCGCTGGGTGGCCCGCGCCATCACCGGCGAAGTCACCATCGAACTGCGCCGCGGCAACGACTACTCGCTGCTGAACACCGTGTCGTCCAACCTCACGTACGCGCCCGAGCGCCTGTCCATGGAGAAGGTGGAAAACGCCCCCTTCACGCCGGCGGACCGCATCGGCCAGCTCACCATGCGCAACCTCGACATCGTCGACACGCGCGAAAAGCTGTTCACGTACGTCAAGACCGGCCTGCTCGCATCCAGCGGCACGTCGCTGCCCCAACTGAAGGACACGACCTCGAAGAAGTAATTCTTCAAGGCCAAACAAAAACCCTCGGTTTTCACACCGAGGGTTTTTTTTCGCCTGGCTGCGGCGCGCCGTGGCCGCGACGCCGCCAGCGTGGCGTCTAGAGCTCGACCTGCATGCCCATTTCCACGACCCGGTTAGCCGGGATCTTGAAGAACTTGGTGCTGCGGGTCGAATTGCGCGCCATGAACGAGAATACCGCGCGCCGCCACCGCGACAAGGCGGGCTTCTTGGCCGCCACCACCGTCTGGCGCGACAGAAAGAACGACGTGCGCATCGGCTCCAGGTCCAGCTCAGGATAGGCCTCCGCAATCAGGCGCAGCGCCTCCGGCACATCCGGATCTTCCTTGAAGCCGTAGGTGACGACGGCGGCCCAGCTCGTTGCGCTGAGCTTGTTCACCTCGAAGCGTTCTTCCGGCGCGATGTACGGCACGTCGGCCGACTGGATCGAGAGGAACAGCACGTGGTCGTGCAGCACCTTGTTGTGCTTCAGGTTGTGCAGCAGCGCCGGCGGGACGTTGCCCGAATTCATCGTCATGAAGATGGCGGTGCCCGGCACGCGCGACGGCGGATACTGCTCGAGCTGCTCCATGAATTCCTTGAGCGGCTGGCGGTCGCGCTGCTGCATGTCGGACAAGAGGCGCCGGCCCCGGCGCCACGTCATCATCAGCGTGAACACCACGATCGCCACCACCAGCGGCAGCCAGCCGCCTTCGTGGATCTTGAAGACATTGGCCGAGAACAGCAGTACATCCAGCAGCAGCAACAGTCCCAGCACCAGGAACCACATCATGCGCTTGATGCCCTTGCTGCCGCGCGGCAGCACCGCAAATGCCAGCACCGAGGTCGTGAACATCGTGCCGGTCACCGCAAAGCCGTACGCGGCTGCCAGGTTGTCGGAATTGCGGAACCACAGCACCAGGATCAGCACCGCGCACAGCAGCAACGCGTTGACCTGCGGCAGATAGATCTGGCCCTTTTCGATCGCGGACGTATGCAGGATCTGCATGCGCGGCCAGAAGCCGAGCTGCACCGCCTGGCGCGTCACCGAATAGGCGCCCGAAATCACGGCCTGCGACGCCACGATGGTGGCAATGGTGGCCAGCGCGACCAGCGGGGCGAGCCCCCATTCCGGCGCCATCAGGAAAAACGGATTGCGGATCGCAGTGGGGTCGCGCAGCAGCAGCGCGCCCTGGCCGAAGTAGCACAGCGTCAGCGCCGGCAGCACCATGCTGAACCAGGCGCGGCGGATCGCCGGGCGGCCAAAGTGGCCCATGTCGGCATACAGCGCCTCGGCGCCGGTCAGCGCCAGCACCACCGCGCCAAGCAGCACGAAGCTGACCCACGGAGCCTCGACGATGAAGCGCAGCCCCCACATCGGGTTCAGCGCGGCCAGCACCTCGGGGGTCTGCCAGATCTGCCAGCCGCCCAGCGCGGCCAGCGTGGCGAACCACACGAACATCACCGGACCGAACAGCTTGCCCATGGCGGCCGTGCCATGCGACTGGATCGCAAACAACGCGATCAGCACGACCAGCGCGATCGGCACCACCCAGTGGTCCAGCGTATGCGACACGATCCCGATGCCTTCCAGCGCCGACAGCACGGAAATCGCCGGCGTGATCATGCTGTCGCCATAGAACAATGCCGCGCCGAAGATGCCCAGTACGATCAGCACCCAGCGCAGCTTGCCTTCGCGTGCGCGCACCGCCAGCTCCAGCAGCGCCAGCGTGCCGCCCTCGCCGCGGTTGTCCGCGCGCAGCACGAGCATCACGTATTTCAGGGACACCACCACCATCAGCATCCAGAACAGGATGGACAGCACACCCAGCAGATGGGCCGGCTCCAGGTCGGTGTGCACGCTCAGGCCGGTCAGGCAGGCGCGCAGCGTGTACAGCGGGCTGGTGCCGATGTCGCCGTAGACCACGCCCAGGGCGCCCAGGACCAGCGCCGCGCGCGATGAAGGGGCGTGTGCGCCGCCGGGATGGCCTGGGGGCAAAGAAGCAGCGCTGACCGTGCCTTGGCTCATGATGCAGGTTCTTGGCGAGTGAGTTGAGCCCCCTTGCGGGGGCCGGGGAACACGACGGACAGCCGCGTTCCAGAAAAATCGGGCCGGCTGGTGAGCTTCCACCAGGCGCCGTGCGCGTGCGCGATCTCACGCACGATGGCCAATCCCAGGCCGGAGCCGCCCGCCGTCGCGGTGGGCGACCGGTAGAACGCCTCGAACACGCGGTCGCGCTCTTCGGGCGGAATGCCGGGACCGTCGTCCTCGACAGTCAGCGAGGGCGGATTGGCGCCGACGATCAGCGTGATGCGGCCCGTCGGGTTGCCATAGCGCAGCGCATTGTCGATCAGGTTGCCCAGCAGTTCCGCGAGCAGCAAGGGGTCCGCGTCGATCCAGATGGGCGACTCGGGCGCAGCCAGATCCAGTTCGTAGTGCGCCTCGCGCACCCGCGGAAACCACTCCGCGCCATGCACCCGCACCCACTCGCACAGGTCGATACGCACGAAGCTGTCCTGCGGACGAGCGTTGGGATCGGCGCGGGCCAGCACCAGTAGCTGCTGGCCTAGCCGGATCATGCGATCGCTGACAGCCTTGATGCGCTCGGCGCGGGCCCGGACGTCGTCCGGCAAGGGACGCGCCAACATGAGCTCGGACTCCAGCCGCAGGCCCGCCAGCGGTGTTCGAAGCTGATGCGCGGCATGGCCGATGAAGCGCCGCTGAGCGGCCAGCGACGCGTCCAGCCGCAGCAGCAGGTCATTGGTGTGGGTGACCAGCGGCTCGATCTCCACCGGCACGCCTGCAACCTCCAACGGCTGCATGTCGTCGATGGAGCGTTGCCGGATCTCTTCGGACAGATGGTTCACCGACCGCAACCCGGACCGCACGCCCTGCATCACCACCCACGCAAACAGCGCGATCAGCGCCACCTGG
This sequence comes from Achromobacter sp. Root565, assembly GCF_001427425.1. Classification (NCBI taxonomy): domain Bacteria; kingdom Pseudomonadati; phylum Pseudomonadota; class Betaproteobacteria; order Burkholderiales; family Alcaligenaceae; genus Achromobacter; species Achromobacter sp. Root565. The sequence goes on from NZ_LMGO01000005.1 coordinate 71,071, forward strand.
CCCACGACCATCAGCCAGAAGAAGTCTTCCAGCATCCACAGCGACATGTCGATCTTGTGGGTGATGACCCACGTTGCCGCCAGGTCCAGCAGGACGAGCAGCAGGATGGGCGGCATCAGTCGAATGACAAGATGCCGGGCAAGCGATCGGGAGGGAAGCATGGGGGGGCGCGCAGCCGGAGACGGTTGGGGAGTGCGTTCCTGCGTCATGGCGCGAAGCCCTCGATGAGGCGGATGAAAACGCGCGGACGGCGATCACCGGCCGCGGCCGGCCCGTCAGGCCGTTTCCACATCCAGCATGTAGCCAAAGCCACGTACCGTCTGGATGCTGGCGCCCGTGCCTTCCAGGCGCTTGCGCAAGCGGTACACGTAGACTTCGACGGCGTTCTCGCTGAAATCCGCATCCCAGGCGGACAGGGAATTGACGATCTGGCGCTTGGTCACGACGCGGCCCACGCGGGCCATCAGCATTTCGAGGACGGAAAGTTCACGCACCGACAGCGACAGGCGCTGGCCGTTGGCGCGGACTTCGCGGCCGACGGTGTCGAACACCAGCGGGCCGACTTCGATGAGCGGCTGGGCCTGGCCCGCGCGGCGGCGGCCAAAGGCGCGGACGCGCGCGGCCAGCTCGGGCAGCTCGAAGGGCTTGGTGACGTAGTCGTCCGCCCCAGCGTCCAGACCGGCAACGCGGTCTTCGATGCCATCGCGGGCGGTGAGGATGAGCACGGGGACCTGATTGCCGTCCTGCCGCAGTTGCCGCAGCACGTCCAGGCCGCTCATGCCGGGAAGATTGAGGTCGAGCAGCATGAGGTCATACGGCTGGCCCGCCAGCGCGCCCAGAACCCGGTCGCCCTCGGTCAGCCAGTCGACCGCATAACCCTGGTCGGCCAGGAATTCCTGGAGCGCATGGCCCAGGGTGGTGTCGTCTTCGATTACCAGAACTCGCATGCCGCGATTCTAGCGCGATCCAAAAAAAAAGGGGCGCGAAATGCGCCCCCTTCCTGGATTCGTTCACCCGCCGGACGGAGCCGGCGCGGCGGCGGGCGCTCCCGCGGCCGGCGGCGCCACCCGAGGGCGGCGTCGTGACGAAACCGATACGCGTCATGCCCGAGCGGCGCGCCGAGGCCATCACCTTGGCCAGCGTTTCGTAACGGGTGTTCTGATCGGCGCGGATGCGGATCTCGGGTTGCGGCTTGGTGCCGGCGATCGACTTGAAGCGATTGGGCAGGTCATCGATATTGACCGGCTTCTCGTCCCAGAACAGTGCGCCCGCGGCGTCGATCGCCAGGTCCACGGTCTTGGGTTCTTCCTCGATCTGCTCGGCAGCCACCTGGGGCATGTTGATCTTGATCGAGTGCGCCAACAGCGGCGCCGTGATGATGAAGATCACCAGCAGCACCAGCATGACGTCGATCAGGGGCACCATGTTGATCTCGGACACCGCATGGCTTCCGGACCCTTTACCCTCAAAGCTGCCAAAGGCCATTATTCGCTCCCGCGTTGAGCCGCGTGGCCGTTCTGGCGACGCAGCGCGCGCACCTTGCCGTCGGACAGCGCGACTTGCTGGCCAGTGGTCAGGAACGCAAACAGGTCATGTGCAAAGGCATCCAGGCGCGACAGGTACACGCGGTTGTTGCGCACGAACGTGTTGTACGCCAGCACCGCCGGAATTGCCACCGCCAGGCCCAGGCCCGTCATGATCAGGGCCTCGCCCACCGGACCGGCGATGCGGTTGATGGTCACGCCATCGGACAGGCCGATGCCGACCAACGCGTGATACACGCCCCAGACCGTACCGAACAGGCCGACGAACGGCGCCGTCGAACCCACCGAGGCCAGCACGGTCAGGCCGTTTTCCAGCTTGGCCGTTTCTTCGTCGATGACCTTGCGCATGGTGCGCGTGACGAAATCCGAATTGCTGCCCGACTCTTCCAGCTTGGTGGCGCCGAACTTGTTGTGGTGCGCCTGCGCATGCATGGCGTGGCTGGCCAGATGCGAGAACGGATCGCGCGCGCCGTGCGTGCTGATTTCGTGCTCGACCTGCTCCAGCGAGCTCGCGTTCCAGAACTTGTTCAGGAAATCGGCCGAACGCTTGCGCATGCTGACGTTGCTGCCCGCCTTGACCAGGATGAGATACCAGGTCACGAGCGACATGAGGATCAGGATGACGAACAGGCTCTTGCCCACGAAGTCGCTCTGCGCGACGAAGTGCAGGAAGCCCATGTCGGGGACAGGAGCCGGCGCGGGCGGAATCGCCGCCGCAGCGCTGTGCAGCGCGTCGGCCGACTGCTGGACGGCGCCAGCGGCTTGCTGGGCGACCCCGCCGCCCGTCGTGGCGGCTTGCTGGGCTGCGGGCGCGGCGGCGGCAGCCGGCGCTGCTGCCGGGCTGGTAGTCGCCTGCGCCACCAGGGTGGCGCTATGCAGTGCGTTGGACATCTCAGTTCCTCATTACGAAATCGAACGGAATTTTTGCTTTGGCGGGATAAGCCACGCCATTACGGGTATACGGCTTGAAACGGCCTTTGCGGGCGGCTGCCAGCGCCGACTCGTCCAGGCGCGGAAAGCCCGACGAAGCGTCGATGGTGGCGCGCTCGACCAAGCCCTGGGTGTTGATTTCCACCAGCACCACGACTCGGCCCTCTTCCCGCATGCGGCGCGATGCCATCGGATAGTTGGGCATCGGACGCGCGCCCTGGAACTCGATGCTCGAGACCAGCACGGGCTGATCGGGAGGCGGTCCCTGCGTCGGCCCCTGCGGCGCCTGCGTGCCTTCCGGCGCACCGCTGGGCGGCGTCTGCTGCGGCGGCGTGTCGGGCTTGGGCTCGGGTTTGACGTCCTGCTTGGGCTGAGGCTTGGGTTTGGGCTTGGGTTTGGGCGGAGGCGGCTTGGGCGCCGGCATCGGCGGCTTTTCAACCACCGGCTCGGGCTCGGGTTCCGGTTCCGGCTCGGGCTTCAATTCCGGTTCGGGCTCAGGTTCGGGCTCGATCTCGGGTTCAGGCTCGGGCGGCGTCTCGGTCACCGGCTGCGGCACTTCGGGCGTGGGTTCGGCTTTGGCGATCTGGGGGACGGGGGCGTCCACCACGCTCACCATGATTGCCTCGGGTTCCTCCAATTCAGGACGGCTTTCCGGCGCCATGAAAATGGCGCCGATCACCGCTGCATGAAGCGCGACGACCGCCAGACCAGCGCCTGCGCGTATACCAAAAGAAGACCGCGAAGTAGAGTTCCAACCGGGTTGAAGACTAGGCATGAATCAGCCAGGGAGCATTGACTTTTCCGGCCAGCCAGGAAGTTGACGCGCACAAGACCGCGGCGCCGGGCTGACCGGTACAAGCCCGTCATAGTATCTCAAATGCGAATGATTCGCACGTTGTATTTCGAATGGAACAGCGTAGCACCACTGATCGGAATCAAAGCGAGATCAATAAAACGCTTACGAAAAAGGGCTGGCGCTTGGCGCAGAAAACAAAAAACCCGCCACGTTGCCATGAGCGGGTTACATGCGGATTCGGGCCTTTGCACGGTGTGCCTGCCGAACCGGAAATCGTGTGCTTCTGGTGGGTGCTACAGGGGTCGAACCTGTGACCTACGCCGTGTAAAGGCGCCGCTCTACCAACTGAGCTAAGCACCCATTTCAGTGCAACTGCCCGGCGCGATTAGCGCGGGAAAATTGCCAACTTGGGGTACTCAAAAGCAATACGCGGGCCGGAGTATACCGGACCGCGTACTTGTGGGCAAATCGCAGCGCCGTGCGCCTTGCGATCAGCGACCGTCAATTAGTTGACGGCGTCCTTCAGGGCCTTGCCCGGACGGAACTTCGGCACCTTGGCCTTCTTGATCTTGATGGTTTCGCCGGTGCGCGGGTTACGGCCAGTGCGCGCGGCGCGAGCCGACACGGCAAACGTGCCGAAACCGACCAGCGTGACCGTACCGCCCTTCTTCAGCGTGGTCTTCACGGCACCGATCAGGGCGTCGAGCGAACGGCCGGCGGCAGCCTTGGAGATATCGGCCTTGCTGGCGATGTGATCGATGAGTTCGGTTTTGTTCATGCAGGTGTACCCCTCACAAGGTGTGGAGTCTGCCGGGGGCGGAGTTCATGGCCGTCAGGATGGATGCCACAAATGGACGCGAGACCAGGCAAACGACGAACAGACAGTGGATAAACTTTTTTCTTGCGCTGCAAAGCACAACTTTTAAACTGCTGCGCCGCTTAGGATTTGCTGGCTTCTTGCCTGCAAACCGTCAGCGACGCAGACGTATATTAGGCCTTGGCGTAGAGCGGCTGTCAAGAGAAAACCTGACGGCAACCCGCGTCAATACTAGCTTTTAGGCGTTTTCGCAATAAACAAAAACGCGCATTTAGGGGTTTGCGCGACACCCCGAAAAAACACTTTAGGCTTCATCAAACGTCGGCCCAGCGGCGCAGCAGATTGTGATAAATGCCCGTAAGCTGCACGATCGACGCATGCCCCGCCACATCCTGGTTCAAGCGCTGGATGGCCACGTCCATGTCCAGCAGCAATGCGCGCTGGCTGTCTTCGCGCACCAGGCTCTGCATCCAGAAGAATGAACTGACGCGCGCGCCGCGCGTCACGGGATTGACCTTGTGCAGGCTGGTGCCCGGATACAGCACCATGTGTCCTGCCGGCAGCTTCACGGCGCGCGGACCATAGGTGTCGTCGATGACGAGTTCGCCGCCGTCGTAGCTGTCGGGATCCGAAAAGAACAGCGTGGCGGACAGGTCGGTGCGCACGCGCTCCGATGAACCCGCGATGCCGCGCACGGCGTTGTCGACGTGATAACCGAAGGCCTCGCCGCCTTCGTAGCGGTTAAAGAGCGGCGGGAAGATCTTGCGCGGCAACGCGGCCGACATGAAGAGGTTGTTTCCCGACAGGCGCTGCAGAATCAGGGTGCCCAGCTCTTGCGCCAGGGGATGCTGTTCGGGCAATTGCCGGTTGCGTTTGACCTGCCCCGACTGATGACCCGCAGTGACCTTGCCGTCGACCCAGTCCGCGGCATCCAGCCGCTGGCGGATGTCGGCCGCTTCTTGCGGCGTGAAGACTTCTGAGATCTGTATGAGCATGGGTTCCTACCCGATTGCGTTGCCGGCTCGGCCCTGGCGGGGGGCCGAGCCTGCCGAATTATCCCTTCAGGCAACCATTGAGCGCCTGATCGAAATCAAACAGCAAATCGGCCTCGTCTTCGATGCCGACCGACACGCGGATCAGGCTGTCCGCAATGCCCATCTGCTGACGGCGTTCGGCGCCCATCTCGTAATAGATGGTATGGGCCGCGGGCAGCGCCAGGCTGCGCGTGTCGCCCAGGTGCGTCGCCATCAGGACGACGCGCAGGCGGTTGAGAAAGTCGAAGCAATCGACGCCGTCCGCCAGCTCAACACCCAGCAGGCCACCAAACCGCGAGCCGAACAGCGCCGCCGCCCGCGCATGCTGCGGATGGCTGGCCAAGCCTGGATAATGCACCTTCGCCACGCCCGGGTGTTCTTCGAGCAAGCGCGCCAGCGCCAACGCGTTGGCGCAATGCTTGGCCATGCGCAGCGCCAGCGTCTCGGCGCCCACCGCAATGCGGTGCGCCGGCTCGGCGGCGAGCGTGCCGCCCATGTCGCGCAGGCCCTTCTTCTTGATCTGCGTAAGGCCCCAACTGGTGGACGCGCCCTTGCGATAGGCTTCGTAGATGTTGTCGTTGCCGGCCCAGTCGTACAGGCCGGTGTCGGTCACGGCGCCGCCCAGCGCGTTGCCATGCCCGCCGATGTACTTGGACAGCGAGTTCATCACCAGCGACGCGCCGACGGAGGCGGGCCGGAACATCCACGGCGAGGTCAGCGTGTTGTCCACCACATAGACCAGCCCCTTTTCGCGGCAGATCTCGCCGATCACGGCCAGGTCGGCCACCTGCGTGCCCGGGTTGGCGATGGTCTCGGTAAAGACCATGCGCGTATTGGGCTGGATGGCGGCGCGCACCTGCGACGAATCCGTCGCGTCGACGAACGTGATCTCCACGCCCAGTTCCTGCAGCGTGCCGAACAGGCTGTTGGTGTTGCCGAACACGAACTGGCTGGACACCAGGTGATCGCCCCGGCGCAGCAGCGTGGTGAAAATGGCGGCCAGCGCAGCCATGCCGGTCGAGAAGCTGACCGTGCCCTTGCCGCCTTCCATCTGGCTGATCTTGGCTTCCAGCGCGGTCGTGGTCGGCGTGCCCTGGCGCGCATACGTAAAGCCCGCCTTGCCCTGGAACACGGCAGCCAGCTCGCGCGCGTCGTCGTACGCAAACTCGGACGACGGATGCATCGGCTTGTGCACCGCTCCGTGCTCGACGGATTGATTGCGGTCGGAATGGAGGATCGTGGTGGTAAAGCCGTTCTGGTGCATGATGGGCTGACGCAAGAAAGAAGGGAATCTACGGAATGGGACGAATCACGATTGACGCTGGCGCACGGTCTCGTACAGACAGACGGCGCTGGCGACGCTGACGTTCAGGCTTTCCACCGAGCCCAGCATCGGGATGTTCACGAGCTGGTCGCAGGTTTCACGCGTGAGGCGTCGCATGCCCTCGCCTTCGGCGCCCATGACCCAGGCCATCGGCTGGCGCGCGTCGATCTTGTGCATGCTGTCGGTGGCCTGATCGTCCGTGCCGACGAGCCACACGCCGCGATCCTTCAGGCTGCGCATGGTGCGCGCCAGGTTCGTCACCATCAGATACGGCACCGTATCCGCCGCGCCGCACGCGACGCGCTGCACGGTGGCGTTCAGCCCAACGGCGCGGTCGCGCGGCGCGATCACCGCGTGCACGCCGGCGGCGTCGGCGGTGCGCAGGCACGCGCCCAGATTGTGCGGGTCGGTCACGCCGTCAAGAATCAACAGCAGCGGCGGCCCTTCGACCACATCGAGCACTTCGTCGACATCCACCGCCAGCTGGCGTTCGTCGGCCAGCGCCACGACGCCTTGATGGCGGGTGCCACGTGACAGACCATCCAGTCGTTCCATGGGAACCGGGTGCACACGGCGGCCCGCCCGCTCGGCCTGCTCGATGAATGTCTGCATGCGTTTGTCGCGGCGCGAGGCCTCGACGTAGATTTCCTTGATCGACTCGGGCGCGTGGCGCAGCCGCGCGACAACCGCGTGAAACCCGGCCAGAACTTGGGTCGACGCCATAAAACAATACCTTTAGATAAACGAATACCCGCCCCAGAGGGGGCGGGCCACCGGACGGGACCGGCAATAACCGCAATGTTACCCCTTACGGCCACGCCGCCAAACGACGGCATGGCCATAAGGATCCGCCGCGGCCTGTCAGTGGCGCTTGCGGGTGGCCGACTTGGCGGGCGCGGCCCGCTGGGCGGCCTTGGGCGGCTTGCTGGCCTTCTTGGCCGCGGCGCGCCGTTCCTTGGCGGTCTGGCCCTTAAGGCCCGCCGGCTTGGGCGAGGCGGCCTTCTTGACGCGGCGCGTCGGTTCATCGGGGCCGCGCGCGGACGCCTTGCGCAGCGCGTCGAAGCTCGTGCCCTGCACCAGACGGAACTCGATGCGGCGCGCTTCGAGGTCCACGCGCGACACCTGCACCTGCACCTTGTCGGTCAGCCGGTAACGCATGCCGGTGCGCTCGCCGCGCAGTTCATGCAGGGCGTCGTTGAACTGGAAGTATTCGCCGCCCAGTTCCGAGACGTGCACCAGGCCCTCGACGTGCAGCGTGTCCAGGGTGACAAAGATGCCGAAGCTTGCCACGCCGGTGACCGTGCCGCTGAAGTCTTCGCCAACCCGTTCCTTGACGAACCAGCACTTGAGCCAGGCCTCGACATCGCGCGACGCCTCGTCGGCGCGGCGCTCGCTGGCGGACAGCACCAGGCCCATCTTTTCCCAGATGGCGTGCTCGTGTTCGCGCTGCGTGCGGCCGATGACGACGGCGTGGTCGTCCAGGCTGGGCACATACCGCTGCCCCGCCAGCAGCGCCTTGATCACCCGGTGCGTGAGCAGGTCGGGATACCGGCGGATCGGCGAGGTGAAGTGGCTGTAGCCCGGATAGGACAGGCCGAAGTGGCCCATGTTGTCGGGGCTGTACACGGCCTGCTGCATGGAGCGCAGGCACATGGTCTGCAGCAGTTGGTAGTCGGGACGCCCGCGCACCGAGTCGAGGAAATCGCCGTAGTCCTTGGCGGTGGGCGTTTCACCCCCGCCCAACGACAGGCCCATGGTGCGCAGGAATTCGCGCAGCGATTGCAGGCGTTCCGGCGTGGGGCCTTCATGGATGCGGTACAGGCCCGGATGCTTGCTGCGCGTCATGAAGTCAGCCGCGCAGGTGTTGGCGGCCAGCATGCATTCTTCGATCAGCTTGTGCGCGTCGTTGCGCACGGACGGCACGATCTGTTCGATGCGGCCGAGCTCGTTGCAGACGATCTTGGTTTCGACGGTGTCGAAATCAATGGCGCCGCGCTTCTTGCGGCCTTGCGACAGCACCTGGAAGAGTTCGTACAGATGCTGGACCTGCGGCATCACGCTGCGCATCGCGTGCGCGGCGGGACCACCCGGCTGCTGCAGGGCCGCCCAGATGTTGGTGTAGGTGGTGCGGGCATGCGAGTGCATGACCGCGTTGTAGAACTGGTACGCCGTGACCGTGCCGGCCTTGGCGCCGCTGGCCGGAATGACCATGTCGCACACCAGCACCAGGCGGTCGACGTCAGGATTCAGCGAACAAAGACCGTTGGACAGCGACTCGGGCAGCATAGGAATGACCCGGCGCGGGAAATACACGCTGGTGCCGCGCTCGATCGCATCGTCGTCCAGCGAATCGCCGGGGCGCACGTAATGGCTGACGTCGGCAATGGCAACCAACAGGCGCCAGCCCGGACGCTTGCGCTGGCCCGTGCCCAGTTCCACCGGCTCGCAATACACGGCGTCGTCGAAGTCGCGGGCGTCCTCGCCGTCGATGGTGATGAGCGGCACGTCGCGCAGGTCGACCCGGTCTTTCAGGTCGGACTTGCGGACCGTATCCGGCAGGCGCGCGGCCTGCTTCAAGGCGCCATCCGTGAAGTCGACCGGCACGTCGAACTTGCGCACGGCAATTTCGATTTCCATGCCGGGATCGTCGATCTCGCCCAGCACCTCGGCCACGCGGCCCAGCGGCTGGGTGTGGCGCGTGGGCTGCGCCATGATTTCCACCGCGACCACTTGCCCGTGCTGGGCGCCATTGGTGTCGCTCGGCGGAATCAGGATGTCGTGCTTGATGCGCTGATCTTCGGGCACAACGATGGACAGGCCATGCTCGTGCAGGAAGCGGCCCACCAGCTTGTTGGTGCGGCGCTCGATGACTTCGACGATGGTGCCTTCCGGCTTGCCCCGGTATTCGCCGCCCGGCTTGACCAGCACGCGGTCGCCATGCAGCACCTTGAGCATTTCGCGGGGCGACAGGAACAGATCCGGACCGCCGTCATCGCGCAGCAGGAATCCGAAGCCGTCGCGATGCCCCAGCACCTTGCCGGCCACGAAGTCGAGCTTGGTCGCCAGCAGCAACACGCCCTTGCGGTTGGGCATCAACTGCCCGTCGCGTTCCATGGCGCCCAGGCGGCGTTCAAACCCCACCAACGTCGCCTCGCGCTCGACGCCCATGCGCTCAGCCAGCTCAGCCGGAGACAACGGCGAACCCGCGGCGCGCAGCGCTGTCAGGATGGCTTCACGGGACGGAACATCAGGGTCGAAGTCCGGCGGCGCTTCGGGCAAGGGTGTTGATCTGTTCTTATTGGATTCGTTATTCGATCGTTTTGCCAAAGCTAAATTTTCCGTATATAATGCGCAGCTTCTGTGGTTCGCCCAAGGCTGAACACTGAAGCAGAAATGGTCAGGAAGGTTTAAAAACCGGGTTTGAAAAAACCGATTGTAAAACCAACTGCATTCAGACGCATGGATTAGTTCAAGAATTGAATCCGGATTTAAATCCGGCTTGAATTCTGAACAAACTCACGTGACTGGAACGCAGCGTAGCACATAGTCCTGACAGTATCTTTCAGTGCCCAGGTGGCGGAATTGGTAGACGCGCACGGTTCAGGTCCGTGTGCCGCAAGGTGTGGAGGTTCGAGTCCTCTCCTGGGCACCACGGAATTCTAATCAAGGCAGTTTTCAACTGGCTTGAGAAAAAAGGCTAAAAAGCCCCGGAAATCGATAGGTTTCCGGGGCTTTTGCTTTTTCCGTTTCCGCGCTTGCCCGTTGCAAGGCGCCCTCCCCCCCGCCTTTTTTGACCCATCCTTATCGCCAGGGCACCTTGCGATTCAAATGATGGCGCGCATAAAGATCGGCGCCCATGCCGTCGATCTGCCCATCGATCAACGCCTCGAATGGCGCAAGCAGCGCATCGAAATTGCGTGGGGCCTCGATGGCGTTCAGCGCGTGCGTTACCGCCTCGATGGTCGACAGCGCGCCGGCCACATCGGCATGGCGCACGCGGTAACGCGTCGATAGACCCGGTGGCAGCATGACGCGAGGCAGCGCGGCAAGCGCTGGATTGATGTGCAGCAGCTTGCGCGCATGCCCCCATGTGCCGTCCGGCACGATCAGCTGGATGGGCATGCCCAGGTCCTGGCCATAACCCGGCGTCAGGACTTCGGCGCCCTCACCAGGAAACAGCAGACGCGGCGCATGGCCCGGCGCCGCCCAGTCCGTCTCCGAAAAATACTCGCCCACCACGCGGCGCGCGCCCGCCAGACCCAGCACCGCAAGACGCGCCGTGTTCAGCGCATGGCGCGCTTCGCTGGGATGCTGCAGGACCACCACGCGGGTTCGGCACGACAACGACGGGATCAGGGCGCAAAGGCAGTGCGACAGCGGGCGCAGGCAGCGCGTACAGAGGGCTCGAGACATGGGCGACACTATATCGAAAGCGGCCTACTCGCGGCCCACCCAAAAAAAAAGTGAAAAAAATGCAGCACGACTTGCACACATTAAAAAAAGTGTGCATAATCTCGTTCCTCTGCTGCTGAATAAGAAACGAAGCGAAAGCGACGCAACAAGTGAAGCAACAGCGCCCAGGTGGCGGAATTGGTAGACGCGCACGGTTCAGGTCCGTGTGCCGCAAGGTGTGGAGGTTCGAGTCCTCTCCTGGGCACCAATTACTACATCACGAGGTACCTGTCGTGATGCGCCAAAAGAAAAACCCCGAATGCGAAAGCGTTCGGGGTTTTTGCTTTGTACGCGTGTCTTTTAACGCGCGTCGTTTAACGCGCGGTCTTTATTTTGCAGGCGCGGTCTTTCGCCTTTCGGGGACCGTGCCGCAGCCCATCGGCTGCGGCGCATGGCGGCGCCGCGCCCTACTTCAAGGTGCGCGTCATCACCACGTGCGGAATGCCGGCCTCGACGAATTCATCGCCTTCGGCCTTGAATCCATGGGCCTCGTAAAAGCCCGCGGCGTGTGTCTGCGCATGCAGCACCAGCATGCGATGGCCGTCGCCGTGACCCTGGCCGATCAGCGCATCGAGCAATTGTCCGCCCACGCCCATGCCGCGGGCGCGCTTGTGAACCGCCATCCGCCCGATGTGGCCGTCGGGCAAGAGACGCCCCGTGCCCATCGGCGTGCCATCGGGTCCGTAAGCCACGGCATGCACCGACACGGCATCATCGTCGTCCATCTCGATTTCCGGCGGCACGTTCTGCTCGACCACAAACACCGCATGGCGCACTGAATAAGCGTCGTCGCGCAAGCGATCCCATGTTCCCAAAGCGATACGAACCGTTGTCTGTCTATCGGCCGACATGTCCTTCCCCTACGTTGCAGCAAATGAATAACTGAATCCTACGCCGCATTTTCGCAGGGATGAAGAAGGCGCGAAAAGGGGTACGATCGCGGCTTGCCCTTGCCGCCCCCTGGTCCGCCATGACGCCTGCCGCACCGCCCGCCTGGTTGAAAGCCGCCCCCGCGCTCTTTCTTGTGCTGTGGTCCAGCGGCTTCGTCGTGCTCAAGGTGGGCCTGGCTTATGCCGATCCGCTAACATTTCTGGCGTTGCGTTATGCCTGCGTTCTGCTGATCCTGACGCCGCTCCTGCTCGCCTTGCGGCCGCCGCTCCCCGCACGGGCCAGCGCGTGGGGGCATCTCGCCATGGTCGGGTTGCTATTGCAGGCCGGCTACTTCTGCTTCACCTACCTGTCGCTCAAGCAGGGCATGTCCGCGGGCGGGGTGGCGCTCATCACCTCGTTGCAACCCATATTGATCGGCCTGCTGGCGCCCGCGATTGCGCATGAACGCGTCGACGCCCGGCGCTGGGCCGGCCTGGCGCTGGGCGTGACGGGCGCCGCGCTCGTGATCGTGGCCAAGGCGTCGATCGATGTCGTGGCCCCTTTGGGACTGCTATTCGCGGTCAGCGCCCTGCTATGCATCACGGGCGGCACGCTCTACGAAAAACGTTTCGGCACGCAGATCCATCCGGTGGCGTCCAACTTCGTCCAGTACGGCGTGGGACTTGCCGTGTCCGCGCCGCTGGCGTTCTGGCTGGAGCCGATGCACATCGACTGGACGGGACCGTTGCTGGGCTCGCTGGCGTATCTGGTGGTGGGCAATTCCCTGGTCGCTATCACCTTGCTGCTTGCCATGATCCGCCACGGCGAAGCATCGCGCGTGTCCGCGCTGTTTTTCCTGGTGCCGCCCTGCACGGCGGTCATTGCGCTGCTGATCCTGCGCGAATCCATCCCGCCGTTGGCGTGGCCCGGCATGGCGCTGGCCGCGCTGGGCATCCTGCTGGTCACCCGCAAATCGGGCAAGACGAGCGACAGCGCCAAGTAGAATGAGCGCCTTTCCGCCCTCGCGCCTCCGCCCATGAACGCCGTCGTCACCGCCGCCTTGCCGGTCTTTGCGTTGATCCTGACCGGCTGGCTGGCCGCCCGCTGGCGCATCCTGGGCACTCACGCGACCGACGCGCTGAACCGCTACGTGGTGTACCTGTCCTTGCCTGCGCTGCTGTTCCGCGCGATGACGCAGGTGGACCTGGCGCACATGGCGCACTGGGGATTCGTCGGCGCGTTCGCCGGCGGCGTCGCCGTCACGTTCCTGGTGTCGTTCCTGCCGCGCAAGCGCGGACCGCAGACGCTGACCGACCGCAGCATCGAAGGCCTGGCGGCTTCCTACGCCAACGCCGGCTACATGGGCATTCCGCTGTGCCTTGCGCTGCTTGGCGCCGACAGCCTGGCGCCCGCCACCTTCACCACGTTGCTCACCGCCAGCGTTCTGTTCGGATTTGCCATCGCGCTGATCGAGTTCGACCGCCAGCAGACGCCCAATTTGCCGGCGACGCTGCTCAAGGTGGGCCGCGCGCTGGTGCGCAACCCGCTGCTGGCTGCCCCCGTGCTGGGACTGGCCTGGGCCGCCACGGGCGTGGCGCTGCCCGAAGGCGTCGACCGGTATGTGGCCTTGCTGGGCGCGTCGGCCAGTCCGTGCGCGCTGGTGACCATCGGTCTCTTCCTGGCGCAGACCGAAACCGCCAGTTCCGGGCCCGGCGTATTGCGCCTGGTGCTGGGCAAGCTGCTGCTGCAGCCGGCGGCAACCGCAGTGCTGGCGTTCTACGTGTTCTCGATGCCGCCGCTGTGGGCCTGGACTGCCGTGCTGATGAGCGCGCTGCCCATCGGCACCGGCCCCTTCATGCTGGCGAAGATGTACGGGCGCGATGCCCGCGTCACATCGCGCGCCATCCTTGTCAGTACCGTGGCGTCGGTGCTGACGGTCAGCCTGCTCGTCGCATGGATCAGCGCGCATCCCGTCTCGTAACCGGCAAGCGACTTATTTCCCGCAAACGCTTTATATAACTTTTAGTTATCGTTAAAGCACAATTCATTCGTTTGAGAAATTTAATGCCAGGACTAGACTGGCGGCTATTCCCACGGGTGCGACGACGCACCCGTTTGCATTTACGTCCTGCATTTACGCCTTATCCTCGGGATTCCCATGAGCGCCAACGCTTCCTCCCTGCCCCTTTCCCCGGCTCTGCCGCCCATCCAGATCAACCGCAAGCCGCTTTGGATCGCAATGCTGCTGGTGCTGGCCGGCGCGCTGTACCTCAACCAGACCGTCAGTTGGCGCCAAGGCGCGCTGTGGGTGATCGGCGCGCTGCTCGGCGTCACGCTCTACCACGCCTCGTTCGGCTTCACACAGGCCTGGCGCGTGTTCGTATCGGACCGCCGCGGCGCGGGCCTGCGCGCGCAGATGCTGATGCTGGCCGCGGGCGTGCTGCTGTTCTTCCCCTTCCTGGCTGCCGGCACGCTGTTCGGCCAGCCGGTCACCGGCTTCGTGTCGCCCCCGGGCGTGTCGGTCGTGCTGGGCGCATTCCTGTTCGGCATCGGCATGCAATTGGGCGGCGGATGCGCATCCGGCACGCTCTTCGCGGTGGGCGGCGGCAACACCCGCATGGTGGTGACGCTGCTGTTCTTCATCGTGGGTTCGGTCATCGCCACCGCCAACTTCGGCTGGTGGTCCAGCCTGCCGGCGCTGGCGCCCACCTCGCTCATCAAGACGTGGGGCCTGGCGCCCGCCATCATCGCCAACCTGGCCGTGTTTGCCCTGATCGCCTGGATCGCCACCGCGCTGGAAAAGCGCCGCCACGGCCACGTGATTTCCTTCGCGTCGCGCACTGCGCGCCCGGCCTCGCTGCTGCAAGGCCCATGGCCGCTCATCTGGGGCGGCGTGGCACTGGTCGTGCTGAACTTCGCGACGCTGGCGCTGGCCGGCCGTCCGTGGGGCATCACGTCGGCATTCGCGTTGTGGGGCGCCAAGGCGCTGGACGCGGCGGGCGGCGACGTCGCCACCTGGGCCTATTGGGCCAAGCAGCCGTCGCTTGCCGCGCCGCTGCGCCAGGATGTCACCACCGTCATGGACATTGGCCTCATGCTCGGCGCACTGGCCGCCGCCAGCGCGGCCGGCAAGTTCGCGCCCGTGTGGAAGGTGCCCGCGCGTTCGCTCGCCGGCGCTGTGATCGGTGGCCTGCTGCTCGGCTACGGCGCGCGCCTGGCCTTCGGCTGCAACATCGGCGCCTACTTCAGCGGCATCCTGTCGGGCAGCCTGCATGCCTGGCTGTGGCTGCCTGCCGCGTTCGCCGGCAGCGCGCTGGGCGTGCGCCTGCGTCCGCTCTTCGGCCTGGCCGTCGAGAAGACGCCGCCGGCGTCCAGTTGCTGAGAAACAGTGTTCCAACAATGGCCTCCCGACACGGGAGGCCATTTTTTTGCCTTGCTGCAAAGCCAGCAGCCATGCGGGTTTCGGCGTGAGGCACACTTGCGCGAGGCCCACGCCAGCGCAGGCTCGCACCGCGCGCCATTCATCCGCCAGACGGCTGCCCTGGTGTATGGTGGCTCCATTCCGAAATACGGAGATGGACATGAACTGGATAGCCGGCCGCTTCACGGCCTTTTTCCTGACCCTGGCCGGCGCGGCGATCACCGCAGTCCTGGCCGTCACCGCGTCGTTGTGGTGGCTTGCAGCCGCCGTGCCGCTGGCGCTGCTGGGCGCGCTGGGCGTGTACGACCTGATTCAGCCGCGCCACGCCATCCGCCGCAACTATCCCGTGCTGGGCAACCTGCGCTTTCTGTTCGAATTCATCCGCCCCGAGATCCGCCAGTATTTCCTCGAGGACGACACGCAGGCCTCGCCCTTCTCGCGCGCGCAGCGTTCCATCGTGTACCAGCGCGCCAAGCGCGAGATCGACAAGCGCCCCTTCGGCACCCAGGAAGACGTCTACGGCGACCGCTACGAATGGATCAACCATTCCATGTCGCCCTCGCACATCAACGACACCGACTTTCGCGTGACCGTGGGCGGGCCCGATTGCACGCAGCCCTATTCCATGTCGGTGTTCAACGTGTCGGCCATGAGCTTTGGCGCGCTGTCGGCCAACGCGGTGCTGGCCCTGAACGAAGGCGCGCGGCAAGGCGACTTCGCGCATGACACGGGCGAAGGCGGCATCAGCCGCTACCATCGCCAGCCGGGCGGCAGCCTGGTGTGGAACATCGGCTCGGGCTACTTCGGCTGCCGCGACGAGCACGGCGCGTTTTCCGAAGAAGCCTTCGTGCGCAACGCCTGTACGCCGCAGGTCAAGATGATCGAGATCAAACTCTCTCAAGGCGCCAAGCCGGGCCACGGCGGCATCCTGCCCGCGGGCAAGGTAACCATCGAGATCGCCGAAGCGCGCGGCGTCGCGCCCTGGCAGGACTGCAATTCGCCGGCCAGCCATTCCGCGTTCGACAGCCCCATCGGCCTCATGAAATTCGTGGCGCGCCTGCGTGAGCTCTCGGGCGGCAAGCCCGTCGGCTTCAAGTTCTGCGTGGGGCATCCGTGGGAATGGTTCGCCATCGTCAAGGCCATGCTGGAAACCGGCATCACGCCGGACTTCATCGTGGTGGACGGCGCGGAAGGCGGCACGGGCGCGGCGCCCGTGGAATTCGTGGATCATGTCGGCACGCCGCTGCGCGAGGCGCTGCGGCTGGTGCACAACACGCTCATCGGCGTGAACCTGCGCGACAGCATCAAGCTGGGCGCGTCGGGCAAGATCATCACCGCTTTCGACATGGCCCGCGTGATGGCGATGGGCGCGGACTGGTGCAACGCCGCGCGCGGCTTCATGTTCGCCATCGGCTGCATTCAGGCGCAGGCCTGCCACACCGGCAAGTGCCCCACCGGCGTCACCACGCAGGATCCGCTGCGGCAACGCGCGCTGGTCGTTCCGGACAAGGCGCAGCGCGTGGCCAACTTCCACAAGAACACGCTGCACGCGCTTGCCGAACTGCTGGCCGCGGCGGGGTTGACCCACCCCAGCCAGTTGCGTCCGCACCATATCGCGCGCCGCATCTCCCCCAGCGAAATCCGCCTCTTGTCCGCGCTGTTCCCCGAGCTTGCGCCCGGCGAACTGCTGCGCGGCGAGTTCCGGCATCAAGTGTTTCGTGCAGGTTGGGCGATGGCGCAGGCGCAGTCATTCCAGCCCACGCACGACATCACCACGGCGCTCGCGCGGGAACACGCCGCTCAGGCAGCCGCGGCCGGCAATTCCTGATCGGCGCGGCGGACGGGGCTGGCGCGGCATATCGCGCCAAGGCCGCCCGCCGCGTCTGCTACAACCAGCGCTCGAACATGCGCGAGAACGACTCCATGAAGCGGTCGTCCAGGCCGCGTTCCTTCCAGGCCTCGGGCGTGATCTGCACGGCATCGGCCACGTCGCGCTGAAACAGCGTCTCCATCTCGGCCGCGAACTCGGGCCCCAGCACCACAGCATTGATCTCATAGTTCAGCGCAAAGCTGCGCCAATCCATGTTGCTGGATCCCACGGTCGACCAGACGCCGTCGACCACCGCCGTCTTCGCATGCAGCAACGCGTCACGCCGCTCGTAGATCTTCACGCCGGCGCGCAGCAGATCGGTGTAATGCGACCGCCCCGCGTGGAACACCAGCGACGAATCGCTGAAGCCCGGCAGCACCAGCACCACGTCCACGCCTCGCCGGGCCGCGGACTGCAGCACCTCAATAAATGCAGGATCGGGCACGAAGTACGCCATCGTGATGTGGATGGATTTCTGCGCGCTTTCGAAGGCGGACATCAGCGTCAGGTAGACCGTGTAGCCGTCGCTGCGGTCGGGCTTGTTGGCCAGAATGCGGACCGTGGTATTGCCGACAGGCGGCGCAACCTGCGAATCACCGCCCTTGATGGGCTCCTTCGCCTGCGACGCCCAGCCGGCCTGCAGCACCTGCTCCAACTCTGCCACCGCCGGGCCTTCGATGCGCAGATGCGTGTCGCGCCACGGCGCGGAATCGGCGTCTTCCGGCGGGTCGCCGGCCTTATCGCCGGAGCCGCCGCCCGAACCGCCGCCAGAGCCCGAACCCGAGCCACTGCCGCCGGAGAACGACGACGACTCGTACACGCTGCTGACGTTGATGCCGCCCAGGTAGCCCACCTTGCCGTCGACGACCAGCACCTTGCGGTGGTTGCGTTGGTTCGGCGACCAGCCGGCGCGGGCGTTGACCGGATTGACGGGATTGAAGACCGCCACCTGGACGCCCGCGTCGCGCATGCGCTGAAACAACGCATCGGGCGTCTTGATCGTCCCGACCGCGTCCACCATCAACGAGACCTCGGCGCCCCGGTTGCGCGCCGCGATCAGCGCCTCGGCAAAGCGCTGGCCTTCGGCGTCATCCTCGAAGATGTAGGTTTCCATGTGGACGTAGCGGCGCGCCTGTCCGATGGACTGGAGCATCGCCTTGTACGTGCTGGGACCGTCGGTAAGCAACCGCACGCGATTGCCCTTGACCAGCGGCGCGCCGCTGACCGCCTGCTCCACCGCCAGGTGCCGGGCAAGGAAGTCGTCCTTGGGTGTTTGAGGGTCCGCTGCAATGCCTTGCCCGCGACGGTAACTGTCCTGCGCCGCATCCGCGGACAGGCCGGCCTGCGCGGCGCGCGCGTGCCGTTCCTGCGCGTCCGGGACGCTGGCGCAGGCGGCGAGCACGGACGCGACGCACGCAAACAGGACGGCGCGCGCCCATCGGCGCGCGTCGGCCGTCAGTTCCTGCAAGGCATTGCGCGGCCCACCCCGGCTCAGGGCCGGTAATGGGCTCATGATGCGCCTCTAGCGTCGGTTGCCCGCCACGAAGATGCAGCCGAGCACGGCGCCCACCAGCGCCGCCACGCCGACCGACTTCCACGCATTCTCATGCACGTATTCGTCTGCGTAAGCCGTGGCCCGGCGTGCCCGTTCCCGAGCCACGCCTTCCCACCCGCCTGCCGATTCACGTGCATCTGCAAGCTGGCGCTTCAGGCGCGCACGCGCCGATTCGATTTCGGAGCCCGTATACGACGCGGTCGAACGCAAGAGATCCTCCGTCCCGGCCAGCAGCTCGTGGAAGCTGTCATTCACGCGTTCACGATGCAAAGCCATTTCAGCGCGCTGGTGCTTTCGATTCATGGTTAGCTCCTTGTTTTTTTGGACCGTCCCGGCTGACGCAACCGTTGCCTGATGCAACGCAGCATCGCCAGGGCCGCGGAACACATCGTTCCGCATGGCCGAAGCCCCATTGTCCATAGCTATGGCCCCAACTGCCCGAGCTTTCGCAACCAGCCGTAAACCGATATTTCAGCGGAGCGAAACTTGCTGATGGCAACGTCTGACGCCGGGTGCGGATCGGCAGGCACATCTTGTCTCGCCCGGCCAAACGCGTTTTCGATTTCGTAAAAGTCCATTGCATTCAGAGGCTTGGCGCTTGACACGCAAACCCCCTCAGCCGCCACAATAGGCCTTCTCAATGCGCTTCAACCGCCCCAAAAAGGAACTGAACGCATGGTTTCCCCTTCCGCACTCCTTGCCGCCGTTTCTCCTGAATTCGTCGCGCAAGAACCGCAGCATCAAAGCGCCGAGCAGATCGAATTGCACGATGGGTTGCTGGACAGCTCCGCCCACATCGACCCTAAGTTCCTATACGACGCGCTGGGCTCATCGCTCTTCACGGCCATCACGCAGTTGCCCGAGTACTACCCGACGCGCTGCGAGGACGAAATCTTTCAGCGTCATGGCGCTGACATCGCCCGCCACGTCGGTCCGGTGCAGGCCATGGTCGACCTGGGCGCCGGCGACTGCGTCAAGGCCGAGCGGCTTTTCGCCAGCCTGCGGCCCAGCCACTACGTGCCGGTCGACATCTCGGCCGATTATCTGCAGACGGCTGTACGGCGGCTGAAGCTGTCCTATCCCGACATGCGGATCACGGCCGTGGGACAGGATTTCTCGCATGAACTTGCGTTGCCCGACGACATACCGACGCCGCAGCGCCTTTTCTTCTATCCAGGATCCAGCATCGGCAATCTTGGTCCCGACAGCGCGTACGCCATGCTGCGGCGGATCCGCGAGTCGTGTTCCGGCGGTGGCCTGCTGATCGGCGTCGACCGCGTCAAGCCCCGAAGCGTGCTTGAACCCGCGTACGACGACGCCCTGCATTTGACGGCCGCGTTCAACCTGAACCTGCTGCGCCACGTAAATGCGGTGCTCGGCAGCGATTTCAATGTCGACGACTGGCGCCATGTGGCCATCTTCAACAGCGAACGTTCGCGGGTGGAGATGCACCTGGAAGCGCAGCGCGCGTTGCGCGTCGCCTGGCCCGGCGGTCATCGCGACTTCAAGCGCGGCGAGCGCATCCATACGGAAAACTCGTACAAGTTCACGCCACAGGCCTTCAGCGACCTGCTTCATCGCGCGGGCTTTCGCGATGTCGCGCACTGGTCGGATGCCCGCGACTGGTTTTCTGTTTTCAGCGCCCGCGCCTGACGCGGGACCACCCACGACGCCCCCGGAGGATCGCCATGGACCCCGCATGCCTGCTGACCCATCCCGCCATTGCGCCCTATGCCAGCGGACAGGCCGGACAGCACGACCGCTACGATGCCGTACGCTCGACCACCTCGGCCCTCGCCGCCCCGCTCAGTCCGGAAGATTGCCAGGTGCAATCCATGCCGGATTGCAGCCCCGTCAAATGGCATCTGGCCCACACCACCTGGTTCTTCGAAACATTCCTGCTGGCGCGCTTCGACGCATCCACGCCGCCTTTCCATCCGCAATACCGGATGCTCTTCAACTCTTACTACAACGCCGTCGGCGCCAAGCACCCGCGGCCGCAACGCGGCCTCTTGTCGCGCCCCCCGCTCGCCGAGATCTTGCGGTACCGCCAACACGTCGACGAGGCCATGCACGCGCTGATCTCGCGCCTGGGCGGCAACGATGCCGACTTCGACGCGTTGCTTGAGCTTGGCCTGAACCACGAGCAGCAGCACCAGGAACTGATCCTTACCGATCTGAAGCACATGCTGTCGGCCAATCCGCTCAGGCCCGCGTACGTCGCGCCCGGCCAGCCCGCGCTGCCGCCTGCGACGGACGCAGGGTGGACCCGCTACGAAGGTGGCGTCACACGCATCGGCCACGACGGACGCGGGTTTGCCTTTGACAACGAAGGCCCGGCTCACGATGTCTTGCTGACGCCCTACTCCCTGTCCGATCGCCTCGTGACCCAGCGCGAATTCCTGGACTTCATCCAGGATGGCGGGTACGAGCGTCCCGAACTGTGGCTGTCCATGGGATGGGACATGGTGTGCGCGCAAGGCTGGCGCGCGCCGCTCTATTGGGAAAGCGACGGCGACGACTGGCACGTCTTCACATTGCGCGGCATGCAGCCCCTGGAATGGGAGGCGCCCGTCACGCACGTCAGCTATTTCGAAGCCGATGCCTACGCGCGCTGGGCAGGCGCGCGGCTCCCGCGAGAAGCCGAATGGGAACACGCCGCCCGCCAGCTTTCGGAAGACACCTACTCGGCCCGCGCCAACCTGCTGGAAAACGGCCACCTGGACACCCGCCCCGCCCCCGGACGCAATGGCCAGGGCGGTCCCGTGCAACTGTTTGGCGACGCGTGGGAATGGACGTCGAGCGGCTACGATGCCTACCCCGGATTCAAACCCAGCGCCGGCGCCGTCGGCGAATACAACGGCAAATTCATGTGCAACCAGTACGTGCTGCGAGGCGGCTCCTGCGCCACGCCCCGCGATCACATCCGGCCAAGCTACCGGAACTTCTTTCCGCCCGAGGCGCGGTGGCAGTTCTCGGGCATCCGGCTGGCTCGGGATGATTGAGGGGATTTTTTCGCCCGTCCACTTGCACTCCAAAAAAACTTCGTGCTAGAATTTCGTTCTTCGTTGAGCAGCAATTGCAACGCAAACTGTTCAGCTAAGAAGATGGCGCATTAGCTCAGCCGGTTAGAGCGACGGAATCATAATCCGCAGGTCCCCTGTTCGAATCAGGGATGCGCCACCAAAGAATTCAAAAAGGCCCGCACATTGTGCGGGCCTTTTTCATTCGGACAATACCAACCTCAACCCATCAAGTCCGATACACCGTATCGCGTCGACGCCCACCCCACGTCGCAGCCAGACTCGCCACGAACGCGCCAATCAGCATCGACGCAAAGCCCCACAGCGCAAACGCCGCAGCGGCCTTGCGAGCCGTGTCCGCGGCTTCCTTGGCCTTCACCTTGGCTTCTTCCGCGGTCTTCTTGGCGTTCTGGATCGCCTCGTCGACGCGGCGTTGCGCCACGGCGGGTTCCACGCCGGCCTGCGCGGCCACGACCTTCACAACGTAGTCGCGATCAGCGGGCGTCATGTCGCCACGCGTGATGCTCATGGCGACGACGCGGCCGACTTCGGCACGGGCCGCTTCGGGGTCGGTGTTGGCTTCGGGGCGTTCCGAGCGCATCAGGGTGTCGGTGAGATAGTCGGTGGCGCGTTCCATGCCGCCGCCATTGCTCGCACCCGCCGCGCCAGCCGTCGCAGCTGCGGTCGCCGCGGTGCCGGCAGTGGCCGCCACGGCCGCGCCGGCCTTGGCCGCGCCCGATGCCATGGACGCTAGCGCCGATCCCAGCAGCGCAGCGCTGACCACGGCGCTCAGCGCCCAGACTAGAAAGCCATGCGCCGTATCTCGGAAATAGACCTCATCCGAGTGCACGTCGACCCATTTGGTGCGCAGGCGTCCGGCGACATAGCCGCCGATGCCGTACGAGAGGATTTGCGTGATCAGCATCCAGACAATGATGCCGATACCGATGGTCGGGGCCGACACGCCCTCGTCGCCCCACGGCGATACGGACAGGAAACCCAGGCCGGTGCCACCGGCAAACAACGCGAGCGAGAGCGCGGCGGCAATCACCGCGCCGGCGAAAACCGCCGCCCACGACACGGCCGAAATGGCGGACTCACGTGGAGGCACGCCATCGGCATAGGGTTGGCTCAATGAAGACGTATTTTGCATGATCGATCCTTGTCCAGAGTCTTACGCAGCCGCGCAGACGCGGGTGCCAAAGCGGGAATGACGAACCGGCCTTCAGTGCCAGAACAATGCCAGCAGAATGATGATCGGAATGGGCACGCCAAGCAGCCACAACAGGATGGAGCGCATGGAAACCTCCTTGCTTCGATGAATGGATCTGGATGGAAATGTCGCTGGCCGAAATCAGGCCAGGTCGATGGTGCCCGGGGCGCGGGGATCCGGCGCGGGCGGCGTGGGATCGATGACGTCGGGATTGTCGGTGGGACGACCCGGGTCCGGACGCGGATCGTCCGCAGGGGCATTGCCCGGAAGCGCCGGATCGTCGGGCGTAAGATCGTCCGGTTGACCGGGTTCTCGATGCGGGATCTGGGACATGATTGCCTCTCCTCAAGCAGCGCAAGACGCGCTTCGGTTGAGCATCAGCAAATGGCGTGCCCGAGACCTTTCAAGGGTTCAGTGCCTTTGAGGAAAGCGCAAATCCGTCAGTCCTTGCGCTTGCTGCCGGTCAAAGCGACCCCACGGTCGGGGGCATCGCCCGCAAGAAAAGCAACAACGGCGGCCTTGCCGGCGGCGGAGGCTTCATCCTGGCTGGCGTATCGCCTGTCCGAGTAATTGGTGCTGCGCACATTCCCGGATTGGGGATCAAGCAAGGTGATGATCCACGCAAATTCACCAGGCGAAAGCTGGCGGACCTGCAGGGTGGCGCGCGTGCCGGGACGTAATTCTTGCGGCATCTGGCGGCCTCTTCGGTGTTTCGATGACGCCATCGTAGCGCAATCGCGCCAAGCCGCCGCCCCCGAATACGACGCCTGGAAAATGCTGCGTCCGCACACCGATTTCATGCTGCAGCGTGCGCGGCTAATACGCCACAAAGCCGACGACCGGCAAGGAAAACCCTAGGGTGCAGTCCTGCAATACAGGCGCACAATCGTCTCAAACATCAAGACCGCTCAGCGGCGCCGAATCCCCTAAATAAGGCGAGGACGGAGACAACATGACTTACGTAGCAGTTTTCATGAGCTGTTTGATGGTTATGGGTATCGTCGCGTTGGTGATTCAAACGATACGAAGCGCAGGGCCCGAACCCTGGCTGAAGATATCGGCGGCGATTGTGAGTTCCACCTTTGCATCGCTAATGCTGGTTCCGCTGGGGTTCGCCGTTGCCCTGACGATGCTCGTCGAGTAGTCTCCCCACCGAAGGCCAGGCCCGGACTATCCGTTACGGGCCGGTCTGCCGCGGGTTGCCGCCCAACACAACAATGAACCGGCGGTGACCATCGCCACGCCCTGCCAGAACGACAGGGTAAGCGGCGTCGCCAACCAGAGCGCGGCAAAAAAGGTGGAGAAGACAGGCGTGAAGTACGACGCGGTGGCCAGCAAGGTCAGGTTGCCTCGCAGTATCCCCACGTTCCAGAATGCGTAGCCGCTGGCCAATGCGCCACCGGCCACGCATAGCTCGATCGTGGCCGGCGTCGTGAACGCAAGCGCGGGTTCCGCGCTGATCGCGTACTTGATCCACAGGACAGCAGCGGTCAGCACGAAAAACAGCGCGACACCGTTCTTGCCGTCGGCAAAGCGCTTGGTCACGTTGCAATACACGGCCCAGATGATGGCGCCGCTGAAGGCCAATCCATAACTGAGAGGATTGCTCGACACATTGGCGACGGTGCGTTCATACGACAGCCCGCCGGCTCCGCCCACGACCCACACGATGCCGCAAACCGACAACAAGATGCCCGGCGCTACCCAGACGCTTGCCCGCTGGCCGTTGATGAGCATGGCAAACACCACCGTCAGGCACGGCCACAGGTAGTTGACGATGCCCAACTCGATGGCTTGTCCGCGATCGACTGCGAATCCCAGCGACAGCGACAGGCAGATCTCATAAGCGACAAACAGCAGGCTGCCCACGATGAGGTAGGACCGGGGAAACGTGCGCAGCTTGGGAAAGCCCAGCAACAACACCAGGAAGATCGAACCCACCGAATATATGAGCGCGGCGCCGCCGATCGGGCCGAAGTTTTCACTGACGCCTCGAATCAGTCCGACGACCGTGCCCCACAGCAGGATCGCCAGCAAACCGAGGGAAGTGGCCGCATTCCGGCCAGGATTCAATTGCATTACTGTTTCCGATTGCGCGCCGTGCCTGTGCAAGAACTGGGCTGGCCCGGCGCCAAGGCGGCAAGTTTAGCGAAAACCGAACGGAGAAATCGCGGCATGGCTATTTCCACACGCAGGTTGAGCGACGTGCTGGCAAGCACGAATTCGGGGCGGCTTTACCGCATTGAAGTGTTCTTGCGGACGGAGGATGCGGGGGCTGATGCCGTGCCGCGCGCCGGCTTGCGCTACATATTCAGAACATCCGAAGGCGATTCCGTCATCGCGCTGGACGATAAGCGCTATCGCCTGGGATCAGGCGAAGTCGTGACGGCCCTGACGCCGCGCCACGGCACCTGACGCGTCCGGCCTGGCGCCGGACTCACTGGTCCAGCGCCACCCGCCGCTTGCCCAGGCCCTTGGCCCGATACAACGCCACATCGGCGCGCTCGAGCAATTGCAGCATGGTGGCGCCCGATTGGGGATACACCGCAATCCCGATGCTCGCCGACACCGCGACGCGAACGTTGGGATACGGCAGCGACAGGCTCTCGACCAGCGCCTCGGCCACCAGCCGCGCGTCCTCTTGATTGGCGCCCAGCAGCAGCACCGCGAACTCGTCACCGCCAAGGCGTGCCGCCACGTCGGAAACCCGGATGGCGCTTGCCATGCGGTCGGCGGCCTCCTTGAGCACCGTGTCGCCCGCGGCGTGGCCGTGCATGTCGTTGACGGCCTTGAAGCCGTCCAGGTCGATCGCCAGGATCGAGAACGAATCGCCGCTGCGCTGCGCGACCGCCAGCTCGCGCAGCACGAGCTCGCCGAACAGCACCCGATTGCACAAGCCGGTCAGCGGATCGTAGTGCGCCAGGTGCTGCGCGCGCGCCAGCATGCGCGATGCCTGCAGCATCGCGGCCCCGACCTCCTGGGCTTCCTTGATGCGCGTGGCCGGCAGCTCCACGGTGCGGCCCTCGCCCAGCGCCAGCGCTGGCGCGACCAGCCCTTGCACTGCCGACGTCAGCCGGCTCGCCAGCCTGAGGGCCAGCCACAACCCCAGGCCGAATGCGAACAACGTGCCCAAACCGATCCACGCAATGGAGCGGTAGAGGTCCGTGGTCAGCAACTGCATCGGCGCACCCGCGGCAACCGTCCAGCCCGATAGCGCCGACCGGCTGAACGCGGTGTAGACCGGCGTGCCTTCCTTGGTAATCGTTTCCAGCGATCCTTCGCCTTCCTGCTGGACAGCGCGGGCCAGCGCCGGCACCGCCTTCTGGCCGACGAATTTCGACGTGTCGCGGGTGCGGGCGACGATGGTTCCGGAGTCGTCCAACACCGCGGCCACCCAGCCCTCGGGCAAGGCGCGGCGGCCCAACACGTTGCCGATGCGCTCGGGCGACAGTCCCACGTTCAGGCTGTAGACCACCTCCCCGCCTCGCACGACCGGCACGCCCAGCGCGATGGTGGGATCCTTGTTCAGACCGCCGGCGAACAGACCCGTCAGCACGGGCATGCGCGACTGGAAGACGCGAAGCAGTTGATCAGGGGCACCCGTGGACGGCAACGCCGTGCCATAGGGCACCTGCGTGTTGATGATCTGGCGCCCTTCCTTATTGGTCAGGACGTAGCTGTCGACGATCTGGAACCGCACGGACTCGCGCGCGCGGCGATGGAAGCCGGCAAGGTCTCCTTCGACCAGGTCCGGAGACGAAGCCAGCATCTGCAGGCCGGCTTCAACGCCAGTGAGCTCGCGATCGAGGATTGCCGTGAGATTGCGCGCCAGGAAGATCGTGTCGCGAAAGATGCGTTCCTTCTGGATGACGTAGCTTTCGTAGACCGCGACCGTCGCCACGAGGAGCGCTGGAGAAATACAGGCAAAGACGAGGGCCAGCAGGCCCGTCCGCATGGAATAGCGGCGCGTCCGGCGCCGGCGCGCACCGGCAAGCGTTTCGCCGTCAGCCATGGCGCGCCTCGCCGCTCAGGATCCGCATCGCGCGGACGTTCGACCGAAACAACTCCAGTGGGCTCATGCGCCTCCCGATACGCCCCCCCGGCACCCCCGCCGGGCCTGGATGGAAACCAAAAGATTATTGCAGAACGCCCCCGCTGCCGCCCCTTGGCAGGCTACTTCTCTTCCAGATCGGGCGTGCCGGCAAATTGGCTCTTGAGCAGCGTCAGCGCGCCTTTTTCTGCCAGCGCCTCGTTGGGAAACACGTGCTTGGTGTCTTCCAGGATGGGAAAGCCGAAGATGCGCACGCGGGTGTGATACCCGTCAGGCGTTTCGGCAAATTCGATGTCAAAGTTGCGTTCTTCGATCCAGCCCGACCGATGCAGTTTCCATTCCATATCCAACGCGCTCCTGTTTGGCGAAGTTGACACGAAAGGCCGGCCGCGATGGCCGGCGCTGCTACACCATACACCCGGCCGGGCGCGCATGGGCGCCCGGCGCGGTCAATCGTCGCGGGAGTGCCGGTCTTGAGCCAGTGCTGCCTGCGTACCCGCAGCAGCGCCGCCGGCTGCCGGCGGCGTGCCGGCCACGGGGTTGCCCGGCAGCGGCGCGCTCGCTGCGGGGACGACCGTCGGATCACTTGCCGCCGGCGAGAACAGATCCCAGCTTGCCATGAACAGCGCCGCGATCAGCGGACCGATCACAAAGCCGTTCAGGCCGAACAACGCCATGCCGCCCAATGTGGAGATCAGGATCACGTAGTCGGGCATCTTCGTGTCCTTGCCCACGAGAATGGGCCGCAGCACGTTGTCGACCATGCCAATGACCAGTACGCCGAACGCGATGAGCACGGCGCCCTTGACCACGTCGCCCGTCAGCAGGAAGTACACGGCCACCGGCGCCCAGATCAGCCCCGCACCGATCGCCGGGAGCAGCGACAGGAATGCCATGATCACACCCCACAGCAGCGCGCCCTGGATCGACAGGATGGAAAAGATGATGCCGCCCAGCGCGCCCTGCGCGGCCGCCACTGCGACGTTGCCCTTGACGGTGGCGCGCACGACAGTCGTGAACTTGCGGAACAGATGCTGCTTGTGCATGTCGCTCAGCGGCACCGCGCGCCGCAGCCGCGCCGACAGCAGCGGGCCGTCGCGAAGCAGGAAGAACAGCAGGTACAGCATGATGCCGAAGCTGACCACGAACTGGAACGTGTCCTGTCCGATGTTCAACGCCTGTGTCGCCAGGAACTGGCTCGCCTGCATCGCGCCGGCGCTCAGCTTGTCCTGCAGGCTGGGGATGTCGGCCAGGTCGAAGCGCGCCAGCAGCGCATGCACCGACGGCGGCAAGGCGTCCATGGCCTGCTGGAAGTACGCGCCAAAGTTGATCTGGCCAGACTTGATGCTTTGATAGAGGTTGGCACCTTCGCTCACCAGCGACCCGCTGATCACGACGAGCGGAAGAATCACCAGCAGCAGCACCAGCAGCAGCGTGATCAGCGCGGCCAGATTGCGCCGGCCGCCGATGCGCGCCACCAGGCGGCGCTGCAAGGGGGCGAAAAGGATGGCAAGAATGGTGCCCCAGAACACGGCCCCATAGAAAGGCCACAACAGCCAGCCGAACGCGATGGTGACCACCACGAGCAAAAGCACGAAGGTTCTGTAATGCACGCCTGAAGATTCGCTCATAGTCCGTCCACGCCACGGCATGCGCCGCAAGAGCCGCATTGTACAAAGCGCCGCCGGGCGGCGCTCGGATCGCGATGGGGCTGCCGAACCGCTATGGCGCCGTTGTACCCGCGCTTGCCGCTTGCAGCAGCGTGGCGCGCGCGGCTTCCAGCCCGTCGGACTGCGCATTCAGGGCTTGCAGCCGCAGGTTCAGTTCCTGTTGCAACGTGGGTTTGGCCACCTTGGTTTGCCCGTCCTCGAAGCGCACGTCCGCGGCGTTGGCCGCCACAAAGTCCGCAATGGCCAGCGCGTCGCGGGCGACCGCGTCCATCCGGGCCGCGGCTTCCATCATGTCGGCGGCGGGCGCAGTCACCGCCTCGTCGTAGACGCCCTCATACACGGGCGCGAGGTCCGCGGGCAACGCCAGGTCCGCGCGCGCCTTATCGGCTTTGCTTCGCGCGGCCTGGACCTGCGTGGCGCTGTCGGCCAGCGTCTTGCGGGCCGCCTGCAGGCTGGCCTTGCGCTCCACGATGTCGCTCACCGACCGGATCGTCTCCACGGACAGGACCTCGCGCAGCGGCGCGGCGGCCTTGGCCATGGCGTCCTGGAAGTCCGTCATCACCTCGTACGCGTCGTCGTAGCCGCCGATCGCTTCCTTTTCCGGCTTGCTCAAGAGGCCGATCGGCACGAGCGTCACGTTGTTCATGCGGACCTGCAGAAGCTGTATGAAGGCGGCGCGTTCCTGCGGCTCTTTGTTGACGCATGCCGCCAGCAACAGCATCGAGACCACCGCCATGCCTGTCACCCACGCACGGACCAAATTCATGCGCATCCTTTTGCACTCCGATTCTGCAGATTACGGCCGAAATGGAACGGGCCATTCCGGAAGATTATCCGGTAGCGTCGACCCTGGGACCGGAAGGGGCGAAATTTGTTGCCATCGAAGCGAGTTGACACAGGGCGGCCCCGCCCGTGCCCGCAGCGCCCGCGTCCTCTAAAATCACGGATTCGGCGGCAGGCAGCCGCCAGCAACATTGCCTTGGCTGACCACATGACACAGAACGCTTCCCCCCTGCCCTGGGGTTTCACGCTCCCGGATTGCCGCGGCGCGAACGCCTTGCTCCACTTCATGAACGATCTGGCGCGAGTGGTGAACCAGTACCTTGGCCACGGCAAGCTGTCGGAAGAAGCGTTGGCCGACGCCCAGAAGGCCGTGGACGCGTTGCTGGAACGCTATGTGGAGATCCAGGCGGCGCCCGAGGCCTTCGACGACGAGCGCATCGAGCTGGCGCTGGAAACCCTGCCGCAGCCAGATGGCACGACCAGCGCCCAGGTGGCGCTGCGCATGTCGCCACGCCTGGAAGGCCTCATCATCGAGGCCCAACGCCAGGCCCGCCCCGCGTCGCACTGAGGCGGTTTTTACACGGCCAGACGTCTATCCGGCCAAAATGCTTGCATAATCACCCAATTGCCGATATTATCGACAATTGGATCTACGCAGTCGGGTGTTCGCACCGCTCCGGTACGCCATGTCCGCTATAAGCGACTGCAGCAGATAGATCCACCCCGTAAGCTCTGCCGTCCTTGCGAAGTACAACGCAAAATACGCAAACCCAGAGCGCCATCGGAAACCATACGCCTTCGCCCTTTCGCCAGTCCGGATCGGCCTGAAGCAGATACACCTACATAACAAGTTGCTTTTCCGAAAGCAGCGACGCATGCCGCGGTCCAACCACCGCGAGCGCCAGAGCCAACCCACTCTGTGCGCACCCAGGGCTGCACGGGTGCACGCCAACGCGCCTGCGCCCCGCAGCCCGACCGATGCTCTCCAAGACTGGACGAAGGCATCTCAACGCCGGCCCGGCGCGCAAAAAACATGAGAATGCGCAAAAGAACGGCGGCAGCAATGCGTTAGTGTCATGTAATGCCTGTCCAATACATCCGGCGGACAAGGCGCGACGCGAATATCCGGCCACGTGCCCGGCATTTGGCCGCCACGCGCACACCATGACAAGACGCAGCTTTTCCAATAACTAGAACCTAAAGAGAACACACAACATGAATACTCGTTTCACCACCACCGACCTGATCCGACGCCCGGCCCACACCCAGCTCGACGACATGCCCATCCACATCGGCGACATCGTCTACCTGAAGCCGGCCAACGGCCCCGAGATCCGCGCCACGGTCATCTTCAACGCGCCGATCAACGGCACCACCACTTACACCACCGAAGTCGTGCCGTGCGGCGCGCCCGCTTTGAGGACGCCCGCCCAGCGCATCCGGTTCCGCCACGAGCATGTGCATCGCATCGAACCGGTGCGCCGTAACGCTCGCTGAGCTGACCCCACCCCGCCGCGCTTACCCCGCGGCGGTTTGCTTTGTGCGTGATAAATTCCCTGCAACTTCAGCCCGCTGATCTCACCATGCAGAACAATCGTCTCGCGGTCCGCATCTGGGACCTCCCCACCCGACTCTTTCACTGGGCGCTTGTCGTCTGCATCGTCGGCGCGTTCGTCAGCGTAAAGCTGGGCGGCCTGTATATGGACTGGCACGTGCGCTTCGGCTGTACGGCGCTGGGCCTCATCCTCTTTCGCGTGCTCTGGGGCTTTGCCGGACCGCGCTATGCCCGGTTCGCGCATTTCGTTCGCGGCCCCGGCGCCGTGGCCCGCTACCTGAAGGGCGCAGCAGCACCCGCCGGCCACAATCCGCTGGGCGCCCTGTCGGTTATGGCGCTGTTGCTGGTCGTGGGCTTTCAGGCGGTCAGCGGCCTGTTCACCACCGACGACATCATGACGCAGGGCCCACTGT
Organism: Achromobacter sp. Root565; assembly: GCF_001427425.1. Taxonomy (NCBI): domain Bacteria; kingdom Pseudomonadati; phylum Pseudomonadota; class Betaproteobacteria; order Burkholderiales; family Alcaligenaceae; genus Achromobacter; species Achromobacter sp. Root565. The sequence continues at coordinate 102,392 of NZ_LMGO01000005.1, forward strand.
TCGGGCATGTTTCCGAAGCCACGGCCAGCGCCATGACGTCCTGGCACAAGCTCAACGAGTGGGTCATCATCGGCCTGGTCGCCCTCCACCTGCTGGCCGTCACCTGGTACGTCGTCGTGCGCCGCAAGCGTCTGGTGCGCGCCATCATCACCGGCAACGTCGATGCCAAGGACGTTCCCGCCGGCACGCCGCCCGCACAGGATGGCCTGGCCATCTGGCTGCGCGCCCTGCTGCTGGGCGCCTGCGTGACCGGGCTGGTGCTGTGGATACGATCGCTCGAGATCGTGTCCGACATGTCGTTCTCCTGACCGCGCCCAATCAAGAAGCGCAAAACAAAAAGCCCCGAGCGGGGCTTTTTGCTTGAAACAACGAAGGGCCGGAATGACGGCCCGGCGCCTTATTTCTTCTTGCGGTACGAATCGTGGCAGGCCTTGCAACTGGCGCCGACGTCGCCGAATGCCGCGCGCAGCTTGTCCAGGTCGCCTGCATCGGCGGCTGCCGACAGCTTCACGATGTTGTCCTGGAACGCCTGCTGCTTCTGCTTGAAGCCCGCGGCATCGCTCCAGACTTCCGGACGGGCGTCGCCGCCTTCCGTACCCGGACCGAAACCCGCCCACGGCAATGCCGACAGCGTCTTCAGAACATCGACATTGGCCTTGATCTGCGCGGCGTCATAGGGCGCCTGGCCCTTGACCACCGGCGCCATGCGGCCGAAATGCGAGCCGATCAGCGAAAGCGCCGACTGGCGATACTTGACCGCATCTTCGGGCTTGGCGAATTGCGCGGAGGCAGACGTCGCCAGCAGCGGACCCACCGTCATACAGGCCAGCGCAGCGAGCGTGGACAACTTCTTCATTGCTATCTCCCGTAGGTACAACGTAAAAGCCGCGCGCATGACGCGCGCGGCACGGCGACTATACCGCCCGGGCCAGCTCGGCGGCCAAGCCGATGTACGAGCGCGGGGTCATCGCCAGCAGGCGGGCCTTCGGCTCTTCAGGCAGCGCCAGGCCCTGAATGAATTCTCGCAGAGCTTCTTCGGTGATGCCCTTGCCGCGCGTCAAGGCCTTGAGTTGCTCGTAGGGCTGCGGCAGGCCATAGCGGCGCATGACGGTCTGCACCGGCTCGGCCAGCACTTCCCAGCAGGCGTCGATATCGGCGTCGATGGCAGCCGTATTGACTTCGAGCTTGCCCAGGCCGCGCATGCAGGCATCCCACGCCACCAGGCAGTAGCCCAGGCCCACGCCGAGATTGCGCAGGACGGTGGAATCGGTCAGGTCACGCTGCCAGCGGGAGATCGGCAGCTTGTCGGCCAGATGGCGCAGCACGGCGTTGGCCAGACCCAGGTTGCCTTCGGAGTTTTCGAAGTCGATCGGGTTGACCTTGTGCGGCATGGTCGACGAACCGACCTCGCCTTCCTTCAGGCGCTGCTTGAAGTAGCCCAGCGCCACGTAGCCCCAGATGTCGCGATCCAGGTCCAGGATGATGATGTTGGCGCGGGTGATCGCGTCGAACAGCGCGGACATCCAGTCGTGCGGTTCGATCTGGATGGTGTGGCGGTTCTGGGTCAGGCCCAGGCCGGAGAGCACGCGCTTGCTGAACTCGGGCCAATTGATTTCGGGATAGGCGGACAGGTGGGCGTTGTAGTTGCCCGTTGCGCCGTTCAGCTTGGCCAGGGGCTCGACAGCCTCGACCGCGGCGATGGCGCGGTTCAGGCGCGCGGCCACGTTGGCGAATTCCTTGCCCAGCGTGGTCGGGCTGGCGGGCTGGCCATGCGTGCGCGACAGCAGCGGCTGGTCGGCGTTGGCGACAGCCAGGTCATTCAGCTTGGCGGCCACTTCGCGCAGACGCGGCACGACAACTTGATCGCGAGCGCGCGACAGCATCAGCGCGTGCGAGGTGTTGTTGATGTCTTCAGAGGTGCAGGCGAAGTGGATGAACTCGGCGGCGCGGGCCAGTTCGGCGTCATCGGCGACCTTTTCCTTCAGCCAGTACTCGACGGCCTTCACGTCGTGGTTGGTGACGCGCTCGATATCCTTGATGCGGCCGGCGTCCGCTTCGGAGAAATTGGCGACCAGCTGGGCCAGGCGCGCGCGGGCGGCCTCGGAGAAAGCAGGCAGCTCGGGCAGGCCGGCGTCCGACAGGGCGATCAGCCAGGCGACCTCGACTTCGACGCGGTGCGCCATGAAGCCGGCTTCGGATAGCAGACCGCGCAGCGCGTCGCCCCGGGAAGCGTAGCGGCCATCCAGTGGCGAAAGGGCATTAAGTTGGCTCAGCTGATCGGCGATTTGCATGGTCTGGTAGGGAAAAAGCTACGGATGGGAAAACCCGGCGATTTTATCATCCGGGGCCACCCGACATTGTGGCAAACTGACGAAGATTCCGCCCTGCGGACAATTCCGGCCGTCATACAGCCTGCTATACTTCGGCCGCTTTCCGACTCCGCTTGTGACTCCATGAAACTGATCGGCTCGCTTACCAGTCCCTACGTGCGCAAAGTGCGTATCGTCATGGCCGAGAAAAAGCTGGACTACCGGCTTGAACTCGAAAACGTCTGGTCCGCCGACACGCAGATCCAAACGTACAACCCGCTGGGCAAGGTCCCCTGCCTGGTGATGGAAGATGGCGGCGCGTTGTTCGATTCGCGCGTCATCGTTGAATACGTTGATACCTTGTCTCCGGTCGCCCGGCTGATTCCTCAGCAGGGCCGCGACCGCGCGGCCGTCAAATGCTGGGAAGCCATCGCTGATGGCGTCCTGGATGCCTGCGTGACCATCGTCAAGGAAAACCAGCGTCCCGAGGCCCAGCGCAGCCCCGAATGGATCGAACGCCAATACGGCAAGATCCACGCCAGCCTGGACGCCATGAACAAAAGCCTGGGCGACAACGCCCATTGCATGGGCATCAACTACAGCCTCGCGGACATCGCGGTCGGCTGTGCCCTCGGCTATCTGGACCTGCGCTTTGCCACCCTGGACTGGCGCACCGGCCAGCCCCATCTGGCCCGCCTGTACGACAAGCTGTCCCAGCGCCAGTCGTTCATCGACACGGCCCCCAAGACGGCCTGACGGCCCAACAGAAACGCCCGGCATGGCCGGGCGTGTGCATCTTCCGGCCGCTTTCCGCGGCCGGTTTTCATTCTGCGATCAAACCGTCCAGGTCTGCCACGCCTTGAACAGCATGTAGGCCGCCAGCGCAAACAGCAGCGCGGCAAACACGCGCTTGAGCGTCTGCACCGGCAGGCGATGGGCCATGCGTGCCCCCAGCGGCGCCGTCAGGACGCTGGTGCAGACCAGCGCCAGCAGTGCCGGCCAGTAGATGAAGCCGAGCATCCCCGGATAGGTCTGGGCTTCGTTCAGGCCCGATACGATATAGCCCACGCTGTTGGCCAGCGCGATGGGAAAGCCCAGCGCCGCCGAGGTCGACACCGCATTGTGCAGGGCCACGTTGCACCAGACCATGAACGGGACCGACAGGAACCCGCCCCCGGCGCCGACCAGGCCCGACAGGAAGCCGATGCCCGCACCCGCCGCGCTGGTGCCGACCACGCCCGGCATCTGGCGCGTGGGCTTGGGCTTCTTGTTGCGCAGCATGCTCCAGCCGGAGTACCCCACGAACAGCGCGAAGAACAGCGACAGCCACAGCGTGCTCAGCGCCGCGAACACCGCGCCGCCCGACAACAACCCGCCGACGATGATGCCCGGCGCCATCGCCGCGACGATGCGCCACTTGATGGTGCCCCGCTGCTGGTGGGCGCGCACGCTGGAAATGGAGGTAAACAGGATCGACGTCATGGACGTGGCGATCGCGGCGTGCACCACCAAGTCGGCCGGCATGCCCTGCCAGGTGAACAGCATCGTCAAAAAGGGAACCAGCAGCATGCCGCCGCCAATGCCCAGCAAGCCCGCGGCAAAGCCGACCACCCCGCCCAGCACCAGCAGGCAGATCACCATCGTCACATCCACAACCGTCTCCTCAGTTTTATTCTCATGAACAAGGCCCCGCGGGCATGGCACCGGGGGGCCTTGGTTACGTGCAGCGGGGCATTCTTAAAGAATGATCCCGCCACCCAGGCAAACCTCGCCATCGTATAGCACGGCCGACTGCCCGGGCGTCACCGCCCATTGGGGCTCGGTGAAATCCAGTGAAAACGTCTCGGGCGCCGCATCACCCAGGCGGCACGCCGCATCGGCCTGCCGGTAGCGAGTCTTGGCCCCATAGGCGCCTGCCGCCGGCGGATGTCCCGCTACCCAGCTTGCGTCTTGCGCCGTCAGGCTGCTGGACAGCAGCCACGGATGGTCATGCCCCTGCACGACGTACAGCACGTTGCGCTCCAGGTCTTTGCGAGCCACGTACCAGGCCTCGGCTGTGCCGTCGTCCCGCTGCCGGCCCTTGACGCCACCCACGCCCAACCCCTTGCGCTGGCCCAGCGTGTAGAACGACAGGCCTTCGTGGCGGCCGACCTTCTGCCCTTCGGGCGTAAGGATGGGACCCGGCTCGGTGGGCAGGTAGCGGTTCAGGAATTCCCGGAACGGGCGCTCGCCGATGAAGCAGATACCGGTGGAATCCTTCTTGGCGGCGTTATGCAGGCCGATCTCGTGCGCGATGCGCCGGACTTCGGTCTTGTGGATTTCGCCCAGCGGAAACAGCGTGCGCGACAGCTGCGCCTGGTTCAGGCGATGCAGGAAGTAGCTCTGGTCCTTGGACGCGTCCAGCGCCTTCAGCAGCTGGAATTGCGAGCCGCCGCCGTCGGCGGGCACTTCGCGCACGCGGGCGTAATGGCCGGTCGCGATGTGTTCCGCGCCCAGCGCCATGGCGTGGTCCAGGAACGCCTTGAACTTGATCTCGGCATTGCACAGGACGTCGGGGTTGGGCGTGCGGCCCGCGGAGTATTCGCGCAGGAAATCCGCGAACACGCGGTCCTTGTATTCGGCGGCGAAGTTGACGTATTCGAACTCCACGCCCACCAGGTCGGCGACGCTGGCGGCGTCCAGGAGATCCTGGCGGGTGGAGCAGTATTCGGAATCGTCGTCGTCTTCCCAGTTCTTCATGAACAGGCCGACGACCTCGTAGCCCTGTTGCTTGAGCAGCCAGGCGGTGACCGAAGAATCGACCCCGCCGGACATGCCGACGACAACGCGGCCTTTCTTGGTGGATGTTTGACTCATGATGCGGCTATTTTAGATCGGACAAGGCGTCTTCCCGTGGCTGCGGCTCAGCGGCGCGCGAGACTTCCATCAGCCAGGCGCGGAAGGCCTGCAGGGTGGGCAGATTGGCCTTCTGCTCGGGGTAGCACAGGTAATACCCCATACGCGCCCGGATCGGGAGCTGGATTGCAACGGCCAGCTTGCCGTCGCGCAGCTCGTCCTCGATCAGGCAGCGAGGGATCAGCGCCACGCCAAAACCCGCTGCGGCGGCCTGCGACAGCAAGGCGTACTGGTCAAAGCGGGCGCCTTCCAGGCTGCGCCGCGTGTCGCACCCGGCCTGCTCGAACCAGTCGCGCCAGCCTTCCAGGGCCGATGTGTGGTGCAGCAGCGGATACGCCAGCAGGTCTTCGGGCGATTGGCACCCGCCCGCAATCAGGCGGGGACTACAGACCGGCAGGATCTCGCGGCCCACAATGTAGTCCGCGCCGCTGCCCGGCCACAGGCCCTCGCCAAAACGCACGGCGGCGTCCAGCTCGGGCGTGGAAAAATCGTAGCCCTGGCGATGCGGCAGAAATTCCACATGGATGTCGGGCCGCAGACGCATGAAGGCCGTCAGGCGCGGGATCAGCCACCGCGCGCCGAACGTCGGCATACAGGTCAAGTTCAGCGTGCCGCCGCGCCCCTGGTGCGCGATCAGTTCGACGGTGGCCGCTTCGATCTGACCCAGACCGGCCTGGATCTTGGCCAGATAGCTGCGGCCCGCTTCGGTCAGAACCAGGCCTTGCCTGATTCGTAGGAATAGTTCGACGCCGACGAACTCTTCCAGATGTTTCACCTGTTTACTCACGGCCCCCTGGGTCACGCACAGCTCCTGCGCGGCGCGCGTGAAACTGCTGTGCCGGGCGGCAACTTCGAACGCCTGAAGATCCGTTAAAGAGGGACAGAAACGCCTCATCTGCAGCCCCCACCGAATGTGGGGCTCCCTTGCCCTGCGGGCATGACGACGGCAAAGGCCGCGCGACGAATGTTACAAAAAAGTAACGCTGGCGGAGGCCTGCCGAAAATAGGTATGAAAAAAAGTCATAGCTTACGGAGAATCTTTCGTTTGCGCAAACATGCCTGCCGGGAAAGAATCGTCGGGTTTGCGTCTGCCTTTGCGCATCCGCCGTTCATTCATTAGTAGGGGAATTCATGCAACGCCGTAATGTAGTCCTGGGCCTGTGTGTCGCCGCCGCGACCCTGGCCACGCCGCTGATCTCGGGTATCGCGCACGCTGAAGATGCGTATCCCAGCAAGCCCATCCGTCTGATCGTTCCCTTCCCGCCCGGCGGCACCACCGACATCGTCGGGCGCCTGTTCGCCGACAAGCTCAGCAAGGAACTCGGCCAGACGGTCGTCGTGGAAAACCGCGGCGGCGCCGGCGGCTCGATCGGCAGCGCGTTCGTCGCCAGCAGCGCGCCGGATGGCTACGTCCTGGGCATCGCCACCGTCAGCACGCACGGCATCAACCCGGCCATCTACCCGAACCTGCCGTTCGATGGCGAGAAGGACTTCACGCCCGTCTCGAACCTGGCCGCCGTGCCGAACATCATGACCATCAACCCGAAGGTCCAGGCCAAGACCATCGCCGAATTCATCACGCTGGCCAAGAGCCAGCCCGGCAAGCTGACGTACGCGTCGGCCGGCAACGGTTCGGTCTCGCACATGATGGGCGAACTGTTCAAGATGGCCTCGGGCACCGACCTGATGCACGTGCCGTACCGCGGCGTGGGCCCGGCGCTGAACGACGCGCTGGCCGGCCAGGTCGACGTCATGTATGACAACCTGCCCTCCACGCTGCCGCACGTTCAGTCCGGCCGCCTGATCGCCATGGCCGTCGCCGCGCCGCAACGCGTTGCCGCGCTGCCCAACGTGCCCACGTTCGCCGAAGCCGGCCTGCCGGCCGTGAACGACGCATCGTGGTTCGGCCTGGTCGCCCCGGCCAAGCTGCCCGCCCCCGTGCTGGCCAAGCTGAACGCCGCCGTCCAGAAGGTCAGCGCCGAAGACGACGTCAAGAGCCGCCTCGCCGCCCTGGGCGCGTCGCCCGCTGCCAACACCTCGGCCGAATTCGGCGCGCAGATCTCGGCTGAAATCGCCAAGAACAAGCGCATCGCCAAAGAAGCCAACGTAAAGATCGACTAAGCGGTCTTCGGTCCTCGCGTGCCCGTGGCGCGCGAGGACCTCCGATTCACGAACGCAGTACCCCCTTATGCGACTTACCCAGCCCCTGTCCTACCGCCTCGACCTCCCGCAGCAATATCCCGATTCGGAAATCTCGGCCCCCCTTGTGCTGGATTCCCCGCACAGCGGCACCGCCTACCCCCCCGATTTCGCCGCCGCAGTGGACTTTGGCGCCTTGCGCACGGCCGAGGACACCTGGGTTGACGATCTCTGGGGCGACGCCATCGAGATGGGCGTGCCGATGATCGCCGCGGCGTTCCCGCGCGCCTACATCGACGCCAACCGCGCCGCCGACGAGATCGACGAAGTGCTGCTGGACGCGGCATGGCCCGACGCGATCAACGCCTCGTCCAAGGTCAAGCTTGGCAAGGGCCTGATCTGGCGCATGCTCGATGACGGCACGCCGCTGTACAACCGCAAGCTCACGGTGGACGAAGTGCGCCACCGCATCGATGCCTGCTGGAAGCCCTATCACGCCGCGCTGGGCCAGGTGCTGGACAACGCGCACCGCAAGTTCGGCAAGGTCTGGCACATCAACTGCCACTCGATGCCCAGCGTCGCCGGCGCGTTCGCCACCGATCGCCCGGGCCTGGTCCATCCCGACTTCGTGCTGGGTGACCGCGACGGCAGCACCAGCGATCCCGCCTTCCGCGAATTCATCGCCGCGTGGCTGCGCGAGCGCGGCTACAACGTCACCGTGAACGATCCCTACAAGGGCGTGGAACTGGTGCGCGCATTCGGCCGCCCGCAAGAAGGCCGCCACAGCCTGCAGATCGAGATCAACCGCAAGCTCTACATGGATGAAGTGTCGCTTCGTCCCACCGACAACTACGGCCGCCTGAAGGCCGATCTGCGCGACCTCACCGCCGCGCTGATCACCTGGACCCGCACGCAGACGGCATAAGGAACGCCGCCATCCGCACGCCGGGTTGCAAGCCCCCCCGCCCCATGGTCGCCATGGGGTTTTTTTTTGCCCGCGCGCAAGCAGCCAAAACGGGGGAGGCGTGAGAGCGCACATTCCGTGTATAACTACGGCGAACCTTCTGAGGAGAGGCGTCGATGCACATCGGGATACCCAAGGAAACCCGAGACGGGGAAACCCGTGTCGCAGCAACACCGGAGACCGTCAAGAAGTACGTCGGCGGCAAGCACACCGTCATCGTTGAGCGCGGGGCAGGCGCCGCCGCCCGCTATCTCGATGATGCCTATGTCGCCGCGGGCGCCACGCTCGGTTCAGCCCAGGATGCCCTGGGCGCCGAACTGGTCATGAAGGTTCGCGCGCCCTCCCCCGAGGAACTGCCCCACATGAAGCCGGGCACTGTGATCGTGGGCATGCTCGATCCCTTCGACGCCGAGGGCCTGGCGCAACTGGCCGCCGCCGGCCTGACCGGCTTCGCGCTGGAAGCCGCGCCGCGCATTACCCGCGCGCAAAGCCTGGACGTGCTGTCGTCGCAGGCCAACCTGGCCGGCTACAAGGCCGTGCTGCTCGCAGCCCACCACTACGGCCGGCTGATCCCCATGATGATGACGGCCGCCGGCACCCTGAAGGCCGCGCGCGCGGTCATCCTGGGCACCGGCGTGGCGGGTCTGCAGGCCATCGCCACCGCCAAGCGGCTGGGCGCGGTGGTCGAGGCCTCCGACGTGCGTCCCGCCGCCCGCGAACAGGTTGAATCGCTGGGCGCCAAGTTCATCGACGTGCCGTTCGAAACCGACGAAGAGCGCGAGATCGCGCAAGGCGCGGGGGGCTACGCGCGATCCATGCCGCCCGCCTGGATGGCGCGCCAGGCGGCGCTGGTGTCCGAACGCTGCAAGCAGGCCGACATCGTCATCACCACCGCGCTGATCCCCGGCCGCCCGGCTCCCACCTTGGTCTCGGCGGAAACGGTGGCGGCCATGAAGCCCGGTTCGGTGCTGGTGGATCTTGCCGTCGAACGCGGCGGCAACTGCCCGCTGTCGGAAAAAGGGCAAATCGTCGAAAAGCACGGCGTGACGATCATCGGGCTGACCAACCTGCCAGGCCTGGTCGCGACCGACGCTTCGGCGCTCTACGCGCGCAACATCCTGGATTTCCTGAAGCTCATCATCAATGCGGACGGCGCGCTGGCAATCCAGCGCGACGATGAAATCGTGGCGGCCTGCCTGGTGTGCGAAGGCGGCAATATGACGCGGAGGACGTGACCATGGAAGCGATCAACCCCACCCTGATGAATCTCATCATCTTCGTGCTGGCCATCTACGTCGGCTACCACGTGGTCTGGAACGTCACGCCCGCGCTGCACACGCCGCTCATGGCCGTCACCAACGCCATTTCCGCCATCATCATCGTCGGCGCGATGCTGGCCGCCGCGCTGACCGAAGGCGGACTGGCGCGCGGCATGGGCGTCTTTGCCGTGGCGCTGGCCGCCGTCAATGTATTCGGCGGCTTTCTCGTGACGCGGCGCATGCTTGAAATGTTCAAGAAGAAGGACCGCAAGCCGAGCAAGGAGGAAGCGAAATGATTTCGCTGAACCTCGTCACCCTGCTCTACCTGGTTGCCTCGGTCTGCTTCATCCAGGCGCTCAAGGGCCTGTCCCATCCCACCACCTCGCGCCTGGGCAATGCCTTCGGCATGGCCGGCATGGCGATCGCCGTGGTGACCACCGCGGCGCTCATCATCGGGCTGGCGCGCAGCGGCACAGCCACGATCGGGCTGGGATGGGTGGTGCTGGGGCTGCTGGTCGGCGGCTCCATCGGCACGCTGATGGCCAAGCGCGTCGAGATGACCAAGATGCCCGAGCTGGTCGCCTTCATGCACAGCATGATCGGCTTGGCGGCGGTCGCGATCGCCGTGGCCGTCGTGGCCGAGCCGCACGCCTTCGGCATTGCGCCGCCCGGCATGGCCATCCCCACCGGCAACCGCTTCGAACTCTTCATCGGCACGTTCGTGGGCGCCATCACGTTCTCGGGCTCCGTCATCGCCTTCGGCAAGCTGTCCGGCAAATACAAGTTCCGGCTGTTCCAGGGCGCACCCGTGGTGTTCCCCGGCCAACACATGCTGAATCTAGCGCTGGCGCTGGCGATGCTGGGCTGCGGTGTCTGGTTCATGCTCACGCAGCAATGGACGCCCTTCATCATCATGACGCTCATCGCCTTCGTACTGGGCGTGCTGATCATCATCCCGATCGGCGGCGCGGACATGCCGGTAGTGGTGTCGATGCTGAACAGCTATTCGGGTTGGGCGGCGGCCGGCATCGGCTTCTCGCTGAACAACCCCATGCTGATCATTGCCGGATCGCTGGTGGGATCTTCGGGCGCCATCCTGTCCTACATCATGTGCAAGGCGATGAACCGGTCGTTCTTCAACGTGATCCTGGGTGGCTTTGGCGGCCAGTCGGGCGGCGGCGCGGCGGCAGGCGACGCGCCGCAACGCAGCGTCAAGTCGGGCAGCCCGGACGACGCGGCGTTCCTGATGACCAACGCCGAAAGCGTGACCATCGTACCTGGCTACGGCCTGGCCGTGGCGCGGGCCCAGCATGCCCTGAAAGAACTGGCCGAAAAGCTGACCGCGCGGGGCGTGACCGTCAAGTACGCGATCCACCCGGTTGCCGGCCGCATGCCGGGCCACATGAACGTGCTGCTGGCCGAGGCCGAAGTGCCTTACGACCAGGTCTTCGAAATGGAAGACATCAACAGCGAGTTCGGCCAGACCGACGTGGTGCTGGTGCTGGGCGCGAACGACGTGGTCAATCCGGCCGCCAAGAACGATCCCAAGTCACCGATTGCCGGCATGCCCATCCTCGAAGCCTACAAGGCGCGCACGGTCATCGTGAACAAGCGCTCCATGGCCTCGGGCTATGCCGGGCTGGACAACGAACTTTTCTACATGGACCGCACGATGATGGTCTTCGGCGACGCCAAGAAGGTGCTCGAAGACATGGTCAAGGCCGTGGAGTAACCGCAACGCCAGGCGCTGCGCGGGCTTGCTAGCCCGGCGCAGCGCGGCGCAACTGCTCGTCGACCACCTCGACCCAATGGCGCACCGGCGTATCGGTGCCGCTTTGCAGATGGCCGATGCACCCGATGTTGGCCGACAGGATCACATCGGGACTGCCCACCGCAATGGCGCCCAGCTTGCGGTCGCGCAGCTCCAGCGCGATGTCCGGATTCAATACCGAATACGCGCCCGCCGACCCGCAGCACAGATGCTTGTCCGCGAACGGCTGCAGCTCGAAGCCCAGGTCAACCAGCAATTGCTCGGACAACGGCCGCAGCCCCTGCCAGTGCTGCAAGGTGCACGGCGGGTGAAACGCCGCCCGCGTGCCCGCCGGCAGGCGCGACCGCAGCAACTCGGCGTGCGGCGCGACGATCTCCGCCACGTCCTTCACCAGCGCCACGAGGTCCGCGGCTTTCTGCGCATACGCCGCATCGTGGCGCAGGTGATGCGCGTATTCCTTGACCATGGCGCCGCAGCCCGACGCATTCATGACGATGGCCTCGACCTTGCCGTCCTGCACCAGCGGCCACCACGCGTCGACGTTGGCGCGCATCTGCGCCACGGCTTCGTCCTGCGCATCCAGGTGGAAACTGACCGCGCCGCAGCAGCCGGCGCCCGGCGCGATGCGCGCGCCGATGCCCACCGCATCCAGCACGCGGATGGTGGCGGCGTCGATGGTGGGCATCATGGCCGGCTGCACGCAGCCCGCCAGCATCAGAACCTGACGCGCATGCCGCGCCACCTGCGGAAGCGGGCCCGCGTCTCGGCGCTCCGGCACCTTGCGCCGGAGCGACTGAGGCAGCACGCCCCGCAGCCGCTGGCCCAGACGCATGGCCGGCGCAAACATCGGCGACAGCATCGCCTTGCGCAGCAACGTGCGGCGGGTCTTGTCCCCCCACGACCGCTCCACACGTTCGTCCACGATCTTGCGGCCGATGTCGACGAGGTGGCCGTACTCGACGCCGGACGGGCAGGTGGTCTCGCAATTGCGGCAGGTCAGGCAGCGGTCCAGATGCTGCTGCGTGGATTGCGTGGGCTCCTTGCCCTCCAGCACCTGCTTGATGAGATAGATGCGCCCGCGCGGGCTGTCCAGTTCGTCGCCCAGGACCTGATACGTGGGACAGGTGGCCGTGCAGAAGCCGCAATGCACGCAGCGGCGCAGAATCGCGTCCGCCTCGTTGCCCAGATCGGTGCCGCTTGCCCAGGATGCCAGATTGGTTTGCATGATGTCCTATAGCTCCAGGACCAGGCGGCCGGGGTTGAAGAGGCCGGCGGGATCGAGCTCCTGCTTCAGCCTGCGGGTGATCGCGCCGACTCCCGGCGCAAGCGGATGAAACACGCCGTCGGCGGGCGGCGGGGTATCGGCGGGCCGGAACAGCGTCGCGTGGCCGCCATGCCCGGCCGCCGTCTCGCGCAGCTCGGCCGCATCGCGGGGGCCGCTCAGCCACCGCTGGCCGCCGCCCCACTCCACCAGCGTCGGCCCCAGTTCCAGGACTGCGGTGGTAGGCGGCAGGGCCATACGCCACAAGGGCCGGTCCGGCGCAAAGAACGCGTGGGTCTGTTCGCGCAACGAGCGCCACCAGTCGTCGGCCGCATCCGGCGCCAGCTCATCGCCGCCAATCAGCGCTCGCGCGCTGGCCAGCGCGGGCGGCGCGCCCGACAATCGCACCATCGTTATTCCCTCAGCGCCATCGCCGTCGCTTGACCAGCTCGACGCCGAGATCGGCAGCGGCTTGCCGCGCCAGAAGGCAAAGTTGGCCAGCGCCTGCGCCTGCGTCGCGGGCAGCGCCAGCGTCATCTCTTGCATCGGCATGGGCACGACCTTCAGCGACACCTCCAGGATGGCGCCGAAGATACCGTGCGAGCCGGCCAGAAGGCGCGACACGTCATAGCCCGCCACGTTCTTCATGACCTCGCCCCCGAAGGACAGAATGCGGCCGTCCGAGTCCAGCAGTTGCGCCCCAAGCACAAAATCCTTCAAGGCGCCCGCGCTCATGCGGCGCGGGCCCGACAGTCCGGCCGCCACGCAGCCGCCCACGGTCGCCGTGGGTGCGAAGTGCGGCGGTTCGAAGGCCAGCATCTGGCCGTTCTCGGCAAGCGCGGCCTCCAGTTCGGCCAGTGGCGTGCCGGCGCGCACCGTCACGACAAGTTCGGACGGGTGGTAGCTCACGATGCCGCGGTAAGGCGTCATATCGAGCAGGCAATGGCCATCCTGCGGCCTCACGGGACGGTAGTTACCGTAGAACCGCTTGCTGCCGCCGCCCATCACGAACAGGGGTTTATGGCCGGCACGGGCCGTCATGACCTGGTCGCACAATTCCGACAGGACAAAATCCATAAGGGATACGTCCTAGAAGCGGGCGAGATCGGGGAAGCGCAGTTCTCCCGCATGGACGTGCATCTTGCCGTATTCGGCGCAGCGTGCCAGCGTGGGGATGACCTTTTCAGGATTCAGCAGGCACGGCGGATCAAAGGCCCGCTTGACTGCCAGGAACGCATCGAGTTCTTCGCGAGAGAATTGCACGCACATTTGATTTATCTTCTCCATTCCCACACCGTGCTCTCCAGTCACGGTTCCTCCCACCTGCACGCACAGCTCAAGAATGGCCGCGCCAAATTTCTCGGCGCGCTCCACCTCGTCCGGCTTATTCGAATCGAACAGGATCAGCGGATGCAGATTGCCGTCGCCGGCATGAAAGACATTGGCGCATCGCAGGCCGAATTCGTCTTCCATCTGTTCAATGGCGCCCAGCACGCGCGCCAGATGGCGGCGCGGAATCGTGCCGTCCATGCAGTAGTAGTCGGGCGACACGCGCCCGGCGGCGGGAAACGCGTTCTTGCGCCCCGCCCAGAATTTCAGCCGTTCCGCTTCGGACGCCGACACCTGGCAGCGCGTGGCGCCGGCTTGCCGGAACACCGCCTCCATGCGCGCGATCTCGTGCGCCACCTCTTCGGGTGTGCCGTCCGATTCGCATAGCAGGATGGCCTGCGCGTCCATGTCGTAGCCCGCGCGGACAAACGGTTCCACCATGTGCGTCGCGCGACGGTCCATCATTTCCAGGCCTGCGGGAATCATGCCCGCCGCGATCACCTGCGTGACCGCATTGCCTGCCGCCTCGACGCTGGAAAAACTGGCCATGACAACCTGCTGGCAGGCCGGCTTGGGAATGAGCTTGACGGTCACTTCGGTGACAACACCCAGCATGCCCTCAGAGCCGACGAACACCGACAACAGGTCCAGTCCGGGCGCGTCAGGCGCGTGCGATCCCAGTTCGACCACATCGCCGTCGATCGTGACCACGCGCACGCGCAGCACGTTGTGCACGGTCAGGCCGTACTTCAGGCAATGCACGCCGCCCGAGTTTTCCGCGACGTTGCCGCCGATGGAGCACGCGATCTGGCTCGACGGATCCGGAGCGTAGTACAACCCGTAAGGCGACACCGCTTCGGAGATCGCAAGATTGCGCACACCCGGTTCGACGATGGCGGTCGTGCTGGCCAGGTCGATATGCTTGATCCGATTGAATTTGGACAGCCCCAGCAACACGCCCTGGCTGTGCGGCATGGCGCCGCCCGACAATCCAGTTCCCGCGCCGCGCGCCACAATGGGCGCATTCAAGCGCTTGCAGATGCGCATGATGGCCTGCACCTGCGCTTCCGTTTCGGGCAAGGCAACGACCGCGGGAATCGAGCGGTAAAGGGATAGGCCATCGCATTCGTAAGGACGAGTGTCCTCTTCGCGATACAGCACACAGTGCGCGGGCAACGCGGCCGACAACGCCTCGATGAGCTGCTGCTGCGTATAAGGCGCCTGCACTTGTGCCAGGCCGGTTTCGACCAGTGAATTCATGAGCGCAACAATAGCGCGAGTGCCCATGTTAATCAGGCCGGGATTTACCCGCACCTGACGCATTTACGGGCATTTGCGGCCAGATCATACGTAACCGGCCGTAAATCGCGCAGCGGCTTGTCGCGTAAAAGCAGCAGGCGCTATCGGTGCGAGGGGGGCTTTTGCGCCCCCCTGCCGATTACCAGGACACGATCTTGCCCGGGTTCAGGATGTTGTTCGGGTCGAACGCGTGCTTCAGACTGCGCATCAGGTCCAGCGCGTCTTCGCCGTGCTCTTCCGCCATGAACTGCATCTTGTGCAGGCCGACGCCGTGCTCGCCCGTGCAGGTGCCGTCGGCTGCGATGGCCCGGCGCACGAGGTTGTGGTTGATGGCTTCCGATTCCTGCCATTCCTGCGCGCTGTCGGCGTCCAGCAGCATCAGCACATGGAAGTTGCCGTCGCCCACGTGGCCGACGATGGTGTACGGGAAGCTTGCGCGGTCCAGTTCCTCGACGGTGTCGCGCACGCAATCGGCCAGCCTCGAGATCGGCACGCAGACGTCGGTGGTGCTGGCGCGGCAGCCGGGACGCAACTGCAGGCCCGCGAAATACGCATTGTGGCGCGCGGTCCAGAGGCGGCTGCGGTCTTCGGGGCGCTCGGCCCATTCGAAGTCCATGCCGCCATGTTCGGCCGTGATCGCCTGCACGGTTTCGGCCTGCTCTTGCACGCCGGCGGGACTGCCGTGAAATTCAAACACAAGCAGCGGGGTTTCGCGCAGGGTCAGCTTGCTGTGCAGGTTGACGGCGCGCACGCTGGCGGCGTCCATGAACTCGACGCGCGCAATCGGCACGCCCATCTGGATGATCTCGATCACGCTCTGCACCGCGGCGTCCAGCGTCGGGAAATTGCAGACGGCGGCGGACACGGCTTCGGGCTGCGGATACAGGCGCACGGTCACTTCGGTGATGATGCCGAGCGTGCCCTCGCTGCCCACGAAAATGCGCGTCAGGTCGTAGCCGGCCGACGACTTGCGGGCGCGGCCCGCAGTGCGGATGATGCGGCCGTCCGCGGTGACGACGGTCAGCGACATGACGTTTTCGCGCATCGTGCCGTAACGCACGGCATTGGTGCCCGAGGCACGGGTGGCCGCCATGCCGCCGAGGCTGGCGTCGGCGCCCGGGTCAATCGGAAAGAACAGGCCGGTGCTGCGGATTTCTTCGTTGAGCTGCTTGCGCAGCACGCCGGCCTGCACTGTGGCGGTCAGGTCTTCGGCGTTGATGGCAAGGACCTTGTTCATCTGCGACAGGTCCAGGCTGATGCCGCCCTGGATTGCAAGAATGTGGCCTTCGAGGGAAGAGCCGGCGCCGTACGGAATCAAGGGAACGCGGTGTTCGTTGCACACCTTGGCGACGAAGGCGACATCTTCCGTCGACTGCGCAAAGACCACGGCGTCAGGCAGCATGGCCGGATAAGGCGATTCGTCGCGGCCATGGTGTTCGCGCACGGCGGCCGATTCCGACAGGCGGTCGCCAAAGTGCGCACGCAGGGCATCCAGACAGGCGGCCGGAACCGCGCGGCGCAACGATTCGGCGTGCAAGGGAGCGTTCATGATCTCGTGATTTCCCGGGTTCGATAATCCGAATATTCTACGCCGCCTCGCGTGCTGCGCCGCACACCGTCCCAGGCTGACGGCGCGCGGCGCGAATCCCCCTCACTTTCCGGAATCTCGTGCCGGAAACACTTGCCCGAATTACTTGCCGGACGTGAGCGCAACGCGGCGGCGTTCGCGCACGGCCTGCGCCAGGCGCTCCAGCACGGCCACCGAGGCATCCCAGTCGATGCAGCCGTCGGTGATGCTCTGGCCGTACACCAGCGGCTGGCCGGGCACCATGTCCTGACGGCCGCCCAACAGGTGGCTTTCCACCATGACGCCGACCAGGCGCGCATCGCCGGCTTCCATCTGGCGCGCCACGTCTTCGACGACGAGCGACTGGTTCTCCGGCTTCTTGCTGCTGTTGGCGTGGCTGGCATCGACCATGATGCGCTGCGCGAGGCCGGCCTTGGACACGTCCTGGCACGCGGCGTCCACGCTGGCCGCATCGTAGTTTGGCGTTTTGCCGCCACGCAGGATCACGTGGCAGTCCTCGTTGCCCGCGGTGGACACGATGGCCGAATGGCCGCCCTTGGTCACCGACAGGAAATGGTGCGGCTGCGACGCCGCCTTGATCGCGTCGACGGCAATCTTCACGTTGCCGTCGGTGCCGTTCTTGAATCCCACCGGACACGACAGGCCCGACGCCAGCTCGCGGTGCACCTGGCTTTCCGTCGTGCGCGCCCCGATCGCCCCCCAGGAGACCAGATCCGCGATGTACTGCGGCGTAATCATGTCCAGGAACTCGCATCCCGCCGGCAGACCCATGCTGTTGATATCCAGCAGCAGTTCGCGGGCCACACGCACGCCCTTGTTGATGTCGAAACTGCCATCCAGGTCCGGATCGTTGATGAGCCCCTTCCAGCCCACGGTCGTGCGCGGCTTCTCGAAATAGACCCGCATCACGATTTCCAGGTCGGCGCTCAGGCGGTCGCGCACGGGCTTCAGACGCTTGGCGTATTCGATGGCGGCGCGCGTGTCGTGGATGGAACACGGGCCGATCACGACGATCATGCGATCGTCCATGCCGTGCAGGATGCGGTGCATGCCTTGCCGCGCGGCGAAGACAGTCTCGGACGCCTCCTTGGTGCAGGCGAACTCGCGCATCACGTGCGAGGGCGGATTCAGTTCCTTGATTTCTCGAATACGAAGGTCATCGGTGTTGTGCGACACGGTACTGCTCCTGGGTTGCCCGCCACGGCGGCATAAAAAAAGCCGCCAGATTCGCTGGCGGCTTTTTTGGGGGGATTCTTTCCAAACTTCAGATTGAGCGCGTCCCTTCCTCCGCCAGCGGCTTCAGAAAACCAAAAAAATAAAAATAAAAGGCGGGGGACGCGAATTTCATGGGGAACGACTCTAGCACAGTTTTTTGAAGGCGTCACGCTGGATTTCTTCCGCGTGCCGCCCCCATTTATCTCGTCAGGCCGTGCCGCCGACCGTCAGGCCTTCCATGCGGACCGTTGGCATGCCGACGCCGACTGGCACGCTCTGGCCGTCCTTGCCGCAGGTGCCCACGCCCGAGTCGAGCTGCAGATCGTTGCCGATCATGGTGACGCGGTTCATGGCGTCGGGGCCGTTGCCGATCAGCGTGGCGCCCTTGACCGGATAAGTGACCTTGCCGTCCTCGATCATGTAGGCCTCGGACGCCGAGAACACGAATTTGCCGTTGGTGATGTCGACCTGGCCGCCGCCGAAGTTGACGGCATAGAGGCCGCGTTTGACCGAGGCCACGATCTCGTCGGCGGGCTTGTCGCCGGCCAGCATGTAAGTGTTGGTCATGCGCGGCATGGGCAGATGCGCGAAGGATTCGCGGCGGCCGTTGCCGGTGGCGGCGGTCTTCATCAGACGGGCGTTCAGCGTGTCCTGCATGTAGCCGCGCAGGATGCCGTCTTCGATCAGGACATTGCGCTGGGTGGCATTGCCTTCGTCGTCGATGTTGAGCGAGCCGCGGCGATCCGGAATCGTGCCGTCGTCGATCACGGTGACGCCCTTGGACGCCACGCGCTCGCCGATGCGGCCGGAGAAGACACTGGATCCCTTGCGGTTGAAGTCGCCTTCCAGGCCATGACCGACCGCTTCGTGCAGCAGGATGCCCGGCCAGCCCGAACCCAGGACAACCGTCATTTCGCCGGCCGGCGCCGGACGCGCCTCAAGGTTGACCATCGCTTCATGCACCGCGCGCTCGACATAACCCTGCAGCATCTCGTCGGTGAAGTACGCCAGGCCCAACCTTCCGCCGCCGCCCGCATGACCCATCTCGCGACGGCCATTGCGTTCGGCAATCACGGTGAGCGACAAGCGCACCAGCGGGCGCACGTCGGCGGCCAGACGGCCATCGCTACCCGCGACCAGCACCACGTCATATTCCGCGCCCAAGCCGGCCATGACCTGGATCACATGGGGATCGCGCGCCCGCGCCATGCGCTCGATGCGCTCGAGCAGCGCGACCTTTTCAGGCGCGCTGAGGCTGGCAACGGGGTCGATGTCCGCATAAAGGCTGCGGCCGATCTCGGCCTCGACGTGGGCCGCGACCTTGACCTTGCCGGCGCCGCGGCGCGCGATGCCGCGCACGGCGTGCGCCGACGACAGCAGCGCCTCGGGCGACAGGGAATCCGAATAGGCGAATGCCGTTTTTTCGCCGCTTACGGCGCGCACACCCACGCCCTGGCTGATGGAGAAACTGCCCGTCTTGACGATCCCTTCTTCAAGGCTCCAGCCTTCGCTGCGCGTGTACTGGAAGTACAGGTCGGCGTAATCGACCTTGTGGGTGAAGATTTCACCCAATGCCCCCGCCATATCCGCTTCGGTCAGACCCCAGGGGTCGAGCAGAAGGGATTTGGCGGTGGCCAGGGAAGCAATGGCGGGATCAATGATTTTCATAGGCTCAGTTCAGGAACGGCACCGGGGCCGCGCACGCGCGTGATGGCGCTCAAGACCGTATCGTACCGCCGACACGGGCCCGGCGTCGCGGCCCACACCAAAAGTCACGGCACGCCGCAGTGGCAAATGGAGCACACCACGCGGGACAAAATGGTCCCGCATTATCTCGCCCATATAGATGGGGGCGGCATACTGCGTATCAAGTTAAGTACCAAGTTAAGCAATTCCGCTCAGGCTGAATTGCTGCCGAGCGATTTCGACCTTGTCGTACGACCTGACAACAAAATGAAATCCGGGGGACGGAACACGGTTGTTCCAGGGGTATATCACTGCAGTGGGGGCACAAAGCCATAATGTATAACGCGTGCGTTTGCGACAAATTCAGCACGCATTTGAGCGCTCGGCTATTGACGACGAACACGCGTGGATAGTTCCCTTCGTCTGGTTGCACGCGGCCGATTCAGCCAGTCGCCACGCCGTTTTTGCGGTTGTCCGACAATTAGCGGTTTCGAGCCAAACCCGTAAGCCAAGCAGGCGCTTGTTTCAGTTTGTCCCAAATTTAAGATATTGCTTCCCATGTTGTGAAAATTGCGGTGACCCGCAAGCGATAAGCCTTCCGGCCCTTTTGATACAAAGTAATTAGTCTGACAATAGCGATCCGCGGACTTAAATTCTGTATTATGCGAGGCACAACAAATAAACATAACTTCGCCGGCGATTAAAGCAGTTCCATAATCAGGAATAAAACCATGGCCCGAGAAACCTACGCAGCTCTGCAAGCAAAGATCGAAAAGGAAATCAACAAGCTCCAAAAGAAGGCGGAAGTCCTCCAGACGAAGCGCCGCAAGCCGGTGATCACGTCCATCATTACGTCGATGCGCGAGTACGACATTACGCCCGAAGAAATCATCGCCGCGTATGGCGCCGGCAAGCCCGCCCGCGCTGCCACGGGTGGCCGCCGCAAGGCCAGCGCCCCCGCCCGAGCAGGCGGCGCCGCCAAGCGCGCAGTGGCGCCCAAGTACCGCCATCCGCAAACCGGCGAAACCTGGAGCGGCCGCGGCAAGGCGCCGCGCTGGCTCGCGGCTGAAGAGGCCGGCGGCGCCACTCGCGAGAGTTTTCTTATCAAGGAATAAAACCTATTCTTCAGTAAGAAATAAAAGCGGCGCACCATCATGGTGCGCCGTTTTGTTTTAGACAGGCGCAGCGGGGCGCCTTTTTTGCTCAACGCGCGGGGAATTGAATCTCGCGTTCAGCGCCATTATTGCCCGGGAAATTGTCGAATATGGCCCGCACCAGATAGGGCATGGTGCGAATCAAATCGTCGCGCTCGCTCAATATGAAGGCGGTCGAGCGGTAAACCTCGGCGCCGCCCTGCTGGGTGTCGCGAATGAAGAGCGACAGAGAATTTCGCTGCACCACCATGGGTACGTCCACCCAGTCAGGCCCCCAGAATCCCGCCCCCATGCCCCAGGGCCCCGGGCCGTAGAAACCGCCATAGCCGCCATAAAAATACGGATCGTACGGACGGCGCACCATCACCTGAGTCTGCGAGCTGCCATAGCGGAACGACACCTCGAAGCGGCCCTTCACACCCTGGCGCGCCTCGACCAGGCCCGTGGCGCCGATACCTGCGCGCACCATATCCTGGAAGGACTGATATTCCAGATTATTGATTTGCGACGGGTCGGCGGGAACAAACTGGTAGGTCTGTCCTTCGACAGCCGCAGGCCATTGCTGAAACGACGTCACGCGTGCCGAAACGGTCGGCGCGGCGCAGCCCGTCAACGTCATCGCCCCGAGCACGGCAAAAATACCGGCCCACCGGCCTAGACTGCTGAACCAAGACGACCTGGACATTTGCGACTCCTCTGTGCGCGACGGCGCCATCATAACGAGCTTTGACATAAGCGCTTGCCAAAAGTTTTCAGGCTAGCCCGTAAGCCCAAGGTTCCGCTCACCGGCCAGCCACTACAATAGCCTTCTTGTTCATACAGGACTGCAAATCCCATGCGCACCGACACGCCCGTTACCGTTTACCGCAAGGATTACCAGCCCTACCCCTACGAAATTCCCGAAGTCGCCCTCGCCTTCGACCTCGCGCCCGACGCGACCGAAGTGCGCTGCACGATGCACGTGCAGCGCAGGCCTGAAGCCAGCGCCGACGCCGCCCTGATCCTGGATGGAGAAGAGTTGGAACTCGTGTCGGTAGGCGTGAATGGCGAACCCCTGCCCGCCGCCAGCTACCAGCTGTCCGAACACACGCTCACGCTGCGGGGCCTGCCCGCCGACGCCACCATTGAAATCGTCAGCCGCTGCAAGCCGTCCGCCAATTCCACGCTGATGGGCCTGTATGTGTCAGGCGGCAATTTCTTCACGCAATGCGAGGCCGAGGGATTCCGGCGCATTACCTGGTTTGCCGACCGTCCGGACGTCATGTCGCGTTATCGCGTGACGCTGCGCGCGCAGCCCGACTATCCCGTGCTGCTCTCCAACGGCAACCTGATCGCCTCGCGTCAGTTGCCCGACGGCCGCAACGAGGTCGAATGGGAGGATCCGTTCCCCAAGCCTTGCTATCTGTTCGCACTGGTGGCGGGCAACCTCACGCATCGTGAAACCACGGTCAAGACCGTCAGCGGCCGCGATGTGCTGCTGCAGGTCTATAGCGACCCGGGTTCCGAAACCAAGACGGAATGGGCGCTGGATTCGCTGGTGCGTTCGCTACGCTGGGACGAAAGCCGCTTCGGGCTCGAACTGGATCTGGACCGCTTCATGATCGTCGCCGTCCATGACTTCAATATGGGAGCCATGGAAAACAAAGGCCTGAATATCTTCAACGCGGCCTACGTGCTGGCCGACCCGCAGACGGCCACCGACGCGAACTACGAAGGTATCGAATCGGTCATCGGGCATGAATACTTCCATAACTGGACCGGCAACCGCGTCACCTGCCGTGACTGGTTTCAACTGAGCCTGAAGGAAGGCCTGACGGTTTTCCGAGATCAGGAATTCAGCGCCGACATGATGGCCCGCGACATGGACGCCCAAGCCGCGGCCAGCGCGCGCGCCGTCAAGCGCATTGATGACGTCGTGGCGCTGCGCGCCGCACAGTTCCCCGAGGACGCGGGTCCCATGGCGCATCCGATCCGTCCGGAAAGCTACCAGGAGATCGGCAACTTCTATACGGCCACCGTGTACGAGAAAGGCGCCGAGGTCATCCGCATGCAGCACACGCTGCTGGGCGAGGCCGGGTTCCGGGCGGGCATGGACGAATATTTCCGCCGCCACGACGGCCAGGCCGTCACGTGTGACGACTTTGTCGCTGCCATGGAATCCGTCTACGTGAACCAGCATCCCGGCCGCGACCTGTCGGTGTTTCGCCGCTGGTACCGGCAGGCCGGCACGCCGCGCGTTGCGGTCAGGCTCGATCACGACGCCGCCGCGCGCCGTTGCACGGTGACGCTGACCCAGTCCTGCCCGCCCGTCGGCGTCGAAAAGAAGGCCGGCCCGGACTACGTGAAAGCGCCCTTCCACATTCCCTTTGCGATCGGTCTGCTGGACCGCGACGGCCATGCGCTGCCGCTGCGCCTTGACGGCGCCGTCGTGGACACTGCCCTGCTGGAACTGACGACGCAAAGCCAGCAATGGGTGTTCGAGGATATCGCCGAACGGCCCGTGCCTTCGCTGCTGCGCGACTTTTCCGCGCCGGTCATCGTGGACTACGACTGGTCCAACGAAGAACTGGCGCTGCTGTCCGCGCACGACGGCAATCCGTTCGCGCGCTGGGAAGCCGGCCAGGAATTGGCCACCCGCCAGATCCTGGCGCTGGCCGACGCCCACCAGGCTGGCCTCACGCTGCACGCGGACGCGGCCTTCATTGACGCGTGGCGCGCGTTGCTCACCGATCCCGCGCTGGACGCCGCGTATCGTGCGCGCGCCCTGGCCCTGCCTTCCGAAAAGACGCTCGCCGAACGCATGCAGCAGGTGGATCCGCCCGCCCTGGCCGTGGCGCGAGATTTCCTGCGCGCCGAACTCGGCCGTCAACTCCAGGCCGAATTCCGCCGCGCGTTCGACGAAAACCAGACGCCGGGCGAATACAGCCCCGCCCCGATTCCCGCTGGCATGCGCGCCCTGAAGAATCTGGCGCTCAGCCACCTGATGGCCGCCGGCGAGCCCGAGGCCCAGCGCCTGGCCGAACAGCAATATGCAAACGCCGGCAACATGACCGACAGCATGGCCGCGCTGACCGCCCTGATCAATTTTGGACAAGGCGAGTTCCCGCAGCAGGCGCTGGCCGCTTTCTACACGAAATGGAGCGCCAATCCGCTGGTGGTGGACAAGTGGTTCGCGCTGCAGGCGGCTGCCCGCTCCACGACCGTGCAGACCGCACGCGAGCTGATGAAGCACCCGGCCTTCACGCTGCGTAACCCCAACCGCGCCCGAGCGCTGATTTTCCAGTTCTGCCTCAACAATGCCCGAGGCATGCACCATCCGGACGGATCGGGCTATGCGTTCTGGGCCGAGCAGGTGCTGGCGCTGGACGCGCTGAATCCGGAAATTGCCGCGCGTCTGGCGCGCGCGCTGGACAACTGGTCGCGCTTCGTAACCGCGCTACGCGCGCCGATGCAGGCCGCGCTTGAAAAAGTGCGCCAGCACGACGGCCTGTCGCGCAACGTACAGGAAATCGTATCCAAGGCTTTAGAATTCGCTGCATAGGGAGATCCTTTTGAAACGTAAAACACTGACTCAATACCTGGTGGAGCAACAGCGCTCTGCCCAAGCCCTCGCGCCGGAAGTCCGGCTGCTCATCGAAGTGGTGGCACGCGCCTGCAAGGCGATCAGCCATGCGGTCAGCAAGGGCGCGCTGGGTGGCGTGCTGGGCAGTCTGGAAAGCGAAAATGTCCAGGGCGAAGTCCAGAAGAAGCTGGACGTGCTGTCCAACGAGATCCTGCTGGAAGCCAACGAATGGGGCGGCCACCTGGCGGCCATGGCCTCGGAAGAGATGGAAACCATCCACCTGATCCCGAACCGCTACCCCAAAGGCGAATACCTGCTGCTGTTCGATCCCCTGGATGGCTCGTCGAACATCGACGTGAACGTGTCCATCGGCACCATCTTCTCGGTGCTGCACGCGCCGCACGATGTGTCGGGCGCCCCCGTCTGCGAGGACGACTTCCTGCAGCCGGGCAACAAGCAGGTGGTGGCCGGCTACGCCGTCTACGGCCCGCAGACGATGCTGGTGCTGACCATCGGCAACGGCGTCGTGGGCTTCACGCTGGATCGCGAAATGGGTTCGTGGGTGCTTACGCACGAGAACATCCGCGTGCCGGAAGACACCAAGGAATTCGCGATCAACATGTCGAACATGCGGCACTGGGCCCCGCCGGTCAAGCGCTACATCGACGACTGCCTCGCCGGCTCGACCGGCCCGCTGGGCAAGGATTTCAACATGCGCTGGATCGCCTCGATGGTGGCGGACGTGCATCGCATCCTGACCCGCGGCGGCATCTTCATGTATCCGTGGGACGCGCGCGAACCCGGCAAGGCCGGCAAGCTGCGCCTGATGTACGAAGCCAATCCCATGAGCTTCCTGATCGAACAGGCGGGCGGCGCGGCCATCAACGGCACGCAGCGCATCCTGGACATCCAGCCCGAAAAGCTGCATCAGCGCGTGAGCGTGATTCTGGGTTCCAAGAACGAAGTCGAACGCGTGGGCCGCTACCACGCCGAGGACGCGGGCAAGTAAACCGCGCCCGTTCGTTCCGCAACAATGCAAAAGCCCCGGCCATCGGCCGGGGCTTTTGCTTGGTGCAGACGGTCAGGCTGGCTTACTTGACCTCTTCGATCGACTTCACGTCGTCCTTGTTGATCTGCACCTTCTTGCCGTTCTGTTCGTATTCATACATGCCCGACTTCTTGTCGTATTCGGGCTCGTCGGGCGCTACGGTCGAAGATCCGTCGCGTTGGTTGATAACCGAGGGCGACGAGCATCCGGCAAGCACTCCAACTCCGGTCATCACCAGGGCCAACGTCATGGTCTTCAGGTTCATGGTCGTGTTCTCCGAGTGTTGAATAGGTGATTTCACTCTATCCGAATCGCTCCCCGAAATCGTGTCGGGTTGTGGGCAAAATGCTTAAGAACGTAATCGGCCCCGACCCCAATAAACAAAAACCCCTCGCAAGGCACGCCTGCGAGGGGTTGCAACCGTATACAAGCGGCAAGCGTGCTTACACCTTGGCGTTCGCCTCGATGAAACGGCGTACGGACGCTTCGTTGCAGTCCATGACCTCGACGCGCTGCGGCAGCGATTCCAGGTCCGCGAGGTTGCCGGGCGGCGTCGCGGGACGGCCAAGCGCTTCCTCGATGGTTTCGGAGAACTTGGCCGGCAGCGCGGTTTCCAGCACGAGCATGGGTACACCCGGCTCGACGAATTCGCGCGCAACCTTCACGCCGTCGGCGGTGTGCGGGTCGACCAGCACGCCGGTGGCGTCATACAACGCGCGGATCGTTGCCAGACGGTCCATATGCGAGCTGGCGCCCGACACGAAGCCATAACGCGACTCGAACTGGTCCTTCATGTCGGACAGGTCGAACGCGCCATCGCGCGGCAGCGCCGTCCACAGGGCCTTCACGCGATCGGTATCGCGGCCCACCAGGTCGAACACGAAGCGCTCGAAGTTCGAGGCGCGCGAGATATCCATCGACGGGCTGGACGTGGCGTAGGTCTGCTCGGCGGGACGCGGACGATAGATGCCGGTGCGGAAGAATTCTTCCAGCACGTTGTTCTCGTTCGTGGCCAGCACGAGGCGGCGGATCGGCAGGCCCATGCGGCGCGCGATGTGGCCCGACAGGATGTTGCCGAAGTTGCCCGACGGCACGGCAAACGACACTTCCTGTCCGGCGCGTTCGGTGGCACGCAGCCAGCCGTGGAAATAGTAGACGACCTGGGCGGCGATGCGCGCCCAGTTGATCGAGTTCACGGCGCCCAGGCGATACCGGTTCTTGAAGTCCAGGTCGCCGGCCAGCGACTTGACGATGTCCTGCGCCTGGTCGAACACGCCGCGCACGGCGATGTTGTGTATGTTCTCGTCTTGCAGCGAGTACATCTGCGCGCGCTGGAAGGCGCTCATGCGGCCGTGCGGCGACAGCATGAACACCGCCACGCCCTTCTTGCCACGCAGCGCGTATTCCGCCGCCGAGCCCGTGTCGCCGGAGGTGGCGCCCACGATGTTCAGCGTGGTGCCGCGCTTTTCCAGCACGTATTCAAAGACCTGGCCGAGGAACTGCATGGCCATGTCCTTGAACGCCAGCGTCGGACCTTCCGACAGGCCCAGCAACGACAGCCCGCCGTCGAGCGGACGCAGCGGAACGATGTCCTCGCTGCTGAAGATCTGAGGCGTGTAGGCGGCGCGGGTCAGGCGGCGCAGGTCGTCCGCGGGAATGTCCGTGGCGAACAGCGACAGTACTTCGAAGGCCAGGTCGGCGTACGACAGGCCGCGCCAGGACTCCAGCGTTTCAGCGGAAACCTGCGGCAGCGTCTGCGGCACGGCCAGCCCGCCGTCGGGCGCCAGGCCTTCCAGCAGGATGTCGGAGAATTCCAGCGGGGCCATGCCGCCGCGCGTCGAGATGTATTTCATATCAATGGCTCCACGATGGGCCAGACTCCCTTGCGCGGGAGCCAGGCTTCATCAGGTCAGGTTCTCCACGCGCAGACGCGTCACCTTGGAACGCACGAACGGCAGCGATTCGATGCGCTCGATGGCCTGGTTGACGTTGCCTTCCACTGCCTCGTGCGTCAGGAAGATGATGTCGGCGCCGCCGATGTGCGACGGCTGCTGGATCATCGAACCGATGGAAATGCCGCGGTCCGCCAGGATGCGGGCGATGTCCGCCAGCACGCCGGGCTGATCGTCGACGCGCAGGCGCAGATAGTAGGAGGTGCTGACCTGTTCGATCGGCAGGATCGGGGTGTCCGACATGGCGTCCGGCTGGAAGGCCAGATGCGGCACGCGGTTGCCCGGATCGGCGGTGTGCAGACGCGTCACGTCGACGAGATCCGCCACGACGGCCGAGGCGGTGGGCTCTTCGCCCGCACCCTGCCCGTAATACAGCGTGGGGCCGACGGCGTCGCCCTTGACCAGCACCGCGTTCATCGCGCCTTCGACATTGGCCAGCAGGCGTTCGGACGGCACCAGCGCCGGATGCACGCGCAGCTCGATGCCATCGGGACGACGCTTGGTGATGCCCAGCAGCTTGATGCGATAGCCCAGGCGCTCGGCATGCTCGATGTCTTCGGCGGCCAATTGCGAAATGCCTTCGATGTGGGCGCGGTCGAATTGCACCGGCACGCCAAATGCCAGCGAGGCCAGCAGCGTCAGCTTGTGCGCAGCGTCCACGCCTTCCACGTCGAACGTGGGGTCGGCTTCGGCGTAGCCGAGGCGCTGGGCTTCGGCCAGCACGTCGGCAAACGGCAGGCCGCGCGTGCGCATTTCGGACAGGATGAAATTGGTGGTGCCGTTGATGATGCCGGCCACCCACTGGATGCGATTGGCGGTCAGGCCTTCGCGGATCGCCTTGATGATCGGAATGCCACCGGCGACGGCGGCCTCGAAGTTGACCATCACGCCGCGTTCGGACGCGGCAGCGAAGATTTCGTTGCCATGCTTGGCCAGCAGCGCCTTGTTCGCCGTGACGACATGCTTGCCGTTGGCGATGGCTTCAAGCACCAGCTCGCGGGCCAGCGTGTCGCCGCCGATCAGTTCGACGACGATGTCGATTTCAGGATCGCGCACCAACGCGCGCACATCGGTGTCGACCAGAATGGAATCGCCCACGCGGGCGCGCGCCTTTTCCACATCGCGCACGGCGGCGCGGACGACTTCAATGCGGCGGCCGGCGCGGCGGGCGATTTCCTCGGCATTGCGGGACAGCACGGTCCACGTGCCGCCGCCAACCACGCCAAGACCAAGCAGGCCCACCTTCATGGGTTTCATCGCGCCGCCCTCTGCGGGCGGGCGTTGAGGGGAATTCATTTCAGTTCTCCATAATGCCAAGTGATGCCTCGCAGCACCCCCGACGCAAGAAAGCGGTCGCCCCGTATCGGGATGCCGCGGATCCGGCTCCGCCGGTCCGCAGGCATGCCCCCTAGAGGGGGAAGCGCGCAGCGCTGCGGGGGTGGGCGTCATTCACTTCAGCAGACCGTCCTTGCGGAACATATCTTTGATGCCGCGCACCGCCTGGCGGGTGCGCTGCTCGTTTTCGATAAGAGCGAAGCGCACGTATTCGTCGCCATACTCGCCGAAGCCGATCCCGGGGGACACGGCCACTTTCGCATCCGACAGGACGCGCTTGGCAAATTCCAAAGAGCCCATCGCCCGGTAGGGTTCGGGGATCTGCGCCCAGATGTACATGGACGCCTTGGGAATTTCCACATTCCAACCTGCTTCATGCAGGCCGCGCACGAGCACGTCGCGGCGGCTTTGGTACTGCGCCACGATTTCGTTCACGCAGTCCTGCGGACCGTCCAGCGCGGCGATGGACGCCACCTGGATCGGCGTGAACGTGCCGTAGTCGTGATAGCTCTTGATGCGCGCCAGCGCGTTCACGAGTTCGCGGTTGCCGACCATGTAGCCGATGCGCCAGCCCGCCATGTTGTAGCTCTTGCTCATCGTGAAGAACTCGACGGCGACATCGCGCGCGCCGGGCACCTGCATGATGGACGGCGCCACATAGCCGTCGAACGTAATGTCGGCGTAGGCCAGGTCATGCACCACGAGGATGTCGTGTTCCTTGGCCAGCGCGACCACGCGCTCGAAGAACGACAGGTCGACGCACTGCGCGGTCGGGTTGCTGGGAAAGCCCAGCACCATCATCTTGGGCTTCGGGATGGATTCGCGCACGGCGCGTTCCAGTTCCTCGAAGAAGTCCACGCCCGGCGTCATGCGCACGGAACGGATGTTGGCGCCGGCGATGACGGCGCCGTAGATGTGGATCGGGTAGCTGGGATTGGGCACCAGCACGGTGTCGCCGCGGTCCAGCGTGGCCAGCATCAGGTGGGCCAGGCCTTCCTTGGAGCCGATGGTGACGATGGCTTCGGAGTCCGGATCGAACTCGACCGCGTAGCGGCGCTGATACCAGTCACAGATCGCCTTGCGCAGACGCGGGATGCCCTTGGACACCGAATAGCCGTGGGTAGTGGGACGGCTGGTCGCCTCCACCATCTTGTCGACGATGTGCTTCGGGGTCGCCCCATCCGGATTGCCCATCGACATGTCGATGATGTCTTCGCCACGCCGACGCGCCGCCATCTTGAGCTCGCCGGTAATGTTGAAAACGTACGGGGGCAAACGCTCAATGCGAGAGAACTTCCTCATGATGGGAATCCTTAGGGGCGAAAAGGCAAAAAGACCAGGGCGCGGTCGCGCGAAGGGGAAAGGGGCTTAGAACCGCGCCAGCACACGATTGCAGCGCAGCAAAACCCTGTAATCTAGCGCAACGACGCCTGGGCGGCAAATGGGGCAAAAAAAGCCCCTTTTCCCTCGTGGATACGTTGCAACATGCGCCGTGTCCGATGCGCTATTATCAAGCACGTATAGCCGGAGTTTTTATTGAAGCTGCATACCGATCCTGCGACGGCCGCTCTTAACACTGTCACCGCCTACGGCGACGGTTATATCGAGGTCAACCAGGTACGTTTTTCCTCCTCGGTCGCTTTTGGCCCCGAAGGCGAAGTGACCATCTGGCCCGTTGAGTCGCCGGCCGACATTACCTCCTCCCTCTTGCTCCAGGCAGCCGGATTGTCCGAGCCCGCCCGCAACCCCCTGGATTTTCTGGATGCCCCGGAAGCCGCGCCCAGCCGGCCGGCCAACGCGCCCGAAGTCCTGCTGGTAGGCACCGGCGGCAAGCAACAGTTCCTGCGCCCTGAAGTATTACGTCCCCTTTTGGCCGTGGGCATTGGCGTGGAAACGATGGATACCCACGCCGCCTCGCGCACCTACAACATCCTGATGGCTGAGGGACGGCGCGTGGTCGTCGCCCTCATCCCGCCCAATGGAGCATCCAGTCAATGACGCCGAGCATAGGCAAACCCGCCCCGCTGTTCACCGCCGAAAGCACGATAGGCCCCATCAGCCTTGAACAGTGCCAGGGACGGGCGGTGATCCTGTATTTCTACCCCAAGGACAACACGCCCGGCTGCACCACCGAAAGCCAGGATTTCCGCGATCTGCACGGCGACTTCCTGTCGGCCAGCGCGATCGTGATCGGCATCTCGCGCGACTCGCTGAAGTCGCACGAGAATTTCAAGGCCAAGTACGAGCTTCCTTTCCCTCTCATCTCCGACGCCGACGAAACCGTGTGCAATCTGTTCGGCGTCATCAAGCAGAAGAACATGTATGGAAAGCAGGTGCGCGGCATCGAACGCAGCACCTTCTTGATCGACGCCTATGGCGTGCTGGTGCAGGAGTGGCGCGGGGTGAAGGTCCCGAACCACGCAAAGGAAGTCCTGCAAGCCGCCAAGAGCATCGGTTAGCCGCACAGGAAACCCGTCAGGCGCTATAGCCGGCCCAAACAGGAGAGTGACGCATATGCCGCTTCCGAAGTTGCCTACCCGCCCCGCAGCCATCCTGACCTTCCCCTCGGGTGAATCCGCCCGGGCGCAGGCCCGCACGACCAAGACTGCCGCTGCGCGGTCCAACACCCAGGCCGCCCTCGCCGAAGACGAGGACGAACTGCTGGTCCAGCCAGAACTTGAAGGCCTGGCAACCCCGGCGCGCAAGGCCCACACGCCGTCCCCGGTCCACGAGGCCCCGCCGCCCGCCCCGCCCGCGCCCGCCGCCCGCGCCCCCGCGCGCCAGGCCAAGGCCACGCCCGCGCCGGCCAAGCGCGGCAAGGCGCGCGCCGAGAACGCCCCGCGCAAGCTGTTCGTGCTGGACACGAACGTGCTGCTGCACGACCCCAGTTCGCTGTTCCGTTTTGAAGAACACGACATCTTCCTGCCGATGATGACGCTGGAAGAGCTGGACCACCAGAAAAAGGGCATGTCCGAAGTGGCGCGCAACGCGCGTCAAGTCAGCCGTTCGCTGGACGCGCTGGTGCAGGACGCCACGCACCTCGAAGAAGGGCTGGAGCTGGCCAAGCTGGGCAACAAGGACGCCACTGGCCGCCTGATGTTCCAGACGACCGCCATCCACAGCACCCTGCCCTCGGACTTGCCGATGGGCAAGGCCGACAACCAGATCCTGGGCGTGGTGCGCGCCCTGCAGGAAAAATACCCGCAACGCGAGGTCGTGCTGGTGTCCAAGGACATCAACATGCGCCTGAAGGCACGCGCGCTGGGCATGGCCGCCGAAGACTACTTCAACGACCATGTCCTCGAAGACTCGGACCTGATGTACTCGGGCGTCATGCAATTGCCCGAGGACTTCTGGAACAAGCACGGCAAGGATGTCGAATCCTGGCAACAGGGCGGCACCACCTTCTACCGCATCCACGGCCCGCTGTGTTCGCAGTTCGTCGTGAACCAGTTCGTCTACTTCGAAGGCCAGATGCCGCTGTACGCGCAAGTGCGCGAAGTCAGCGGCAAGATGGCGGTGCTGGCCACCCTGCGCGACTACACCCACGGCAAGAACAATGTCTGGGGCATCACGGCGCGCAACCGCGAGCAGAATTTCGCCATGAACCTGCTGATGAACCCGGAATGCGATTTCGTGTCGCTGCTGGGCCAGGCGGGCACGGGCAAGACGCTGCTGGCATTGGCGGCGGGCATCACGCAGGTGCTGGAGACCAAGCGCTACACCGAGATCATCATGACGCGCGTCACGGTGCCTGTCGGCGAAGACATCGGTTTCCTGCCCGGCACCGAAGAGGAAAAGATGCTGCCCTGGATGGGCGCGCTGGAAGACAACCTCGACGTGCTGAACATGGGCGAAGGCGAAGGCAACGGGGACTGGGGCCGCGCGGCCACCATGGACCTGATCCGCTCGCGCATCAAGGTGAAGTCCCTGAACTTCATGCGCGGCCGCACCTTCCTGAACAAGTACCTAATCATCGACGAAGCGCAAAACCTGACGCCCAAGCAGATGAAGACGCTGGTAACCCGCGCGGGCCCCGGCACCAAGGTGATCTGCCTGGGCAACGTCGCCCAGATCGACACCCCCTACCTCACCGAAGGCAGCTCCGGCCTGACGTTCGTGGTCGACCGTTTCAAGGGCTGGCCGCACTCCGGCCACGTCACGCTGCAGCGCGGCGAACGTTCGCGCCTGGCCGACTACGCGGGCGACGTGCTGTAGATCATCGTTCCCGCGCCACCAGCAAAAAGCCCCTTGATTGCTCAAGGGGCTTTTTTTTCACTGCCGCGAGCCGATTATTTGTCGGCTGCGTTGGTGATGGCATTACCTGCCCGGGACACATCCTTGCCCATGCCGGCAACGGTATTGCAACCGGCCAGCACGAAGCCGAATACAACAAAGGCAGTCAGCACAAACTTGCCGCGCATGCTTTAACTCCAAAATGAAAAAATGAAAGCGCCGATGCTCAGGCGATCTGCACGCGCAGTTCGCCCAGGCCTTCGACGCCGCCAGTGATCACGTCACCTTGGCGCACGGCGCCCACGCCTTCCGGCGTGCCGGTGAAGATGATGTCGCCGGGCTGCAGTTCAAACAGGCCCGACAGATACGAAATGCTTTCCGGAATATTCCACAGCATCTGGGAAATGTCGCTGGATTGCTTGCGCTCGCCGTTGACGTCCAGCCAGATGGCGCCCTTGTCGAGCGTGCCCACCACGCTGCGCGGGTGAATGGGACCGAGCGGCGCCGATTGGTCGAACGCCTTGCCGATTTCCCAGGGACGGCCCTGCTTTTTCATTTCGCCTTGCAGGTCACGGCGGGTCATGTCCAGACCCAGCGCATAGCCCCACACGCATTCGTTGGCCTGCTCGACGGGGATGTCGCGGCCGCCCTTGCCCAGCACCACGACCAGTTCCATTTCGTAGTGCAGGTTGGACGTTTTGGGCGGGTACGGCATCTTGCCAGTTTCGCCGTCGGCCACAAGCAGCACCGCGTCGGCGGGCTTGCAGAAGAAGAACGGGTCTTCACGGCCAGTGAAACCCATTTCCTTGGCATGCTCGGCGTAATTGCGGCCGACGCAATAGACGCGGCGCACGGGGAACAGCGCGGCGCTGCCGGCAACGGGAACCGCGACTGGCGGCTGGGGAGGCAAAACGTAGTCCATGAGCTATCAACCTATGACAAATACGTGACCGGAAAAACCGGAAAAAATATTACCCCGACGCGCGCGCGCTTGGCATGCCCTGTGACCCCGCGATGGGGCGCTGTTGTTGTTGGGCGGCCGGGCGTTTGAAAAAGCACTCGCGAGTGTAGCCCTTTCTGCGGCCAATGCGAGGACCGGATGGATCGGGCGCCCACAAGATAACGGCGCGGCGGCGACCGGCCACAGCCGTCGCGGCCGCGCCGCTGCAAGGCGCCAGCCGGCGCGATGCCGGCTGGCCTAAGGCCCGATCAGCCCTTGGTGTAGCGCTCGGCGCTGCGCACGATTTCCTCGTGTGCGGCGTCCACGCCCTTCCAGCCCTTGACCTTGACCCACTTGCCCTTTTCCAGATCCTTGTAGTGCTCGAAGAAGTGCTGGATGCGGGAAACGTCTTCCGCCGGCAGATCTTCATAGGACTTGATGTTGCGGTACGGCGGGTACAGTTTTTCGATGGGCACGGCCAGCAGCTTGGCGTCGCCGCCCGACTCGTCGTCCATTTCCAGCACGCCGATGGCGCGGCAACGCACGACGGCGCCGATCTGGATCGGGAACGGCGTCAGGACCAGCACGTCGGCGGGGTCGCCGTCTTCGGACAGGGTCTGGGGAATGTAGCCGTAGTTGCACGGGTAGTGCATGGCCGTCAGCATGAAGCGGTCAACGAAGATCGCACCGGAATCCTTGTCGACCTCGTACTTCACCGGGTCGGCGTTCATGGGGATTTCGATGATGACGTTGAAGTCTTCCGGCAGCTTCTTGCCAGGGGAGACGCGATCAAGACTCATGGTTCAACCTTGTTTGTCTGAATGGTTATTCAAATCGAGCCGTCGTCCTTGAACGGCGGCTTGGTGGTCGGCAGGGGCGCCGCGGGCGGCACAGGCTTGGCGGCGGGCGCAGCGGGTGCGGGCTTCGGCGAATACGTGGGCACCGGCTCGTCGAAAGCGGTGGCGGGAATCGGCGCGCTGTCGAAGTATTCGTCGATGTCGGCGGTGCCGCGTGCCAGCGGCGCGTCTTCGGGCGCCAGGGCGCGGTCGTGCTGCGCTTTGCTGACGCGCGCGTCCGGATCCAGCACGTAATCCGAGGCCGACGCGGCAACGGGCGCTGCCGCAGCGGCGGCCGGCAAGGCGGGGTAATCGCCGCCGACGTCCGCATCGCTGTCCGTGTCCGACAGGCCAACGGCATAGCCGCCTTCGGCGTCCACGCGGTAAGGATCCGAACCCGTGTCCGCGGCGGGAAGCGCCGCGTCCGAGGCCAGCACAGGCAGGGCCATGCTGGCGGCCGTGGCCAGGCGCCAGTGGCGCACGGCGTCGACCGGGCGGTCCAGGCGATCGTACAGGCTGCCCAGCAATGCATGCGTCTGCGCATCGCTGCGTCGCGCCAGGCTACGCAGCAGGTAGCGTTCGGCCTGGCCCCAAAGCTGGCCATTCAGGCACAGCATGCCCAGCGCAGTCAGCAGGTCGGGATCGGTCGGACGTTGATGCAGCCAGGTCTCGGCCTTGGCCAGGCGACGCGACACGTGTTCAGCTTCGCAGCGGGCATAGGCCGCCACCAGGGCGGGATTGAACTTGACCGCGATGGCCGACTCCAGCACGCGGGCGGCTTCATTGGGTTCGCCGGCGGCTTCGAAGGCCGCCGCGCCCGCCAGGGCGATTTCGGGCAGCAGGCGCTCTTCTGCCTTGAGGTCTTTCCAGATGGGACGCCAGGCATCGTTGCCCGCCGCGGCGCGCAGGCGCGCGGCGCCAGCGGCGTCGATCAGAACGTCGGCTTCCGTGCGGCCCAGCGCATTGCGGCGCAGGAGACCTCGCGCCAGCGTGAAGACCTGCTCCTGGTGGTTCAAGGCCGTATGCGCGCGCAGCAGCAGGCGCATGGTGTGCAGATGGCGCGCGCCGCCGTCGGCCAGCGGCCCCAGCACGGTCAGCGCCCGCTCGGCGCGGCCCTGATCCAG
This sequence comes from Achromobacter sp. Root565, assembly GCF_001427425.1. NCBI lineage: Bacteria > Pseudomonadati > Pseudomonadota > Betaproteobacteria > Burkholderiales > Alcaligenaceae > Achromobacter > Achromobacter sp. Root565. The sequence goes on from NZ_LMGO01000005.1 coordinate 138,294, forward strand.
CAGCATGTCGGCCGACACCGTGGCCGTGGCTTCAATGAGGCCGGGCTCCGTGTCGGCCTGTTCCTGCGCGTTGGCGAGCAGGCGGTCGCGCCGGTCGAATTCGCCCAGGCCGTGCGCGGCGCGGGCCGCCGACAGCGCGGCCAGCACGCGGCGCGTGCGGACCTTGGTCTGGTCCAGAAGCTTGGTCAGGTCTTTTTCGGCGTGGGCGTAGCGGCCTTCGAGCAGACCGATCCAGCCGCGTTCAAGCAATTCGTGGTCGCGCGCCTGCGCGCGCTTGCCGCGCCAAGCCCGGACGCGATCGGGAATGGCGAACAGCCAGGCCAGCAGGCGCAGGCCCACATACAGGATGATGAACGTCGCGACGATGAGCAGGACGGCGAGCGTCAGCGACATCTCGATGCGCCACGGCCACACCAGGAGCAGCACGTTGCCCGCATGCGAGCGCAGAACCACCGCCAGAGCGACGGCGACGACGGCGAGCAGTAGTGTCCAGAACCAGGTACGCATGAGCTCAGTCCTGGTCGCTGGTCTTGAAGCCCGCGGCGCGCAAGGCGGCCACGGCGTTCAGGCTATCCGCCACGTCCGGCATGCGCACGGCGATGTCGGTCTGGGCCAATTCGCGCGCGAGGGTCTGAGCGGCGACGGTATCGGGCGAGCGGCCATCGAAATATTTGGAAAGCGTCGAACCGACGTTGTCGAGCTCGCTCTTCCAGACCGACGGCTGACGCATCAGCATCGCCAGTTGCGCCGTCAGCAGCCGCTGGCGCAGGGTGCCGCGCACCTGATCGGCCTGCTCGGGTGACAACAGCAGCGCGGCAGGTTCGTCCACGCGCTGGATCGTGATGAGTCCGCCAAGTTCATGGGCCAGCGCGGAACCCGCGCGGCCGGGCCACGATGCGACTTCGGCGCGCCAGCGTTGCCACCACGGCGCGTCGGCGGGCAGACCGGCCTGCGGATCGATCGTGGGGGCCGGCGCGGGCGGCTGGGCTTGGCCCACCGGGGCAATGCCCGGCGACACGGTGTCGGGCACCAGCAGCGGCGCCTTGCCGATGAGCGCGACCAGGCGTTCGATGCGGCCGGACTGGGCGGGGATGTCGACGGTGGACACGGCACGCAAGCGGTCCAGGTCGCCGTTGATGGATTGCTGCAGGCTGGAGAAACGCGGACGGTCTGCGCGCGCGAGGCGCGATTGCGCGGTTTCCAGCGCGACAATGGCGTTGGAGACGTTGCCGGCCAGGCGCAATTGCTGATTGGCGATGGTCAGCAGGCGTTCGACGTCATTGGCCAGCAGTTCGTCGCTGGCGCTGTCGTTGAAGTTCTGCCAAGCCTGCTGCAGGGCGTTGTACTGGCTTTGTGTTTCGCGCAGCGTGTCTTCGAGTTCGGCGACGCGGCCCGACTGCGCCTGTGCCAAGGCAAGGGCTTCGCGGGTGTCCTTGCGGGCTTGCGCCACGTCGGCGCCCAGCGTGTCCAGGCGCGTTGCCACTTCGCGGCCCGCGGACACGAACTGGGTGCGTTGCTTCCACAGCGCATAACCCAGTCCAACGGCCAGCAGGATGACGATTATGAGGGCGGTGACCAAGGGACCACTGCCGCGCTTGGCCGGACGGGCCTTGACGGAGTCGGCCGGGGCCGATGCGGACGCGCTTGCGTCCGGGGCGGCCGGATAAACGGCCGAATCGGTAGCGGGAGTCTTATCTGTCATGACGCGATTGTATTCGGTGTCAGTCCGAACCAACGAATCAAGCAGCAACAAAAGCCTGGAATATCGACTCGTCGTTCGGCACGCAGATTTTTACCATCGCCGATCCAGACGTGCCACGACAGGACGGTGGCAGGCGGCCTGCCAGCGACGGGTGCGTGACCACGAAGCGGCAGCGCTGCCACCAGTCTGCCAGACCCGCGGCATGGAGCTGACGCTGGACGGCATCAGCGCCCTCCCCGCTGGTGAGCAGCCAAGTGGCGGAGACGCCCGCATCGGCCCAGCGCCGCAGCGTGCCAAGCTGGTCAGGGGTCCAGGCTGCCGGGTGCCGCTGGTAGGCGGCATGGCGCGTCACATGGACCCCATGGGCTTCAAGTTTGCCGCCAAGCCAGTCCCGTCCCTGGGTGCCGCGAACCACCAGCACGCGCGCGGGCAACCGCGGTTGCGCTTCGAGCACCTGCCACAGCGCCTCGGAATCGTGGGTGGACGCCGATTCATCCGGGTGCAGGACTGTTGTATTCGCGCCAAAAAAGCCCGTGTCGCGCAGCGCCTGAGCGCTGGCGGGGCCGACCGTGGCCGCAGCCACGCCCACCGGCCAGCCGGCGGCGCCGTCGGCCTGGGCCAACTGGTCCAGATACTGGCGGGCAGCATTGCCGCTGACGAACACGACGAGGCCATAGTCCGAGGGCCGGGGCAGGTCTTCGGACGCGGCTGAAAGGGGATGGATTTCAAGAGCGGGCAGGATGCAGGGCTGCCAACCGGCGCCCTGAAGGCGGCTGGCCAGCGCTTCGTTGCGCCCTGCGGGCCGCGTCAGGATGGCGATGCGCGGCCCTTCGGCGGCTGCAAACGCCGGATCCATCAGTCAGGCCCGTGGTTGTGCAGGAGTTCGCGGAGGATCGCCTCTGCGCCCGCGTCCAGCAATTCGGAGGCGGCGGCTTCGCCGATGGCTTCGGCCTGATCCACCGGACCGGTGTGCACTGCATGAACGATACGGGTGCCGTCCGGCGATGCGACCAGCGCGCGCAGCGACAGGGTGTCGCCCGCGATCTGGGCAAACGCCGCCAGGGGAACCTGGCAGGAGCCACCCAGCTTGCGCGACACGGCGCGCTCCGCGAGCACGCAGGCGGTTGTGTCTGCGCTGACCAGCGGCGCCAGCCATGCGCGCACGTCGTCGCGGTCGTCGCGGATTTCAATACCGAGGGCGCCCTGCCCCGCGGCGGGCAAGCTGTCGGCGGGATCAAGCAGACTGCGGATGCGCTCGCCCATGCCCAGCCGGTCCAGGCCTGCCGCCGCCAGCACGATGGCGTCGTAGTCGCCTTTGTCGAGCTTGCCGAGGCGCGTATCCAGGTTGCCGCGCAGGGGTTTGACCACCAGGGCGGGAAACCGGGAACGGATCTGGGACTCGCGGCGCAGGCTGGAAGTGCCAACCACGGCGCCCGCGGGCAGGTCCGCCAGCGAGGCATATCGGTTGGACACGAAGGCATCGCGCGGATCCGCGCGATCGAGGACGGCGCAAAGCTCGAACGGGGCTTGCAGATCCACCGGCACGTCCTTCAGGGAGTGAACGGCGAGATCGGCGCGCCCGTCGAGCAGCGCGTTTTCGAGTTCCTTGACGAACAGACCCTTGCCGCCCACCTTGGACAGCGTGCGGTCGAGGATCTGGTCGCCTCGGGTCGTCAGGGTGAGAAGTTCAACTGCGCACGCTGGGTACAGCGTGCGCAGCCGATCGCGCACATGCTCGGCTTGCCACAGGGCAAGCCGGCTGGCGCGGGTCGCAATGACCAGACGTTGCGGCAGAGACACGTGATGCCATCAAACGAAGTTGGAGACGATGATCGTCGCGACTACGCCGAGGATGGCCAGCACGAACAGACCCTGAAGAAGGCTCAGGCCCGATTCGGATTGCTGGGGATCGGTGGATCTACGCAGACTCATGTGCTGATTCCTTGGAAGCGTTCTTGCGGCTTGCAAGCCACCGTCCAAGGACAACAACGAGCAAGGCGCCAATAATTTCAGCGGCGATTTTAACCGTAGTCGGCTGAACGCCAAATTGACGCTCGACAATAACGTCGGTGACCAGCATGCCGCCGGCGATCCAGCCCAGCAGGCCCGCGCCGAAGGTGACGACCAGCGGATAGCGGTCGATGAGCTTGAGCACCAGCGTGCTGCCCCAGATGATGATCGGCACACTGACGACCAGGCCGAAGATGACCAGACCCAGTTGATGGTCGGCATGCGCGTTCTGCGCGGCGCCGGCAATGGCGATCACGTTGTCCAGGCTCATCACGAAGTCAGCAATGATGATGGTCTTGATCGCGGCAACGATGGATGTGCCACCCTTGATGTCGCCATGCGCATCGTCTTCGGGAATCAGAAGCTTGACGCCGATCCAGACGAGCAGCACGCCGCCCACGACCTTCAGGAACGGGATATTCAGGAGCTGCATCGCGAAGGCGATCAGCACGACACGCAGAATGATTGCGCCCGCGGTGCCCCACAAGATGCCTTGCATCCGTTGCTTGGGCGCCAGGTTGCGACACGCCAGTGCGATCACGACAGCGTTGTCGCCGCCGAGCAGGATGTCGATAAGAATGATTTGAAATACCGCTGCCCAACTCAGCGTCTGAAAAAACTCAAGCACTTTGAACCCCCGAAGGCATTTATTAAAAGAATGGCCGGTCCCGGCCCGGCCGCCCTGCCGCGCCTTCGCGCGGCAGGTTGATTCAGAAAAACATATTATTGTAGTTCAGCTTTCAGTCAGCTTTCTGGCGCATCAGTAAAACTTTACCAATCAGCAGCACCAGCACTGCGCCGAGCACGCCGGACATCAGCGCGAAGCTATGCTGCGTCACGCCCAACGCGGCGTCAATACGCGCTACGGGCTCTTGCAATGCAGGATCGCCCACCAGCAGTTCGCCAGCAATGAAGCCCAGCAGCGCCGCGCCAACCCAGACGATGAGCGGGAAGCGTTCGATGACCTTCAAGAGCAGCGTGCTGCCAAAGATGACCAGGGGGATGCTGATGGCCAGACCGAGCACCAGCAACGTCGTATCGCCCATTGCAGCGGCGGCAACAGCCACCACGTTATCCAGGCTCATGACCAGGTCGGCGATCATGATGGTGCGGATGGCGGTGAAAAGATTGCCCTGGGTCTTGCCGGCGCCATCTTCTTCGCCCTCGGGCAACAGCAGCGTCACGCCGATGTAGACCAGAAGCAGCGCGCCAATGAGCTTAAGCCACGGCAGCAGCAACAGCTTGGCCGCGACGAGCGTCAATACGATACGCATGATGATCGCAGCGGCGGAACCGACCACGATCGCTTTTTTCTGTTGTGCCGGAGGCAGTGAACGCGCCGCCAGCGCAATAACCACGGCGTTGTCGCCTGATAGCAGAATGTTGACCCAAATGATCTGGAGCAACGCGATCCAGAATGCCGCTGAACTGAGTTCCATGCCTCTCTTTCCTAGGTGTGATCCCCCTAGGACAAAACCAAATTAATGGATGAATTTGAACGGATAAACGTACAGACCGTCTTGGTGCGAGCCCGACGGCATTCTTGCTGGTACGCGCAAAATTTCTTTCATTATAGTTTCGTTCAGCTTTCCGTATGATTGCCCCGGCCGCTTCCTGGACGCGGGATTACCCTAAGGAATCGCGAAAAAACCGGACAAAAAAAAGCCCGCCGAAGCGGGCTTTTTCATTGCGCAATGCTGAGACTTACAGCACCGACTTGAGCAGCTTGCCCATTTCGGAGGGGTTGCGCGTGGTGCGGATGCCGCAGGCTTCCATGACTTCCAGCTTGGCATCGGCCGTGTCGGCGCCGCCGGAGATCAGCGCGCCGGCGTGGCCCATGCGCTTTCCGGGAGGGGCGGTGACGCCAGCGATGAAGCCGACGACCGGCTTCTTCATGTTGTCCTTGGCCCACTGCGCGGCGTTGACTTCGTCCGGACCGCCGATTTCGCCGATCATGATGACGGCGTCGGTGTCGGGATCGTCATTGAACAGCTTGAGCACGTCGACGTGCTTCAGGCCGTTGATGGGATCGCCGCCGATACCGACGGCGCTGGATTGGCCCAGGCCCAGTTCGGTGACTTGCGCCACGGCTTCGTACGTCAGGGTGCCCGAACGGCTGACGATGCCGATGCGGCCCTTGCGGTGGATGTGACCGGGCATGATGCCGATCTTGATTTCGTCCGGGGTGATCAGGCCGGGGCAGTTCGGGCCCAGCAGCAGCGTCTTGCTGCCCTTGGCCTTCATGCGGTTCTTGACTTCGAGCATGTCGCGGACCGGGATGCCTTCGGTGATGCAGATGACCAGTTCCAGTTCGGCTTCGACAGCTTCCCAGATGGCGGCAGCGGCGCCGGCGGGCGGCACGTAGATGACGGACACGGTAGCGCCGGTGTCGGCCTTGGCGTCCTTGACCGACGCGAAGATCGGCACGCCTTCGAAGTCTTCACCCGCCTTCTTGGGGTTCACGCCGGCCACGAAGGCGGCCTTGCCATTGGCGTACTCACGGCACATGCGGGTGTGGAACTGGCCCGTCTTGCCCGTGATGCCCTGGGTGATGACCTTGGTGTCCTTGTTGATCAGAATCGACATTGTGAATCCTTGATTTTCTCTTTACTTGACGGCGGCTACGACGCGGGTGGCAGCTTCGGCCATCGTGTCGGCGCTGATGATGGGCAGACCCGATTCAGCCAGCATCTTCTTGCCGAGCTCTTCGTTGGTGCCCTTCATGCGGACGACCAGCGGCACGTTCAGGTTGACGGCCTTGCAAGCAGCGATCACGCCTTCGGCGATGACGTCGCAGCGCATGATGCCGCCGAAGATGTTGACCAGGATCGCCTTGACGCTCTTGTTGGCCAGCATGATCTTGAAGGCTTCGGTGACCTTCTCGGCCGTGGCGCCGCCGCCGACGTCCAGGAAGTTGGCCGGCTCGCCGCCGAACAGCTTGATGGTGTCCATCGTGGCCATGGCCAGACCGGCGCCGTTCACCAGGCAGCCGATGTTGCCGTCGAGCTGGATGTAGGCCAGGTCGAACTTGCTGGCTTCGATTTCAGCGGGATCTTCTTCGTCCAGGTCGCGGTAGGCGACGATTTCCGGGTGACGGAACAGGGCGTTGGAGTCGAAGTTGAACTTGGCGTCCAGGGCGATGATGTTGCCCTTGCTGTCGCGGTTCAGGGGGTTGATTTCGACCAGGGAGGCGTCGGTGTCCATGTAGCACTTGTAGAGCTTCTGGAACACGTCAACGGCCTGGGCGGTCGAGTCGGCGGGCAGGCCGATCGCATTGGCGATCTTGGTGGCTTGCTCGGCGGACAGGCCGGTCAGCGGGTCGATGTATTCGGTGATGATCTTTTCGGGCGTGGAGTGAGCCACTTCCTCGATGTCCATGCCGCCTTCGCTGGAAGCGATGAAAGCGACATTCTGCGTGGCGCGGTCGGTGACCAGCGACACGTAGTATTCCTTCTGGATGTCGGCGCCGTCTTCGATGTACAGGCGGCGAACCTTCTGGCCTTCGGGGCCGGTCTGATGCGTGATCAGTTGCATGCCCAGGATTTCGGAGGCCAGCTTGCGGACGTCGTCCAGCGAGCGGGCCAGCTTGACGCCGCCGCCCTTGCCGCGGCCACCCGCGTGGATTTGTGCCTTGACGACCCAAACCGGTCCACCCAGCTTTTCAGCGGCAGCCACGGCCTCGTCGACGGAAAGAGCGGGGATCCCGCGCGGCACGGGGACGCCAAATTGCTTCAGCAGTTCCTTGCCTTGATACTCGTGGATTTTCATGTGTTACCTGTCAGGACGTATGAGAAAAAGAAGGTGAATCGGAGGACGACTCGGCCGATGCCTCAGCGCTACCCCCGGTGTACCACTCGGGATAATGCTCAGCCACCACAGGGCCGCCAGTGCTGAGCGCATGGCAGCCGTCCAATTGGAATGGACGCCGGTTCGGGTTGGGTTCCTGCCGCCGGCGGTTGGCCATGGTCTGGACCGCCGCGGTGGGAAGCACCTGCGACAGCTCGGTCATGTGCGTACAGCCTTCCACATGCCCGAACCGCTCTTTGACCTGGCGACGGAACCCCTTGAGCAGGTTCATGCCGATCAGGTCAGTGTACGCCGGCTCGATGGCCTTGCAATGCTCGCCATAAGGCGCCGCGTCATAGACGGCCTGAGCCGCCACGATCGAGAATTCCTCGTCGATGGTGATGCGCAGGTGCATATGGTGGATGGGTTGCCCGGCCTTGAACATCTCGCCGTCGCGCTTGGGAAAATCGTACGCCTTGACGTCGATCAGCTCGGCTTCCAGGTCCCAGTTGCCGTCATCGCGCGCGTACGACTGCACACGTATGGAACGCGTATGCAGCGGCTGACGAGGACAATCTGGCGGTGGCAAGGGCATGCGTGGGGCCTGCGGGGCAGAGACGGCCAGCGCGTAATGGTGCGCGGCAACAAAACCTTCAAAGTATAGCGCAGGCGGCCTGCCGCAATCGTATTAATTGGCCGGGGGATGGCCCGCTATCCCACACGCTGGCCTGAGCGGCGGCGGCGACTCGCGCTGGGCCGGCGCCAGATCTGCCTTGAAATCGCCGTGGGTGGCAGGCAAAAAGCCCGGCGCGCGCGAGGGGGCACGGCCGGGTTGGGGAATGTGCGCCCGGCGCCAGCGCGCCGGGGACGGACCATGGCGTCAGGCCGCGTCGCGCAGCGCGCGGGCTGCCTGGACCATGCCGATCAATGCGGCTTCGGTTTCCGGCCAGGCACGCGTCTTCAGGCCGCAGTCGGGGTTCACCCACAGGCGTTCCTTGGGCAGGCGGGCGGCAGCCTTGTTCATCAGGTCCACCATCCAGTCCACTTCGGGCACGTTGGGCGAATGGATGTCATACACGCCGGGGCCGATGTCGTTCGGGTAACGGAAGTCCTCGAACGCCTTGAGCAGTTCCATGTTGGAGCGCGACGTTTCGATCGTGATCACGTCGGCGTCCATGGCCGCGATGGATTCGATGATGTCGTTGAACTCCGAATAGCACATATGGGTGTGGATCTGCGTCTCGTCGCGCACGCCGGCGGTCGACAGGCGGAAGCAGTCCACGGCCCAGTCGAGGTACGCCTGCCAATCGGCGCGGCGCAGCGGCAGACCTTCGCGGATGGCCGGTTCGTCGATCTGGATGACGTTGATGCCGGCCGCTTCCAGGTCCACCACTTCATCGCGCAGGGCCAGCGCGAGCTGACGGCAGGTCTGCTCGCGAGGCTGGTCATCGCGCACGAACGACCATTGCAGGATGGTGACCGGGCCGGTCAGCATGCCCTTGACCGGCTTGTCCGTCAGCGATTGCGCGTAGGACGACCAGCCGACCGTCATGGGCGCGGGGCGCGCGACGTCGCCGAAGATGATCGGCGGCTTCACGCAACGCGAGCCGTAGCTTTGCACCCAGCCGTTCTTCGTGAACGCGAAGCCGGCGAGCAGCTCGCCGAAATACTCGACCATGTCATTGCGCTCGGGCTCGCCGTGCACCAGCACGTCCAGGCCCACCTTTTCCTGGAAGCGGATGACTTCCTCGATCTCCTTGCGGATGGCGGCCTCGTACGCCGAATCCGTCAGGGCGCCAGCCTTCCAGTCGCGGCGCAACGCGCGGATTTCGGCCGTCTGCGGGAACGAACCGATCGTCGTGGTGGGATAGGCGGGCAGCCCAAGCTGTTCTTGCTGGCGCGCAATGCGGCCGGCGAACGGCGCGCGGTCGCGCGACACGCCCGCGGCGGCGGCCATGCGCTGGGCCACGGCCGGGTTGTGGATGCGTACCGAGGCGCGGCGCGCGGCCAGTGCGGCGCGCTGCCCGGCCAGCCCTTCCTGCACGGTCGAGTCGGTGGCACTGTGGAGCGCTCGGCCCAGCAGGCTCAGCTCGTCCAGCTTCTGGGCGGCAAAGGACAGCCAGCTCTTGAGCTCAGCATCCAGTTCGGTTTCGATTTCCAGGTCGACCGGCACGTGCAGCAGCGAGCACGACGGCGCCAGCCACAGGCGGTCGCCCAACTGGCGCGCGACCGGGGCCAGCGTGGCGATGGCGGCGTCCAGGTCGGTGCGCCAGATGTTGCGGCCGTTGATGACGCCCGCGGACAGCACCTGACCGTCATTCAGGCCGGCCACCACGGCAGCCAGCTGGTCGGGCGCCCGCACCAGATCCACATGCAGACCCGCAACCGGCAGGGCCTGGACCGTCGAGAGATTGTCTTTCAGACCGTCGAAATACGTCGCGGCAAGCAACTTGACCGGGCTGGCAGCCAGCGCGGCGTACACCTGCTTGAACGCATCGCGCCAGGCTTGCGGCAGGTCGAGCGCCAGGATGGGCTCGTCGATCTGCACCCACTCGACACCCAGCTTGGCAAAGCGCGCCAGCACGTCCTGGTAGACCGGCAACAGCGCGGCCAGAAGCTGAAGCTTGCCGGCATCGGCGGCGCCGTCGGCAAAGGCGTCGCCCTTGCCCAGGAACAGCCAGGTCAGCGGACCGGGGATGACCGGCTTTACCTGCAGACCCAGCGCCTGCGCTTCCTTGACCTGCTCGAACAGGGTTTCGCGGGCAATGCGGAAGGTCTGGCCGGGCACCAGTTCGGGGACGATGTAGTGGTAGTTGGTATCGAACCACTTCGTCATCTCGCAGGCGGCGGCGGGCTTGCCGGATGGGGCGCGGCCGCGGCCCATGCGAAAGAGCGTGTCGAGCGACACCGGTTCGTTGTCCTTTTGGCCGAAGCGCGCAGGCACCGCGCCAAGCAGCGTCGTCCATTCCAGGATCTGGTCGTACCAGGCGAAGTCGCCCACCGGCACGAGCTTGACGCCGGCCGCGGCCTGAAGCCGCCAGTGGCGGGCGCGCAGCTCGCGGCCCGTTTCTTCCAGCGCGCCGGCGGTCTGCTTGCCCGCCCAATACGCTTCGACGGCGCGCTTGAGTTCGCGCTGCGCGCCAATGCGCGGGAATCCCAAATTATGAATCGTAGTCATGTGAACACGCCTTTCCACAAAATTTGTTCAAGTGGCGGCTATTTTGACCGCAAAGTTAAATGAATCAAAATCAATGTCTACATTCATAAGATGAAAAACTCTCATAGAATATCGAATCGATCCGGACGCCCACGAGTTGGCGCCCCGGATTGCCCCGTAGATTTGTCTTGTGTGAAGCCGCCTCGATGCTAGAAATCCGCCACCTCGAAACACTGACCGCCATCCGGGATGGCGGCAGCCTCCAGGAAGCTGCTGAACGCCTGCACCTGACGCAGTCCGCGCTGTCGCATCAATTGCGAGACCTGGAGACCCGGCTCGGCACGCCCCTGTTGAATCGCCGCACGCGGCCGGCCCGCCTGACGACTGCTGGCCTGCGCGTGCTGGCGCTGGCCGACGACGTCCTGCCGCGCATCCGCGCCACCGAACGCGACCTGCAACGGCTCGCGGCGGGCCGCACCGGCCGATTGCACCTGGCGATCGACTGCCATTCCTGCTTTCAGTGGCTGATGCCGGCGCTGGACGCCTTTCGGGTGCAATGGCCGGATGTGGCGCTGGACCTGTCTGCGGCATTCTCGTTCGCCCCCTTGCCCGCGCTGGTGCGCGGCGACCTGGACCTGGTCATCACCTCGGACCCGCAGCCGCTGGACGCCGTGGAGTACCTGCCGCTATTCAAATATGAATTGGTGCTGGCCGTGTCCGAATCCAACCCGCTCGCGGGCAGCAAATTCATCGTGCCGGAACAGTTGGCGGACCAGACGCTGATTACCTATCCGGTGGACAAGCAGCGACTGGACGTCTTTACCGCCTTTCTGGACCCGGCGGATGTCGAGCCGGCCGCCATCCGCAAGGCGGAGCTGACGCCGATCATTGCGCAACTCGTCGCCAGCAATCGTGGCGTGGCGGCGCTGCCGAACTGGGCGCTGACGGAATACATGAACCAGGGATGGCTGCGGCTTTGCCGACTGGGGCCGCAAGGAGTGTGGCGCACGCTGTACGCCACGGTGCGCAGCGAGGACACGGACGCCTCGTATATCGACGAATTTTTGACGATCACCCGAGACGTCTGCTTCAAGACGCTGTCGGGCATCAAGTCGGCGAAATGATGGCGGGGTTGCGCAATGGGTGCAGTCAGTCTTCGCCGCCCTCGCCCAGGATGCGCCGGATCACGTCGTGCGCGAAACCCCGGCTGGCCAGAAAGCGCGCCTGCTTTGCGTAGGCCGCACGATCTTCGGGCTTGGCGCTAAAGCGCTTTTTCCAGACTTCAAGCGCCCGGTCGTACTCGGTGGCGCGAAGCTGGTCGCGCAGTTCCGCGACCTGGTTGTCGTCCACGCCGTGCTGGCGCAGTTCCTGCACGATGCGCGCCGCGCCCTGCCGGGAGGCGCGCCGATGAACCAGGCTTTGGGCGAAGCGTTCGGTGGACAGCCAGCCTTCTTTTTCAAGCGTGTCCAGCACGGATTCGACTTCAGAGGCATCTTCGGCGTAAGCAGCCAGCTTGCGCGCCAGTTCTTCGCGCGCGTGCTCGCGCCGCGATAGATACCCCACTGCCCGCATCTTCAGCGACGGCCCCTTGCGCGCCTGCTTGCCGTCGGACGTTGACGCCTCGCCGTCGTTGTCGGCAGCGTCGGCACGCCGGCCGCGTGCGGCGCCGCGCTGATCGGAACTTCGCTGTTCGGAACTGCGGTGCCACAGGCCGGAAGATTCAGCGGCATCGGCCGAATCGTCAGACGCCGCGGTCTCGCGGGCCACCCGCGCATCGGACGTGCGCCGCAAGCCTTGCGGCTTGGCGACCGTTTCGAATTCGTCGTCCAACCTGGCGCGTTGGCGTTCGGCGGACGCGGGAGTCGATTTCCAGCTCATGCGCTTTCCTGCTTGCTAAACAAAACAAAACGGCAGGCCCATGTTGGCGCCTGCCGCAGTTTCCCAGCCCAGCCGGGCCGGCGTTGGGGCTTGCCCGAACCGCGGCGAGCCCTGTCGAATGCCCCGAAATTACTCGGCGGCGTCTTCCGCCGTGGGCACGAATTCAGCGGCGCGGCTGACGATACCCTGGTTTTCGCGGACGCGGTTTTCGATCTCGATGGCCATGTCCTTGTGTTCTTTCAGGTATTCGCGGACGTTGTCCTTGCCCTGGCCGATGCGGTTGCCGTTGTAGCTGTACCAGGCGCCCGACTTGTCGACGACGTTGGCGGCCACGCCGAGGTCGATGATTTCGCCTTCGCGCGAGATACCCGCACCATACATGATGTCGAACTCCGCCTGCTTGAACGGCGGCGCCACTTTGTTCTTGACGACCTTGACGCGGGTTTCGTTGCCGACGACCTCGTCGCCCTTCTTGATGGAGCCGATGCGGCGGATGTCCAGGCGCACGGACGCGTAGAACTTGAGCGCGTTGCCGCCAGTGGTGGTTTCGGGGTTGCCGAACATGACGCCGATCTTCATCCGGATCTGGTTGATGAAGATGACCATGCAGTTGGTCTTCTTGATGGTGGCGGTCAGCTTGCGCAGCGCCTGGCTCATCAGGCGGGCCTGCAGGCCGGGCAGCGAATCGCCCATTTCGCCTTCGATTTCGGCCTTGGGAACCAGGGCGGCCACGGAGTCGACGACGATCAGGTCGACCGAACCCGAGCGCACCAGCGCGTCCGTGATTTCCAGTGCCTGTTCGCCGGTGTCCGGCTGCGAGATCAGCAGGTCGGCCAGGTTGACGCCCAGCTTGGAGGCGTACTGCACGTCCAGAGCGTGTTCCGCGTCGACGAAGGCGCAGGTGCCGCCCACCTTTTGCATTTCAGCGACGACCTGCAGCGTGAGCGTGGTCTTGCCCGACGATTCCGGACCGTAGATTTCAACGACGCGGCCGCGCGGCAAACCGCCGACGCCCAGTGCGATATCCAGACCGAGCGAGCCCGTGGAAACCACCTGAATGTCATGCGAGACCTCGTTGTCGCCGTAGCGCATGATCGAGCCCTTGCCGAACTGCTTTTCGATCTGCGAGAGTGCGGCGGCAAGCGCCTTGGCTTTTTCCGAAGCGGCGGCCTTGGTGGTTTTGTCGTCCATGAGGAGTCCTGTCTGTAACGTATCTGGAAGTCGGAAAACTGCGGGTCTGGCAATGAGGATCAGATTATGGCATCGGATTGTACTGGACAAATAACCAGTGTGCCAGTTCTTTGCACGTATACCCTGAGTGGCAAGCCCGGCGGCGTATGACAGAATCCGGAGCGATCCCGGTATTTTGCCCTTTTTCCGCCCCCGGGCCGGTGTGTTTCTTCCTAGCAGCAGCCCATGCGTATCCTGATTGCCGAAGACGACAGCATCCTGGCCGACGGCCTGTCCCGCTCGTTGCGCCACAACGGCTATGCCGTGGATGCCGTGCGCGACGGGCTTTCCGCCGATTCCGCGCTGGCCGCCCAGGCTTTCGACCTACTCATCCTGGATCTCGGCCTGCCGCAACTGGCCGGCCTGGAAGTGCTGCGCCGCCTGCGTGCCCGCAATTCCGCCCTGCCCGTTCTCATCCTGACCGCCGCCGACAGCATCGAACAGCGCGTCAAGGGCCTGGACCTGGGCGCCGACGACTACATGGCCAAGCCCTTCGCGCTGTCCGAACTCGAAGCCCGAGTGCGGGCGCTGACGCGGCGCGGCGCGGGCGGCGGCGCCACGATGCTCAAGCACGGCAAGCTGCTGTTTGACCAGACCGGCCGCGTCGCCATCGTCGACGACCAGACGCTGGATCTGTCGGCCCGCGAAGTCAGCCTGCTCGAGATCCTGCTGACCCGCAGCGGACGCATGGTCAGCAAGACCCAACTCGTGGATCACCTGTGCGAATGGGGCGAGGAAGTCAGCACCAACGCCATCGAGGTCTACGTGCATCGCCTGCGCAAAAAGCTGGAGCCCAGCGGCGTGAAGATCGTCACCGTGCGTGGCCTGGGCTACTGTCTTGAGCGGGACCAGGGTGCGGCGTACCTCGCAAGCTGAGCCCTCCCCAGAGCCGCTCAACCAGGAAGCCCTGGACATCATGCAAGCCGGGTCCAAGGGCCCGAGCTTCGCGCCGCCCCAGCGCTCGCTGCTGGGCGAGATTCTGGACTGGATGCTGGCGCCGCTGTTCCTGCTGTGGCCCATGAGCGTCGCCATCACCTACGTGGTGGCGCAGAACATCGCCAACGTGCCTTACGACCGGGCGCTGGCCAACAACCTGCATGTGCTGACGCGTCAGGTCCACGCGCAGGATGGCCGCGCGGTGCTGAAGATGACCGATGCCGCGCGCGACGTGCTGCGCGCCGACGAAACCGACAGCGTGTTCTGGCTGGCGCTGGGCAGCCGCGGCGAGTACCTGGGCGGCGACCGCGCGCTGCCACTGCCCGCCACGGTGGGCCAGCCCCGCCCCGGCGAGGTCCAGTACGAGGACGACACGCTGCGGGGCTTCGGTATCCGGCTGGCCTTCACCTGGGTGGATCTGCACCTGCCCGGCACGCAGCCGGCGCTGTTCATCGTGGCCGAGACCGTGGAAAAGCGCACGCAGCTCGCCAACGACATCATCAAGGGCGTGATCATTCCGCAGTTCGTGGTGCTGCCCATCGCCGTGCTGCTCGTCTGGTTCGGCCTGTCGCGCGGCGTGGCGCCCTTGAATGCGCTGCAGCAGCGGCTGCGCGCGCGGCGGCCCGACGACCTCTCTCCCATCGACGAGCGCGCCGCGCCGTCCGAAATCGCGCCGCTGGTCGCGGCCATGAACGACCTGCTGGACCGCCTGTCCGCCAACGTGCAGGCGCAGCGCCGGTTCGTGGCCGATGCCGCGCACCAGTTGAAGACCCCGCTGGCCGGGTTGCGCACACAGGCCGAACTGGCGCTGCGCGACGCCAGTCCCGAGGAAATGCAATCCAGCCTGCGCCAGCTCGTGACTGGTTCTGAGCGCGCGACGCGGCTCGTCAACCAGTTGCTGCTCCTGGCCCGCGCCGAGAACCCCAGCGCCATCGGGCTGACGCGCACGGACATCAACGCGATCGCGTACGAGCAGACCATGCACTGGGTGCCGTTGGCGCTGTCGCTCAGCACGGATTTGGGTTTTGAAGGGTCGGATACGCCCGTCGAGATCAACGGCAATCCCCTGCTGCTGGCCGAATTGCTGAACAACCTGGTCGACAACGCGCTGCGCTACACCCCGCGCGGCGGCCACATCACCGTGCGCGTGTTGCAGGCGGACGGCCAGGGCGTGCTGGAAGTCGAGGACTCGGGACCAGGCATTGCGCCCGAGGAGCGCGAACGTGTGTTCGACCGCTTCTACCGCGTGCTCGGCACGACGTCCGATGGCAGCGGACTGGGCCTGGCCATCGTGCGCGAAATCACACAGAAGCATCAGGCAAGCGTCGAGATCGGCGACCATCCCACCGAACACTCCAGCCTGCCCGGCACGCGCATCCGCGTCGTTTTTCCCCTCTATACGCCTGCGCCAGAGGCATCGGACAGCTAAGGACTATCCCTAGCACTCCCCTGTGAAATTACTATTTGTTTCAATTTTAAGATTCGAGTAAGGGTCACGTCAGAACCTCGTCAGCCTCGGCCCCCAATGTGGCGATAGCTCGATGTCGGTCTCGCCGGCGGAGGGTCAAGCACGGCGGAAAACCGCCGGCCTAAAAACGAGGAGACATCATGAGCACAACTACCATGGCAGGCCGCGGTCCATCCGCGGATCCGCGTCCGATGACCAAGGAGGAGCGCAAGGTCATCTTCGCGTCTTCACTCGGCACGGTGTTCGAGTGGTATGACTTTTACCTGTACGGCTCGCTCGCAGCCATCATTGCCCAACACTTTTTCTCCGGCGTGAACCCGACCGCGGGCTTCATCTTCGCGCTGCTGGCCTTCGCGGCCGGTTTCGCGGTGCGGCCGTTCGGCGCGCTGGTGTTCGGCCGTCTGGGTGACCTGGTCGGACGCAAATACACCTTCCTGGTCACGATCGTGATCATGGGCCTGTCCACGTTCCTCGTCGGCATCCTGCCCAGCTACGCCAGCATCGGCCTGGCCGCACCCGCCATCCTGATCGTCCTGCGCCTCTTGCAAGGCCTGGCGCTGGGCGGCGAATACGGCGGCGCGGCGACCTACGTTGCCGAACACGCCCCGCACGGCCGCCGCGGCTTCTACACGTCCTGGATTCAAACCACCGCGACGCTGGGCCTGTTCCTGTCGCTGCTGGTCATCCTCGGCATCCGCACGTTCATGGGTGAAGACGAGTTCAAGGCCTGGGGCTGGCGCATTCCGTTCCTGATCTCGGTGGTGCTGCTTGGCATCTCCGTGTGGATCCGCCTGCAACTGAACGAATCCCCCACCTTCAAGCGCATGAAGGAAGAAGGCAAGGGTTCGAAGGCGCCGATCGCCGAATCGTTCGGCCAATGGAAGAACCTGAAGGTCGTGATCCTGGCGCTCCTGGGCCTGACCGCCGGCCAAGCCGTCGTCTGGTACACGGGTCAGTTCTACGCCCTGTTCTTCCTGACGCAAACACTGAAGGTCGACGCCAACACCGCAAACATCCTGATCGCCATTGCGCTGCTGCTGGGCACGCCATTCTTCGTGATCTTCGGCGCACTGTCGGACAAGATCGGCCGCAAGCCCATCATCATGGCGGGCTGCCTGATTGCCGCGGCGACCTACTTCCCGATCTTCCAGGGCCTCACGCACTTCGCCAACCCGGCGCTTGAAAAGGCGCAAGCCACCGCCCCGGTCACGGTGATCGCGGATCCGAGCACGTGCTCGTTCCAGTTCAACCCCGTGGGCACGGCGTCGTTCACCAGCTCTTGCGACGTGATCAAGTCGTTCATGGCCCGCAACTCGGTGAACTACCGCAACGAAGCCGCCCCGGCGGGTTCGATGGCCCGCGTCAAGATCGGCAATGAAGAGTTCGCCTCGTTCGACGGTCGCTCGCTGGCGCCCGCCGAGTTCAAGGCCAAGGTCGCTGAACTCGACAAGACGCTGACCGCCTCCATCCGCAGCCACGGCTACCCGGCCAAGGCTGATCCGGCCCAAACCAACACCGTGATGGTCGTGGTGCTGCTGACGATCCTGGTGCTGTACGTGACCATGGTCTACGGCCCGATTGCCGCCATGCTGGTCGAAATGTTCCCGACGCGCATCCGCTACACGTCGATGAGCCTGCCGTACCACATCGGCAACGGCTGGTTCGGCGGCTTCCTGCCTCCCGTCGCGTTCGCGGTGGTGGCAGCCACCGGCAACATCTACGACGGCCTGTGGTATCCGATCATCATCGCGGTGATGACCCTGGTCATCGGCACGCTGTTCGTGCGCGAATCCAAGGACAACGACATCAACGCTTGATAGACCATCCCCCGCCGGGCGGGACTGCTGCGCCTGCCCGGCCTTTCAAAAGCTCCTTATTGGAGCTTTTTTTTTATTCGCACTTTCAGGACCATGTCAGACCGGCGCCAGTAGACTGAGCGCTCAGATTACGGCCTTGCGCAAGATTGCCTGACGATTGATCCCCCTGTCAGACGATTGCAGGGCTGCTCTTCTGACACCGATGCCGCGTTCCCCGCGAGCCTTTTATGACGCGGCATTGTGTGCTCCCGTACCGGCCCGACTCTTTATTGAGCCGGGCCGCTTTTTTTTCGGCCACGGATGCTGCGGCCACGCCTGCAAAGAAAAAGGGCGGCCGCAATGCCACCGCCCTCTTCATGCAGCGCGCCGGCCTTGCGGCCGGCTGCGATCAACGACGCATGCCCACGCCGATCGCGACCACGCCCGCCACGATCGCGGCAATGCCTGCCCACGTCGGGATGGGAACCGACTTCTCGGTTTCCGCGGTGGCCTTCACGGATCCGATCTGCAGGACCGTTTCCTCGGACTTGTAGCTAAAGCCCTTGTAGGCCAAGGCAACCACGCCCAGGACAATCAGGATCGCGCCAATGATTTTCATGTATTTACTCCAATCTCACGTTGGTGCGCGGGACATTACCGGATAGGCCGATCGCTGTCAGTGACAGAACGTGTCGCCTGTTGCCGGGGCACTCAGCCCCTTCGGCAAAGCCGCCGCGTCGTATAGAATCAACCCTTTTGGCCGACGCTCATGTGGTTCAAGAATCTCAAGATTTACCGCCTCTCTTCGCCCTGGACCCTGACCGGCGATCAGCTTGAAGACACGCTGGCGAAGCATGCCTACCAGTCTGGCAACAACCTCGAAATGCAGAGCCTGGGCTGGGTGCCCCCGCGCGAGAACGGCGGTCTGGCCCACGAAGTCAATGGCCAGATCCTGCTCAGCCTGCGCGCCGAAAAGAAGCTTTTGCCGGGCACCGTGATCAACCAGGTCGCCAAGGCACGCGCCCAGGAAATCGAAGAGCAGCAAGGCTACAAGCCGGGCCGCAAGCAGATGAAGGAAATCAAGGAGCGCGTCACCGACGAGCTTCTGCCGCGCGCCTTCAGCGTTTATCGCGACACGCGCGTCTGGATCGACCCGAAGAACAACTGGCTCGTCATTGACGCGGCCGCTTCGGCCAAGGCCGACGAAGTCATCGGCCTGCTTGCCAAGTGCGTCGATCCCTTCCCGCTGGAAAACCTGTACGTCGCCCAGTCGCCCGCCTCTGCCATGACCGGCTGGCTGGCCGAGGACGAAGCGCCCAGCAACTTCACCATCGACCAGGACACCGAACTGCGCTCGTCCGGCGAAAGCGGCGCGGCGATCCGCTACGTGAAGCACTCCATTGACGCCGACGACGTGCGCCGCCACATCCAGTCCGGCAAGCAGTGCACCCGCCTGGCCATGACCTGGGCCGACCGCGTGTCGTTCGTCCTGACCGAAGGCCTGGACGTCAAACGCGTGGCGCCCCTGGACGTGCTGAAGGAAGGCAACGAAGGCGTCGCCGCGAACGACGACGAGAAGTTCGACTCCGACATGATGCTGATGACCGGGGAACTGGCCAAGATGATGGCCGAGCTGGTCGAGGCGCTGGGCGGCGAAAAGAAGATCTAAGCCTTCTTTTGCGCATCCACAGCAAGGGCCGCCCTTTCGGAGCGGCCCTTTTTCATGCCTCGACGCTGCGGTCGCGGCCGGCCTGTTTGGCCTTGTACAGCGCCTTGTCGGCGCGATCGATCAGGTACGCATAGTCGGGATGGCCATCGAACGTTGCGACGCCAATGCTGGCTGTCACTTGCAGCGCGCCGGATTCGGCCATCATGAAGCGGTGCCGGCGGATCTCGGCGTTGAGCTTTTCAGCCGCGGCCAGCGCGGCGCCGGGTCCCGTGTCCACCAGCACGACCAGAAACTCCTCGCCGCCATAACGGAACACGAAGTCGCTGGATCGACAGGTCTGGTGAACCACTTCAGCGAACTGGCGCAGGATCTGGTCGCCGCCGGCGTGGCCATGCGCATCGTTGATGGCCTTGAAGTGATCGATGTCCAGCAGCAGCACCGAAAAGCTCGACCGCTGACGCTGGGCCAGTGCGATCTCGCGGCCGATGACGGACGGCAGGAAACGGCGGTTCAGCACGTTGGTAAGCGGATCGCTACCGCTTTCAATCTCGGCCACCATGTCGAACAGGCCGTTGAGCAAATGCTTGATGCGCGCCACCAGCTCCTGCAGCTCCCGGACCTGATCAGGCAGCGATTCGTGTTCGTGACCGCCCCCCTGCATCATGCGCGGCAGCACCGTGTCATCCAGACGCGCCACGGCCTCCGTGATCTGGCGCAGCGCCGGCGCGCTTTCAAAGAGCACCGCGCCCTTGTGCTGCAGCCACAGGCCGAATTCCGACGCGGCAAGGCGCGGCAGCGCCTGCTCCGGCGTCCGGTAATGCAGGCCGATCAGCACAGCCTGGCTCCACTCGAGCAACGCGGCCCGCTGGCGCTCGCGCTCGGTCGAGATGTTCTGCCCCAACGCGAAGAGGCGATAAGCCTCGTCGTTGCGCGCGCCACGGTTGATATCGCGCATGAATGCGCGGCTCATCTGCTCGATCGCCAGATCGAACAGGTTGCACACGTATTGCGTGGCCACCGACACCGCCATGCCATCCAGACCGCTCGCGCGCAGGCGCTGCGCGATCTCGTTCTTCAGGATGCGGGCGCCGGCCATCACCAGATGAATCGGAATGTGGACGCGTGCGTGGACCTCGCCGACCTTTTTCTGCGTGGCCAGCAGCACGTCGATATCGCCTTGGTCGCGCACGCAGAGCAGGCCCTTCAGCCAGTGCGTCATGCCGCGATGCAAGCGGGTCGACACGATTTCATGCGAGAGCCGCGGGCCGGCCTCGGCATCGGCGAGCAAGGTCGAATAGAAGGCGTCCACCAGTTGCGTGGCATGGTCGGACACCACCGCCGCACCCTGGCCGCGCGTATCGGCGTCCACCGATTGATAGACCGCTTCCCAGGCCTGCGCATTGGATGCGCTCAGGTAGCAATCGTGGCCGCTGGCCGTGTGTGCGGTGGCCGCAGGAGGAACACCGGTACTGCTCGAAGACATAAGCTCATCCGCCCAAGAACGGCGTGCGCGCCTGGCTGCGGCACGCGCCCGAAAAACCAGCGCGGATTATGCTTGAATTCTCCGTGGCGGGGCCGCGCTTGCGGCGCCGCCACGGGCGGTTGACGTCAATCCAGGCCGTGGAAGACCGAATCGTCGGGACCGACATGCGACGGATGCTGCCACGTCACATCGCGCAGCGAGTGCTGCACCAGGCCTTCCACGCCCAACAGCACCGCGAAGATCGCCATGCGGATGGGAATGCCGTTGTCGGTCTGGCGGAAGATGGCCAGACGCGGATCGTGGTTCAGGTCCACGCTGAGATCGTTGGCGCCAGGACGGCTGTCACGCGGCAGCGGGTGCATCACGATCGTTTCGGGGCTGCAGTACGCGTCGATGATGGCGCGGTTGACCTGGAAGTCCGGCGTGTAGCCTTCGTTCTCTTCGTTGGCGAAGCGTTCCTTCTGAACGCGCGTCGCGTAGATGACGTCGGCGCCCGCCAGGCCTTCGGCCAGAGAAGACTTCTGTTCGATGATGTTGCCGTTGCGGCTGGCCTGCTCGACGATGTAGGTCGGCATCTCCAGGCCCTTGGGCGAAATCAGCGAGAACTTCACGTTCTTGTACAGCGCCATCAGCTTGATCAGCGAATGCACGGTGCGGCCGTACTTCAGGTCGCCGACCATGGCGATGTGCGCGCCGTCCAGCAGCTTACCCAGGCGCGAGAATTCGGTCAGGATGGTGTACAGGTCCAGCAGCGCCTGGCTGGGGTGTTCGCCGGGGCCGTCGCCGCCGTTGACTACGGGGATGTTCGTCGCGCGCGCGAATTCCGCGACCGAGCCTTGGTCGGGATGGCGGATGACCATCGCGTCCACATAGCCGCTCATGACGCGGCTGGTGTCATAGATGGATTCGCCCTTCGCCATCGACGAGAACGTGAAGCCGGTGGTGTCGCACACCGAGCCGCCCAAGCGGCAGAAGGCGGAACCAAAGCTGACCCGGGTGCGGGTGCTGGCCTCGAAGAACAGGTTGCCCAGCACGGCGCCTTCCAGCACGCGCGACACCTTCTGGCGGCGCGCGATGGGCTGCATCATGTCGGCCACGCGGAACAGGTCTTCGACAGAGTCGCGGGTGAACTGGTCCACCGAGAGCAGCTGGTTCTTGCCTTCCAGGGCAATGCGATCACGCAGCGGGCCGTCTTGTACGCTTTGCGTATATTTTTCCAGTAGCACACCGTTTTGCACGATTTCCGTGACAAAGCGCTGGACGACTTCCGGCATTGCTCGGAATTCCTGTGAGCCTTCCGGCAGAAGCCAGGTATCAAGCGCCCGGCGCTTGACGCCGATACGCGTGGCGAACACATCGCGGGTGAGGTTGAGGCGGCGCATGGCGTCGCGCAGAAAGGCTTGCTGGGAGATGCTCATGACGGGCCCCAAAAAGAGGATTTATATACGCAGTGCGCATATTATTCCTACCATCTTTACAAGTCCAACATTTTTGCGCATACGGGTTTACCCGAGTTTTTTATCGCTGTGCGTAGGCCGCCGCCTGCGGCGTGGCAGTCGCGGCCTGCCCGGCCGCGAACCAGCACGCCCCGCAGAAAGCCAGCATGCTGGCCAGGTAGCACACCAGCGCCAGCAGTTGCGCGGGCCAATGGCCGCGCGTCAGATGACCGTTGTAGCCTTGCCGCAACAGGCTGACCTGCGCCAGGTAGGCAAACGCCACGCCCAGGCCCGCCAGCACCAGCCCGGCAAGAAAAAACAACAGAGGTACCTGCAGATCGGGCGCGGCAATGTCCGACCCCACAATGCCTAGTGAGAATCCGACCAGGATCAGGGCAGCGCCGCCGTTCAACCACCCCAGGAAGCGAAACGCGCCGGCCAGCAACGCGAACGACGTGCCGTTTGCGCGGAGCTGCTGGGCGCGGGGGTCCATGGATCAGCCGCCCGTGGCGCTGCGGCAGATGGGCGTCGCGCTCTGAATCGACTTGCGCGCCGCCGCGATCTCGGCCTCGTCCCAGCGACCTTCACCCAGGACCGTCACAGTCACCTTGGAGGTGGCAGGACCGTCGGCCTCGGCGGAAATCAATTCCAGCACGGTTGCCGGCTGGCCGACCTTGTAAAGCTTGATTTCGTCCGGCGCGCCCTTCTCGCCAAGGCTATGGCGCCACGCATAAGAGACGCCATAAGGATGGCTGACCTGCGTATGGCACGTGCGCACGTATTCGCCGGCACGGCGGAACGCCGCCTGGTAATTGGTGTCGACGCTAAAGGTTTCCTTCTTGGCGGTTTCCGACTCGTAGACCCCGGTGCTGGCGCAACCGGCCAACGTGGCCGCCACCGTAGCCGCCAACGTGACAGCCACCCATACAGACTTGCGCATGATTCTTCCCGCCATTGCTATTCGGACTTCCGCGATTATGCCAGCGGCTGCAAAAAGGCCACGCCGGAAATGCCAGTTTTTGGCACTCCGTGCGTGGCCTTGCGCCGTCGTGACGGCAACGGGCCAGGCGCCTTAGCGCTTTTCCGCGGCCCCTTCGATCTTTTCCCCGCCCCGCTGGATATCCTTTCCGGCCCCGGCGACGGTGTTGCACCCCGCCGACAGCGCAGCAATCGAAAGCATCATGACGAGAAAGACTTTGTTCTTCATAAACATCTCCTGTCTGGGCATGGAAAAAACGAAGCCCAGCATACCTCAAAGGCCCCAATTTGCGCGAGACGTGCCGGACCCGGCGGGCGCGCCCGCCACGGACACGCTTCAGACCGGAATTGCGGGCGTCCGCGAACAGTCGTGGTGACACAAGCGCGTCACGTGTAACAACACCGACAAGAAACCGTCACCACCCTTACGCGCCGGTGACATTTGCGAGGCATTCTCGCCTGTCGCGTATTTGCCGCCAATGGATTAGGATGCGCACATGACGAAGAAACAAGCATCACAACCCGCCGGGGCCGGCCCGCAAGGCTGGGGCTGGGAAAAGCCGCAATGCCGAGGACAGGCCGCCCTGGCGCTGTTCATCGACGACCTGCATCGCATCCTGCAGGCGCATGCCGCGGGCAAGCTGGCGGACAGCAGCTCGCTGTCGGACGCGCAGGCCCAGGTGAATGAATTGCTGGCGCGGTACAACGAAGTTTCTGCCGCACCGGATATATTTCTGGGGCAGTCAGTCGAACTCAAAGAAGGTATCGACCGCAGCGGCGTCGCGCATACGGTGCCGATTTTTTCGCCGCGCCTGAAGCAGTCGCTGGTGTCGATGCTTGGACAAGGTCCGGGATGACATCCCGGCAAGCGGCCCGGCTGGCGATCAAACAGGACGGCCCCCAAAAGGAAGGAGACTACAAGATGAGCACGGACAACGTTATTGAGTTTCTCCGCCTGCTGTCCCTGGACGTTACGCTGGGCGCCGCTGCCCAGCATGCCGCAAGCCAGGCCGACGCGCCGCTGGCCCTGGCCCGCCTGGCAACCTCGCACGGCCTGCCCTGCAATGCTTCGGATTGGTCTTCCTTTGCGCGCAACTGCCTGGACAACCTCGACCTGACCGAGGGCGACACAGGCATGGCGAACGCCACGATCTGGCAACTGGTGCAGGATCCCGCCCACGGGACGTCCATTCCCGCCAGCGCCATCACCCGCGTGATCGGCATCATCTCGCAGCCCGAAGGCGAACCACCCGTGGTTGGCCACGTGGTCAGCGACTTGGCGCCCCGTGCGCCGATGAGCATGGCGCCGCATACGACGGGTTCCTGATCAGGTCTGCGCGCGGCAGTCCGCTCAGGATTGCCCTTTCAGAAAATCAATCACGCCAGCCGCGCCGGATGCGCCGCTGGCCATGCAGGCCGTCAACAGGTAACCGCCCGTTGGCGCCTCCCAATCCAGCATTTCCCCAACACAGAACACGCCGGGCACGGCGTTGAGCATCAGCCCGGCCGTCAGCCCCGCGAATGCGACGCCCCCCGCCGTGCTGATCGCCTCGTCAATCGGCCGCGACCGCACCAGCGTCAATGGCAAGGCCTTGATCCGCTGGCCCAGGCGCTCGGGGTCCTTGAAGTCTTCGGCGCTGGCGCATTCACGTAGCAGCCCCGCCTTGACACCGGTCAGGCCCAGGCGGCTCTGCAGGTGGCTCGACATGGAACGGGCGCCGCGCGGATGCGTCACCGCTGCCATCACCTTCTCGTGCGGCCAGTCCGGCGCCAGATCCAGCATGGCCACGGCGCTGCCGTCGGCATCGATCTGGTCGCGCAGGGTGGCGGACAAGGCATAGACGAGGCTGCCTTCAATACCCGTCTCGGAGACGACAAATTCGCCCTGGCGGGCGGGTCCGCCGCAGGCCATGGAAACGGACTTGACCGGCTGGCCCGCAAAGCGGCTGCGAAAGTGTTCGGACCAGGCGACGTCGAACCCGCAATTGGCGGGCCGCAAAGGCGCGACCGGCACGCCGTGCGACTGCAGATCCGGCACCCAGGCGCCATCGGATCCCAGCTTGGCCCAACTGCCGCCGCCCAGCGCCAGCACGACGGCATCCGCGGCATGGCGCACTTCACCGTCGGGCGTCGCAAAACGTAGGGCATCCACGCCTGCCTTGCTATCGCCCCAGCCGAGCCAGCGGTGCCGCATGTGAAACCGCACACCCTGTCCGCGCAGCCGGGCGAGCCAGGCCCGCAACAGGGGAGCCGCCTTCATCTCCTGCGGGAACACCCGGCCCGAGGAACCTACAAATGTCTGGATGCCCAACGCATGGGCCCAAGCGCGCAGACCGGCGCCGTCCATCGTTTGCAGCCATGGCTGCACGAATGGGGCGCGGTCGCCAAAGCGAGCGAGAAAAGGCTGGGCGGGCTCGCTGTGCGTCAAATTCAGGCCGCCCCGCCCCGCCATCAGGAATTTGCGCCCCACGGAGGGCATCGCGTCGAAGACGTCCACCTGCGCGCCGGCTTCGCTCAGTTTTTCCGCCGCCATCAGGCCGGCGGGGCCGCCCCCAATGATGGCAACGCGTTTGGCGGACAGGCTCATGGTGCCGTCGCCGTCATGGCAGGACGCGGAAGGGAAAAAGCGGAACGCATGCGGGAGGAATCGAGACGGAGAGAACAATCGGGCACCGGGCCACGGGACGCAGATTGTCTCACGGCGGCGCGGGCCACTAGCGGGCGAGCGCGTCGCTACCGCCGGGAAAAGCCGGCGCCGACCATTTCTTGACCGTAGGCGCCAAGTCTATGTTTTTACTAGAAAAATCCGATATACGCAGCAGCTATCCCAAGGGTTTTCCACAATCCCTGTGGGTAACTGCCGCGCCCCCGGCGAGAAGCGTCAGTCGCGCTAGGCCGCCTTCATCGGACCGGACCAAGGCTCGGCATCGAGCTGGAACCGCAGTTCCTGATATTCGCCGTCGACCGCGACGTTACGCAGCAGACCGGCGTCGAGCGCTTGACCGAGCGCGCGGCGGCAGAGGGTTTCGGGATCGTCCGGCAGCGACTGGAACACCCCATCGGGGATGCGCAACCTCAGCAACGCAGAGGGATCGCCGCGGTCGGCTGGACGGCCGATATGGATGTGGGCCGGATACCCGTGAGGGCACCAGATGCCCACGTGGTACTTGCCCTCAGCGCCCGTATCAGCAACGTAGCCGGGATGATCGTATTTTGCGGTTCCCATGGACACTCCTTCTGTGCGGCAATGTAGCGCGCGTGGCCCATGGTAGCGCAGGGTTGCGGCCGTGTGCGGCTGCAGATACCCGGGTAACTCCGGACGCAGCCCGGGCATGACCCAGCGCAATCGCCAGACGAAAAAAAGCCGCGACACTGTCGCGGCTTTTTACTGCGGCCTTGCCGGGTGCATTTGAAACGCGCCGCCGGAAGACCGGGTACTGCTTGAAACTGGTTGCGGGGGCAGGATTTGAACCTACGACCTTCGGGTTATGAGCCCGACGAGCTGCCAGACTGCTCCACCCCGCGTCTGATGTGTGAATCATACATCATTTTGAAATCTTGTGCAGCGCACCCACGCGAATGTTTCCGTTTTTCGACAGAAACCCGCGAAAAAAAGCGGCGGCACGGCGCCGGATCGTGTCCAGGCGCCCGGCGGAATCCAGGCAGATCACTTGCGCGCCATCCAGTGCGGTCAGGTGCACCGCGCCGCCGTAGGACACGCCGTGAACCTCACCTGCGTTGAGCCGGACCGAAATGACGCGATGCAGTCCACCCGCGGCTTCCAGGCCGTTTGCGGCCTCTTCGACGCGCACGCTGCCTTCCACGCACACAACGGCGGCGCCTGCGCGCAGGACGAATACCCGGCTGGCGCCGGCGGGAAGATCCAGGCGCAGGCCTGGCGAGGCGGGGTCGGAACGCGGGGTCATGATGATCTCCAGAAAGACCATCACAGGCTACGCCCGCCCTGCTTTGCGCAACAGCCACACAAATCGGCTTTCTGTACCGATGCAGAGGGTCGATTTTGTGACTGTTATGGTGTACTTTGCCTGCATCTGTGCCTACCCACCGTCCAACCCCGGGGAGCAAGATCGGCGCATGGAACCTCAACCGCTGTACCTACGCCTGGCCAATCACTACCGGCGCGCCATCCAGACCGGCGTGCTGGCCCCCGCTCAGCGCATGCCATCGGTTCGCACGCTGGTGCGCACCCATCACGTCAGCCTGTCGACGGCGCTCCAGGCCTGCCGGCAGCTCGAAGACGATGGCCTGATCGAGGCC
Organism: Achromobacter sp. Root565; assembly: GCF_001427425.1. Lineage (NCBI taxonomy): Bacteria > Pseudomonadati > Pseudomonadota > Betaproteobacteria > Burkholderiales > Alcaligenaceae > Achromobacter > Achromobacter sp. Root565. The sequence continues at coordinate 166,101 of NZ_LMGO01000005.1, forward strand.
CGCCCCCGCTCGGGCTATTTCGTCCTGAAGCCCCGGCGCAACAGCATTCCGCCCGTGAGCGAGCCTGACATCCGCCAGACCCTCGGCGCGGCGCAGTATGTCGGCATTCATGACCGGGTTTCGGACTTCATCGCCAAATGCGAGGCGCACCGGGTCAGCGCCAACTTCGCGCTGGCCGCGGCCGTGCCTCAGGCCTATCCGATGGAGGCGCTCAAGCAGGCGATGACCCGCGCCCTGCGGCAGTCGCCCGAGGTGCTGGTCAGTCCCGTGCCGCCGCAAGGACATCCCGACCTGCGCGGGGTGCTGGCCCGCCGCGCGCTGGCCAATGGCATCAACGCCACGCCCGACGACGTCATCGTCACGCATGGCTGCATCGAAGCCCTGAATCTGGCGCTGCGCGCCGTCGCCCGGCCCGGCGACACCATCGCCGTGGAATCGCCCGCCTACTTCGGTCTGCTGCAGATCCTGGAAAGCCTGGGCATGCGCGCGCTCGAGATTCCCACCAGCCCGCAGCACGGACTGTCGATCGAAGCGCTGGACCTGGCGTTCCAGACCCACGGCAACATCCGCGCCGTGGTCGTCGTGCCGAATTTCCATAATCCGCTCGGTTGCGTCATGCCTGACGCACACAAGGCGCGGCTCGTGGCGCTGTGCGAGCGCCAACAGGTGCCGCTCATCGAGGACGACACGTACGGCGCGCTGACTGACGACGACACGCCGCTGGCAGCGGCGAAATCCTGGGATGCCACGGGCAACGTCATTTATTGCTCGTCGATGCACAAGACACTGGCGCCGGGAATGCGGCTGGGCTGGCTGCTCGGCGGCCGGTGGAAAGCCCGGATCGCAATGCTCAAGTTCGCGCAAAGCCGTCCCAACGAACCATTGGCGCAGATCGCCGTGGCGGAATACATGGGATCGCGCGCCTACGACCGCCATCTGTCCCGGCTGCGGCGCGAGCTCAAAACGCAGCGCGACCTGACCGCCGAGGCCATTGCCGCGCATTTTCCGCGGGGCACACGGCTGAGCGTGCCGCAAGGCGGCATGCTGCTTTGGGTGGAAATGCCCGAGGGCGTGTCGGGCATGGAAGTCTTCGAGGCAGGGCTGCGGCAGGGGATACGGGTGGCGCCCGGCGCGATGTTTTCAAATGGCGCCCGTTATAACCACTTCCTGCGCATCAGTTGCGGACAACGCATCACTCCGGAAATCTCGCACGCATTGGTGACGCTCGCGCGCATCGTGGAAGAAAGGACAGGATGAACGCGGAACTGCATCAATTCATCGCGGATTATGGCTTGTGGGCCGTGCTGGGCGGGACCTTCCTGGAAGGCGAAAGCGTGGTGGTATTTGCCGGTTTCCTGGCGCATCAGGGATTGTTCCACCTGCCTTACGTCATGCTCTGCGCCTTCGCCGGCTCGTTCATGGCGGATCAACTGCTGTTCCTGCTGGGCCGCCGCTACCGCGAGCATCGCTACGTGCAGCGCATTCGCGCCAAGCCCGCGTTCGACAAGGCATTGGCCGCGATTGACCGATATCCCAACGGATTCATATTGGCGCTGCGCTTTCTGTATGGCTTGCGGACGGTCGGGCCCGTTGCGCTCGGCGTGTCCAAGGTGCCGGCCCTGCGTTATCTGATGTTGAACGCCATCGCCGCCGTGATCTGGGCGGTCTGTTTCAGCCTGCTGGGGTTTGTGTTCGGCCGGACGATCGAGGCGCTGCTGGGACGCCTGCATGGCGTGGAAACCAAGCTGGCCATTGCCGTGGCGCTCGGCGTGCTGGTGTGGCTGGCCTATCAGGTCTACGCGCGCCGCCGCAGGTAGCGGCGAGCGCGCTCAGAACACCAATTTGCCGCTTGCGCGCTGCACATGGCGGCGGCGCGCATTGCGGTACAAAGTGCCGATGACCGGCAGGCGCGCGAGGCGGCGCAGGATCGGGTGACGCTGGTCGAAGTCGTGCCAGGCCTTGAAGCCATGGCCCATGCGCTCCCAGCTCTCCCTCGCCTCGGGGGAAAGCTTGCCGGGGTCAAATGCCGCCAGCTTTGCTGCTTCCGAGACGCGCGCCGCCAGGGCGAGGTTCCGGCCTTCCAATGAATACTGATTCCGCATGGGGCCGCATATTACCCGGGCTTGGCCTGCCGTGGCGGCGGTCGGGTTGCGCTTCGCATCAGCGCAATGGAGCCGCTTTTGACCGCCCAACGCAAGTCGTTGTAATTGAAGGAATTTGTGGATCTATGCCCGCGCTATCCCAAGGCTTGTCCACAGAACCTGTGGGTAACTGCCGCCGGGCGCATCACTTCAGGGCGGTCAGGACCATGTCGCGCACGCTTTCGAAGCCCGCGACGTATTGCGGATTCTCGGAACGCGCCAGCAGGCCGGAGTAATTCTGCTCTAGCTGCGCCTCGATGGCCTCGCGCAGGCCCGGCGAATTCTTCGCCAGATGCAGCATCGAGAGCAGCGTGGTATTGAGCGCGTCGATGCGGCCGCCCTGGTGCGAGATGGTGTGCACGACAACGGCGATCTGTTCCTGGATGTCCATGATGTAAAGCCTCCTGGCAATGAAATCTGGCGCAAATCCTAGCATGGCGATTGGGTGCGTCCGGCCCGGGAGCAAGCGACGCGCCTCCCCTGCCGCGGCTAGGCAAGCACCGGGCTCGGCGCTAGCATGAAGCGTAGCCGCAAGGGCACCGCGGCGCACGCCGCCGGCGCTGCTTCCGGGCGCCCGGCACAACCGGAGCGCGCACATGAAAACGATCCAGAATTACGTCCCGCCAAGCGCTCAGTCGCTGCAACGGCTGCAGGACAGGCTGGGCTACCCCGACAGCAGGATGGCCGAGCTGGCCGGGCTGGACACCTCGACGCCGTGGCCCAGTTATGCGGGCGGTCCGGAACCCCGCACGCTGGGCCGGCAGCGGCTGTTCTACATGATGGCCCGCCTGACACTGGAAGAATCGGAATGGCAGCGCGTGCTGGCAGCCATGCGCGAAGCGGGCGCGCACTTCGACTGCCAGGACCCGCACGGCGATGGCGCGGCGCTGCCGCCGGAACCGATGGCGGACGAAGAACGCAAGTTCGGCATGCTGCTGGTCAGCCGCAACGGCTCGTTCCACGAAATGGAGCAACTGCGCGAGTTCGCGCATTTTGCGCACGAATCGGATGTCAGCCGCTTCGTGCACAGCGCGTTCTACGACAGCGACATCGACCTGTGCCGCTTCAGCTTTGCGGACCACGACGGCCTGGACGCCGCCAGCCGTGACCGCATCTTCGATGCCGCGCACAAGACCATCACGCGCTTCGAGTTCGACGGCCGCATCTATCACGGCGGCATTCCGCCCGAGTCCGACGGCTAGCGGCGCCGCATTGACGCGGGCAGGCCGGCGCCTGTACCGTCGCCACTTCTCCTTCCCGCTCAACGCCATCGCCCATCGCATGAACGAACGACTCGACGCCATCGACCGGCAACTGCTAAGCCTCTTGCAGGCCAATGCGCGCGAACCCGCCGCCATCCTGGCGCGCAAGCTTGGCCTTGCGCGCACGACCGTGGTGGCGCGCATCGCGCGGCTGGAACGCGAGAGCATCGTTTCCGGCTATGGCGTGCGGCTTGGGCGGCTGCTGGAAGAGGCGGCGGTGCGCGCCTACTGCTTCATCAGCGTGCTGCCCAAGACGCCGGCCGCCGTGATCCGCGAACTGGAAAAGATGCCGGAGGTCGAGGAAGTGTCTTCGGTCAGCGGTCCTTATGATTACCTGATCTTCCTGCGCTGCGAGACCCACGAGCAACTGGACGCGCTACTGGACCGCATCGGACTCATCGATGGCGTCAAGCAGACGCAGACGTCGATCGTGCTCAGCAGAAAGGTCGACCGGCGCAGCGCGGTCGCGGCGCCCTGAGCGACGTATATCCTGTGGACCGTCTTTCCGGCGGGCGCAACATGGTGGTGTAATGGGGCCTGTCGCGAATCCTGGATTTTTCATGCTTGCTCGCCTTGCCCCTGCCGCCGCCCTCCTCGTCCTGTTGACCGCGTGTTCCAGCATGAGCGAGGTCACGTCCACCGCCAAGGACCAATACAGCGTCACCTACAGCTCCGGCACGCAGTTGCTGAGCTGGGTCGAGATCAAGAACCAGGCATTGCAGCGCGCCGACCAGTACTGCCAGTCCATCGGCCGCAAACTGGTCAAGCCCAGCGTGACGTCCAATCATGCCACCGGCCTGGGTTCCAAGCGCGCCACGGTCACGTTCGAATGCGCGGCGATCGATCCCCCCAAGAACCCCGCCCAATAAGCGCCAAATGAGCGCCCACGGCGCCACCCGGCTTCGGGTGTAGCATTTCCCGTGTCCCCCCTCTTTCTGCCAGCACCGTGAACACTCTCCTGCCCGTGGGCATCACCATGGGCGATGCCGCCGGCATCGGTCCCGAAATCGTCGTCAAGGCCTGTGTGCAGGGACTGGCCGCGCCCTGTGTGGTGTATGGCGATGCTGGCGCGCTGCGCCGCGCGGCAACGCAATTGGGCGCCCGCCTGGATATCACCGAGATCGCGGACATCAGCCAGGCCCGGCCGGACGCGGCCGGTATCCAGGTCGTGGCCTGCAGCGCCGCCCTGCCCGCCGGCCTGCCGCTGGGAAAGGTCAGCGCCCTGGCGGGCCGCGGCGCCTACGATTATGTGTGCGCGGCCATCGACGATGCGCTTGCCGGACACATCCGCGCCATCGTGACCGCCCCACTGAACAAGAAGTCCATGCACGAGGCCGGCATTGATTATCCCGGCCACACCGAAATCCTGGCGGACCGCTCCGGGACGCGGGACTTCGCGATGATGCTTGCCAACGACGAGCTGCGCGTGCTGCTGGTGACCATCCACGTCGCGCTGGCCGACGTCATGGCGCGGATCACGCCGCAGGCCGAATTGACCGCGATGCGTCTTGCGGACCGCGCCTGCCGCCAGATGGGCATCGCACATCCGCGCGTCGCCGTCGCGGGGCTGAATCCGCATGCCGGTGAAGGCGGAAAGTTCGGGCGCGAAGACATGGACATCATCGAACCGGCCATCGCCGCCGCCCGCGCGGAAGGCATCGAGGCCAGCGGCCCCTGGCCGGGCGACACCATCTTCATGCGCGCCCGGCGCGGGGAGTTCGACATCGTGGTGGCGCAATACCACGACCAGGGCCTCATCCCGGTGAAGTATCTGGGCGTGGACCACGGCGTGAACGTCACCGTCGGGCTGCCGTTCGTGCGCACCAGCGTGGACCACGGCACCGCATTCGACATCGCCGGCCAGGGCGTGGCCGATCACGCCTCGCTGGTGACGGCGTTTGATCTTGCGCTGGCGATGACGCCCAGAGCGCCTGACTGAACGCCTGACTGAGCGCCCAAGCGCGCCTGAAAGACCAGCAGACTGCCTCAACACGCGGACGCTTGCGTCCCTCGGGCGAAGAACCCGCGCCGGTGCGGGTCTACAATACGCCCCGTTTCCGGCGCCCCGCGCCGCCGCTTTTCCGTTCTTCCTCCCATCCCATGTCCCGCCTCGTTCGACTTCTGCCCGACCGCTTCACCCTCTACCTGATCTGCACCGTCATCATCGCCAGCTTCCTGCCCGCACATGGGCAAGGCGTGGTCGTGTTCGGCTGGATCACCAATGTGGCCGTCGGCCTGCTGTTCTTCCTGCACGGCGCGCGCCTTTCCCGCGAGGCCATCATCGCCGGCCTCACGCACTGGAAGCTGCACCTGACCATCTTCTCGGCCACGTTCCTGATGTTCCCGCTGCTGGGATTGGCCCTTCAGCCGGTGCTGGAGCCGCTGGTGACGCCCGAGCTTTACCTGGGCATCCTGTTCCTGTGCTGCCTGCCCGCCACGGTGCAGTCGGCCATCGCATTCACGTCGATGGCGCGCGGCAACGTTCCCGCGGCGGTGTGCAGCGCCTCGGCGTCCAGCCTGCTGGGCATCTTCCTCACGCCGCTGCTAGTCGGCACGGTCGTGGCCAACGCCGGCAGCGCGCCGATCTCGTTCGATGCGGTCGGCAAGATCATGCTGCAACTGCTCCTGCCCTTCGTGCTGGGCCAGTTCGCGCGACGCTGGATCGGCGCCTGGGTGCACAAGCGCAAGGCCATGCTGAAGTTCGTGGACCAGGGCTCGATCCTGCTGGTGGTCTACACGGCGTTCTCCGAAGCCATCAATGAAGGCCTGTGGAGCAGCACCCCGATCCCCGCGCTGGTTGGCCTGGTCGTGACCTGCTGCGTAATCCTGGCGCTGGCGCTGGGCTTGTCCGCACTGGCAGGCCGGCTGTTCGGATTCAGCATCGAAGACCGCATCACGCTGCTCTTCTGCGGTTCGAAGAAAAGCCTGGCCAGCGGCATTCCGATGGCCCAGGTCCTGTTCGCCGGCCACGCCGTGGGTGCGGTGGTACTGCCGCTGATGCTGTTCCACCAGATCCAGCTCATGGTCTGCGGCGTGCTTGCGGCGCGCTACGGCAAGCGGCCGGACGCCACGCACTGATCGCCGTTCAAGACGAAAAAAAACCGCGCTGCGAAGCGCGGTTTTTTATTGGCCGTGGCCGTTGCCGGGATCAGTACATGTCCCGCGGCTGCGCGCCGGAGAAGTTCAGGAAGCGCGTGCTGGAGCCCTGGAACGTCAGGCGCACCGAGCCGATCGGGCCGTTACGCTGCTTGCCGATGATGATCTCGGCCGTGCCCTTGTCCGGCGAATCGGGGTTATAGACCTCGTCCCGGTAAATGAACAGGATTACGTCCGCATCCTGTTCGATTGCGCCGGATTCGCGCAAGTCGCTCATGACGGGACGCTTGTTGGGGCGCTGTTCCAGGCTTCGGTTGAGCTGCGACAGCGCGATCAGCGGGCAATTCAATTCCTTGGCCAGACCCTTGAGCGAACGGCTGATTTCCGACACTTCAGTAGCCCGGTTTTCGCCGGAACCGTTGCCGGACATGAGCTGCAGGTAGTCGATGATGATGAGGCCAAGCTGGCCGCATTGGCGAGCCAGGCGGCGCGCGCGGGCGCGCACTTCCATCGGACTGAGCGCCGGGGATTCGTCGATGTAGACCTGCGCGTCCTGCATGAGCTGCACGGCGTGCGTGACGCGCGGCCAGTCTTCGGCGATCAGCTTGCCGGTACGCATGCGGTGCTGATCCAGCAGGCCCACGGAGCCCAGCATACGCATGGCGAGCTGCACCGCGCCCATTTCCATGGAGAACACTGCCACGGGCAGGCCCTCTTCGATGGCGACGTGCTCGCCGATGTTCATGGAGAACGACGTCTTGCCCATGGACGGGCGGCCCGCCACGATGATCAGGTCGCCGCCCTGCATGCCGGACGTCATCTTGTCCAGATCCGTGAAGCCCGTGGGGACGCCCGTCACGTCGGATGTGCTCTCGCGGTGGTAGAGCTCGTCGATGCGCTCGACCACCTGCGTCAGCAGCGGTTGGATCTCTTGGAAGCCTGCCGCGCCGCGTGCGCCTTCCTGGGCGATCTTGAACACCTTGGATTCGGCCTCGTCCAGCAGTTGGCGCGCTTCCTTGCCCTGCGGATTCATGGCGGCCGAGGAGATTTCATCCGCGATCGACACCAGCTTGCGCAGCATGGCGCGCTCGCGCACGATCTCGCCGTAACGGCGGATGTTGGCGGCTGACGGCGTGTTGTGCGCCAGGGCGTTCAGGTAGGCCAGCCCGCCAGACTCTTCGGCCTTGCCCGCGCTGACGAGGGACTCGTGCACGGTGATGACGTCGGCCGGACGCGCCAGACCGATCAGGCGCGCAATGTGGTGCCAGATCAGCCGGTGGTCGTGGCGGTAGAAGTCTTCTTCGAGGAGCACGTCCGCGATGCGGTCCCAAGCGGCGTTGTCCAGCATCAATCCGCCCAGCACCGACTGCTCGGCCTCGATGGAATGAGGGGGAACGCGCAGGTACTCGAGCTGGGAATCGGCGGGTGTGTTCATGGCTTCAATAGTAACGGCTGCAGGATATCCGCGACGCGGAAAAACCCTTGGATGTCGCGCGAGGGGAATCGGGCAAGAACGGGGCGCAGCGGCATGGCAATGCCGCACAGCACGCGCGCCAGGCGCTTCAAGCGGGCCCGGACCTCGGGTTCGGGGTTGCTGTCCAGGTAGACGTCGAGCGCCAGCTTGCCCAGCGTGCGCGCATCGGCATCGCCCAGTTTACGCAACGACACCAGCGAGGCCAGCATCTGGAACAGGTCGTACGCCTGCGCCAACGGACGCGACAGCGTCGCGCCGATGTTTTCTTCGAAGTCGATGCGCCAGATCTCGCCGTCGCGCAAAGTCACGTTGCGGATCTGCGCCCCGCCATGCCACATGCCGCGGGCATGGAAAGCGGCCAGGTCGGCCGCCGCAGCACGCGTGAGCCACAGGCGCGAGGTGGAGTCTTCGTTGCGGATGAGGTCCGCCAGGTCTTCACCCACGAATTCCAGCACGAGCAGGTTCTGCTCGCGCCACCATACCTCGGGGACACGGCAACCGGCTTCCAGCAACTGCGCCAGGCGTTGCCCTTCGTGGGCCAGGCCATTGCGCAGCAGCACGCTGGGGCGCGGAAATTCGCCCAGGAACACCTTGCAACCCACGGCAAGGAACAAGGCGCGCACGTAGCGCAGCACGTAGCTTACGCCCTGCAGGATGCCGGGCCGGCGCCGCTTGATGATGCAGCGCACGCCATCTATCGTCACATCCCGCACCGAAGGTTCACGCGACGCATCCACGCTGTCGAGCCAGGCTCGCAAACCGGGCGGCGCGTTGTGATGGACAGGCGGATGAGTCAAGAGGTCCTCGAAAATGACAGCGTAAAACGAGGGTGCGGGGCCGCGCACCATTCAACAAAAAATCGGTACATTGCCGCGGAAAGAAAAAAAGCCGGCACGCGGGCCGGCTTCTTTTTACCGCGACTGCCGGATTAGGACAGTTCGCCTTCGACCAGAACCGTGATGTCGACCACGACGTCGGCGTGCAGGGCGACCTGAACCGGGTATTCGCCGATGGCCTTCAGTTGGCCATTGGGCAGACGCACTTGCGACTTTTCGACGGCTTCGAACGAAGCCTTCTTCAGGCCTTCGGCGATGTCGGCGTTGGTGACCGAACCGAACAGACGACCGTCAACGCCGGCCTTCTGAACGATCTTGAGCTGGTAGCCGTTCATGCGGTCGCCCAAAGCTTGGGAGGCGGCCAGCTTTTCAGCTTGGACCTTTTCCAGCTCGGCGCGACGGGCTTCGAATTCCTTCAGGGCGGCGTCGGTTGCGCGACGGGCCTTCTTCTGGGGAATCAGGAAGTTGCGGGCGTAGCCATCACGCACGCGCACGACTTCACCCAGGTTGCCCAGGTTGACGACTTTTTCGAGCAGAATAACTTGCATTTCAGTGCCCCGGATTAGTTGTGGTTGTCGGTGTAAGGCAACAGAGCCAGGAAGCGCGCGCGCTTGATGGCGGAGTCCAGCTGGCGCTGGTAGATTGCCTTGGTGCCGGTCAGGCGAGCCGGGATGATCTTGCCGTTTTCTTGCACGAAGTCGCGCAGGGTGTCCAGATCCTTGTAGTCGATCTCTTCGACGCCGGCTGCGGTGAAGCGGCAGAACTTACGACGCTTGAAGAGCGGGTTCTGCTGCGTGAATTTGCGTTTTTCTTTGCGTTTTCCGAAGAAAGCCATGATATGTGCCTTTATGTTTGAGGGGACTGGGTCATTGCCCACTTCCCCATAACCTATCCGTATTCAGAAGGCGCTCTCGCACCCTTGGTCTCATTCCGTTCAGGCCACCTGCGGATCGCGTCCAGCGCTACCGCTGATCTTGCGCGCCTGCTGCAGATGCAGCTTGATCTTCACCGAGTCCTTGCGCGCGGGAGCCAAAAACCCCTGCACCAGCAATTCAGACCCTAAAGCGGTGTTTCTCAACAGCAACGCCAGATCTCCCAATGCCACGGCGGCGATCGTCAGTTCGACACGGCGCGGGTGGCCGGCTTCGATGACCTCCGACTCGTGCGCCAGCAGCATTTCCAGCGCTGGCAAACCGGCGGGTGTGTGGCGCAAAGGCTCGCATTCGAGAACGCGGGCGCTGAGTTCCAGCTTGTTCATCCTGCCAGGCACCGAGGGGACTTGATGGAATGAGCTCTGCGTGAGCCTGCTTACTCGGCCTGGGCCGGGGTAGCTTCCGCCGAAGCCTTGCGGGCTTCTTCGCGCTCGACCGACTTCATCATGATCGACGGAGTGGTCTGGGCCTTCTTGGTCTTGATGACCAGGTGGCGCAGCACGGCGTCGTTGTAGCGGAACGAGTGTTCCAGCTCATCCAGCGTGGCTTGGCCGCACTCGATGTTCAGGCAGACGTAGTGAGCCTTGACGAGCTTCTGGATCGGGTAGGCCAGTTGACGGCGGCCCCAGTCTTCCAGGCGATGGATCGAGCCGCCTTGGCCCGTGACCAGTGCTTGGTAACGCTCGACCATGGCGGGCACTTGCTCGCTTTGGTCGGGGTGAACGATAAACACTACTTCGTAGTGACGCATGGGTAAAACTCCTTGAGGATGTCTTGCTGGCCTAACGTCTTGCACCCGCGCTTTCCATCATGGGTGGATCAACATCATCGACGTTCGCCGCAAGGGGCAGCCCGCTACCCAAAAACCATGGGTGGTCGAGCAAGAAAGCTCTCGATTATCACCGATTGAGCGGCCGCTTGCAAGCCGGCGCAAGCTCAAGAAATAAGGGACGCGTCTCTGACGGGTGCCTGCCCCGTCGGGGCGGGCAGATCGGCTGCCGTGATCGCCCGCGGCCGGTTGACGGCGCTGACCATGACGTAGCTGATGATCATGAGCAGGAACCACGAGCCCAGCTTGGCGATGGACACGACCTGCCAGACCTGCGACTGGTTGGGATAGCGCCACGCATTGGCGAAGGTGCCGATGTTTTCGGCAAACCAGATGAAGAGCGCCACCAGCACGAAGCCCAGCAGCAGCGGCATGCGCCGGTAGACCTGCCAGATGCGGAAGTACACCCACGTGCGCGCGAACAACACGGCCGTCATCGCGAAAAGCGCCCACCGGAAGTCCGAGACGTAATGGTGCGCGAAGAAATTCAGGTAGATCAGCACCGACAACAACGCGGTGGCGGCCAGCGGCGGATGCGCGCGGAAGCGGAAATCAAAGAGCCGCCACACGCGGGCCAGGTAGCTGCCCACTGCGGCATACATGAAGCCGGTGAACAGCGGAACGCCGCCGACGCGCAGCAAGCTGGCCTCGGGATAGATCCACGAGCCGGCGGCGGTCTTGAAGATCTCCATGCAGGTGCCGACCACATGGAACATCAGGATCACGCGCGCCTCGCTCCAGGTTTCCATGCGCAGCGCGAGCAGCGCGGCCTGGATGCCGAGCGCGGCGAGGGTCAGGAAGTCATAGCGCGCCAGCGCCGCGTCCTTGGGATACCACCAGTGCGTGCCCAGCAGCAGCGCGCACATCAGGCCGCCGAAGAGGCACGCCCACGCCTGCTTCACGCCGAAGCGGAAGAACTCGTAAAGCGCCACGCCCAAACGGCCGCGGCTCGCGAGGTTGCTGGCCAGCCGCGCTTCCCACTGCTGCAGATCGGCGATGAGCGGCCAGTCGCTGGCCGCCGGATGACGCACCGCCTCAGCCTTCGACGACGGCGTAGGCCGAGTGGTTGTGGATGGACTCGAAGTTTTCGGCCTCGACGCGATAGCGCGCGATGCCGGGATGCGCATTCAGGCGGGCCGCCACATCGCGCACCAGGTCCTCGACGAATTTGGGATTGTCGTAGGCGCGTTCGGTGACGAACTTTTCGTCGGGACGCTTTAGCAGGCCCCACAGTTCGCACGAGCCTTCGTCTTCGATCAGGCGGATCACGCCGTCCATCGAGATGTCTTCATTCAGGATGGCCGACACCGTGACATGCGAACGCTGGTTGTGTGCGCCGTATTCGGAGATGGCCTTCGAACACGGGCAAAGGCTGGTGACCGGCACCTGGACCACGAGCTCGAATTCGACGTGGCCGGCCTGCGCGCGCGCGATCCACTGGACCTCGTAGTCCAGCAGGCTCTGCACGCCGGAGATCGGCGCGGACTTGTTGATGAAGTACGGGAACGAGGCGGTGATGTCGCCGCGCTCGGCATGCAGCAGCGGCAGCATGTCGGCCGCCATGGTGCGGAACAGCGCCGGCGTCATGGGCGTGCTGCGGTATTTTTCGAGCAAGGCCACGAAGCGGGACATGTGCGTGCCCTTTTCTTCGGGCGGCAGGGCCACGGTCAGCGTCCAGTTGGCCACCGTGCCTTGCGCCGAGCCGTCGCCGCTCTGGACCAGCATGGGATGACGCACGCCGCGGATGCCGACGCGCTGAATCGGGATATGCCGCGTGTCCGTCGAGCTTTGGACGTCGGGCATCACGAGGGCGGGGTCGATCGGAGAATTCATTTCGGCTTACCTGTCCGGGCCGGTCCGCCGTGGAGCAACGTGCTGGCCGGGTTGTCTTGAGAAGGGGCTAATTATCGCCCAGCCATGCGCGTTGAGAAGGGGTAACCCCTCGGATCCCATGCGGGCGGGGCCGGAACAGTGTGTTTCATCCTTGCGGCCGAAGGCGCCTGCCCTCGGCCGCAAGGATCAGCCGGATCAAATCAGCCGAATCACTTCAGCAGGTCTGCGTAACGCGTGCGGATCGACTGCTCGATGCCCGCGGCATCCAGGCCGAGCCCGACCAGGAGGGCCGATTGCTCACCGTGGTCGATGAATTCGTCCGGCAGGCCAAGCTGCAGCACGGGGATCAGCACGCCGGCGGCGCTCAGGACTTCGAGCACCGCGCTGCCCGCGCCGCCCATGATGCAGGCGTCTTCCAGCGTCACGAGCGCGTCGTGGCGGCTGGCCAGGTCCAGGATCAGGTCGCGGTCGATCGGCTTGGCAAAGCGCATGTCGGCCACGGTGGCGTCCAGCTTGCCGGCGGCGCCCAGCGCGGCTTGCACCAGCGTGCCAAAGCCCAGGATGGCGATCTTCTTGCCTTCTCGGCGCACGACTCCCTTGCCCAGTTCCACGGTATCCAGACCGCCGCCTTCCGCCGCGCCGCAGCCGGCGCCGCGCGGGTAACGCACCGATGCCGGACCGGGGTGCTGATAACAGGTCGACAGAAGCAGGCGGGTTTCGTTTTCGTCGGAGGGCGTGGCCACCACCATGTTCGGCACGCAGCGCAGGAAAGCGATGTCGTAATTGCCGGCGTGCGTGGCGCCGTCCGCGCCCACGATGCCGGCGCGGTCCAGCGCGAACGTGACGTCCAGGTTCTGCAAGGCGACGTCATGGATGAACTGGTCGTAGCCGCGCTGCATGAAGGTGGAGTAGATGGCGACGACCGGCTTCTGGCCTTCGCATGCCACGCCCGCGGCGAACGTGACGGCATGCTGTTCGGCGATGCCCACATCGAAATACCGCTGCGGGAAGCGCTGTTCGAATTCGACCAGGCCGCTGCCCTCGCGCATGGCGGGCGTGACGGCCACCAGGCGCGAATCCTGCTGCGCCGTGTCGCACAGCCACGTGCCGAACACCTGCGTGAAGGTGCGCTTGCCGGGCGCCTTGGATTGCTGGATGCCAACGGCCGGATCGAATTTGCCGGGACCGTGGTAGAGCACGGGATCGGCTTCCGCCAGCTTGTAGCCCTGGCCCTTGCGCGTGACGACATGCAGGAATTGCAGGCCTTCCAGGGCCTTGAGGTTCTGCAGCGTGGGAACCAGCGCATCGAGGTCGTGGCCGTCGATGGGGCCGACGTAGTTGAAGCCCAGCTCTTCGAACAGCGTGGCGGGCGTGACCATGCCCTTGGCGTGTTCCTCGAAGCGGCGCGCCAGTTCAAGCACCGGCGGCACATGCTGCAGCACCGCCCGACCCACATTCTTGGCCGCGGCGTAAAAACGTCCGGACATCAGGCGCGCCAGATAACGGTTCAGCGCCCCCACCGGCGGCGAGATCGACATGTCGTTGTCGTTCAGGATCACCAGCAGGTTGATGTCGGGCGTGACGCCCGCATTGTTCATGGCCTCGAACGCCATGCCCGCGGACATGGCGCCGTCGCCGATCACGGCGATGTGCTGGCGCTGTTCGCCCGCATTGCGCGAAGCCACCGCCATGCCCAGGGCCGCGGAGATCGACGTGGACGAATGCGCGGTGCCGAAGGCGTCGTACTCGGACTCACTGCGTTTCGGAAAGCCCGAAATGCCCCCCTGCTGGCGCAGCTTGGCCATGCCGGCGCGGCGTCCCGTCAGAATCTTGTGCGGATAGGACTGATGGCCCACGTCCCACACGATGCGGTCATGCGGCGTGTCGAACACCTGGTGCAGCGCCAGCGTGAGCTCGACGGTGCCCAGGTTGGACGACAGGTGTCCGCCCGTTTTGGATACCGACTCCAGCACGAAGCCGCGCAGTTCGTCGGCGAGCTTTTTCAGTTCGCGACGATCCAGGCGCTTGAGGTCAGCCGGCGATTGAATGCGGTCCAGTAAATCTGTCGTCATGCTTTTATGGGGTTCGTTGGCCCGGCCTACCAAGAAGGCCGGGCTGATCTCGGATCAGCGGTCTCGAAGAACGATGAAGTCGGCAAGCTGGGCCAGACGCGCGCCGGCGTCGCCCAGCGGCGCCAGGGCGGCCAGCGCCGCCACGCGCAGTTCCTCGGCAAAGGCCCGGGCCTCGTCCAGGCCCAGCAGGGACACATACGTGGGCTTGTTTTCAGCGGCGTCCTTGCCCGGAGTCTTGCCCAGGCTGGCGCTGTCCGCGGTGACGTCGAGAATGTCGTCGACCACCTGGAACGCCAGGCCCATGGCCTGCGCGTAGGCGTCCAGCGCCTGGCGCGAGGCCGAGCTGGCGCCCGCCACGATGCCGCCCAACGCCACGCTGCACGCCAGCATCGCGCCGGTCTTCATGCCGTGCATCATTTGCAGTTCATCGCGCGACAGCGCGCGGCCGACGCTGAAGAGGTCGATGGCCTGCCCGCCTGCCATGCCCTGGCTGCCGGCCGCGCGAGCCAGCGACTGGGTAGCCTGGACGATGAGCGCCGGGGCGATGGGCATGGAGGCGACCAGCTCAAACGCCAGCGGCTGCAACGCATCGCCCGCGAGCATGGCGGTGGCCTCGTCGAACTGCACGTGCGTGGTGGGCCGGCCACGGCGCAGCGTGTCGTCGTCCATGCAGGGCAGGTCGTCATGGATCAGCGAATAGGCGTGGATCAGTTCCACAGCGGCCGCCGCGCGGTCCAGCGAGGCCTCGATGGCGAGCACGCTGCCGCTGACGGGGCAGGCCTGTCCAGCGGCATAGACGAGGGCAGCGCGCACGCGCTTGCCGCCGCCGAGCACGGCGTAACGCATGGCCTCGTGCAGCCGGGCAGGCGGCTGATCCACCGGCGGCAGCAGGTCGTCGAGCACGTCTTCGACGTGCCGCGCACGGCCTTGCAACCACTCGGAAAAAGCGAGTTGAGTTTGCTTCATCGGTGTCTTATTCGTCGTCCAGTGCCGCGGGATCCAGCGGCCGCAGCAGGCCGCCTTCGAGGACCTTGACCTGCTGCTCGGCCTGCGCCAGGCGATCCTGGCAGACCCGCGTGAGCGCCACGCCGCGCCGGTAGGCAGCCAGCGATTGCTCGAGCGGCAGCGATCCGTCTTCCATGGCCGCGACCAGCGATTCCAGTTCGGCCAGGGCCGTTTCGAAATCCTGGGGCAAGGGACGATCGTCGTTCTGCGGATCAGCTTGAGTGGGTTTGGCCAAACGGGCCTCCGGGCACTTGGGGGTGGATTAATCCGTGAATTGTACGAGATAGCCAAGCACGGCCCGGATGCGCCCCGCGCCCTAGGCCGGCGTGCCCGCCAGGCCCGCCACCGCCGCCAGGAGCGCGGGCGCCACGCGGTCGCGCAGATGCGAGGCCTCCAGCAGGCTGGCCGGCCCGCCGCAGCTCATGACGAAGACGCCCTCGCCCGTGATGGACGTGAACGGCACGGCCACGGCGTTGATGCCGGACTGCCATTCGCCGATGGCGCAGCAGCAGCCGGCTTGCGCCAGTTCGGCGCGCGCCCGGGCAATGGCCTCGGGCGCCGGCGCGGCCTGGTCCAGCCGCGCCAGGACCGCGTCGCACTCGTCTTCGGGCAGGCTGGCCAGGTACGCCCGTCCCATGGCGCTGTCCAGCGTGGCGCGATAGCCAACGGGCAGGCGCAGGTACAGCGCGGACGAGCCGTGGATCGCCTCGACATAAGTCATGGCGTCGCCGTCGAACGCGCCCAGGGCCACCGCGCCGCCGGTCTCGCGCGCCAGATCGGACATTGAGGCCTTGGCCAGTTCGCGCACCTCAAGTCCGGCAAGCAGGCCAAACCCCAGCGCCAGCACGCCGTAGCCGGGCGAGTACTTGCCCGTGTCGGGGTGGTAGCGCAGGTAGCCCAGTTCCGTCAGCGTGTAGGTGATCCGGCTGATGGTGGGCTTGGGCAGGCCGGTCAGGCGCGCCAGATCCAGGTTGCCCAGCGCGGCCACGCCGTGGCGAAAGCACCGCAGCACGTCCAGGCCGCGCGCCAGCGCCGTGATGAAGTCGGGGGAATTGGCGCCCTCGCCCGCGCCAGCGGCCCGTTTGCGGCGAGCGGGCAGGCTCAGTTCAAGCTTCTGGTCCGGCTTGGATGGCGGGAGGGCAATGCGCTTGCCGGCAGAAAACGGTTGCATTTATATACGCTTCGTTTTTATAGTTTATTTCGAAAGACAGAATTAAATTCCATATTCCGGAATTTAAAACATCCAAGGAGACCTGGCAAGCGGCGCCATGAACGACATGGGCGTCAGCCAAGCCTGGCCCGGCGATCCACTCTGACCACGCGATTTCAAGGGGAAAACATGATTCGCAACAGCTTCAAACTGCTCGCCACCCTGATGCTTAGCGCCGCCGCGCTGGGCGCCCAGGCCGATACGTATCCGGCCCGCCCGATCAAGGTGATTTCGCCCTTCCCGGCCGGCGGCGCGACCGACGTGCTGACGCGCGTCCTGGCCGAGCGGATGGCCAAGAACCTGGGCCAGTCCATGATCGTGGAAAACAAGGCCGGAGCGGGCACGTCGATTGGCGCGGCCTATGTCTCGCGCGAAGCGCCGGACGGCTACACCATCCTGATGGCCACCAACTCGACGCTGGTGACCAACCGCTATCTGTATAAGGAACTGCCCTACGACCCGGATAGCTTCGCCAAGATCGGCATGGTCGGCGTCGGCCCGCTGGTCCTGCTTTCCACGCCGAAGCGGCCGTTCAACAGCACGCAGGACGTCGTTGCGTATGCCAAGCAGAATCCGGGCAAGCTGACGTTCGCGACCTTCGGCCCGGGCACCTCGTCGCACCTGGCCGGCGAACTGTTCAAGGAACGCGCCGGCATCGACATCCTGCACGTGCCCTTCAAGGGCGCCACGCAGGCCCTGCCCGCGTTGATCAGCGGCGACGTGGACCTGTTCTTCGACATGGTGGCGACCGGCATGCCGCAAGCCGACGCCGGCAAGGTCAAGGTCTTCGCGATCACGAGCCCCACGCGCCTGGCGACCCAGCCCGACGTGAGCACGCTGGCCGAACAAGGCTACCCCGCGTTCGACATGACCGCCTGGTTCAGCTTCGTGGCCCCCAAGGGCACGCCGGCGCCGGTCGTCGAGCGCCTGCAAGCCGCGCTGACCGAAACGCTGAAGGACGAAGCGGTCAAGAAGCGCCTGCTGGACATGGGCATTGACCCGCGTTCGGGCACGGCGGCCGAGCTGGACAAGCAGATCAAGACCGAGCAACCCATCGTGTCGCAGCTCATCAAGCAGGCCAACATCGTTCTGCAGTAAGCCTGCCTTCATGCCGGTTTCGTGACAAAACGTTCGCGGAGTGCCGGCCCGCGATCGGTGCGCCCGTGGCCCTGCCGCGAGCGCACCATTTCCCCGACAGCGCCGTCCCGGCCCTGTCGGTTTTTTACGCGCGGTCTAACCCCTGGATACAGAAATCGGCGCCATGGCGCTGCTAAGGTAAAGCGCGAACGTAACGCGCAAACGCCGAACCATTCCAGGGAGCCCGATGCCTCAAACCGAAGACCGATACGCCCGCCTGGACTCAGCCCGCTGGCTGGCTGCGTTGGCCGTCGTTCTGCTGCACAGCGCCGCCTTGATCGTCAGCGATCCCGCCGCTCACGGCCGCGGCGCATGGCTGGCCGCCAATCTGTATGACTCCGCCGCGCGCTGGTGCGTGCCTGTCTTTGTGATGGTGAGCGGCGCGCTGCTGCTCGATCCCGACAAGCCGCAGGATGCGAGGCGCTTCTACAGCCGGCGCCTCGCGCGGATCTGCGCCCCTCTCCTGTTCTGGACGCTGTTCTACCTGGCATGGCGCACGGGCCTGGACTGGTGGGACGACGGCCGCGTCGATTTTTCGTTCTGGCCGCGCAAGGTTGCGCAGGGCGAGCCCTACTACCACCTCTGGTATCTGTACATGATCGTGGGGCTGTACCTGTTCGCGCCGCTGGTCCGGGTGCTGTACGTGCGCAGCACGCCCAAGGCGCGCGCGCTGTGGGTCGTCGGCATCCTGGGGGTGGCAATTCTTGATGCCCTGTACCGCCGCGCGCTCGGCGCGCCGCATGGCTTTTTCCTGACGTGGTTCCTGCCATACCTTGGCTACTTCGTCGCGGGCCGTCTGATCTTCGATGGCGAGATGCGCGTTCCGCGCCCAGGTTTGATGCTGGCCGCCACCGTGGCCGCGACCGCGTTGGGCGTGACCATCATGTCCAACGGCCAAGTGCTGGACACCTACTTCTACGACTACTTCAGCCTGACGGTGCCGTTCATGTCGCTGGCCGCATTCCAATGGATCGTGTCCTCGCCCCGGTTGCCCAGGCTGGCGGCGCTGGCCCCGTTGACGTTTGGCGTATACCTCATCCATCCGGTCTTTCTGGATGTCGCGCGCCGCATCGGCGCCTTCTCGGGGCAGGACCGCGACGCGTGGGTGGTGCCGTTGCTGACGATGATGGTGTTTGCATTATCGGCCGCCAGCAGCTGGTTGCTTCGGCGCCATCCGGCCACGCGCCGCCTCGTCTGAAAGCCCTACGGCGCATGGGGTTGTTCGCGGTTTGAGCGCGGTCAAACCCACCCCGGGATTCCCTCGAATGGCCCGGCCTTTTGACGCGGGCGTGGCCCAATCCCTTGGGGTACAATTCACGGCTTATTTGATCGGCCAGACACCGATTTTTCTTCGCGCCAGAACGGATTCACCCAGGCTCGAATTCATGAACAAGGCCCCCGGA
Organism: Achromobacter sp. Root565; assembly: GCF_001427425.1. Taxonomy (NCBI): domain Bacteria; kingdom Pseudomonadati; phylum Pseudomonadota; class Betaproteobacteria; order Burkholderiales; family Alcaligenaceae; genus Achromobacter; species Achromobacter sp. Root565. The sequence goes on from NZ_LMGO01000005.1 coordinate 185,331, forward strand.
ACACACCGCGAGGGACCTGGACTTGAACAAAAGCGCCTGGCAAGGCTCAAACCGTCCTGGCTTTTTTATCCGAGCGGAGGGAATCATGACCGACATCGGTCGGATGGCACATGTCGTGCCAGCTCGCACCCAGCTACCCGTCAGCGCTTATTTTGACGAAGCCCTCTTTGCCCGCGAGCAAGAACTCATTTTCAAGCAATCCTCGCTCTACGTCGGCCACCAGAAATTGGTGCCCGAAATCGGGGATTGGCGTACGTTGGTCCAGGAAAACGGAGGGCGCTCGCTGGTTCGCAACCAGCATGGCGTCGAACTCATCTCAAATGTCTGCCGTCACCGTCAGGCATTGATGCTTGGTGGCGAAGCCGGCAACGTGGCCGGCAACTGCAACACGCATGGCAATCTGAAAGCGACTGGCGGCAACATCGTCTGCCCGTTGCACCGCTGGACGTACAACAACCAAGGCGAGTTGTTGGGCGCGCCGCAGTTCGAGACCACGCCTTGCATGAACCTGCAGAAGTTCCGCCTGCGCGATTGCCACGGGCTGCTCTTCGAAGGCCCGCGCGACCCGGCTGCAGACATGGCGCCGTTGTTTGGGCGTCCCGAGTTCGACTTCGGCGATTACGTGCTGGACCACGTTGAAGTGCATCAGTGCAACTACAACTGGAAGACCTTCATCGAGGTCTACCTCGAGGACTACCACGTCGGCCCGTTCCATCCCGGACTGGGGCGTTTCGTCACGTGCGACGACCTGACCTGGGAGTTCAACGACTGGTACAGCCTGCAGAAGGTGGGCGTGCACAACGCGCTGGCACAGCCGGGTTCGGACGTGTACAAGCAGTGGCACGACCGCCTGCTGTCGTTCCGCGAAGGCGACGCCCCCGACTTCGGCGCCGTGTGGGTCACGTACTTCCCGACCCACATGATCGAGCTCTATCCGCACGTGCTGGTGCTGTCCACGCTGTACCCGAAGGGCCCGCAGGAAACGATCAACGTGGTCGAGTTCTACTACCCCGAGGAAATCGCCGCCTTCGAGCGCGAGTTCGTCGAGGCGCAACGCGCGGCCTACATGGAAACGGCCATCGAAGACGACGAGATCGCCGAACGCATGGATGCCGGCCGCAAGGCCTTGATGCTGCGCGGCGTGAACGAGACGGGTCCGTACCAGTCGCCCATGGAAGACGGCATGCAGCACTTTCACGAGTGGTACCGCCGCATCATGCAGTCGGTGTAGACCTTACCGCTTCAGCCCGCATGACAAAGGGCCTTGCGACATCCTTCACGATTCGCAAGGCCCTTTTTCCGTCCAACCGCGGTGCGCGGTTCAGCGTCCGGTGACGCCAGCCACCGTCCGTTCACCGATCGCCAGTCCCACTGTCATGCCCACGCCGGAGTGCATGACCGCCACCGTGGTCGCCGCGTCCACCGGCATCACGGAAAACGGCGCCGGTCCGTGCGCGCCGTAGACGCCCTGCCACCGCTCGACCACGCGCAGCCGCGCGCCCAGCGCCTGCGAGGCAAGATCCAGCATGGCGTTATCGACGGCTTCGTCGTTGAACGGCAGCGCGTCCTGCCCGTACTGGTGCGAGTCGCCGATGATCAGCTCGCCATACGGCGTGGGACTGATCAGCAGATGGATGCCGTTTTCCAGCAGCATCGGCGTGCGCGCCTGGATCACGCCGCGCAGCGTCTGTGCCGTCGGCAGGTCCGAGAACGCGCCGTAATGCACGCAGGACAGGCCGGTGAGCAGTGGCCGGTCCAGCGGCACGGGCGCGCCGTCGAACACCGCGCGCAGCATCTGCAGGCGCGTGACCTCCAGGTTCAACGGCGCAAATTGCTCGGGCAGCAGGGTCAGGTAATCGTGGCCCGGGCACACGAACACATGCGACGCCTTGAAGTCGCCCGCCGAGGTGCCGACTTCGCCGTTCTCCACGGCGCGCGCCAGGGTTCCGGTGATGAAGTCGACGCCCAGCACGGACTGCAGATAGTGCGTGATGGCCGGCAGCGCCTCACGCGAATAGATCTGCAGGTCATCGTGACCGCGCAGCGCCATGCAGTGGTGCGCAAGCTGCCCGCCGTACAGTCCCGCCACATCCCGCGCGGACAAGAGGTCCGCGCGGTAGCCTTCCTGCCGCATCCGCGTGTCCGCGAATTCCTGCAGCACGTCGGCCTCGTCGGCGTTGCGGGCCAGCACCAGGGCGCCATTGGCGTGCACATGAAAACCCGCCTTGTCCGCCAGATCGAGCCACAGCTCGCGGGACTGCTGCGCGTGCGACAGCATCGTGCCCGGCGCCTGCCCCGTCACGATGACCTGGCCGAAATTGCGGATCGTCGCACCATGCGCCTGGCGGCTGCGCTCGATAACCGCCACGGAAAGGCCGCGCTTGGCGGCCGCCCAGGCATGCGCGATGCCGAGCATGCCCGCGCCCACCACGATTACGTCGTAAGTCTTCATTATTGAAATACTGCGAGAAGGATGTCGGGGAGGCCGCCGCGGGCCTCCCGATGCGCGGCGGCGCGCTGCCGCCGCGGTGGGTCAGGATTTACTTCTTCTTCGGCTCGGACTTGCCGTCGTAGCGGCGGGTCCACTCGGCAATGATGCGGTCGCGGTTCGTCGCGGCCCACGTGAAGTCGTTCTTGATCATGCGCGAGGTCAGATCGGCCGGCAGGTTCGGGTTGGCGGTCGCGATCGACGGAATCGCCAGCACCGCGAAGTTGGCCTTGTACAGCTCGTTGGCTTCGCGGCTTGCCGAGAAGTCGGCCAGCTTGCGGGCGGCGTCGAGGTTCTTGGTGCCCTTCATGATGGCGGTGGCTTCGACTTCCCAGCCCAGGCCTTCCGACGGGAACACGGCTTCGACCGGTGCGCCGTCGGCCTTCAGCTTGGCGGCGCGGTAATCGAACGAGATGCCGATCGGGAATTCGCCGGCGGCGGCCATGTTGCACGGCTTGGAGCCGGAGTGCGTGTACGAGCCGATGTTCTTGTGCAGGGCGTCCATGTAGGCCCAGCCCTTTTCTTCACCGAAGATCTGCAGCCAGGCGCTGACGTCCAGGAAGCCCGTGCCGGACGAGGCCGGGTTCGGCATGACGATCTTGCCGGCATAGACCGGCTTGGTCAGGTCCTGCCACGACGTGGGCTTGGGCAGCTTCTGCTTTTCGGCTTCGATCGTGTTGAAGCAGATGGCGGCGGCGTAGCCGTCCATGCCGACCCAGGCGGGCTCGGCCTTGGCATCGCGCATGTTGGCGGCGATCTGATCCAGGCCCTTCGGCGCGTAAGGCTGCAGCATGCCTTCCTTGTCCATCAGGCCCAGCGCGGTGCCGGCCAGGCCCCAGATCACGTCGGCCTTGGGATTGTTCTTCTCGGCCAGCAGCTTGGCGGCGATGATCCCCGTGGAGTCGCGCACCCACTGGATCTTGATGTCGGGATTGGCCTTTTCGAAGGCAGCTTGATAGGCCTTGATCTGGTCGGCTTCCAGCGCCGTGTAGACGGTCAGCGTGGTCTCGGCCGAGGCGGCGCCCATCACGCCCGTCAGGGCGGCGGCCAGTGCAAGCAGCTTGTAGCGATTCATGAACAACTCCGTGAGTGAGAGGAAAAACAGGATGAACGAGGTCCCCACGGCCGGAGGGTGCCGGCTGCGGATGGCGGTAAGTCAAAAGGTGTGGGGTGGCCCGGAGCGCCGGGCGGCAGGCGTCTAGTTCAGGGGCGTTCGCCTCGGGCCAGACGGGCTTGAATGTCCTCGACCACGGCCGGCAGGTCGGCCACCGTGTCGATCAGGTAGTGCGGGCCGGTCGGATTCAGCTCGTCGCGTGCAGCATTGCGCGCCGCGTCGCGAGCGGTGTCGGAAAGGCCCAGGTATTCGTCCAGCGTCAGGCCCGCGGCGTTGCCGGACAGCAGCAGCCCCACGGTCCACATGCCCGCGCGGCGGCCCTCTTCGATGCCGGGCGCGGTGTCGTCGACCTTGATGCAGCCGGCCACGTCGGACAGGCCAAGCTCCACCACATTCTTCAAGGCCATGGCGGGCGCGGGACGCGCGCGCGGCACCTCGTCGCTGGCGACGATGCAGTCGGGCGCCAGGTCCTCGGTGGCGGCGCGTTCGACCACTCGGGCCATCACGCTGGCGGGATAGCCGGAGCACGACCCGATCTTCAGGCCGCGTTCGCGCAAGGCGCGCAGCACGTCGGCGGCGCCGGGGATGGCGGCGGAATACTGCGCGACCTTCTCCAGTTGCATGGGCAGGAAGCGCTCGTAGATGGCGGTCACGTCGTCGTCGCTGGGCAGGCGGCCGAAGCGGGCCTGGTATTGGGTGGCAATGGCGGGCTGGTCGCACAGCGTGCGGATGTGGTCCCACTTGCCCATGCCCATCGGGCCGCGCGCTTCCTTCAGCGACACGTCCATGCCGAACTGCGAGAACGCATCCACGAACACCTTGGTGGGCGCGAAGGATCCGAAGTCGACCAGCGTGCCGGCCCAGTCGAAGATCACCGCCTCGAGGCGGACGGGCAAAGGTTGAACAGTCATGGAAGTCATCCTGGAAAAATGGTCGGTCATCGGGACGCCGGGCGCCGCCAGGCCTGGGTGCGCGCCACCAGGGCACGGCTCGCCAGGTGCAGGACCAGCGCGGCAACGGCTGAGCTGGCCATGATGACCGTGCACATGGCGGCGGCCGGGCCGATGAAGCCGGCGTCATCCATGTTAAGCACGGCGACGGCGGCCAGCACCGTGGACGGGCTGTACAGAAACACCACCGCCGACACGGTCGTCATGGCGGAAACGAAAAGGTAGCGGGCCACATCCAGCGCCGCGGGCAGGCACATGGGCAGCGTCACGCGCACAAAGGTCGTCAGGCGCGGCACCTTCAGCGAGGCGGAGGCGGCCTCGAACTCCGGGTCCAGCGCATTGAGCGCGGTGGCGGCGGTCAGATGCGCGCTGGTATAGAAGTGGACGACCGTGCACAACACGAGCAGCGGCATCGTGCCGTACAGCATGTTCAGCGGGTTCGACAGGCTGTTGAAGAAGAAGATGTAGCCCAGGCCCAGCACCAGTCCCGGCACCGCCATCGGCATCAGCGCCAGCATGCCGGCCATGCCGCGCAAGCCGCGCGCCATCGTGCCGCGGGCGGGCACCTTCTCCATCATCCACGCGCCGACAAAGACCACCAGGGTGCCCACGAGCGCGGTGCAGAACGCGAGCTGCAGGCTGTTGCGCCACGCCAGCCAGCCGCCGCCGTCCATGTTGTCGAAGTCGTACGAACGCAGCGACATCGACAGGTTGTACGGCCACATCTTCACGAACGAGGCCCAGACCGCCACGCCGATGATCAGCAGCAGGAAGGCCGCCATCACGCCGGACAGGATCAGGAACGCCGCGTCGCGCCGGCCGTTCATGCCGGCCGCATAAGGCTGCGCGCGGCCGCTCATCTGGGCGCCCTGACGGGCACGCAACCGGCGATCCAGCACAAAGGTCAGCAGGGCCGGCAGCAGCAGCAATATGCCGATGGCTGCCCCCTTTGGGAAATTCTGCTGTCCCACCACCGCCTTATAGGCTTCCATGGCCAGCACGTTGTAGTCGCCACCGACGACCTTGGGCACGCCGAAGTCCGTGACGGTCAGCGTGAACACCACGCAGCAGGCCGAGAACACCGCGTAGCGCGTGCCGGGCAGCGTGACCGTCATGAAGGTGCGCCACGGCCCCGCGCCCATGGCGCGCGCCGCGTCATAAAGCCGGCCGTCGGCCAGCGCCAGGCCCGTCAGCAAAATCATGAGCGCATGCGGAAACGTGTAGAACGCCTCGCCCACCACGATGCCCCAGAAGCCATAGATGGTGGCGCCGCCGGTCAGACCCTTGAGCAGGCCCTGATTGCCCAGCAGGTAGACCAGTGCGATGCCGGGCAGCAGTGACGGCGCCAGCAGCGGCAGCAGCGCGATCGTGCGCAGCAGCCCCTTGCCCGGCAGGCGGGTGCGGGTGAGGCCATAGGCAAAGCCGTAGGCGCAGGGCACCACCAGCAGGGTCGTCACGACGCCCACGGCCAGGCTGCGCCCGACCATGTCCATGAATCCGTCGGCGCCGACGATGCTGGCGATGACCGACAGGCCCGCCCAGCCGCCGTCGGCGTCCGTGACGGATTTAAGGAGGATCGCCGCCAACGGCAACGCCAGGAATATCAGGAGACCGAGCGCCAGGCCGCCCTGCCCCAGCGCCAATCCCAGCGCGCCAATCCAGGCGGGCATCGGGCGGCGTCCCAAGGCAGGCAGCGGCGCGGCGGCGGACGTGGGGATTGCGGGCGCGGCGGAAACCGCGGCGGGCTGGCCGATGGCGCGGGAATTGTTCACGGCCGGATCAAGCGTAGGCGCGTATCGCATGGCGCGGCAGCTCCACCCAGCAACGGCCGGCAGCGTGAGCGCCCAGCAGGGCGTCTCCGGTTTCAGGGGACACGATGGAATGCACGGTGGCGCCGGGCACGCCTTCCAGACGCAACGCAAGACGATAGCTGCGTCCCAGGAACACGCCGTCCAGCACGTCGGCCAGCATGGAATTGGATTCTTCCGGCTTTGTCATGCTGACGCGCACGGCCTCGGGCCGCACGAAAAGCTTGCCGGAACCGGCGTCCAGGGCCGCATCCACCGCCAGCTCCTGGCGCCCCACGCGGGCGCGATGGTCGTCGATGCGTTCGAACGGCAGCCAGTTGGCCTCGCCCACGAAATCGGCGATGAAGGCCGATCCCGGCTGGCGATACAGTTCGCGCGGCGTGCCGTACTGCTCGATGACGCCGCCGTTCATCACGGCGATGCGGTCGGCCATCACCATGGCCTCTTCCTGGTCATGCGTCACCATGAGCGTGGTGATGGACAGGCGCTTTTGCAGCGCGCGCAATTCGATGCGCAGGTGTTCACGCACGCGCGCATCCAGCGCCGACATGGGTTCGTCCAGCAACAGCAGGGACGGCGACGGCGCCAACGCGCGCGCCAGCGCCACGCGCTGCTGCTGGCCGCCCGAGATCTGGCCGGGGTACTTGTGCGACGCGCCCGCCAGGCCCACCAAAGTCAGCATTTCCTCGACACGGCTGGCAACATGGCTGCGATGGGCGCGCTTGCCGCTCAGGCCGTAGGCCACGTTCTGGGCCACGGTCAGGTTCGGAAACAGCGCATAGGACTGGAACAGGATCCCGTAGTCTCGCGCCTGCGGTTCGGCATGGGAGATGTCGCGGCCCGACAGCACGATGGTTCCGCTGTCCTGGCGCTCCAGCCCGGCGATCGCGCGCAGCAGCGTCGTCTTGCCGCAACCCGACGGCCCCAGCAGACACACCAATTCTCCGGCGCGGATATCCAGCGACACATCGGCCAACGCCGTGTGGGTGCCGAATCGCTTGACGAGATTCTGCACGGAGAGAAAGGCGGTATCGCGTTGGGGCATGGGGCCTCCGGTCTGGGAACGAAGGCAGTATGGAAGCGGCGTATTGAGCGTTTATGACACTTCGCGCAAATGCAGTAATAAAAACATCAAATTATTTTGGTGTACTGGCGGTCTTGCGCATTGCGTCCAACCCTCGCCCCCCGACCGTGCTCGTCGCCGAACTCAAATCCTTCTATGCCGTGGCCCGCTGCGGAACCGTCACCAAGGCCGCCGCCCAACTGGGTGTGAGCCAGCCCACGGTGACGGGGCAACTGCGCCAGCTCGAATCGCGCTACGGAATCGAACTGTTTCACCGGCAGGGGCGCGGCATGCGACTGTCGGACGCCGGGCAGAACCTGATGCCGATGGTCGAGAAATTGGTGCAGCAGGAGACCGAGATCGACTTCCGGCTGCGCGACGCGAGCGACCTGCGCGAAGGCAATCTGCGCATCGGCGCAACCGGGCCCTACTACATCATGGATACCGTGCGGCGCTACAACCAGCGCTATCCCGGCATCGACCTGACCGTGACGATCGGCAATTCGCAGTCGATGCTCCGGGCGTTGCAGGATTACCGCATCGAGATTGCCACGTCTTCCTTTCTGACGGATGACAAGCATCTGTACCGGCGCAAGATCGCCGCGGACCCGATCCGCGTCGTCACGCACCGGGCCCATCCGCTAGCGCGGCGCGCCCAGGTGCGGCTGGCCGATCTGGCCGAGCACGCGCTGCTCTTGCGCGAGCCCGGCTCGATGACGCGCCAGCTGACCGAAGAAGCGCTGCAGGCGTCCGGCGTCACCATGCGCCGCACGCTGGAAATCGGCAGCCGCGAATCGATCCGCCAAGCCATCCTGTGCGAGCTGGGCATCAGCCTGATCCCGTCACGCGAGATTCCGTCCCACCCCGATCTGGCCGCCCTGGACATCCAGGACGCCGGCATCGTGATGAATGAGTACCTGTACTGCCTGCGCGAGCGCCAACCGGTGCAGCTTATCGCGCGCTTTCTGGAGATGGCGCCGGCAGCCGGCTGACCGTTGCGGTCACTGCCCGCCTCTTTCCCTTGCGGCCACTCAGGAGACAACCATGGCCTTGACCCTGCAGGAAATCGAACAACTCTTCCTGGAACGCGGGCACCGTTCCTATCATGGCGAATCCGTCAGCCATCTGCGGCACGCGCTGCAGACGGCGACGCTGGCCGAGCAGAACGGCGCCAACGCCCATCTCATCACGGCGTGCCTGCTGCATGATCTGGGCCACCTGATTGCCGATCGTCCCGGCACGCCGACACTGCGCGGCATCGACGACAAGCACCAGTATTTCGTGCTGCCCTTCCTGCGCGGGCTGTTCAGCGCCGCCGTGCTGGATCCCATCCGCCTGCACGTCGAGGCCAAGCGCTACCTCTGCTATGTCGAGCCGCAGTACGAAGCAAGGCTGTCCGAAGATTCCCGCCGCAGCCTGGCATTGCAGGGCGGCAGTTTTGACGCCGGCCAGGCCGTGGACTTCGCCAGCATGCCCGGCGCGCCCGACGCGATACGCCTGCGGCGCTGGGACGACATGGCCAAGGTGCCGGGCCTGGCGACGCCGCCGCTCGATCACTTCCTGGAAATCGCCGAAACCGTGTCCGGACGCGTCAAGCTGGCCGCGGTCTGGTAACTGCTGGCCCGCGTCCATGAAAAAAGCCAGGGTGAATGCCCTGGCTTTTTGTCGTTCATTCGCCCTTGGCCACCGGGCGGGCGGGATCGCTGCACCATTCGCTCCAGGATCCCGGATACAGCCGCGAGCCCGGCAGGCCGGCGATTTCCATCGACAGCAGGTTGTGGCAGGCAGTGATGCCCGATCCGCACTGATGGACGATGGACGCCGGATCGCGCCCAGCCAGAAGCGTGCCGAACTCCGCGCGCAGCGCGTCGGCTGACTTGAAGCGGCCGTCCGGCTGCAGGTTTTCACCATTCGGGCGGTTCAGCGCGCCGGGGATATGGCCGGCTACCGGGTCCATGGGTTCGACCTCGCCGCGATAGCGGTTGGCGGCGCGCGCGTCGATCACGGTGAAGGATGGCTGGGCAATGTTGGACAGCACGGTCTGGGCGTCCACCGTGCCGGCCAGCCGCGCGCCCGGTTCGACCGGATTACCCGGCTGCACGGCAGGCGCCGCGTCGAGGCTGACGGGCAGGCCCGCGGCCGTCCAGGCCTGCCAGCCGCCGTCCAGCACGGCAACCTGGTCATGGCCCAGCCACCGCAGCATCCACCACAGATGCGCCGCGTACATGCCGCCGCTGGCGTCGTACGCCACCACCAGCGTGCTGGGGGTCACGCCGTGCGCGGCCATCAGCGCGCCGAACTGGGCGCGGTCCGGCAGCGGATGGCGGCCGTTCTTGCCCGTGCGCGCGGCAGCCAGCTCGGTTTCGTGGTCGAGGTAACGGGCGCCGGGAATGTGGCCCGCGTCGTAGGCCTGGCGGCCCGCCGCATGGTTGGTCAGGTCGTGGCGGACGTCGAACACGCGCACGTCGGGGTTGTCCAGGCGCGCGGCCAGGTCGGCGGCGGAGATCAGGGTCGTCGTCATGCGAGGGGGCTCCTGTGAAATTCGGCGGATGCTGGCTTCAGACCGGTTTGGGATCGCGCATGGTGCGCCACACCGACAGCAGGCCCGCGAAGATAATGAGGCCCATGCCGGCCCAGGCCACGGCGTCCAGATGGTCGCCCCAGAAGCCCATGCCAATCAGCGCCGCAAAAATGATGGTGCTGTACTGCAGAGCGGCGGTCAGCAGCGCCGACCCCATGCCGAACGCCCGGGTCATGGCCAGTTGGCCAAACAGCCCCGCCACGCCGACGCCCAGCAGCGAAAGGTAACCGGTCCAGTCCGCATAGCCCCAGCCTTCGAACGCCAGTCCGGCGGCGCTGGACGCGCACACGGCGACCGAGAAGAACAGGACGGTGCGCCATTCGGGCTCGCCGATGCGGCCCAATTGGCGGATCTGCATCATCGCGATCGCGGACATGGCGCCCGCCCCCATACCGAGCAGGGCGGCGAGCCACTGGTCTTCGTTGATGCTGGGCCGCAGCACGGCAATGACGCCCATGAACCCCAGCGCCACGGCCAGGATCCGCACCGGGTCGCGCTGCGCCCCGCCCCACCCCAGCATCCAACAGGCGATAAACAGCGGCGCCGTGTAGTTCAGGCTGGTGGCCGTGGCCAAAGGCAGGTGGGAGATGGCGAAAAAGCCCAGCCACATCGACGTGACGCCGGACAGATTGCGCCAGATGTGCAGCTTCCAGCTCGTGGGAATGATGGACTGGCGGCCGGCGCGCGCCCAGAGCAGCAGCAGGATCACCGACGGCAGGCCGCGAAAGAGCACGACCTGCGGCAGCGACGCGCCGTGTTCGGTGCCGAGCTTCACGAACGACCCCATGATGGCGAACATGGCGGACGCCACCAACATCCAAAGTGCCTGCATGCGGGTCTACGCTAAGGGAAAAGGGGGAAGGAATAAGGGAAAGCGATACTATACTCTCCGTCACCGGGAGCGGAGCCGGCGAGTCGGGGAACTGGCGAGGCCCCGCGATGTCGAAACCCGGTTATTTGCCGCTCGCAGAGGAATAAAAAAACATGAAACGCATTGTTCTGTTCGTCATTACCAACCTGGCCGTCATGCTCGTGCTGTCGGCCACGCTGCGCATCCTGGGCGTGGATCGTGTCATCACGGCCAACGGGATCAACTTCAACGCGCTCCTGATCTTCTCGGTCGTGGTCGGCTTCACCGGCGCCATCATCTCGCTCCTCATGAGCAAGCCCATGGCCAAGTGGAGCACCGGTGCGCAGGTGCTGGATCCCAACGCGCCCCGCAACCAGCGCGAAGCCTGGCTGGTCGACACGGTCCACCAACTGGCCGATCGCGCCGGCATCGGCCGCCCCGAAGTCGCCATCTACGAAGGCGCCCCCAACGCGTTCGCCACCGGCGCGTTCAAGAACGACTCGCTGGTCGCCGTGTCGACGGGCCTCTTGGAAAGCATGTCCGAAGAGGAAGTCGCAGCCGTGCTGGCGCACGAAGTCGCGCACATCGCCAACGGCGACATGGTCACCCTGACCCTGATCCAGGGCGTGGTGAACACCTTCGTCATTTTCCTGGCGCGCGTCGTCGGCTACTTCATCGACCGCGTCGTGTTCAAGAACGAACGCGGCATCGGCCCGGGGTACTTCGTCACGGTGCTGGTCTGTGAAATCATCTTCGGCGTCCTGGCTTCGATCATCGTGGCCTGGTTCTCGCGCCAGCGCGAATACCGCGCCGACGCCGGCTCGGCCCACCTGATGGGCGCCCGCGAACCGATGATCCGCGCTCTAGCCCGCCTGGGTGGCCTGGAACCGGGCGAACTGCCCAAGTCCTTCGAAGCGTCCGGCATCACCGGCAAGGGCGGCCTGGCCGCCATGTTCGCCTCGCACCCGCCGATCCCGGCCCGCATCGCCGCGCTGCAGAACGCCCGCGTGATCTGATCGGTCACCGGCCGCAAAAAAGCCCGCTTCGGCGGGCTTTTTTTGCGTGCTTATCTGACGCATTTGGCTGGATGGGTGTCTGACACCCTCTGAGATGTTGCGACAAGCCCGAGATCATCTCCCCAGGGTGTCAGACACCTTGTCACCGCAGCACGCCGCTCAGCACTCGACGATATTCACCGCCAAGCCGCCCCGCGCGGTTTCCTTGTACTTGGTCTTCATGTCGGCGCCGGTTTCGCGCATGGTCTTGATGACCGAGTCCAGCGACACATAATGCTGGCCGTCGCCGCGCAGCGCCATGCGGGCGGCGTTGACGGCCTTGACCGATGCCATGGCGTTGCGCTCGATACAGGGAATCTGCACCAGTCCGCCGACCGGGTCGCAGGTCAGGCCCAGGTTGTGCTCCATGCCGATTTCGGCCGCGTTTTCCACCTGTTCCACGGACCCGCCCAGCGCCGCCGCCAGTCCGCCGGCCGCCATGGAACAGGCCACGCCGACTTCGCCCTGACAGCCCACTTCCGCGCCGGACAGCGACGCGTTGTACTTGTACAGCAGCCCGATGGCAGCCGCGGTCAGCAGGAAGTCGCGCACGCCCTCACGGTTGGCGCCCGGCACGAAACGATCGTAATAGTGCAGCACCGCCGGGATGATGCCCGCCGCGCCGTTGGTGGGCGCGGTGACCACGCGGCCGCCCGCAGCGTTTTCTTCGTTGACGGCCATCGCGTACAGGTTCACCCAATCCATGACGGAAAGCGGGTCGGACAGCGTGCGCTCGGCGCGCTGCGTCAGGTTGCGGTACAGCTCAGGCGCACGGCGGCGCACGCGCAACGGGCCCGGGAGTTCGCCGTCCGCCTCGGGATAGTTGATGCCACAGCCGCGCGCCACGCAGTCCTGCATCACCTGCCAGATCCGGTCCAGGCCGGCGTTGACTTCCGAGGCTTCGCGCCAGGTCAGCTCGTTCTGCATCATGATCTGCGCGACGGTCATTCCGTTTTCCTGGCACATGGCAAGCAGCTCCCGCCCCATGCGGAACGGATATGGCAACTGGTCGTGCGCGGCGATGACCTGGCTGTTGGACGCGCCTGCGGTGACGACGAAGCCGCCGCCCACGGAGAGGTAGCGCGCCTCGCGCAGGCTCTGGCCGTCGGCGTCGAATGCATGGAATTTCATGCCGTTGGGATGTTCGGCCATAGCTTCGCGGCGATAGAACATCAGGTGTTCCTTTTCCACGAAGGGCAGCGGGTACTTGCCCAGCAGCGGCAATTGGCGGCTGGCGCGCACGGACGCGACCATGCCGGCGATGGCGGCCGGGTCGACCGTGTCGGGCGCCTCGCCCATCAGCCCCAGCAGCACGCCCTTGTCGGTGCCGTGTCCCTTGCCGGTGGCGCCCAGCGATCCGTACAGTTCGGCCCGCACGCTGGCGACGCGCGGAATCAGGCCGTCGCGCTCCAGGCCCTGGGCGAACAACAGCGCCGCCCGCATCGGACCCACCGTGTGTGAGCTCGACGGGCCGATGCCCACCTTGAACAGATCGAAAACAGAAACGGCCACGCCAAACCCCACGACATCCACAAATGATCAGGCAATGATACGCGCAGGCCCGCGCGCACGCAGTAATGCCCCGCCGGGCGTATCCTGTATCTTCGCGCCGGGTGTCAAAGCCCGCCGCGGCATGCGATCATTACAGAATTATTACTTGTCATAAAAAGAACGGAAAAACGCCTGGATGTCTGGACTCATTACCCTGCTTGACTTCGCCGGCTACGTGGCGCTGCTGCTCTGGGGCGTGCATATGGTGCAAACGGGCGTGCAACGCGCGTTTGGCGCCGCACTGGGCGCGGCACTGGGACGCGCCCTTGGCACACGGCTGCGGGCATTCTTCGCCGGCCTGGGCATCACGGCGGCGTTGCAGAGCAGCACCGCCACCGGCCTGATGATCACCGGCTTTGCCGCAGGCGGCGTCGTCGGATTGGTGCCCGCCCTGGCGGCCATGCTGGGCGCCAACGTCGGCACGACGTTGATCGTTCAGTTGCTGTCCTTTGACCTGACCGAACTGGCGCCGATCCTGATCCTGGCCGGCGTCTGGATGTTCCGGCGCTACCCGCCGGGCCGCACCCGCGACCTGGGCCGGGTCTTCATCGGCCTGGGCCTATTGCTGCTGTCGCTGCATCAGCTCGTCGAGCTTTTCGCCCCGTTCCAGACCGCGCCCATGCTGGGCATGATCCTGGACGCGCTGGCAACCCAGCCGGTCGCCGCAGTGCTGCTGTCCGCGGCGTTCACCTGGGCGGCGCACTCCAGCGTGGCCGTGGTGGTGCTGGTGATGTCGCTGGCCAGCCACAACATGGTGGCGCCGCACGTGGCGTTTGCGCTGGTGCTGGGCGCCAACCTGGGCACGGCGATCAACCCGATGATCGAAGGCGTGACCGGCGACGATCCCGCCGCTCGCCGTCTGCCGCTGGGCAACCTGCTGACGCGGGTGCTGGGCGTGCTGGCCGGCCTGCTGCTGTTGCCGTTCCTGCAGCCCTGGATGAGCGACCTGGCGCGGGACCCCGCCCGCGCGGTCGCCAATTTCCACACCCTGTTCAATGCCGTCATCGCCCTGGCCTTCCTGCCGCTCCTGACTCCGTACGCCGCCCTCCTCACCCGCTGGCTGCCCAAGCGCGCCGACCCGAACGACCCGTCCCGGCCCCAATACCTGGACGAATGGGCGCACGACGTGCCGGCGGTCGCGCTGGGCAACGCCGCGCGCGAAGCCCTGCGGATGGCCGACATGCTGCAGACGCTGCTGCTCTACGCGCGGGCGGGCTTCAAGCGCGACAACCGCCACCGCATGGTGCAGGCGCGCCAGCTCGACGGCGCGCTGGACAAGCTGGAAAACGCCATCACGACATACCTGGCAACGCTCGACCAGGAAAACATGACCCGCGAGGACATCCAGCGGCTCGACGACATCCTGGCGTTCACCAGCAACATCGGCCATGCCGGCGATATCGCCCATCACGGGCTGCTCAGCCACGTCGCCAAGCTGCGTAAACAGGGATGGACGTTCTCGCCCGAGCAACGCGCCAGCCTGGACGACACCCTGGGCCAGCTCATCGCCAACCAGCGCACGGCCGCCGCGCTCTTCGTGAACGACGACCTGCGCCAGGCACGTTCGCTGGCCGGCGAAAAGGCGCGATTCCGCACGATCGAAACCCGGGCGGCCGACACGCACCTGCAGAAGATCAAATCGGGCGAAGTGGACGCGGCGGAAGTCGGCGCGCTGTACCTGGACATCCTGCGGGACATGAAGGGCATCAACTCGCATCTGGTGGGCGCGGCGGCGTATCCGCTCCTCGCACGCCACGGCGAGCTCCTGCCCAGCCGTTTGCGCGAAGCGGGGAATTGAGGGCCCCCACGCCGCACGCGCTCCGCGCGCTTGCTGCCCCCCGAGGGGGCGGCCCCGCCTTCGGGCGGCCGAGCGGCGGGGCGGCTGTTGACTGCCCCCACGCCGCACGCGCTCCGCGCGCTTGCTGCTCCAGGTGTCAGACACCCATTGAGACGCCCCTCCCAGTCGACGGCTATCTCCGCCGGGTGTCTGACACCGTCCCAAGCACACTGGAGCATGAAAAAGCCGACCCTCGGGTCGGCTTACTTTTTCATGGGTCACATCCGGTGAGCCAACCTGGTGGCTCACCCTTCCCCCCTCACAGATACCGCTTGAACCACTCCAGCATCCGCGACCACCCATCCTTCGCGGCCTCGGGCTGATAACTGGCGCGGTAATCCGCCAGGAACGCATGGTCGGCTTCGGGATACACCACGATGTCGGACAGCTTCGCGGCGGCGTTGCCGGCGGCCAGCTTCGTCTTCATGGCTTCCACGTCAGAAAGCGGAATGCTGCCGTCGCGCCCGCCGTACAGGCCCAAAACGGGGCCGTGCAGCTCATGCGTCACATCCAGCGCCACGCGCTTGATGAGCGGTCCATGGCCCACACTGAGCTTGCCGTACCAGGCCACGCCCGCCTTCACGTCAGGGTTGTGCGCGGCGTACATCCACGTCAGACGCCCGCCCCAGCAGAAACCCGTCACCGCCACGCGGCGCGCGTCCCCGCCATTGGCGGCAGCCCACGCCACGCTGGCGTCCAGGTCGCCGAACACCTGTTCGTCCGGCACCTTGCTGACGAGTTCGGAAATGAGCTTCGGGATATCGGTGTAGGCCGAGGCGTCGCCCTGGCGCTGATACAGATCGCACGCGACGGCCAGATAGCCGGCCTTGGCGACCCGGCGGCAGATGTCCTTGATGTGCTCATGCACGCCGAAGATCTCCTGGATCACCAGCACGATCGGCAGATCGCGCTGCCCCTCGGGCGCCGCGTAATAGGCGCTAATCGGGCCGTCGGTGACGGGAAGCTGGAAATCTCCGTGGACGAGGCCCCGCGTGTCCGTGTGGATCACGGTGGGAGCGACATTGCCGGCGGCGGTGGAAAAACTCATGGAGAACTCCTTGGTTGGGGTCGACGAAAGCCGGCCATCCCCACCGCCTTGCCAGCGCTAGTGCTGGTGGCCGTGCTCCGCATGCGGCGCGCCATGGTCAGCGTGCCCGCCATGGTCGTGGCCGTGGTGCATCAGGGTCGTTACGCTATAGATCAGCGCCACGCCCACACCGACCAGCAGCAACTGCGGGACGGCATCGGACAGGGATACCCGCTCGTGCATCTGCGGCATCAGGTCGGCCACCGAGATATACAGGAAGCTGCTGGCGGCAACCACCAGAATGTACGGCGTCCAGTCCTGCGCCTGCTGCAGCACGAAGTAGCCTATTATGCCGCCGACCGCTGAACACAAGCTGGTAAAGAGAATCAGCGCGAACGCCCGGCGCCGGCGCAGGCCCGCGTTGATCAGAACGACGAAATCGCCCAGCTTGTGCGGTATCTCGTGGATGATGATCGACGCCGCCGTCAGCACGCCCAGCAGCGGGTCGGTAAGAAACGCCGCGGCGATCAGGACGCCGTCGCACAGGTTGTGCAGCGAACTGCCGATCAGGATGAGCATCCCGCCGCGCCCCGCCTCGTGCCGGTCGTGCCCCTTGTGATGATGATGGCCGTCGCCTTCGTGGTGATGGCTGTGGCGCAGCAGCGCTATCTTTTCCAGCACGAAGAACCCGATCAGCGATGCCAGCATCAGCCCGAAAAGCACATGCGCGTTGCCGACGCCGGTTTCGAACGCTTCGGGCAGCAGGTGCAAAAGCGCGACCGACAGTAGCACGCCCACCGACAGGCTCACCATGTGATGCAGGTATTTGGCAAAGACCTTGTAAGCGAGCCAGCTCGCGATGAGGACAGCAATAAGGCCACCGGTGATGGTGGCGAGCAGGACCCAGAGCAGCAACATGGAGGGGGAGAAGATCAGGCGGGGGGAAGCGCAACATTATATTGTTGCAATCCAAAAACCGGAAATGGGCCGTCCGAAGACGGCCCCGGCGCCAATCTGTCCCTAGTGCGCCTGCTCCCAGTTCTTGCCGACGCCCACTTCCGCCACCAGCGGCACGCGCAGCGTCGCCACGTTGCACATCAGGCGCGGCAGGGCCTCCTTGACCAGCTCCAGCTCGTCGTCCGGCGCTTCCATCACCAGTTCGTCGTGCACCTGCATGATCATGCGGGTCTGCAGCTTTTCAGCATCGAGCCAGTCCTGCACCGCCACCATGGCCATCTTGATCAGGTCGGCCGCCGTGCCCTGCATCGGCGCATTGATGGCCGCCCGTTCGGCGCCCTGCCTGCGCGGACCCGAGGCGCCGCGGATCTCCGGCAACTGCAGCCGACGTCCAAAGACGGTTTCCACGTAGCCCTGCTCGCGCGCCAGGCGCCGCGTGTCGTCCATGTACATGGCCACGCCGGGATAGCGCGCAAAGTAGCGGTCGATGTACGCCTGCGCGGCGTCGCGCGTGATGCCCAGGTTGGACGCCAGGCCAAACACGCCCATGCCGTAAATCAGGCCGAAGTTGATGGCCTTGGCGGCACGGCGCTGATCGGTGGTCACGGCGTCCAGCGGCACGCCGAACACTTCGGATGCGGTGGCCCGGTGGATGTCCTCGCCGGCTGCGAACGCGCTTTGCAGATTCGCGTCGTCCGAGACGTGCGCCATGATGCGCAGCTCGATCTGCGAGTAGTCCGCGGACAGCAGCAGGCCGCGCTCGGCAATGAACGCCTCGCGCACGCGCCGCCCTGCCTCGGTGCGGACCGGAATGTTCTGCAGGTTGGGATCCGACGACGCCAGGCGTCCGGTGATGACGGCGGCCTGCGAATAGTGCGTGTGCACCCGCCCGGTCGCCGGATTGATCATGCGCGGCAGCTTGTCCGTGTAAGTCGACTTCAGCTTGGACAGCCCGCGGTAGTCCAGCAGCACCTGCGGCAGCGGATAGTCCAGCGCCAGCTTGCTCAGCACTTCCTCGTCCGTGGACGGCGCGCCGCTCGCGGTCTTGCGCACCACCGGCAGCTGCATGCGGCCAAACAGGATCTCGCCAAGCTGCTTGGGGGAATTCAGGTTGAACGGCTGGCCGGCCAGTTCGTAGGCCTTCTGCTCGAGTTGCAGCATCTCCTGGCCCAGCTTGTTGCTCTGGCGGCCCAGTTCCGCGGCATCGACCTTCACGCCGTTGCGTTCGATGGTGGTCAGCACGCCGGACACCTGCATTTCCAGGCGATAGATGCGCTCCAGCCCTTCGTCGGCGGCGACCATCGGACGCAGCACCTGATGCAGCTGCAACGTGAAGTCGGCGTCTTCAGCCGCGTAATGCCCGGCCTTGTCCACCGCCACTTCGTCAAAGCCGATCTGCTTGGCGCCCTTGCCGCAGAGGTCTTCGTAGGACACGCCGCTGCGTCCCAGATAACGCTGCGCCAGATCGTTCAGGCCCACGCCGCGATGCGATTCCAGCACGTAGGCCTGCAGCATGGTGTCTTCGGCGGCGCCGGCCAGGCGGATGCCCTCGTTGGCGAACACATGCGTGTCGTATTTGGCATGGTGCAGCAGCTTGGCGCGCGCCGGGTCTTCCAGCCAGGGTTTCAAACGGGCCAGCACCTCGTCCTTGGGCAACTGGACCGCGCCATCCGGTCCGCGGTGCGCGACCGGGATGTAGCAGGCCACCCCGGGCGCCACCGACATCGACAAGCCCACCAGCCGGGCCTGCATCTCGTCCAGCGACGTCGTCTCGGTGTCCAGTGCGATCAGTGAGGCTTGCTGCATCAGTTCCATCCAGGCGTCGAACGCGGCCCAGTCGGAGATGATGCGGTAATCCAGCGTGGCGGGCGCGGCGGGCGCCTCGTGCGCGATGCGCGCATCGCCCGCGGGCACGCGCTCGACATCGCCGGTCAGGTCGCGCAGCCACGTGCGGAATCCGTAGCGTTCGTACAGTTCGGTCAGCGTGGCGTCGTCGCGCGGGCGCGGCGTCAGGTCGTCGACGTTGTCGATGTGGCCGGTCAGATCGCAATCGCACTTGACCGTAAGCAGCTGACGCGTCAACGGGAAATTGGGAATGGCTTCGCGCAGGTTGTTGCCGGCCACGCCCTTGATGCCGTCGGCGCCCTCGATCAGCTTGTCAATCGAGCCAAATTCCGTAATCCATTTGGCCGCCGTCTTGGGGCCGACCTTGGTGACGCCCGGCACGTTGTCGACCGTGTCGCCCACCAGCATCAGGTAGTCGACGATACGGTCAGGGGGCACGCCGAACTTGTTCACGACGCCGGCTTCGTCCAGGACCTCGCCGCTCATTGTGTTGACGAGCGTGACGTGGCCGTTGACCAGTTGCGCCAGGTCCTTGTCACCCGTAGAGACGATGGTGTGAACGTCGTGTTGCGCGGCACGATGTGCCAACGTGCCGATGACGTCATCCGCTTCGACGCCCTCGATCGCCAGCACCGGCCAACCCAGCGCACGCACCGCGCGGTGGATGGGATCGATTTGTGCTGCTAGATCCTCAGGCATAGGGGGACGGTGCGACTTGTATTCCGGATACAGATCGTCCCGAAACGTCTTGCCGCGAGCATCGAAGATACATGCGGCATACTCTGCCTTATGGTCAGATACAAGCTTGCGCAGCATATTGACCACGCCGTAAAGCGCACCAGTCGGTTCGCCTTGCGCGTTGCGCAAATCGGGCATAGCGTGGAAAGCGCGGTACAAGTAGCTTGAACCGTCGACCAGTAATAGTGTTTTTTTCATGGTTACAAAGGCAGATATGGATACACCCGCCGGCAAACAAATTCCGCTGATTATGTCAGAGATAAGGACGGCGGCAGACAAGCTCGCTCACATCGGGCCCGCAGTCAGCGTTTTCGGTAGCGCACGAGTCAGCCGTAATTCCCCGTACTATGAAACCACCATCGCGATCTCCGCGGCGCTGGCCGAAGCTGGCTTCGCAGTCATCGCGGGCGGCGGCCCCGGCATCATGGAAGCCGCCAATAAAGGTGCATTTGAAGCAGGAGGCACGAGCATCGGGTTGAACATCAGCCTGCCGCACGAAGCCCACAACAACGAATTCCAGACCATCAGCCTGTCCTTCGAATACTTTTTCCCTCGCAAGGCGGCGTTCTTCATGCACAGCTTCGCCTACGTGGCGATGCCCGGCGGCTTTGGCACGCTGGACGAGCTCTTCGAAGCGTTGACGCTCATCCAGACGGGCAAAGTCCCGCCGGCGCCGATCGTGCTGGTCGGCAGCGAATACTGGTCAGGATTGGCCGAATGGCTGGGCGATCAGGTGCTCGGCAATGGCATGATCGCCGCCCACGACCTGGACCTTTTCATCATCGAAGACGACCCCGTCAAGGTGGTGCGCAAGGTCGTGGAATTCCACGAACGGGTGATGTCCTCCGAACAGTACGCCCCTTCCCTGCCCGCCTGACACGGCGGCCGTGCTGCGGACAGGGGTTGCCCGCGCCTGCCCGCACGCACCGCGACTTCCAGGTCAAGGCGATTCCTACGTCATCGCTTTGACGATCGCCTCGCGCGCCAGCCCCACGAACTCGCTTTCGCCGGGGCGGGCAGCGAGCAACCTGAATTCCACCGATGGCAACGCGGGCAGGCCGGGCGCCTGCAGCCGCGCCATGCCCGCACCGAGCGCCGATTCGTTCAGGCAGGCAACACCCAATCCCGCGGCCACGGCCAATTGCAACCCAGCCACGCCGGACGCCACGTGCGACACGGCATAAGGCACGCCACGGCGGGACAGCAGCCGCTCGACGTATTGGCGCAACGCACAGGTTTCCGGCAAAGCCAGCAACGGCAAGGGCTCGGCCAGCGGCGGCATCCCGCCCTCGGCGGCCATCCACAGCAGCGGTTCACGGCGCAGCAGCGCGCCGTCGGCTCGGCCGCGCGTCGCCCCCCGCTCCTGGATGACCATCGATATGCCGACGTCGATTTCGCCGCGCGCGTAAGCGGCCTCGATGGCGCCGCTTTTCATGATGGTCACGTGCAGCCGCACCTGCGGATACTGCTCGTTCAGGCGCCGCAGCAGGCGTGCGACGTCCCCGGGCCGGAAGTAATCGGTAATGCACAGGCGCAGTTCGCCCCGCAGCGCGACGCCGCGCATATCGCGATAGGCCTCGTCGCTCAGGGCCAGGATCGAACGTGCATGCGCCAGGAGGCGCTGGCCTGCCGGCGTGGCGCGCACACCTGCCTTGCCGCGCACCAGCAGCGGCTGACCCGCCCTGTCCTCCAGCTTTCGCATCTGTTCACTGACGGAGGATTGCGACAGGAACACCTTGGGCGCCGCCGCCGTCAGGCTGCCCGCGTCCAGCACCGCGACCAGCGTGCGAAGCTGGTCCAGATCAAATCCGCTCACGATTTATCCAACGGCTATGGCGATGGATAGAATCGTAAATTCCCGCTTTTCCGATGTCAACGCGCTTTCTACACTGGCCCTGTACCTACCCACCCGGAGAGCCGTCATGCCCCACATCGTCATCCATCGTTCCGGCACACCCGATGCCGACGTTGACCAACGCATCGTCGAATCCGTCGCCGCGCTGACCCAGTCCGTGCTCGGGAAAAAGCTGCCCGTCATCGCCATCACGCTGCAACACATTCCGCACGAACTCTGGTTCATCGGCGGGCGTCCCTTGTCCGAGCTTGGCAAGAACGCGTTCCACCTGGACATCAGCGTCACGGACGAGACCAACACCAAGGCCGAGAAGGCGCGCTTCATCAAGGACATCTACGGGGCCTTCCAGGACATCCTGGGCGAGCTGCACGAGTGCTCGTACGTGCACGTCATCGACGCGCGCGCCGCGGCTTACGGTTATGGCGGGCGTACGCAGGAGTACCGGCACCAGCACGGCGCGTTGTAGGCAGCGGCCCCTGATCCGACCTGCGATAGGTTAAGAGGCGCCGCAAGCACCGGGGACGGTGTCAGACACCCCGGGGAGCGGCGAATCAGCATGCAACAACACTTCTGTGGGTGTCAGACACCTTGCAGAACTTCGGCCAAGGTGTCTGACACCCGTCAGAAGTGACCGCCAAGCAGGCCAAGGTGTCTGACACCCGTCAGAAGTGACCGCCAAGCACGTCTGGCACCTTGCCAAGCAAACAAAAAGCCGCGCACCCGAAGGTGCGCGGCTTTTCAGTGATCTGGCATCAAGCGGCAGCGGCCGCCTTCAGGCTCAGACCGCGGCTTCGCGCGCGGCGCGCTTGCGCTCGTTTTCGAGCAGGTAGCGCTTGCGCAGACGGATCGACTTCGGGGTGATTTCCACCAGTTCGTCGTCGTCGATGAATTCCACGGCGTATTCCAGCGACATCTGGATCGGCGGAACCAGGCGCACGGCTTCGTCGGTGCCCGAGGCGCGCACGTTGGTCAGCTGCTTGCCCTTGATCGGGTTCACGACCAGGTCGTTGTCACGGCTGTGGATGCCGATGATCATGCCTTCGTACAGCGCATCGCCCGGATTGACGAACATGCGGCCGCGATCCTGCAGCTTCCACAGCGCGTAGGCCACGGCGTCGCCGTTGTCCTGGCTGATCAGCACGCCGTTGCGGCGTTCGCCGATGGAGCCTTCCTTGATCGGCGCGTATTCGTGGAAGATGTGGCTCATCAAGCCCGTGCCGCGCGTCAGCGTCAGGAATTCGTTCTGGAAACCGATCAGGCCGCGGGCCGGGATCAGGTATTCCAGACGCGTACGGCCACGGCCGTCCGGCTGCATGTCCTGCAGGTCGCCCTTGCGGCGGCCCAGCTCTTCCATGACGCCGCCCTGGTGGGCGTCTTCGACGTCAACGGTCAGCGATTCGAACGGCTCGCACTTCACGCCGTCGATGTCCTTGAACACCACACGCGGACGCGACACGGCCAGCTCGTAGCCTTCGCGGCGCATCGTTTCCAGCAGAATGGTCAGGTGCAGTTCACCACGGCCCGACACTTCGAAAACCGTATCGTCACCGGTGTCGCGAACGCGCAGCGCCACGTTGGACTTCAGTTCGCGGTCCAGGCGATCGCGAACTTGGCGGCTGGTCACGAACTTGCCTTCGCGGCCGGCCAGCGGCGACGTGTTCACCATGAAGTTCATGGTCAGCGTCGGTTCGTCGATGCGCAGCATCGGCAGGGGTTCCTGCGTGACCGGGTCGGTCACGGTGCAACCAATGCCCAGGTCTTCAATGCCGTTGATCAGCACGATGTCGCCGGCTTCGGCTTCTTCCACCACGACGCGCTCCAGGCCGTGGAACTTCTGGACCTGGTTGATGCGGCCGCGGCCGCCTTGACCATCGGGACCGAACTTGTAGGCCACTTCCATGCCAGGGCGCATACGGCCACGGTTGATGCGGCCCACGCCGATCTTGCCGACGTAGCTGTTGTAGTCCAGCGAGATGATCTGCATCTGCAGCGGACCGTTGGGATCGTCATCGCGCTGCGGCACGTGCTGCAGGATGGCTTCGAACAGCGGACGCATGTCGCCTTCGCGCACATCCGCGGTGAGGCCGGCGTAACCGGACAGGCCCGACGCGTAGACGACCGGGAAGTCCAGCTGCTCGTCGGTGGCGCCCAGCTTGTCGAACAGGTCGAACGTGGCGTTGATGACGAAATCCGGACGGGCGCCCGGACGATCGACCTTGTTGACCACGACGATGGGCTTCAGGCCCAGAGCCAGTGCCTTGCGCGTCACGAAAATGGTCTGGGGCATCGGGCCCTCGACCGCGTCAACCAGCAGCAGCACGCCGTCAACCATGGACAGCACGCGCTCGACTTCACCGCCGAAGTCGGCGTGGCCCGGGGTGTCGACGATGTTGATGTGGGTGCCTTCGTATTCAACGGCACAGTTCTTGGCCAGAATCGTGATGCCACGTTCCTTTTCCAGGTCGTTCGAGTCCATGACCCGTTCGGTCAGCGCCTGGTTTTCGCGGAAGGTGCCGGATTGGCGCAGCAGCTGGTCGACCAGGGTGGTTTTTCCGTGGTCAACGTGGGCGATGATGGCGACGTTGCGCAAGGCGCGAGTCATAGCGAGTCCTTTAAGGTCAGGGTGGAGGGCAGCAAGCCCTCCGGCAATTCGTTCAGTGCAAGCAATGCCTGCTTGGGGTCTGGCATGGCCTGCAAGGCTTCCAGTTCAACGGCGCGTTCCAGAGAGAAGGGCCCGACGTGCGTGCGCCGCAGCGCCGTCAGGTGGGCGAAACAGCCCAGCACGCGCCCGATGTCCTGGGCCAGTGTTCGGATGTATGTGCCTTTACTGCAAGCCACATCGATCTCTGCCTGCGTCCCGTCAAGGGACAACAGCTCGATGCGGTGAATCGTGATCTTGCGCGGCGCGCGTTCCAGCTCGATGCCCGCGCGGGCGTACTCGTACAGCGGCTTGCCGTCGCGCTTGAGCGCCGAGTACATCGGCGGAATCTGCTCGATGGTGCCCGAGAAACGTGACAGCGCGTCGCGCAGCGCCTGTTCCTCGACGGCAAAACCGGGTTCGGCGGTCGCCGTGACGTTGCCCGTCAGGTCGCCGGAATCGGTTTCCGATCCAAATTGCAGCGTAGCGCGATATGCCTTGTCGGCGTCAAGCATCGCGCCGGAAATTTTGGTGGCGCGTCCCATGCAGCACACCAGCAAGCCCGTGGCAAAGGGGTCCAGCGTGCCGGTATGGCCGGCCTTTGCCGCGTCCATGGCGCGTTTGGCGCGCTGCAAGGCGTGATTGCTCGACAAACCCACGGGTTTATCAAGCAACAGCACACCGTCGAGCGCAAGCCCGCGTCGTTTAGCCATCGTCGAAATCCGGAAAAATTGAAGCAGTGACGACAGCCCGATCAGGACTGGTCTTCTGGCTCGTCGGGTACGCCCGAGTGCGGGCCGGGGCGGTTTGCGCGGTCGATGAGGATCGACATCTCGATGCCACGAGCGACCTGCTCGTCGTGGAAGAAGCGCAAAGTGGGGACAGTGTGGATGTGCAAAAGCTTGTAGAGCTGCGAATGCAGCCAGCCGGCCTTCTCGTTCAGCAAGGTGGTGGCGGCTTCGGGCTCGGCGCCCAAAACCGTGAACCACACCTTGGCATGCGCGTAGTCGGTCGACAGTTCCACACCCGAAATCGTGATCAATCCAGCGCGTTTGGTGTCGATCTCGCGCTGGATGATCCCGGCCAGATCCTTCTGGATCTGGTCGGCCAGCCGCAGATTGCGGCCGGGAATGGCTTTGGACTTGTGACGGCTCATTAACAATGCCTGGCGCCTGCTTTACAGCGTGCGCGCAATTTCCTTGATTTCAAAGACTTCCAGCTGGTCGCCCACCTGGATGTCATTGTTGCCGCGCAGCGTCAGACCGCAATCGAAGCCCGACTTGACTTCCTTGACGTCGTCCTTGAAGCGGCGCAGCGACTCGAGGTGCCCCGTCCAGTGAACAACGTTGTTGCGCAGCAGGCGGACCTGGGAATCGCGGCGCACGATGCCATCCAGCACCATACAACCGGCGATGTTGCCGAGGCGGGAGATGCTGTACACCTCGCGGATCTCGACCAGGCCGATGATTTCTTCCTTCTTCTCGGGGGCCAGCATGCCCGACATGGCGGCCTTAACCTCATCCACGGCGTCGTAGATGATGTTGTAGTAGCGCACATCGATGCCGTTGTTCTCGGCAAGCTTCTTGGCGCTGGCGTCGGCGCGCACGTTGAAGCCGATGACGACGGCGTGCGAGGCGATGGCCAGGTTGATGTCGGTTTCCGAGATGCCGCCGACCGCAGCGTGCACGACTTGCACACGCACTTCGTCGGTGGACAGCTTGACCAGCGATTGCACCAGCGCTTCCTGCGAACCCTGCACGTCGGTCTTGACGATGAGGGTGAGGGTCTGGGTGCCTTCGCCGAGGTTGTCGAACATCGATTCGAGCTTGGCGGCCTGCTGGCGGGCCAGCTTGACGTCGCGGAACTTGCCTTGACGGAACAGCGCGATTTCGCGCGCCTTGCGCTCGTCGGACAGTGCCATCAGTTCGTCACCGGCGGCCGGCACTTCGGTCAGGCCCTGGATCTCAACAGGGATCGAGGGGCCGGCCGTCTGGATCGGCTTGCCGTTTTCGTCGAGCATGGCGCGCACGCGGCCAAAGCTTGCGCCGGCCAGCACGACGTCGCCGCGCTTGAGCGTGCCGCTTTGCACGAGGATCGTCGCGACCGGGCCACGGCCCTTGTCCAGACGGGCTTCGATGACGAGACCCTTGGCGGGTGCGTCTTCCGGCGCCTTCAGTTCCAGCACTTCGGCTTGCAGCAGAACGTTTTCGAGCAGGTCGTCGATGCCCTCGCCGGTCTTGGCGGACACGCCCACGAACGGCACGTCGCCGCCGTATTCTTCCGGCACGACTTGTTCGGCAACCAGTTCCTGCTTGACGCGATCCGGGTTGGCGGAAGGCTTGTCGATCTTGGTCACGGCCACGACGATCGGCACGCCTGCGGCCTTGGCATGGTGGATGGCTTCACGCGTCTGCGGCATCACGCCGTCGTCGGCGGCGACCACCAGAATCACGATGTCGGTCGCCTTGGCGCCGCGGGCACGCATGGCGGTAAACGCCTCGTGGCCCGGGGTATCAAGGAAGGTCACCATGCCGCGCTCGGTGCGCACGTGGTAGGCGCCGATATGCTGCGTAATGCCGCCGGCTTCACCCGCGGCAACCTTGGCGCGGCGGATGTAGTCCAGCAGCGAGGTCTTGCCGTGGTCGACGTGGCCCATGACGGTCACGACCGGCGCGCGCGGCAGTTGCTCGGCTTCGGATTGGGTGGCGGTGTCGTCCAGGAAGGCTTCCGGGTCGTCCAGCTTGGCGGCAATTGCCACGTGGCCCAGTTCCTCGACCACGATCATGGCCGTTTCCTGGTCCAGCACCTGGTTGATGGTGACCATCTGGCCCAGCTTCATCAATTGCTTGATGACTTCGGCGGCCTTGACGGACATCTTGTGGGCCAGGTCGGCCACGCTGATGGTTTCCGGCACGTGGACTTCACGTGCGATGAATTCCTGCGGCGCCGGTTCGTTGCGGCGGTCGTTCTGCTGATTGCGGCCACCACGGCCGCCCGACTTGCCACCGCCCTTGCCACCCGCACGCCAGCCATCGCGGCTGGCCGGGGCTGCCGGCTTGTCGGCGGGCTTCTTGCGCGACGAATCATCGGACCAGGTCGAAGCAACTTCGGCGGTCTTGATGGTCTTCTTGGCGCCGGGCGCGGCGGGCTTGGCGTCCTTCTTGGCCGCGGGTGCGGCGCCGGGCTTGCCGGCAGGCTTGTGCAGCGTGCCGGAGATCGGCGCGGCGGCAGGCGCCTCGGGCTCGGGCGCGCGCAGCACCTTGCGGGGACGGTTCAGCATTTCGCGCAGCGCGGCGGCCTCGGCCTCGGCGGCGCGGCGAGCTTCGTCGCGGCCTGCGGTCGTGGCGGAAGCGGCCAGCGGCGGCGCGGCACGGCGGTTGTCGACGCGACCACCCACCTTGGGCGCAGCGGCGGGCGCGGCGGCGGCGGGCTTCACGGATTCGGATTTCGCGGCAGGCTGCGCCTGGGCGACAGGCGCGGCGGCCTGGGAGGAAGATGTTTCGGACTTATTGGCTAGCACAGCGGGTTCCGGCTTGGCTTCTTCAGCCAGGGGCTCGGTGGTTTCAGTCTTGATTTCGGGCTTGGCCTCTTCGGCCACGGGCTCGGCAGGAACAGCCGCCGGCGTCGATTCGGGTTCAGGCTGTGCCTGGACTTCAGGCGCTTTGGCCTCGACGGGGGCGGGCGCTTCGGCCGCGACGGGTTCGGTTGCCGCGGGCGCTTCGACCGTGGCGGGGGCTTCGGCAGCGGCGGGCTCCTGCTGCGGCGCTTCGGCCTGGGCGGGAGCTTCGGCCTCTACAGGCGCCGTTTCGCGTGCTTCTGCAGCGACAGGCGCCGCGTCAGCTGCGGGAGCAGCCGGTGCGGAAACCTGCGGAGCGGCTTCAGCCGCAACTTCTTCTTCGGAAGGAGCCGAAGCTGCCTGTTCCAGAGCGAGTTCGGACGGGTCGCGCTTGACGAAGACGCGCTTCTTGCGCACTTCGACCTGAATCGTGCGCGAACGCCCGGTAGCGTCTGCTTGCCGGATCTCGGAAGTCTGGCGGCGCGTCAGCGTGATCTTCTTGCCTTCGGTTGCGCCGTGTGCGCGACGCAGCGATTCGAGCAATTTCGCCTTGTCGCTGTCGGTGACGGAGTCGTCAACCGATTTGAGGTCAACGCCAGCCGAACGCAGCTGATCCAGCAGCACGTTGGCAGGCATTTTCAGCTCGGTAGCGAACTGGGCGACGGTATTACTCGACATTAGGCTCTCTCTTCCCTATAGGCAGCTATTACAAACAACGTGAACTTGCGGTGGATGAAGCGGCAGCATCGCCCACCGCAGACCCGTGTCCTTTTGGTTATTCTTCGTCGAACCAATGGGCGCGGGCACGCATGATGAGATCGCTGGCTTCTTCTTCGGTCAGACCGGCGATTTCCGCCAATTCGTCCGTCGCCAATTCGGCCAGATCATCACGCGTATGCACTTGACGCTCGGCCAGCTTGGCGGCCAGTTCCGGCGTCATGCCTTCGAGTTCAAGCAAATCCTGTGCGGTCTCAAGACGCTCTTCCTGGGCGATTGCCTCGGTCAGCAGCGCATTGCGGGCACGGGCGCGCAACTCGTTGATGGTGTCTTCGTCAAACGCCTCGATTTCCAGCAATTCCTGCATGGGAACGTAGGCGATTTCCTCGATACCGGTAAATCCTTCGTCGATCAGGATGTCGGCGACTTCCTCGTCGACGTCGAGCTTGCTCATGAACGTGGTGCGCAGACCCGAACGCTCGACTTCCTGGCGATTCAGGCTTTCTTCCGGCGTCATGATGTTGATCTGCCAGCCGGTCAGCTCCGACGCCAGGCGCACGTTCTGGCCCTTGGCGCCGATGGCCTTCGGCAGGTTTTCCTCGTCGACCACGACGTCCATCGCATGCTTGTCTTCATCGACAACGATGGATTCGACGTTGGCCGGCGCCAGCGCGCCGATGACGAATTGCGCGGGATCTTCGGACCACAGCACGATGTCGACCTGCTCGCCGCCGAGTTCGTTGCGCACGGCAGTCACGCGCGAACCGCGCATGCCCACACACGTGCCGATGGGATCGATACGCTTATCGTATGCCACGACGGCGATCTTCGCACGCACGCCAGCATCGCGGGCGGCGGCCTTGATCTCGAGCAGACCCTGCTCGATCTCGGGCACTTCGTTCTCGAACAGCTGGCGGATGAACTCGGGCGACGTGCGCGACAGGATCACCTGCTGGCCGCGCGCGGCGTGGTCAACACGCAACACGAAAGCGCGAACACGGTCGGCAACCCGCAGGTTTTCCTTCGGGATCATTTCGGAGCGCGGCAGGCGCGCTTCGATCTTGCCGGTTTCGACGATGGCGTCGCCCTTGTCCATGCGCTTGATCGTTCCGGACACGATGGTTTCACCACGATCCAGGAAGTCGTTCAGCACCTGTTCGCGCTCGGCGTCGCGGATCTTTTGCAGGATCGCCTGCTTGGCCGCCTGAGCGCCGATACGGCCGAACTCGATGGGTTCGAGGGGCTCTTCGATGAACTCGCCTTCCTTGATGCCGGGGACGATTTCTTCGGCGTCCGACAGCATTTCCTGCTTGTCGGGTTCTTGCAGACCGGCCTCATCGGGCACGACCAGCCAGCGGCGGAAGCCTTCGTGGTCTCCCGTTTCCCTATCGATGGAAACACGAATGTCCGCATCATCCTTGAAGCGCTTTTTCATGGCCGAGGCCAGCGCACTTTCGAGAGCGCCGAACACGACGTCACGCGTGACGTTCTTTTCACGCGCCAAGGCATCGACCAACAGAAGAATTTCGCGACTCATCGCTTTTTGCCCTTGAAATCCAGAACGGGATCCAGTTTTGCACGCTCGATATCTTCGACCGTGAAATTCAACACCTGGACTTCGTTCTTTTTTGCCTCAAATTCGAGACCGAACACGGTCTTGTGCATTCCAGCAGCGTCGGAAGCTGCGGCCTCGTCTTCCGGCACGGTCAACGTGCCCGAAAAGACCTTGCGGCCGTCCAATGCCTCGCGCAGCTTGATTTCGATGCGCTCGCCTGCGAAACGGCGGAACTCCGCCTCGGTGCGCAGCGGGCGGTCCACGCCCGGCGAACCCACTTCGAGGCGCTTGTAGTCGATGTTCTCGACCTCAAAGACCCGCGACAATTGGCGGGACACCTGCTCGCAGTCTTCGATGCGCACACCGCCGACCCGATCGATCGTGACGCGCAAAAGGCCCAGGGCGGCACGCTCGACGTCGACAAGTTCAACGTCCATGCCGGCCAGAGCCTCTTCGGTCAATGCGAATAAATCAGCCATATACTCAAAAAAAATGGGCTGCACGCCCAGCCCACCGATATTGCACAGAGCCCAGCCGCTTCCCTACTACACGTAAGGAGCAATGCTGGGCAGTGCCCTCTATTGCGACCTAATTTTTGGCTTGCGCCGCCCTGATTGCCCTACCCGGTGCCTGACCCGGCTGCCTATCCCGGTCTGACCGGGTCAAGCTGGGGTTGGCTGGGTTTGACTGCATACTGCGGCGCTTTTGCACATTTCAGCAGATAGCGCACGCGCCAAGGGACTGCTGCAAACAGCGCCCGGCAACACGCCAGCACAAGGCCATGCGCCCGATCGGCACACATTCAGCCGACGTGCTTTTTGCGGTAAAGCGCACTTGAGAAACCAGTGCTTCCGGCAAAAAGCCATGACGCGAAGCCATGAAAACCATTGATTTTACCAGATAAACGGGAAAATCGCCTGATTCGTCACGGGCTTACGTTTATATGGGACGGATGCGGGGCGGCGGCGCAGTCTGCGAGCCGCCCTGCAAGGATCAGCGGCCCTGACGACCCCGGCCACCGCCCACGACACCCAGACGGGATTCGTGCGCCGACGCACCGCGAGGCTGCCAATCGTCGCCACGCTGGGCGCCACCCTCGCCACGGGAACTGCCGCTACGCGGCGTACGCGGCTTGCCGCCCGTGCCCGGACCCTTGTTGCCGCCGGTGCGCGCGCCTTCGGTCTTGTTGCCGCCGCGGCCGCCAGCGGCCGGCTTGCCGCCACGACCCGGATTGCCGCTACGCGCACCTGCCGGCTTGGCGCCCGCCGGCTTGCCGCCGCCAGGCTTGCCGCCGGACTTGCCGCCCGGCCGGCGGCCCGCGCCTGCCGGCGCCTCGCCCATGCCGCCTGCGGCCGGGCTGCCAGCCATCGAATTGCCGACCACCGGGCTGCTCGCCATCGGATTGCCACCGGCGGCGTTAGCGGCGGCGCGGGGACCGCGCGCGTTGCCGCCCGTGCGTCCACCCGCCTTGCCGCCCGGCTTACCGCCCGGCTTGCCACCGGACTTGCCGGCGCCAGCAGAGCGCGGCCCCGGCTTGTTCTTGCGATTGCCAAGGCCGGACTCGCCCGAGAGCGGGTGGCCGTTGGCATAGCCACCGGCGATCATGAGACCGGTGCCGAAAGGATCGGAAGGACACGCGGCAGCCTGCCCCGCGCTGCCCACACCGCCACCCTGCAACTTGCCGCGGCGGCCAATGCGGGCGCCGTTCATGCCGTTGCGGTCCAGCGTACCGAATCCGGGAGGCAACGCGCTGTCGTGCGATTGCGGCTGCTTGGAGCGGCGGCGGTTGCCCGACGAATCGTCGTCTTCACGCAACAGTCCCAGCTGGACCATCAGCGCGGTAACCAGGGAAGCGTCCAATTCGTCCCAGCGGCCGCGGCGCAAGGTGCGCGGCAGCACCACATCGCCGAAGCGCGTGCGAATCAGGCGGCTGACCGTGACGCCGACCGCTTCGAACATGCGGCGAACTTCGCGGTTGCGGCCTTCCTGCAGCGTGACGCGATACCAGCGGTTGCTGCCGTCGCCACCCAGGTAGTCCAGCGCGCCAAATGCGGCAAGACCGTCTTCCAGTTCAATACCGTCGACGAGCGACTGGCGCTGCGCCTCGTCCATTTCACCCAGCACGCGAACGGCGTACTCGCGTTCCGTGCCATATCGGGGGTGCATGATCCGGTTGGCCATGTCACCCGACGTCGTGAAGATGAGCAGGCCTTCGGTGTTCAGGTCAAGGCGACCCACCGAGAGCCACTTGCCGGTGCGCAGCTTGGGCAGCCGGGCAAAGACGCTGGCGCGGCCACCGGGGTCGTCGTGGCTGACGATCTCGCCGGCGGGCTTGTGATACAGGATCACGCGCGGCGGCTTTTTGGTGTTCGTGCGCATGATGGGCTTGCCATTGACGCGCACCTGATCGTTGGGACCCACGCGCTGGCCGATATGCGCCGGCTCGCCATTGACGGACACCCGGCCCGCCACGATCAATTCTTCCATCTCGCGGCGCGAACCGATCCCGGCGTCGGCCAGCACCTTGTGCAGCTTGGGCATGACCGCTTCGCTATTCAGGTACTTGCCCAGCCGCTGCTCCATGCGGTCAGCCGTATCCAGGTAGGACAGCGCCTGCTCGGCTTCCTGCTCGCCACCCCGGGAGTCCGCGGACTCAACCGGCGCAGCGGGCGCTGCGGCCTGCCCTTCGGCGGCGGGCGCCTGCTCGGCGGCAGCGTCGCCGCGGCGGCGGCGGAACGGCGTCCTCAGCTTGCGGCCGCGGCTGCGAGCGCCGGCTTCGCCTTCAGCGGCCGGTTCGCGCGCGGCGGAGGATTCCGGCTGCGCGCCGGCAGCGGCGTCATCCGAACGGGGGGTGTCGTCCTGCATTGCTGTATTCGTTGTCACTGGGACAGCTCCGAATTTCAAACTTGGGTAGGCCTGCGGGGAGCAGGCTCGTCATCATCTGGGGACGCCGAATCCGGTTCAGACCCGGACCGGTCGGGGTCCGCCTCTTCCGAGGCCGCGGAGGCGGCATCGGGTTCGGGCTGAACGGCCTCGTCAAGACCATGAACGGGCTCACGCCTGGCGTCGCCAGGGGCCACGGCATTGGTCTTGTCAGTCGGGTCAGTCGGTTCCGCGTGTTTTGCGTTCTCGACTCTTTCCTTTGCAGCACCGGCCTCGGAGGCATCGGCGGCCATATCGGAAATGTCGTTGCCAGCTCTGTCGTCGGGAAGATCGGGCGAGAGCGGCGTATTGGACAAGCCTTCGGCTTGCTCCCGGACGGTGGATTCGTCGGCGGGATCCGCGCCTTCTTCTGTGCGCGAAAGCTGGGATTCTACGCTATCGATGGCCGCTATGGGGGCATCGTCTTCCGAAACAGACAATTCCGCAACGGGGAAAATCTCGGGGGATCCGGAGTCAGCATTGGCGGAGGACGGATTTTCGCCCTCTTGCGGTGCTTCTTGCGGTGCTTCTTGCCCCGGTTCTTGCGACGCGCCAACGCCCGCCGCGAAGAGGCCATCCGCCGCCAAACCGGGCGTTTCCGCCACCGCCTCCGCTGGCGCGGCGTCCAGACTGCCCTCGCCCTCGGCCGGCGCCGGCGCCTCGCCCAACACCTGCTGCACCTCGCCCAGATCCAGGCCAGCGAGCGCGGCGGCGGCGTGCGCGGATTCCAGCGGCGGCAGCTCATCCAGCGCGCGCAGGCCCAGATCGTCCAGGAACTGGCGCGTGGTGCCGAACAGCGCGGGGCGCCCCGGCGCGTCGCGATGGCCGATGACTTCGATCCAGCCGCGATCCTCAAGCGCCTTCACAATCTGCGACGAAACCGTCACACCCCGGATGTCTTCGATATCACCGCGCGTCACGGGCTGGCGCCAGGCCACGATGGCCAGCGTTTCCATCACGGCGCGCGAATACTTGGGCGGCTTTTCGGGGCTCAGACGCTCCAGGTAGCGCTGCATGCTGGGCCGGCTTTGGAAACGCCAGCCTGAGGCGAGCTGCACCAACTCCAGCCCACCGTCGGCCCAGTTGCCTTGCAAGGTCTCCAGAAGCCGGCGCACCGTGCCGCTGTCGAACTGTTCATCATCCCCGAACAGCTTGCGCATATCGGAAATCTGCATCGGCTGCACCGCGCACAGCAGCGCGGTTTCCAGCACGAGTATTGCCTCGCTATCGTTCATCGACATCCAAATTCAAAAATGGGCTAACTTGCGCTTGGTTGGAAATAAGGTTAATATTCTTTTCTCAGACGCGGGGTGGAGCAGTCTGGCAGCTCGTCGGGCTCATAACCCGAAGGTCGTAGGTTCAAATCCTGCCCCCGCAACCAATTTGATGAAGGCCTGGCATTCGCCGGGCCTTTTTCATTTGCGGCGCCGGATTCAAAATAAAAAATCGAACGGGCAGCGTCGCAATTCAAACCCACGCCGTAGTGCATGCCGTAGTGCACGCCATAATGCATTTCGACGCCACCAGCCTTGGTGCTGCGGAATCTGCATCCAGACATCCCGGCACGGCTGCCCACGGATTTCCCCGCGCGGCGCTCGCCCGCAAACGACCAGGCCGCCGCATGAGCGGCGACACAACAGTCAATGTTGGCTTGCGAAATTGTCACTGGGTTCCTGTTTTACCGCCACGCCCTCGCCTCATGGCGCAGCCCTGCGCGAAACCGCCACGCCGGCGCCTGTAAGGCGGTATGCCTGCCGCAGCTGCGAGGCTGCGGCAAACGTCTGAGCAAATTCTGGAAAAGCTGGCGCCAGCAATGCTGACGCCCATCGCCAATATGGCCGCGGAACGCGCCGGAACCGCCGGCACCAACCCTTTCCGCGAAATTGATAGCAAAAGACTAGAACCAACAGGCATCGGCCACTGCCGTGCGGCGGAAACGCCGCTACCAGTAAGGCTTGCCCCCCCTTGCGCAAACCGAGCTGAGCTCTGGATTGCGCCGGCCTGCCACCAGGCCGGAACGATTGTTAAGGTTTTTTTTGGGTCAAATGCCGGCAAATTATACCGCCATCCCTTCCGCTCTCAAGCCGCGGCGCACCCGCCATGCAGTCATCCATGCGCCAGCCATGCAGCCGACCCTCCCCGCCATCTATCCCGCGGGCTTATCCCACGGCGCAGATCCTAACCGTTCGGCAAGATAATCCAGCATCGAACGCAGAATCAGCGGCATCTGGCGGCGCGAGGCGTAGACCCCATAAATGCCGAGCACCTGGGGTTTGCACTGCGGCAGAACGACCTGCAGCTTGCCCGAGGCGATGTATTCGGCCGCATAGTAAGTGGGCAACATCGCGATGCCCGCCCCTTCGACGGCGGCGCTGCACAACACCGACACTTCGTTGGCGCTGATGCTGCCACCCACGGGCACATCGACCGGTTCGCCATCGCGCTCGAAACGCCACAGGCTTTTGCCGAAATACGAATGGGTCAGGCAGTTGCGCAGCGACAGATCTTCGATGCGCGCCGGCACGCCTTCGCGCGCCAGGTATTCCGGGGAGGCGCAGACCACGGAGCGGCACTCGGCCAGCTTGCGCGCAATCAGATTGGGATCCAGATCATTGGTGATGCGCACCGCGAGGTCGACGCGCTCTTCCACCAGATTGACCGCCCGCTCGACCAGCATCAGGTCCACCGACGTGCCGGGATGCCGTTTGACGTAGTCGGTGACGGCCGGCGCCAGATGGCGGGCGCCAAACGACATGCTCGTGGTGATGCGCAACAGACCGCGCGGCGTGTCCTCGGGCGTGGCGACAGCGCTATGCAGATCGCCAACCATATCCAGCATCTGACGGCAGCGCGGCAAGGTTTCGGCGCCGGCCGGGGTCAGACTGAGGCGCCGTGTCGTGCGATGCAGCAGGCGCACGCCGACCCATTGCTCCATCTCGGCCAGGTATCGCGACACCATGGCGCGCGACATGTCCAGATGGACGGCGGCCGCCGACAGGCTGCCCCGATCGGCAACCTCGACGAACACCTGCATGGCTTTCAGTCGATCCATCATTGTCTCGGCAAGTGCATCAGACCGTACCGGTTATACCGTATTTCCGTGCAGCATCAGCAACGGAATATCGATCAATGAAACGGGGTCCTTCCGCGCAATCAGGCGGACGGCTGACCCAACGCCTGGCGCACGGCGGCGGCCACCTCCGGCACGGCCAAGCCGCGAACGATGAACACCAGCCGCGAGGCGCGCACCTCGTCCGGCCAGCCGCCCAAGGACTGCAAGGGATACAACTCGCCATGCACCCCATGCACCTCACAAGGATGCGATTCGCCGTCGAAGCAGACGAGCCCCTTCATTCTTAGCAAGCCTTGCCCGTAGCGCTCTTGAATGCGCGCAATACCCGCCAGAAACGCCGGCCGGCTCAAAGACGCTTCCAGCGTGAGTGAAAAACTGCTTACGTCCGCATGGCGTGCGGCGGCCTTCTGGGAGAACGCCCCAAGCCACTTTGCCGTGGCCACCCCATCGCGTCGGGCAAGAAGATCCGGACCCTCGCGCAAGCCGGCGGCCAGCGGCGCATCGGGGCGCTGCACGCAGCGCTGGGCGCCGGGATTGATGACCGCGATCGCCCGCTCGACATCACGCAGTTGCGCCGCACCGACAAGATCGGACTTGCTGATCACGACCGTATCGGCAAGCGCAAGCTGCCGGGCCGCCTCGGGTTGCGCGTCCAGCTGGCCGACGCCATGCGTCGCCGACACCACGACGAACGCGCCGCGATACGCGTAGCGCTCAGCCAGAAAACGTTCGTGCTTGAGGGTGAAGAGGATGGGCGCCGGATCCGCGAGACCGCTGGTCTCGATGATGACGCGGCGGAACGGCTTGATCTTGCGTCCGAGGGCCTGCATGAAGAGATCGCGCAAGGTGTCGACCACCGAACCGCTGACCACGCAGCACAGGCAACCGCCCTCGACCAGCACAACTTTGTCCGGCGCCAGACGTACCAGATGATGGTCGACGCCGATATCGCCATATTCGTTGACGATGACCACCGCGTCGGCATATGCAGGCTCTTGCAGCAGGCGGTTCAAGAGCGAGGTCTTGCCGCTGCCCAGAAAGCCGGAGATGACGGTGACGCCGACGCGCTTGTCTTGCACGGACTGGTTGCCCTGCGCGCCTTGATCGCGCCCGCGTTTGTCGTCATTCATGCCGATCGCCTTCTTTGTCGATGCGCTCTTGGTGCACACGTCGTGGACACGCATGCCGCAGACCTGCGCATAGCGAAACGCCACCGCAAAAACCAAAAGGGCCACTCACTTGCGTGAGCGGCCCAAAATTCTTTTGGCTCCCCGAGCTGGGCTCGAACCAGCGACCTGCGGATTAACAGTCCGTCGCTCTACCGACTGAGCTATCGGGGATCTGCCAAGACCGAAATTATGAACTAAAAATTCAGCGCATGCAAATCTCGTTTTTTTCTGAATTTTTTGCGCTTCTTGCTGCCCATCGCGAAAAAATTCTGATATAGTTTCGGTCTTTCCAGATCGGGCCCCAAAAAAGGCAGCGAACTGGAAGAAAAAAGATGTTTTGCTTACCGCTTTCCGGCTTGGTCCAGAAACAAAAGCAAATGGTCTTGCCGGCATAGCTCAGTTGGTAGAGCAGCGCATTCGTAATGCGAAGGTCGTAGGTTCGACTCCTATTGCCGGCACCAGATTTCCAAAAAGCAGCCCTCTCGGGCTGCTTTTTTCATTTCCGGCCCTCACCGGCGCTGTCCGCACCCTGGCCGGGAACTCGCACTGACCGCCACGCGTCCAACCCCCTTGGACCATCCCAGCGGAAAAAACATGCGCATTCTTCTCGTGGAAGACGACATGATGATCGGCGAAAGCGTATTGGACTGCCTGCGCGCGGAACACTATGCCGTCGATTGGGTTCGGGACGGCAGCGCCGCGGACTCTGCACTGCGCACCGATCCCTACGATCTTGTCCTGCTCGACCTGGGCCTGCCAAAACGGGACGGCCTGACCTTGCTGCGCGACATGCGCACGCGCAAGGACCGTACGCCGGTGCTCATCGCCACCGCGCGCGACGCGGTCAGCGATCGGATCGCCGGACTGGATGCAGGCGCGGACGACTACATCGTCAAACCCTATGACGTGGACGAACTGCTGGCGCGCATGCGTGCCCTGATCCGCCGCAGCGCGGGCCGGGCCGAGCCCATCTTCGAGCACGACGGCATCACCATCGACCCGCAATCGCACGCCGCCATGGTCGACGGCGCGCCGGTGGCGTTGACCGCCCGCGAATGGGCGGTGCTCGAACCCCTGATCGCGCGGCCGGGCATGATCTTCTCGCGCGCCCAGCTCGAGGAAAAGCTCTATAGCTGGAAGGACAGCATCAGCAGCAATGCCGTTGAGGTTTATATTCATGGCCTGCGCAAGAAACTGGGTCCGAACCTGATCCAGAACGTCAGAGGCGTCGGCTATGTCATCCCCAAAACATGAGCATTCCGCTTAGCTATTCGCTGAGAGCCCGGCTGCTTTTCTTTCTGCTGGCCGCCATCGCGGTCGGCGCGCTGGTGCAAGGCGCAATCGCCTACCGCAGCACGTTGGCGCAAGCCGACGACATCTTCGACTCGCTGCTGCAGCGCACCGCCCTGTCGCTAGGCACCGGCGACGGGCTGCTAAGTACCGGCCCCACCCACGCGCGGGGCGCCGGCTCACCCGTTGCCGACGACCTCATCATCCAGATCTGGACGCCGGATGGTTTGCGCGTCTTCAATTCCCGTTCCCGCCTGCGCCTGCCCAGCCAGATCGTGCTGGGATTTTCCGACGCAAAGCTGGAAGGCGAAACCTATCGCGTATATTCGCTGGCCACGCCGTTCCAGGTGATCCAGGTGGCGCAGGACATGCGCGTGCGCAAGAACATGGCCAGCACCCTTGCGCTGCGCACCGTCGCGCCGATCGCCGCCGCCGCGCCGCTGCTGATGCTGATCATCTGGTGCGTGGTGAGCTGGTCTCTGCGTCCGGTCAAGCGCGCACGCGCACAAGTGGCCGCGCGCCAGCCCGAAGACCTGTCCCCCGTCAGCGTGCGCGGGTTGCCCGATGAAATCCGCCCGTTGGTGCAGGAGCTGAACCTGCTGCTCGAACGCATGCGCGGCGCTTTTGCCCAGCAGAAGCAATTCGTGGGTGACGCGGCACATGAACTGCGCTCGCCGCTGGCGGCATTGCGCCTGCAAATGCAGGCGCTGCAGCGCGCGCCAGACCCCGACGCGCGCCAACTTGCCGAACACCGCCTGGCCGCCGGCATTGATCGCGCCACGCGGCTGGTCGAGCAGCTATTGTCGATGGCGCGCCAGGAAGGCGCCCAGGAACAGACGCCGCTGGCGCCCGTGGACCTGGGGGACGTGCTGCGCCAGGCCCTGTCCGAAACGCTGCCCGAGGCGAACGCCAAATCCATCGACATCGCGCTGGACGGCGACGCCCAGGCGCAGGTGCAGGGCAATCGCGATGCGCTGGTACTGCTGGTGCGCAATCTGCTGGACAACGCGATCAAGCACTCGCCTGCCGAGGGCCGCATCGGGATGCGTCTGGACCACGGCCCGGACCGCATTTCGCTGCTGATCGACGATGAGGGGCCGGGCATCCCGGTCCATGAGCGCGAACGCGTATTCGACCGCTTCTACCGCGCCGAAGGCAACACTACGCATGGCAGCGGACTGGGGCTGGCCATCGCGCGCACCATCGCTGACCGCCACGGCGCCACCATCACCCTTGAAGACGCGCCCGCCGGCCAAGGCCTGCGCGCACGCGTGGATTTTCCCGCTTAAGTTTCACCTAAGCGTGCGGCCCGAAGATAGCGCCATGTTCCCAACATGATCGCAGGAGCCGACATGAAGACCACGCAAATCAAACCCTCGCGCCTCGTCCTGGCGCTGCTGGCTGCCGGCGCCATTGGCGGCGCAGGCGCAACCGCCTTGACCGGCAGCGTTTCGATGGCTGCCGAAGCCCCCGCAGCCGCTGCGGCTTCCCAGCCGATCAGCGCGTCGGTGCCGCCCAACTTCGCGCAGATCACGCGCGAGTCCGGCCCGGCCGTCGTCAATATCAGCGTCAGTGGCACGCGCAAGGTGTCCGCCACCGAAAGCGACGACCCGCTCGCGCAGTTCTTTGGCCAGGTTCCAGGCGCACGTGGCCGCGCGCCGGCCCGTGAAGTACCGATGCGCGGCGAAGGCTCGGGATTCATCGTCAGTTCGGACGGCATCATCCTGACCAACGCACATGTGGTCCAGGACGCCAAGGAAGTGACCGTGAAGATGACCGACCGCCGCGAATACAAGGCCAAGGTCCTGGGCGCCGACCCGCAGACCGACGTCGCCGTCATCAAGATCGAGGCGAAGAATCTGCCGGTCATCAAGGTGGGCGACGTCAACAAGCTGCAGGTTGGCGAATGGGTGCTGGCCATCGGCTCGCCATACGGCCTGGAGAACACGGCCACCGCCGGCATCGTCAGCGCCAAGGGCCGTTCGCTGCCGGACGACACCTCGGTGCCGTTCATCCAGACCGACGTGGCCGTGAACCCCGGCAACTCGGGCGGCCCGCTGTTCAACGACCGCGGCGAAGTGGTGGGCATCAACTCGCAGATCTATAGCCGCACCGGCGGCTTCCAGGGCCTGTCGTTCTCGATTCCCATTGATCTGGCCTACAAGATCAAGGATCAAATCCTTGAGCACGGCAAGGTGCAGCATGCGCGTCTGGGCGTGACGGTGCAGGAAGTGAATCAGGACCTGGCCGACTCGTTCAAGCTGGATTCGCCGTCGGGCGCGTTGGTGTCGAGCGTCGAAAAGGGTAGCGCCGCCGAAAAGGCCGGCTTGCAGCCGGGCGACGTGGTGCGCAAGATCGACGGCAAGACCATCGTGTCTTCCGGCGACCTGGCTTCGACGATCACCATGGCCGCCCCTGGCGAGAAGATCAAGCTGGACGTGTGGCGCAATGGCGGTCAGAAGGAAATGGTCGCGACGCTGGGTGGCGTGCCCAAGGACAAGTCGCAGGCGTCGGCGGACGGCCAGGAAGTGCAGCGTGGCCAGCTTGGTCTGGCGCTGCGTCCCCTGAACCCGCAGGAGCAGCAGGAGTCGGGTGCGGAAGGCCTGCTCATCGAGCGTTCGGCCGGCCCCGCCGCCAAGGCTGGCATTCAGCCCGGCGACGTGCTGCTTTCGCTCAATGGGGTGCCGGTGCACAACGTCGGCCAGGTGAAGGCCGAGTTGTCGAAGGCGGGCAAGACCGTGGCCTTGCTGGTGCAGCGCGGCGAAGACAAGATCTTCGTGCCGGTGCAGATCGGCTGATCAGCCGGGTGTCACTCCGCGTCGGGCTGCTTGCCCGGCGCGGCCGCGTCAAATGCCGGCAACGCACGGCAAGCCGCGTCGATGCGCAGCACATTGGGCATGGCCGATAGGTCGCACTCGAAGCGCTGCGCATTCGCCACTTGCGGCACCAGGCACAGGTCCGCAATGGTGGGCGTGTCGCCGTGGCAGAACTGGCCCGTCGCGCTGGAGCCGGCGAGTTGGGCTTCCAACGCCTCAAGGCCCTGATGCACCCAGTGCTTGTACCAGGCGGTCTTGGCGGCTTCATCCACGCCCAGCGTGTGCTTCAGATACTTCAGCACGCGCAGGTTGTTCAGCGGATGCGTGTCGCAGGCAATGCCCAGCGCCAGATCGCGCACGCGGGCGCGGCCGATGGCGTCCGCCGGCAGCAGCGGCGTTTCGGGATGCGTTTCTTCCAGGTATTCGATGATGGCCAATGACTGGCCGATGACCGCATCGCCATCCACCAGTGCGGGGACCAGCGCCGTCGGGTTCACCTTGCGGTAGTCGGCCGACAACTGCTGGCCGCCATCCTTCAGAAGATGCACCGGCACGTATTCGTACGGCAGGCCTTTCAGGTTCAGGGCGATGCGCACGCGATACGCGGCCGAACTGCGGAAGTAGCTGTAAAGCTGCATGTAGTCTCCTCGGTATTCTTGTGGCGCCGCCCGCGTGGGCGGCGCTTGTTCATTCCAGCGATTCGGTCTTGGCCGCCTTGCGCGACAAGCCCTTGGGCAACGGGAACGCCACGTTCTCTTCCAGGCCCGGCATCTTGCGCACCGAGACGGCGCCCAGTTCCTTGACGCGCGCAATCACCTGCTGCACCAGCACTTCCGGCGCCGAGGCGCCCGCGGTCACGCCAATGCGCTTGCGGCCCACGAGCCATGCCGGATCGATGGAGTCCGCGCCGTCGATGAGGTACGACGCGACGCCCTTGCGCTCGGCCACTTCGCGCAGACGATTGGAGTTCGAGCTGTTCGGGCTGCCCACGACCAGCACCAGATCGCATTCCGGCGCCAGGATCTTGACTGCATCCTGCCGGTTCTGCGTGGCATAGCAGATGTCGCTTTTCTTGGGCTCGGCGATGCTGGGAAAGCGTGCCTTGAGCGCCTGCGACACCGCGGCCGCGTCGTCGACCGACAGCGTGGTCTGCGTGACGTAGGCCAGGTTTTCCGGATCGGTGACCTCAAGGCCGGCCACGTCTTCGACGGTTTCGACCAGGTACATGCCGCCCTGCGCCTGGCCCAGCGTGCCTTCGACCTCGGGATGCCCCTTGTGGCCGATCATGATGATCTCGCGGCCGGCGGCACGCATGCGCGCGACCTCGATGTGAACCTTGGTGACCAGTGGGCAGGTGGCGTCAAAGACCTGCAGGCCGCGCGATTCGGCTTCGGCGCGCACGGCCTTGGAGACGCCATGCGCCGAGAACACCACGATGGCGCCCGCGGGCGCATCGTCGAGCTCGTCGATGAAGATGGCGCCCTTGGCGCGCAGATCTTCGACGACGTAGCGGTTGTGGACGATCTCGTGGCGCACATAGATGGGCGCGCCGTGCAGTTCGATGGCCCGCTCGACGATATCGATGGCGCGATCCACGCCTGCGCAGAAGCCGCGCGGCTGCGCCAGCAGGACTTCGGCGTCGGAGGCGGTGACAGCCTGGCTCATTAAAGGACTCCCAGCAACGCCACG
Organism: Achromobacter sp. Root565; assembly: GCF_001427425.1. Taxonomy (NCBI): domain Bacteria; kingdom Pseudomonadati; phylum Pseudomonadota; class Betaproteobacteria; order Burkholderiales; family Alcaligenaceae; genus Achromobacter; species Achromobacter sp. Root565. The sequence continues at coordinate 228,475 of NZ_LMGO01000005.1, forward strand.
TCCACTTTCAGGCTGATGCCTGCCAGCGGGTGGTTGAAATCGAACAGCGCGGAGTCGTCGTTGATTTCCTTGAGGACGCCCGAATAGCGGCCGCCGTTGGGCGCGGTGAATTCGACCAGGTCGCCGGGTTCGAACGTGGCGTCCTCGCCGGCATGTTGCGCCAGCATGGCGCGCGTCACGCGCTGGATCAGTTCGGGATTGCGGTCGCCGTAGGCGTCGGCCGGTTCGATGGTGACGCTGAACTTGTCGCCCTCGGCGCGGCCGACCAGCGCGGCCTCAAGGCCGGGCGCCCACTGCCCGCCGCCCATCTGCAGCGTGCCGGGACGGCCGTCGAAGGTGTCGGTGAACACGGAACCCGCCCCCGGGCCCGAGGCCAGCGTGATGCGGTAATGCAGCGTCAGGTAGGAATCCGGACGGACCAAAACGTTCACTTCATTAGAGGCGATGCTCACGATCTGCCACCGTATGGGTATTTGAGTAAACCCTGATTTTAGAGCCTCTTATGAAATTGTCCGTCCGGCTGCCAAAACAAGACCGTCCCCGAGAGCGTCTGCTACGTCACGGGGCCGCATCCATCCAGGACGCCGAGCTTCTTGCCGTCGCCCTGCGCACGGGTATTCCGGGCCTGAATGTCGTGGATCTGTGCCGCCAGTTGCTGGCACGGTTCGGCGGACTGCGCGGGTTGCTCAGCACCTCGCCGCAGGACCTGATGGCCATCGCCGGCCTGGGGTCATCCAAGGCCTGCACCCTGGCGGCCCTGCTGGAGCTGGCCCGCCGGGCGCTGGAAGAAGACCTGATCCGGGACGCCTCGATGCACCACCCGAGCCGAGTGAAACAATATTGCAAGGCGGCGCTCGGCCATCTGCAGGTGGAGCACTGCATCGCCCTCTTCCTGGATGCGCAACTGCGCCTGATCACCACGGGCGAACTGGCGCGGGGCACGCTCTCGCAGGCGGCGGTCTATCCCCGGGAGGTCGTGCGCGAAGCCCTGCGCCACCATGCGGCAGCGCTCATCGTGGCCCACAACCACCCGTCCGGCGTGGCGTCGCCCAGCGCCGCCGACCGCGCCTTCACCCGGCACCTGAAGGAAGCCCTGGCGCTGGTGGACATCAGGCTGGTGGACCACCTGATCGTCGCGGGAGGGTCGGCGGTGTCACTGGCTGAACTGGGCTGCCTCTGACCGCAGCAAGCGCCGGAATTCCGTTAGACTACCGCCCAATATTGTTTTAGGCTTAACCTAATTCTGGCCCTCGCGACCTTTCCTTGCCTGCCATGAAACGCCTGTGGGACATTTCCCCGCCCGTCTCGACGGCATCGCCCGTCTTTCCGGGCGACACGCCGTACCGCCAGCAATGGAAATGGACGCTCACGCCCGGCTGTCCGGTCAATGTCAGCGAAATCACGCTGTCGCCGCACATCGGCGCGCATGCCGACGCCCCGCTTCATTACCAAAATGGGGCCGCAGCCATCGGCGCGGTCTCGCTTGAACCCTTTCTGGGCCCCTGCCGCGTCATCCATGCGATCGACTGCGGCGAGCTCATCACGATCGACCACCTTGCCCATGCGGCGCACAACCTGCCGCCTCGCGTGCTGGTGCGCACCGCCAAGCATGCCGCGCAGGACTGGTGGACGGACGACTTCTCCGCCTACGCGCCCCAAACCATCGAATGGCTGGCCGAACGCGGCGTCATGCTGATCGGTCTGGACACCGCCAGCATCGACCCCGCTTCCAGCAAGACCCTGGACAGCCACCATACGATCTTGCGGCACGACATGCGGGTACTGGAGAACCTGGTGCTCGACGACGTGCCGGAAGGCGATTACGAATTGATCGCCTTGCCGTTGGCGCTGATCCAGGCCGATGCCAGCCCGGTCCGCGCGGTCCTGCGCGAACTGTAGGCTGATTTGCCGGCCCGGGAGCGGCTGCTCGAGAGCCGCCGCCCCGCTTGGAGAATCGACCATGCAATCCCTATTCGCGCCCCACTGGCGCGCCCTGCCCGCCTCCGCCCGCCGCGCCGCGCCGCCCTGCCCCGGAGGCCGCGCATGAGCCAGAACGAACGCCCCGAAGATATCGTCCATCAGGAAAAGGCGCAGCTCGATTTCGCGCGCGACATGACCTACGGCGATTACCTGCATCTTGACGAACTGCTTGGCGCCCAGCATCCGATGTCGCCCGAGCACAACGAGATGCTGTTCATCATTCAGCACCAGACCAGCGAACTGTGGATGAAGCTGATGCTGCACGAGTTGCGGGCCGCGATCGCCAGCGTGGCGGAGGACCGCCTGCAACCGGCCTTCAAGATGCTGGCGCGCGTCAGCAAGATCATGGAGCAGCTCGTCCACGCCTGGGACGTGCTGGCGACCATGACGCCGCCCGAGTACTCCGCGCTGCGTCCCTATCTGGCGCGCTCGAGCGGATTCCAGAGCTACCAGTACCGCCAGGTCGAGTTCCTGCTCGGCAACAAGAACGCGGCCATGCTCAAGCCGCACTCGCACCGCGCGGACCTGCTCGCCCAGGTGCAGAGCGCCTACGAGGCCCCGTCGCTGTACGACGAGGCGCTGCGGCTGTTGGCGCGCAACGGCCTGGATATCCCGGCCGATCACCTGGAACGCGACTGGACCCAACCGTATCAGGCGTCGGCGGCGGTTGAAGCCGCCTGGCTGACCGTCTACCGCGACACGGACCGCTACTGGGCGCTTTACCAGCTCGGTGAAAAGCTGACCGATCTGGAAGATGCCTTCCGGTTGTGGCGCTTCCGCCACGTTACGACGGTCGAACGCGTCATCGGCTTCAAGCGTGGCACGGGCGGCACGTCGGGGGTGGACTACCTGCGGCGCATGCTGGAAGTGGTGCTGTTTCCGGAAATCTGGAAGCTGCGCACGGATCTCTGACGTCCGCCCCGCCATCACACCCGGGCTGCAGGACGGCCCGGGCGCCCATTTGCGGGTGGCCGCCGGCAGGATCGCGTGCTAGAATTCGGGGTTACTTTTTGGATACGTGGCTAGCGCCTGTCGCGCCATTCATTTGGCAGTGAGTCCGGGCAGTAGGTCTGGACAGTAAGTCTGGGCTGTGAACCGGGCAGCTGTAGCTGGCGACCCTAACTCTTGAAAAAGACTCGACCGAGTCTAGGAAAGCACCATGAAAGAAGGCATTCACCCCGAATACCGCGAAGTCGTCTTCGCCGACCTGCAAACGGGCAACAAGTTCATCACCCGTTCGACCGTCCACACGCGCGAAACCGTCGAAATCGACGGCAAGACGTACCCGCTCTTCAAGTGCGACGTGACCTCCGAATCGCACCCGTTCTACACTGGCGCCCAGACCCGCATCGTCGAAACTGGCCGCGTGGAAAAGTTCCGCGCCCGCTTCGCCCGCACGGCCGGCACGGTCAAGTCCGCTTCCTGATCCTGTTGCTCCTGCGGGAGTCACAGCAAAAAGGCAGCCTTCGGGCTGCTTTTTTTTCCCCCCTCGGTGCCAGCCGGCCGGACAGGGGGTGGCGCATCCCGACCACTCGGTTACATTAACGCCCGTGTCCCCACTTTCCATTTCCACCCCGGCCCGGCTTACGTCGGTAGCCACCGCAAAGCTGCCCCGCCTCATCCTGCTGGGCCTGGCCCTGGTCTACATCGTGGCCGGGCTGTTCATGCGCGACCCGTGGAAAACCGACGACGCCGTCGGATTGGCGACGATGATCACCGCGATCCGCGAAGGCGGCCTGACCTGGCTGCTGCCGCAGGTGGGGCATCTGGCCCACGCCGAGGAAGGTCCGCTGATCACGTGGGTGGGCGCAATCAGCATCTGGCTGTTTGGCCCGTTCATCGGGGATATCACCGCTGGCCGCCTGCCCAATCTGCTGTGGTTCGGCATCACGGCCTCAAGCGTCTGGTACGGCACGTATCTGCTTGGCCGCCGGGCGGAAGCCCAACCGCTGGCGCTGCCCTTTGGCGGCGAACCCGAACCGCGCGACTACGGCCGCATGCTGGCCGACGCCGCCCTTCTCTTGCTGCTTGCCACGGTCGGCATCCTGCAGCGCACGCATGAAACCACGGTCATGCCAGCCATCATGGCCTGCCAGGCGCTCGCGTTCTATTCGCTGGCGCGCACCGTGGACCGACCCGTCACGGGTTCGACCACGCTCGGCATCGCGCTGGCCGCCAGCTTCCTTGCGCGCGGATGGGTGGGCGCCCTGCCCATCATGGTCGGCGCGGCGCTCGCCTTCTATCCCCGCAGCCCGCTCTGGAAATGCAAGCGCTGGATGCTGTGGGCCGCCGTGCTGGCCGCCGGCCTGATCCTGGCCTGGTGGATTCCCGCCAGCCAGGGCAGCGAGTACTGGATCCGCAACTGGAAGACCTGGAATCTGTCGTCGTTCGCCATCCCTGGCCTGCACGACGCCGCCCGCACGCTGCGCGACCTGCCGTGGTACCTGTGGCCGACCTGGCCGCTGGCGCTGCTGGCCATCTGGCGGTGGCGCGCCTGGATCTATGCGCCCCACATCTGGGTGCCGCTGATGCTGCTGATGTGCTCGGCAGTGATTCTGTTCTTCGTGGACGAGCCCAGCGATTCCGAATTCGTGCTGCTGGCCGTGCCTTGCGCGGTGCTTGGCGCGTTCTCGCTGCCCACGTTGCGCCGCGGCGTGGTGAACACGCTCGACTGGTTTGCCGTCATGTGCTTTTCGCTGACGGTGGCGACGGCCTGGCTCGGCTGGGTGGCGTTGCACTTCCATTGGCCGGCACAGATTTCCCGCAACATTGCCCGCCAGACCACCGGTTATGAACCCGTCATCTCGTGGGTGGCTTTTGGGCTGGCGGTGCTCTTCACCCTGGGCTGGATCGCCCTGGTCGTCTGGCGGCTGCGCGTGCGCCCGCAGGCGCTGTGGCGCGGCACCGTGCTGTCGGCCGGCGGCCTGACCGTGACCTGGATCCTGCTGGTGCTGTTGTGGCAGCCCGCGGTGGACTACGCACGCAGCTATCGCACGGTGTCGGGCCAACTGGCCCAGGCCATCGCGCAGCACAAGCGCCCGGGCGAATGCGTCCGGGGCCTCAGCCTGGGCAGCGGCCAGCGCGCGTCGTTCCTGATCTTCAACAACCTGTCGTTCCCGTTCGACACGCGCTGCACGCTGGTCCTGCAACAGACCACCAACCAAAGCCTGCGTGACGGCACGGCCGCGTACAGCGAAGGCGCCGAGGTCCTCTGGCAAGGCGGCCGCCGCGCCGACCGTTCCGAAGTCTTCCGCCTGCTGCGAACCGGCGTCAAGCCATGACCGCAGCGATCGGGGCGCCGATGACCTTCGGCGCCACCCTGCGCGGAATCGCCAAACAGGCCTGGCCCGTGCTCATCAGCCAGTGGGCCAGCATTTCGTTCGGCGTGCTGGACACCGCCATGACGGGGCACTCCAGCCCCGACGACCTGGCGGCGATGGCGCTTTCCGCTTCCATCTACATCACGGTCTTCGTCGGCCTGATGGGCGTCGTGCACGCCCTGATCCCGATCCTGGCGCAGCAGTTCGGCGCCGGCAACAATCAGGAAGTCGGAAAGAGCTGGGGCCAGGGCGTGTGGCTGGCGCTTGGCCTGTCGGTCGTGGGCGCCATGCTGATGCTGTTTCCGGACATGTGGCTCTTCATGTCGGGTGACGTCGCTCCCGGCGTGCGCGACCGCATCGCGTCGTACCTGCAGGCGCTGGTGCTGGCCCTGCCCGCCGCCCTGGTGTTCCGCACCATCTATGCGCTGGGCACCGCGGTGTCGCGGCCCAAGCTCGTCATGGCCATCAACCTGTCCATCATCGGCTTCAAGGCGCTCTTCAACTGGCTCTTCATCTACGGCAAGCTGGGCCTGCCCGCGATGGGCGCGGCCGGCGCGGGACTGGCGACGGCCGTGGTGTCGTGGATGAGCCTGGGCCTGGGCCTGTGGGTAATCACGCACGACCGCTACTACCGCCGCTTCCAGCTTCGCATCGGCAAGCCGGACTGGAAGGCGCTCAAGGAGCTGCTGCGCCTGGGCATCCCGATGGGCGGCTCGTACCTGGTCGAGGTGTCGGCATTCACGTTCATGGCGCTGCTGGTGGCTCGCGAGGGCACCTTCGTGACCGGCGGGCATCAGATCATGTCGAACCTGGCCGCGCTCTGCTACATGATGCCGATGGCGCTGGGCGTGGCGACCGCCGCGCTGACGGCGCAGGCCATCGGCGCGGGCAACTACGCGCACGCCCACCGCACCGGCATGGCGGGCCTGGCGCTGGGTCTGATCGGCGCGCTGCTGACGGCCGCGGTGCTGCTGATCGGCCGCCCGCTGATCCTGGCCGCGTACACGGACGACGGCGCCGTTGCCGCCGTGGCGACCACGCTGCTCGCCGTCCTGCCGCTGTTCCACCTGTTCGATTCGATGCAGTGCATCAACTCGTACCTGCTGCGCGCGTACAAGATCGCCGTCGTGCCACTGATCCTGCAGACGGTGGCGCTTGCCGGCGTGGGCCTGGTCGGCGGCTGGTGGTTTGGATTCGGTCCGGGACGGGGCGGCATCGACGGCCTGCGCGAATTGCTGGTGCCGGGCTCGCCGCAGGGGGCCGGCAGCATGTGGCTGATGGCGATGTTCGGGCTGGCGCTGTCGGCCGCTTTGCTGCACTTCTGGTATCGGCGGATATTGCGAACGGTGGGCCGATCGTGACGATGCAATGAAAAAAGGCAGCCATCTGGCTGCCTTTTTTGCGTGTAGACGTGCCTCCTACTTCGGACGCTTGTCGATCACCCGCCGTGCCTTGCCGGTCAGCGTGCGTTCGACATGCCCGGCATCCGATACCTGGATCCGCGCGCTCACGCCGATATGGGTCTTGACCGCGTGTTGCAGTTGCTTGCCCAGATTGGCGCGCTCAGCGTCGGACAGGCTCGAGAATTCGGCGCGCACTTCGGTCAGGATTTCCAGTTCGTCCATGTTGCCCGAGCGGGACAGCACCAGCTGGTAATGCGGCGCAAGCTGCGCGATCTTCAGGACTAGTTCTTCCACCTGCGTGGGGAACATGTTCACGCCGCGCACGATCAGCATGTCGTCGCTGCGGCCCGTGATCTTGCCGATGCGGCGCATGCTGCGCGCGGTGGGCGGCAAGAGGCGGGTCAGGTCGCGTGTGCGGTAGCGCACGATGGGCATCGCTTCCTTGGTCAGCGACGTGAACACCAGTTCGCCGGGCTCGCCGTCGGCCACCGGCTCGCCCGTGTCCGGATTGACGATCTCGGCGTAGAAGTGATCTTCCCAGACCACCGGGCCGTCCTTGGTCTCGACGCATTCGCTCGCCACGCCCGGCCCCATCACTTCAGACAGACCATAGATGTCGACGGCGTCGATGCCCGCTTCGGCCTCGATGTCGGCGCGCATCTGGCCCGTCCAGGGCTCGGCGCCGAAGATGCCGATGCGCAGGGAGCTTTGACGCGGGTCGATGCCCTGGCGGCGCTGCTCTTCGAGGATGTTGCAGAAATAGGAGGGCGTGACCATGATGATGTCCGGACGGAAATCATTGATCAGCTGCACCTGCTTTTCGGTTTGTCCGCCGGACATGGGAATGACCGTGCAACCCAGGCGCTCGGCGCCGTAATGCGCACCCAGGCCGCCCGTGAACAACCCGTAGCCGTAGGCCACGTGCACGGTATCGCCGGGCTTGCCGCCCGCCGCGCGGATCGAGCGCGCCACCAGGTTGGCCCAGTTGTCCAGGTCGCCCTGGGTGTAGCCCACCACGGTCGGCTTGCCGGTCGTGCCGCTGGACGCGTGAATGCGCGAGATGCGCTCACGCGGCACGGCGAACATGCCGAACGGATAGTTCTCGCGCAGTTCCTTCTTGGTCGTAAACGGGAACTTCGAAATATCGGACAACTGCTTCAGGTCGTCCGGATGCACGCCGACTTCGTCGAACGCCTTCTTGTAGTGCGGGACGTTTTCGTAGGCATGCTTGAGGGTCCACTTCAAGCGATCGAGCTGCAGGGCCCGCAGCTCGTCCTGGCTGGCATGCTCGATAGGATCCAGTCCCGGCTTGCTCATGGTATTGGGCATGATGATGTCTCTCTTCTCTTTGGTACGGTGCAGCAGTCAGGCGTCCGTGGGCGTCCCGACGATCTGGCCCTTGATGCGGTAGGAACGCCCCCTGAACAAAGCCACGTTGCGTCCATCCTGATTGGTGACGGTGACGTCATAGACGCCAGTACGGCCGGCCAGCGAACGCTCCTGGGCCACGGCGGTCAGCAGGTCGCCTTCGAAACCCGGCGCCAGATAGTCGATCGTGCAGCCCGACGCGACGGTGCTGACATTGCGGGAATTGCACGAGAACGCGAACGCGCTGTCGGCCAGGGCGAAGATGAAGCCGCCATGGCAGGTCTTGTGGCCATTCAGCATGTCGGGCCGGACGCGCATGGTCAGCCGCGCATAGCCCGGCGCCATTTCCTCGATCTTCATGTCCAGGCCCTGCGTGGCCGCGTCGCCGGCATACATCACCGAGCCCACGGCCTGCGCCAGCGCCTGCGGGTCGGTCGGCACTTCAACGGGGGGAACGTGCACGCTCATCATTGCCCCTTGAACTGCGGTTCACGCTTACCCAGGAACGCAGCAACGCCTTCGGCGTAATCCGCGCTCTGGCCCAGTTCGCGCATCATGTCGCGCTCCAGGTCGAGCTGCGTGGACAGATCATTGCCCAGGCTGGCCTGCAAGGCGCGCTTGGTGAATGCCAGGCCCTTGGTGGGCGCGGCCGCGAAATGCGTGGCCAGCCGATCAAGCGTGGCGTCGAATTCCTCGTCGGCCACGCATTGCCAGATCAGGCCCCACTCCTCTGCCTGCTTGGCGCTCAGCTTGTCTCCCAGCAGCGCCAGGCCCATGGCCCGGGCGCGGCCCACCAGACGGGGCAGCGCAAACGTGCCGCCCGTGTCGGGGATGAGGCCCAGACGGCAGAACGACTGGATGAAGCTGGCCGAGGCCTTGGCGATGACGATGTCGCCCGCGAACGCCAGATTGGCGCCCGCCCCGGCCGCCACGCCGTTCACGCCCACCACGACCGGCATGGGCAACGCGTTGAGCCGGCGCACCAATGGGCCGTAGAACTTGTCAACGGTCTCGCCCAGGTCGGGCGGCGTGCCGTCGGGCGCGGGCTTGCGCTCGCTCAGGTCCTGGCCGGCGCAGAAGCCGCGGCCCGCGCCGGTCAGCACCAGCACGCGCGCGCCTTCGGTTTCGACGCGGCTCAGCGCGTCGGCCACTTCCGCGTGCATGTTGGCCGTGAAGCTGTTCAGCTTGTCCGGGCGGTTCAGCGTCAGGCGCGCAATGCCGCCGGACAGGTCGAATTGAATATCCTGATAGCTCATCTGCGATCGCCCGGCTTAGATGTGACGGCGGGTTTGCACCACGCGGAAGCGGTTCGAAACGAAGGCCGTGTCCGACAGCGCCGCATTGGCCGCCGGATTGGCGCCGGTGCCGTGGAAGTCGCTGAAGGCGGCGGTCTGGTTGACGAACACCGCCCCGGTCAGGTTCAGCGAGAGCGACACGCCGGACACTTCGGCGGCGTCCTGCACCTGCTCGGCCACGCGGTCATCCGTCGTGTAGGCCGACAGCGACAGCGCGCCGTGCTGGATGACGCTGTCGCGCGCGAGCTGGATGCTGTGGGCGGTGGAGTCGGTGGCAACGACAAACGCGATCGGACCGAACCACTCCTGGCTGAGCGCCGCATTGCCGGCCTCGGTGCGCAGCAGCAGCGGCGTGCGCACGCGGGCGTTTTCGAACTGGGGATGCGCCAGCGTCTTGCTGTCCGCCACCACGGGCAGACCCAGCGCGCGGGCCTTCTCGATGCGCTCGACGATGCCTTCGTTCTGGATGGCGCCCGTCAGCTCGACGGCCTTGGCGGCATCGGCGCCCACCTTTTCCAGCGCCACGCCCAGCGCGGCGGCCACGTCGTCGAAGCTGACACGGCCTTCCGGCGTATTGATGCCGTCACGCGGCACGTAGATGTTCTGCGGCGCGGTGCACATCTGGCCCGAATACAGGGCCAGCGAGAACGCCAGGTTGCGGGCCACGCCCTTCAGATCCGAGGTCGAATCGATGATGACCTGGTTCACGCCGGCCTTCTCGGTGTAGACCTGGGCCTGGCGCGCATTGTTTTCCAGCCAGTCGCCGTTGGCGGTGCTGCCGGTGAAGTCGACGATCTTGACGGCCGGGTCCAGCGCCAGCTTCTGCGCGGTGTCGTCGCCGGCCTCATGGGCAGCCAGTTGCACGACGTCGGGATCGAAGCCCGCTTCCTGCAGCACTTCGCGCGCCACCTTCACGGTGATGGCCAGCGGCAGGATCGCCCCCGGATGGGGTTTGACGATGACGGTGTTGCCCGTCGCCAAGCTGGCGAACAGGCCCGGATAGCCGTTCCACGTCGGGAAGGTCGAGCAGCCGATCACCAACGCGACGCCGCGCGGCACGACCGTGAACTGCTTTTCCATGCGGATGGGATCGTTCTTGCCCTGCGGCTTTTCCCACACGGCGATGCCCGGGATGCGCGACATTTCCTGCCAGGCGTAGGTGACGGCTTCGAAGCCGCGGTCCTGCGCGTGGGGGCCGCCGGCCTGGAAGGCCATCATGAAGCCCTGGCCCGTGGTGTGCTGGACCGCGTAGGCGATCTGGAAGCTGAGCTTGTTCAGGCGCGCCAGGATTTCCAGCGACACGCCCACCCAGGCGTGGGGACCGGCGTGGCGCCAATCTTCAAGCGCGCGCTTGGAAGCGGCGATCAGCTTGTCCGCCGGCACGCGCGGATACGTGATGCCCAGGTCGAAACCGTAGGGCGATTTTTCGCCGCCCACGACGCCGTCGGCATCGTGCAGGTTCAGCGGAAAGGGCTTGCCCTGGAGCGCTTCGAAGGCGGCGCGGCCTTCGTCGTTGGCGGTCTCGCCGTAGTTGCGCGGGCTGGGCGACTCGGCAAACGGGCTCCAGTAGCCGCGCAGCGCGGCGGCAGCCAGGGATTGTTCCAGCAGGGGCTGGTGACGTTCGAAGAATTTCTGGGACACGCTCGTCTCTCCAATAAGATCTGAATGCTTGCCTGGCGTGCGCCGGGTCAGGTTTCCTGGTCGAAGTCGATGACCAGCCGGTCGCTGACCGGGAAGCTCTGGCAGCTCAGGATGAACCCGCGCGCGACTTCATAATCTTCAAGGGCGAAGTTGGCATCCATGTCCACCTCGCCTTCGATCACCTTGCAACGGCAGGTGGAACACACCCCGCCCTTGCACGAATACGGCAGTTCGATGCCCTGCGCCAGCGCCGAATCCAGCACGCTGTCCTTGTTCTTGTCGATGACGAACATGCGGCTATGTCCGTCCTGCACCACGGTGACCTCGCACTGTCCCTTGCCGGGCGCCTGCGGGGCGTCCTGGCCGGTGCGCAGCGCGCGCGGGCCCTTGGGCGCGCCGAACAGTTCGAACTTGATGTTCGACTTCGGAATACCGCGCGCCTGCAACCGCTCGACCACGCTCTCGGTCATGGTCTGCGGACCGCACACAAAAGCGTAATCGATATCCTCGGGGCTCATCCAGGCCGACATGAGCTGGTCGACCTTGTCGCCATCCAGGCGGCCGTTGAAGAGCTCGATGTCCTGCGTTTCGCGGCTCATTACATAGACGAGCGAAAAGCGGTCCATGTACAGGTTCTTCAGGTCCTCGATTTCCTCGCGGAACAGCACCGCGGACGAGGCGCGGTTGCCGAAGAACAGCGTGAACTTGCTGCGCGGCTCGGTCGACAGCGCCGTCTTGACGAGCGAAAACACGGGCGTGATGCCGCTGCCCACGGCAAACGCCACGTAGTGGCGCTGGTTCTCGGGCGAGAAGTCCACTGTGAAGTTGCCCGCCGGCGCCATGACCTCCAGGGTCTGGCCAGGCTGCAATTGGTGATTGGCCCAGCTCGAGAACACGCCTTCGTCGACCTTCTTGATCGCCACGCGCAAGAGCTTGTCGCGCGGCGCCGAACAGATCGAATACGAACGGCGCAGTTCTTCGCCATTGAGCTGGGTGCGCAGCGTCAGGTACTGGCCGGGCAGGAAGGCGAACTCGTTCGTCAGCGCCTCGGGCAGGTCGAAGGTCACGACCACGGCATCGCGCGTATTGCGCGCCACGGACGCCACCTTCAAAGCATGGAATTGGTTCTGGCTCATCTCGAAACCACTCTTTAGTGAGTCTTGAAATAATCGAAGGGCTCGCGGCACGAGACGCAGCGATACAGCGCCTTGCACGACGTCGACCCGAAATTGCTGACCATCCGCGTATCGCGCGACCCGCAGCGCGGGCAGGCGATGGCCGGGGCGGCCGCGCGGCGGCTGATGCCCGAGATGTCGATGGCGCGTTCGGCGGGCGCGGCGATGCCGTAGCCCTTGAGCGCCTCGCGCCCTTTTTCGCTCATCCAGTCGGTCGTCCAGGCCGGGGCAAGGCGCGTCTCCACCCGTACCTCGGACACGCCGTGGCGTTCGAGCGTCTGGCAGATGTCCTGCGTGATTTCGCGCATGGCCGGGCAGCCCGAATAGGTGGGGGTAATGACGACGACACACGCATCGCCATCCCACGACACTTCACGCACCACGCCCAGGTCCACCACGGACAGCACCGGGATCTCCGGGTCCGGGACCTCCTGCAGCCAGGCGTAGACCTGGTCAGCGGAAATGGGCGTGAGCGCGTTCACCACGTGGCTCCCGGGTAGGCGCGGTGCAGATGCTGCATCTCGGCCAGCACATAACCCAGCGCCTCGGTGTGCTTGCCCTGGCGGCCGCCGCGATGCGCGGCATGGTTGGCGGCGGCTTCGTCGGGAACGGTCAGGGTGGCTTCTTCCAGCACTTCCCGCACGTGCGCAAGCCACGGTTGGCGCAGCGCCGCCAGCTCACAGCCGATGCCGCGCGCGGCCAGGTCGTGATCGATGGCGTCATCGGTGAAGAGCTCGCCCGTGAAACGCCAGGCGTCGTCGACGGCGGCCTGCATCTTGGCGTGGCTTTCCGCAGTGCCATCGCCCAGGCGCACCACCATGTCCGACGATCGGCGCACGTGGTAGGTCACTTCCTTGAGCGACTTGGCCGCGATGGCCGCGACACGCTCATCAGCAGACGCCTCCAGGCGCTGCAGCAGGAAGTAGTGCCAGACGTCGAACAGGAACTGCCGCGCCATGGTGTCGGCGTAGTTGCCGTTGTCGCGCTCGACCAGCAGCGCGTTGCGGAACTCGTGCGTGTCGCGCAGATAGGCCAGCGCGTCCTCGTCGCGGCCCGCGCCCTCGACCTCGCCGGCCAGCGTCAGCCACATGCGGGCCTGGCCCAGCAGGTCGAGCGCAGTGTTGGTCAGCGCCAGATCCTCTTCCAGGATCGGACCGTGCCCCGTCCAGGCGCCCAGCCGCTGCGACAGGATGAGCGACGTATCGCCCAGGCGCAGCAGGTATTCAAACAGTGCTTTGTCCATGTCTCCCCCGCCCGCCTTACATGTGCTTGATTTCTTCGGGCATCGGGAAGAAGGTCGGATGCCGGTAAACCTTGCTGTTGGCCGGCTCGAACAGCGGATCCTTGTCGCCCGGGCTGCTGGCCGAAATATCCGAGGCGCGGACGACCCAGATGCTCAGTCCCTCGTTACGGCGCGTGTACACGTCGCGGGCGTGATTGATCGCCATTTCGGCGTCCGGGGCATGCAGGCTGCCCACGTGCTTGTGCGCCAGGCCGTGCTGGCTACGGATGAAGACTTCCCACAGAGGCCAGTCTTTGCTCATGATGGATTTCCTCTAATGCCGGGGCGCATCGCGCCGACGGTCTGCAATAAATGAAGTAGGGACTACGAATGCCAGATGTGCCCAATCCCAAAGCGCAGCGAGGGCCAGCGGGGCCGCGCGGATCCGGGCTCCGCCGGTCCGCTGCGGCGCCCCCCTGGGGGGAAGCGCGCAGCGCTCCGGGGGGGGAACCTCTAGGCGGCTTTACGGGCGGACTGCTTGTCGGCGTGGGCGACAAGCGCGTCACGTACCCACGCGCCGTCCTCATGCGCCTTCACCCGCGCGGCAAGGCGTTCGCGGTTGCAGGGGCCGTTGCCCTTGAGCACGGCGTAGAACTCGGACCAGTCGATTTCGCCGAAGTCGTAGTGGCCGCGCTCGGCGTTCCACTTCAGATCGGGATCGGGGACGGTCAGGCCCAGGTATTCGGCCTGCGGCACGGTCTGGTCCACCATCTTCTGGCGCAGCTCGTCGTTGGAGAAGAGCTTGATCTTCCAGGCCATCGACTGCGCGCTATTGGGCGAATCGGCGTCCGACGGACCGAACATCATCAGTGCGGGCCACCACCAGCGGTTGAGCGAGTCCTGGACCATCGCCTTCTGTTCGGGCGTGCCGTGCAGGCACATCTGCATGAGCAGGTCATAGCCCTGACGCTGATGGAAGGACTCTTCCTTACAGACGCGCACCATGGCCCGCGCGTACGGACCATACGAACAGCGGCACAGCGGAATCTGGTTGATGATCGCCGAGCCGTCGACCAGCCAGCCGATCATGCCGATGTCGGCCCAGCTCAGCGTAGGGTAGTTGAAGATGCTGGAGTACTTGGCGCGCCCGGCGTGCAGGTCGTCGATCAGGTCGTCGCGCGACACGCCCAGCGTTTCCGCGGCGCTGTACAGGTAGAGCCCGTGACCCGCCTCGTCCTGCACCTTGGCCAGGAGGATGGCCTTGCGCTTGAGGGACGGGGCGCGCGTGATCCAGTTGCCTTCCGGCAGCATGCCCACGATTTCCGAGTGCGCGTGCTGCGAGATCTGACGCACGAGCGTCTTGCGGTAGGCCTCGGGCATCCAGTCCTTGGCCTCGATACGAACACCGTCGTCGATGCGCCGCTGGAACGTCTGTTCCAGGCCGTCGAGCTGGTCCGCGGTCTTGACCTGCTTGACGCCGGTTTCGACGAGTTGAGCGTACATAGTTGTCTCCTTGAGACGGTTTGCGAAAACGCAAAGCAAACGCTGCGCAGTGCCGTCATGTCATGCGACGATTATTTAATACAAAAAATTCATTGTCAAACTCAAATCTGTATCACATTGGATTTATGTATCATATCCAGCATCCCGATATCGGCCGTCCGCGGCCCTCCTTATGGCAAATCCTCAGTCGCCCCTGGAACGCTCCCTGTCCCGCTTGTTGAAAAGCGATCCGCCCCGCGCGAAATCGCTCTGCGTCAGCGTGTTGGGCGATGCGCTGGCCCCGCACGGCGGCGCCATCTGGCTGGGCAGCCTGATCGAGCTGCTGGCTCCGCTTGGCATCAATGAACGCCTGCTGCGCACCAGCGTCTTTCGCCTGGTGGCGCAGAACTGGCTGCAGTCCGAACGCCACGGCCGACGCAGCCTCTACCTGATTTCCGAGCAGGGCGTGCGCCACACGTCGCACGCCTCGCAGCGCATCTACGAAGGCGGAGCCAAGGAATGGAACGGGGAATGGACGCTGGTGGCGCTGCCGCGTACGGGCAACGGCCTGGCTGAACGCGGCGAGTTGCGCCGCGAATTGACGTGGGAAGGCTTCGGCATGATCGCACCGGGCCTGTTTGCGCATCCGCACACCGAGGCGCGCGCCGCACACGACATTCTTGAAAAACTGGGCATTCCGGACCGGGCGCTGGTGTTGTCGGCCCGCGATTTGGCCGGCGCCGGGGGGCTACCCATCGCCAGCCTGGCCACCCAATGCTGGAATCTGGACGACGTGGCCGAGCAATACCGGCAGTTCTCGCGCAACTTCGGCCCGCTGGAAAAACTGCTGGACGAGGCGCCCTCGCCCGCCGAGGCGTTCACCGTGCGCGTCATGGTGCTGCACAACTGGCGCCGGATCGTGCTGCACGATCCTCAACTGCCCGCCCCCATGCTGCCCGACAACTGGCCCGGGCACGCCGCGCGCGAATTGTGCGGACGGCTCTACTGGAAGGTGTTCGATCCTTCCGAAACCCATCTGAATGCGTTGGCGGGCCAGGACAACGACCGCTACCGCCCACTGTCGCCCGAGGTCGAATCGCGCTTCGGGGGCCGGCCGGGTTAAGGACTGGCGCGCGTCGGCCTAACGGCCAGTGCTGCCGTCATCCGGCATGGCGACGCCCAGCGTATCCAGGTGGCATTCTCCGGCTGCCTCGCGCCCTGCGCCGGCAAGTGTGAGTCCACGGCTGGGCGCAATGAACGACAAAGTCCAGCGCGCCTGGATCGGCCGGCCCAACGCCACCCCGCTGTCGGCATCAATGCCGCTGGGCACATCCAGCGCCAGCACCGGAACCTCCATGACGTTGACCGCGTCGATCAGGGCTTGCCACGCGGCATCCAGGGGACGGTTCAAGCCGATGCCAAACAACCCGTCGATGATCAGATCCGGTGACGATCCGGCCGGAAGAGCTGTGTGCGTCCGGGGCTCTCCGCCCTCAGCCAGCCAGCCGGCCCAGGCGCGCGCCGCATCGGCGGGCAGCCTGTCTGGCCCCGAAGGCAACACCACGTGAATATCCAAGCCTCGCGCCAGCAATAGCGCGGCGGCTTCCAATGCGTCCCCGCCGTTGTTGCCGGGGCCGGCGAGCGCCAGGATGAACGCGTCGGCCGGCACGCGCGCCGCGACGAAGCTGGCCGCTGCCGCGCCGGCCAGCGGCATCAGGGCGCGCCCGGTTGCCAGGGCGCGCTGTTCAGCAAGACGGATCTGCGCGACGGAATAGGACGACATGACAACAAGGTGCGGCAACGTGGCCGGGAATCCGTTGGAACCTGGCGGTCCGCCGCCGGTCTCAGACCTTCAGGAAATGCTCGCGGTAATACTTGAGCTCGTCAATCGACTCGTAGATGTCGGCCAGCGCTTCATGGCGGCTCTTTTTCTCGAATCCCTTGTAAACGGCGGGAGCCCAGCGGCGCGCCAGCTCCTTGAGCGTGCTGACATCCAGGTTGCGGTAATGGAAGAACTGTTCCAGGCGCGGCATGTACGCAAACATGAAGCGGCGGTCCTGGCTGATGGTGTTGCCGCACATGGGCGATTTGCCCGCCGGCACATGCTGCGCAAGAAACGCCAACAGCGTATCCTCTGCCTCTGCCTCGGTCACCGTGGACGACTTGACCTTATCGATCAGTCCGCTCTTGCCGTGGGTCGACTTGTTCCAGTTGTCCATTGCGTCGAGCAGGCTGTCGGACTGGTGCACCACAATCACCGGTCCCTCGGCCACGACGGTCAGGTCGGGTTCTGTCACCACGACGGCGACTTCGATAATCCGTTCTTTCTCGGGGTCCAGGCCCGTCATTTCCATGTCGAGCCAGATCAGGCGGTTTTCGTTCGCAGCCATATAATTTGCCTTTAAAACGCGCGATTTTCGCACATCCCTCTTGAGCAAAACGCATTGTCCATGTTCACACTGCTGTTCGTTGCCTTCCTGCTGACCGATATTGCCGTGCGCATGTGGCTGGCGTCACGCCAGATCCGCCATGTCGCCCGCAATCGCGACCAGGTGCCTGCGGAATTCTCCCATCGCATCGGGTTGTCCAGCCATCAGCGGGCGGCGGATTACACCGTGGCACGGGTTCGGCTGGGCATGCTCGAGCGCACCTATGACGCCCTGGTGCTGGTCGCGCTGACGCTATTGGGCGGCCTGCAGTTCATCGACCTGATGGTCAGCCAGCTTACCAGCAACGACTTCGTGCGGCAGATGCTGCTGCTGGTGGTGGTTGCGCTGCTGCTGGGCCTGCTGGGTCTGCCGTTCACGCTTTGGCGGCAGTTCAAGCTGGAAGCGCGCTTTGGCTTTAACCGCATGACGCCTGGGTTGTTTGTGGCCGACGCCGCCAAGGGCCTGATGGTCGCGGCGGTGCTGGGTCTGCCGCTGGTAGCGGCAGTGCTGTGGCTGATGGGCAGCGCCGGCACCTATTGGTGGGTATGGGCGTGGGCCCTGTGGTCGGTGTTCAATCTGGCCCTGTGGATCATCTACCCGATGTTCATCGCTCCGCTCTTCAATAAGTTCACACCGCTGTCAGACTCGGAACTGACTGCCCGCATCCAAGGTCTGGCGCAGCGCTGCGGCTTTGCCTTGAATGGCCTGTTCGTGATGGACGGCTCGCGCCGCTCGGCCCACGGCAACGCCTATTTCACGGGCTTCGGAAAATCCCGCCGCATCGTGTTCTTCGATACCCTGCTGGCCCGCCTGAACGCCGACGAAATCGAGGCCGTGCTGGCGCACGAGCTGGGGCATTTCGCCAAACGCCACATCATCAAGCGCGTGATCTTCAGCTTTGCCGCCGCGCTGGTGTTCTTTGCGATCCTGGGCTGGATTGCCCAGCAGCCGTGGTTCTATGTGAGCCTGGGCGTGATGCCGCAATTGGGCGGCCGCAACGACGCCATGGCCCTGTTGCTGTTCTTCCTGGTCATTCCTGTATTCACCTTCATGCTGACACCCTTGGCCAGCTGGTACTCGCGCCGCGACGAATTCGAAGCGGATCGCTATGCCGCCGAGCAGAGCTCGCCCGACCACCTGGTCTCGGCGCTGGTCAAGCTGTTCGACGACAACGCTGCAACCCTGACACCCGACCCTGTGCATTCCGCCTTTTACGACAGTCACCCTCCTGCCGCCGTGCGCATCCGCCACCTGATGGCGGCCACCGCATGAGCGCGCCGATGGAAGGCCGCATCATCGCCGCGCATGGCCGCCACTACACCGTGGAACTGGCCGATGGCGCCCTGCGCAAGTGCTTCCCCCGCGGCAAGAAGACCGGCGCCGCGGTAGGCGACCGGGTCAAGATCACGCCGCAAGGCAAGGACGAAGGCGCCATCGACGCCATTCTGCCGCGCAGCAACCTGCTCTATCGTTCCGACGAAATGCGGTCCAAGCAGTTTGCGTCCAATGTCGACCAGCTGCTGATCGTCGTGGCTGTCCGGCCCACGTTTTCGGACGACCTCACCGGCCGCGCATTGGCAGGCGCATGGAGCGCCGGCATCGCGCCGCTCATCGTCCTGAACAAGACCGACCTCACCGACGAGCTGCCGGCCGCTCGCGCGCGGCTTGCGCCCATTGCGGCGCTGGGCGTGGACATCATCGAACTGAGCGCACTCGAACCCGAGAACGTCCACACGCTGCTCGCGCCGCGCCTGGCCGGCCGCACGAACCTGCTGCTGGGCCAGAGCGGCATGGGCAAGTCCACGCTGCTCAACGCGCTGGTGCCGGACGCCGCCGCGGCGACACGCGAGCACTCCACCGCGCTGGACATGGGCAAGCACACCACGACCAGCACTCGGCTCTATCATCTGCCGGCGCCGGGCGGCGACCTGATCGACTCGCCCGGATTCCAGGCCTTCGGGCTGCATCACCTGACGCGGGACGACATCATCCGCGGGTTTCCGGAGTTCACGCAGCCCATCGAAGCATGCCGCTTCTACAACTGCACCCACCGCCACGAACCCGGCTGCGGGGTGGTGGCGGCCCTGCGGGACGGCAAGATCGATGCGGCGCGGTACGCGCTGTACGAGCGCATCCTCGAGGAAAACCTGGCGGGCCAGCAGCGCTACTGACGCGTGACGCTGTCCCATTGAAAACGGCCCCGATCGGGGCCGTTAGCTTATGCGGGGCTGTTTGTTATCCAGACCGTTCGCCTAGATCGGACCGCAAGGCCGTCTGTTCCCAGGCGGATCAGCGCGGCGCGAACCCGTGGCGCAGCAGGTGATAGAGATTGCGCAGCATGCCCGCGGTGGCGCCCCAGATGAAGTGCTTGCCGTACGGCATGCCGTAATACTGACGCACCCGTCCGTCATCGAGCCGGGCTTCGTACAGACGATGATTGGCCGGATCCATCAGGAACGACAACGGCACCTCGAACACCTCGGCCACTTCGAACGCGTCGGGCGCCAGTTCGAAACCGGGCCGCACCAGCGACACCACGGGAATGATCGAAAAGCCGGTGGCCGTCAGGTACGGCGGCATGCTGCCCAGCACTTCCACATAATTGGCCGGCAGGCCCGTTTCCTCTTGCGCTTCGCGCAGCGCCGCGGCCTCGGGGTTGGCGTCGCTGGTCTCGATGCGCCCGCCGGGAAAGCTGATCTGGCCCGCGTGATCGTGCAGATGCGCGGCACGCTGCGTCAGCATGATGTTCACGCCTTCGTCGCGCGTCACCAGCGGGATCAGCACGGCCGCCGGCACGGGTGTGCCCTCGCGGCCGGGATAGCGAAGATCGTTGTCGCGCGACAGCTCAAGCGTCCAAGTGGACGGCTGGCTCAGCGTGCCGCGCAGGGAATCCGGCGTCAGCAGGCGGGTAGGCACGGGCGGCAGCGATTCGTTGGCCACCACCCACGGTTGCGTCGCCGGATCGAATCCGGGACGCGCCAGCGGCCGTCGGGGCCGCGCGGAGGACGAGGTATCAGACATACGCTTGGAAATAAGAAAAAAGGCACCCTCGCAGGTGCCTTTTTAACCCGGAAAACCGTGCCGGACGGAAACGCGGATTGGCGTGAACGTCCGACACTGTCAGGGCCGTGTACCGATAAGCGATCAAGCCGCGGAGGCTTGCTTGCTGACCAGCTTTTCCTTGATGCGAGCCGACTTGCCCGAGCGCGAGCGCAGGTAGTACAGCTTGGCGCGGCGCACGTCGCCGCGGCGCTTCACTTCGATGCTGGCGATTTGCGGCGAGTACAGCTGGAACGTACGTTCCACGGCTTCACCCGACGAAATCTTGCGCACGGTGAACGCGGAGTTCAGGCCGCGATTGCGCTTGGCGATAACAACGCCTTCGAAAGCCTGCACGCGCTTGCGGGTGCCTTCAACGACGTTGACGCTCACGATGACGGTGTCACCAGGAGCAAATTCAGGCTTGGCTTGACCGCCGGTCAGACGGGCAATTTCTTCCTGTTCCAGGATAGCGATGAGGTTCATGTGAACTCCTAGATCATCATGTCTTTGCGGACTAAAACTATTTGCCGATCAATGTTGTGTGCATGGCGACGTTCTCAGCAGTTGTCCGCAGTTATCAGTAACGCGGATTCCCTTTGAGCTGGGCTTCGAGCCTGAACTTTGAACCTGGGCTGTGTACCTATGTCGCGATGCTATGCCGCAAGCAGAGGATGAGATTTGGCAAACCAATGATTCTACACCAAAAATTCCCCAGAGCCTCGGGTAACATGTGCGCCTTCAGCAAGGTTTGCGGTACCCTTCCAACTCCCTGTAACAAACACGTCATCTGACGCTGTTCCCTCATGTCGCACTCGTCCCTGATATTGGTCGTCCTGGCGGCAATGGCCCACGCCACGTGGAACCTCCTTGCCAAGCGCGCGGCCATGGTGGGCGCACCGTTCGTGTTTGCCTACGGGCTCTGCGCCTCGGTGCTGTATGCGCCGTGGGTGATCTGGGTGTTGATGCACGACGGCATGAACTGGACCTGGCCGGTTGTCGGCGCGATCCTGACGTCCAGCCTGTTGCATCTGGGCTACAGCCTGTGCCTCCAGCGAGGCTATCAGGTGGCTGACCTGTCCGTGGTGTACCCGATCGCCCGGGGCACTGGCCCCCTGCTTTCCACGACGGGCGCCTTCCTGCTGCTGGGCGAACCCGCCACCAGCACCGGCATCGTCGGCATGTTGTGCGTCGTGGCGGGGGTGCTGCTGATCGCCACCCAAGGACGGCTGGCCATCTTCAAGCAGGCGCAGGCATGGATCGGCGTGCGCTGGGGCGTGGTGATCGGCCTGTTCATCGCGGCCTATACGGTGGTGGACGCGTACGGCGTGAAAGTGCTGCTGATCAGTCCGGTGCTGTTCGATTGGTTTACCTGTGTCACCCGCACCGCCATGATGACCCCGCACATGCTGCGCCGCCCTACGCAATCGTGGGAATCCATGCGAGGACATTGGCACTTGGCGCTGGCCGTGGGTTTTTTGTCGCCGCTGGGGTACATCCTGGTGCTGTATGCGCTGCGCAACGGCGCGCCGCTAAGCCTGGTGGCGCCTGCCCGGGAAATGTCCATGATGCTCGGCACCCTGGCCGGCATGTTCCTGCTGCGGGAAAAAGTGGGCGTGGGGCGTCTGGCCGGTTGCGTGTCCATTCTGGCGGGCGTGATCCTGCTGGGATCGAGCTGAACCCCGCGCCGCGGCCATCAGAAGCCGCCGGCCACGCCCAACCACATCAGGCCGGGGATCATCGCGCCCCAGGCCAACACCAGCACCACGTCCGTGATCATGGCTTTCATCGTGAGCTGGTTTGCCACCGGCTGCGCCTTGGCGTCTCCGATGCTGTGATCACGCGCCACCGCAGCGGCAGACGCCGCCGGGGAGACGGCGGATGCGCCCGCAACGGGGAGCGCCGCGAGGGAGCCGGCTGCAGGTACGTCAGCCGCCGGTGCGCCGGCTACGGTTGCGCCAGCGTCGGGCACACCACCGCCCACTGCTACGCCAGCCCCCCGGGCGCCGCCCGACACTTCCTCGGGCGTGGGCGCCGGCGGGAATGGCCAGCGGGCTGGCATGCGTGTGGCCCGCGCGGGCTGGCCGGATATCGTGCCGTTCCAGGGCATGGCCATGCCTGCCAGGCGGGCGCAGAAGGCCCGAGCGCGGCTGGCGCCGCGGCGCAGCGGATTCAGGGAAACGACGAGCTCATCCGGCAGGACGGAAAAATCAGCGGTGTTCATGGGAACTCCTTGGATAAACGTTCCAGCGCCGGGGCGATTCGCCCTGGCATGCACCCGAGGCAACTGCGGCCTGCGGTCAAT
Source organism: Achromobacter sp. Root565 (assembly GCF_001427425.1). Lineage (NCBI taxonomy): Bacteria > Pseudomonadati > Pseudomonadota > Betaproteobacteria > Burkholderiales > Alcaligenaceae > Achromobacter > Achromobacter sp. Root565. The sequence goes on from NZ_LMGO01000005.1 coordinate 251,134, forward strand.
CGAACAAAGACAATTGGCCAGCCGCCATGGCGCGCAACTGGCGCGCACCGCGCCCGTATGCGCCGCTGACCGCAGGCAAACCACCAGGAAAAGGGACCCCTGAAGACGCTTTCGCATCAACCGGGGATTGAAAATCGGTAGCGGCGTTGCCGGAGCTGACCGCATTGCCCGTAGCCTCGCCACCCGGCGCCGCGCCATCGAACAGGGACGCCGACGCGCCGGTACCCGCAGGCGGTACAAACCGGCTGCAATCGAGTGACAGGCGCGTACGGTTAAGCCCCAGCTTGCGCGTGGCAACCGTAAAGCGCTGGCGCAGCAGGTCGGCCCAGATGCCCGTGCCGCGCATGCGCGACCCGAAGTTGGGATCGTTGCGGCGGCCGTTGCGCAGGTCTTCGATGCGGTGCAGGACACGTTGCGCGCGGTCCGGGTAATGAGCGTTGAGCCAGTCCTCGAACAGGGTCTTGACCTCCCAGGGCAGGCGCAGGACCGTGTAACTGGCGTAATGGGCGCCAGCCGCCTTGGCCTCTTGGAGGATGTGCTCCATGGACTCGTCGTTGATGAACGGGATGACCGGCGCCACCAGCACGCCCACCGGCACGCCGGCGTCGGTCAGGCTGCGCACCGCTTCCAGGCGGCGCCACGGCGCAGCGGCGCGGGGTTCGAGCGTGCGGGCCATGCCGGCGTCCAGCGTGGTGATGCTGATGTAGACCACCACGAGGTTCTGCTGCGCCAGGGCTGCCAGCAAGTCCAGGTCGCGGGCGACCAGCGCGTTCTTGGTGACGATGGTGACCGGATGGCGGGTTTCGAGCGCGAGTTCGAGCATGCCGCGCGTGAGGCGCCAGTCGCGCTCGATGGGCTGATAGGCGTCGGTGGCCGAGCCGATATTGATGGGCGACGGCTTGTAGCCGGGACGGGCAAGTTCCGCGCGCAGGGCTTCCACGGCATTGGCCTTGGCCACCAGGCGCGTTTCGAAATCCAGCCCCGGCGAATAGCCCAGGTAGGAATGCGTGGGCCGGGCATAGCAGTACACGCAACCGTGCTCGCACCCGCGGTACGGGTTGGCGGCAACGTCAAAAGGGATATCCGGCGAATCGTTGCGCGACAGGATCTTGCGCGCCTCTTCCGCCGTGACCGTGGTCTTGGGTGCGGGCGGCGCGGAGCGCGTGTCGGGCAGGATGGGAATGACGGTGGCGCGGCCAGCGGGGCCTGCAGTCTGCGAGGCTGAGGCGTCGGGGGCTGAACCGTCAAAGGCTGAATCGGGGACGGACTCAACAAAGTCGGCAGGCAGGCCGGAAGCTGACCAGCCGTCGTCGACCTGCACGCGGTCATCGCGCTGAAAGCGATGCCGAACATTAGTAACCGCACCCCGACCGCGCAAGGCGGCGGGGGCGGCAGCCGGGGACCCAGAACCGGCGGGAAAAGAATGATCGGTGCGTGCCATAAAAACTACTGTACAAAAACACAGTGGTTTTGACAAGCACCAAAAGCCTTTTCGTAAGACAGCCCAACTTTACCGCAAGAAGAAGACATCGTCTGAACAATTCGATTTCATCTTGCGAGATGGCCCGGAAACCCGCACCAGCATTGGGTTTGGACGAAAAACAACATAGAAAAACGAGCCCCAGGGGCCCGTTTTTTCACCTGTGTTGCGGTTTACCGCAGCATCCCCGCCGCAGCGGTCTGATGCGTGGTTTCGTCGATCAAAATGAACGCGCCGGTCGCCGCCACATCGTCATAACGATCAACCGCCAACGACTCGCGAGTCGTCAGCGTGACGCGGCCGATGTCGTTCATGCGCAGCGTGCCTTCGGTGTTCTCGACCTCCTGCAGTTCATGAATATCCCGATGCGATAACACGGCACGCACCTTCGCCGACGTAAGCCGCGTGCCCGACTTCAGCAGATATTTGCGCGCGGGATTCAACGCCTGCGCATCCAGCCAGCACAGCTCGGCTTCGAACTCGCGCGACACCTGCGCCGGCGCGGCGGTGTGCACGATCACGTCGCCGCGCGACACGTCGACATCGCGGTCCAGCACCAACGTGATCGAATCGCCGGCCACAGCTTCATCGAGCGCACGATCAAAGGCGCGCACCTCCTGCACCACCGCCGTCACGCCCGACGGCTGCACCGTCACTTCGTCGCCGGGGCGCAGCACGCCACTGGCAACACGGCCGGCATAGCCGCGAAAATCGTCCGCGCGATCGCCGCCATGGCGCGACACCCATTGCACCGGAAAGCGCAGCGGCAAGGTGCGGCCGTCGCCCGACAGGTCCAGCGATTCCAGCAGCGCAAGCAGCGGCTGCCCTTCGTACCAGGGCGTCTTGCCGGACAGCGTGACGACGTTGTCGCCGCTCAGCGCCGACAACGGCAACGCGTCGAAGTGGGGAATGCCCAGCTTGACCGCCAGGTCCGCATAGGCGTCGCGGATGCGTTCGAACACCGCGCGGTCCCAATCCACCAGGTCCATCTTGTTCACCGCGACCACGATGTGGCGGATGCCCAAGAGGCGCGCGATGGTGCTGTGCCGCTTGGTCTGCGGCAGCAGCTTGCCGTCGGCGGCGCGAGTCGCGTCGATCAGGATGACGGCGACGTCCGCGGTGGACGCGCCGGTCACCATGTTGCGCGTGTACTGCTCGTGGCCCGGCGCGTCGGCAATGATGAACTTGCGCGAAGGCGTCGAGAAGTAGCGGTAGGCGACGTCGATGGTGATGCCCTGCTCCCGCTCGGCTTCCAGGCCGTCGGTCAAGAGCGAAAAGTCGATGCCGTCGCCCGCCACGCGCTTGTGCTTGGCGCGTGAAATCGCGTCCAGCTGGTCGGCGAAGACGCCCTTGCTGTCATACAGCAGGCGGCCGATCAGCGTGGATTTGCCATCGTCGACGGAGCCGGCCGTGATCAGGCGCAGCACGCCGGTGTCGGCGCCGGAAAGAAAGGAATCGTTCAGTGCGTTCATGTAGTTCCCCAGACGCCGGCATGCGCCGACGCGTCATCTCATTCAGAAATAGCCTTCCTTCTTGCGGCGCTCCATCGAGGCCTCGGAAGTCTGGTCGTCCATGCGCGTGGCGCCGCGCTCCGTGATGTCCGTCACGGCGGTCTCGGCGATGATGGCCATGGTGTCGGTGGCGTCGGAGGCAACCGGGCACGTGCACGAGATATCGCCCACGGTGCGGAACCGGACGGACAGGCGTTCGACCTGTTCGCCGTCGGCCGGCGGCGTCAGGCGGGTGACCGGCACCAAGAGGCCCTTGCGGCGCACCACCTCGCGCTCATGCGCAAAATAGATCGGGGGCAGCGCCAGCTGTTCGCGCTGGATGTACTGCCAGACGTCCAGCTCGGTCCAATTCGAGATCGGGAAGACGCGCATGTTCTCGCCGCGATGCACGCGGGTGTTGAACAGGTTCCAGAGTTCGGGGCGCTGGGCCTTGGGATCCCACTGGCCGAACTCGTCGCGGAACGAAAAGATGCGTTCCTTGGCCCGAGCCTTTTCCTCATCGCGGCGCGCGCCGCCGATGCAGGCGTCAAACCCGAACTCCTCGATGGCTTCCAGCAGCGTCACCGCCTGCGCCGCGTTGCGCGAATCGGTCTCGCGGCGCAGCACAACGCTGCCGCGCTTGATCGAGTCTTCAACGCTGCGCACGATCAGGGTTTCGCCCAGCTCGGCCGCGCGGGCGTCGCGAAAGGCGATCACCTCGTCGAAGTTGTGGGCGGTGTCGATGTGCATCAGCGGAAACGGAAAGCGCCCCGGCCGGAAGGCCTTTTCGGCCAGGCGCAGCAGCACCACGGAGTCCTTGCCGCCCGAAAAGAGCAGGACAGGCTTTTCACATTCGGCGGCGACTTCGCGCAGGATGAAGATCGCTTCCGATTCCAGCCAATCCAGGTGGCTGCGTTGGATCACGGCAGACATAGGTATTCCCCTAAAACAATTTTGAAATGGTGATGACCCGGTTGCCCGCGTGCAGGCCGCATTCCTTCGAGTCGGACGACTCCCACCACCAGCGCCCTGCCCTCAGGTCTTCGCCGGGGCGGATCGCGCGCGTACAGGGTTCGCAACCGATGGACGGGTAGCCCTGGTCGTGCAGCGGGTTGTAGGGAATGCCGAGCGCGCGGATGGCGGACCAGATCTCGTCCTCGCTCCACTCGGCCAGCGGGTTGAACTTGTAGAGGCCGAAGGTCGCATCGTCCTCTTCCAGCTGCAGCTCGCCGCGCGTCGTGGACTGCGCGCGCCGCTGCCCGGTGATCCAGGCGCCGCGGCCGGACAGCGCACGCTTGAGCGGCTCGACCTTGCGAATCTGGCAACAGGCCTTGCGCAGGTCGACGCTTTCGTAAAAGGCATACGCGCCATGCGCCGCGACGTGTTCGTCGACCGCCGCCTGAACGGGCCGGTACACGGTGACTTCACGGCCGTAGCGCTGACGCACGGCGTCCAGCACGCCCAACGTCTCGGCGTGCAGCCGGCCCGTGTCCAGCGTGAAGACTTCCAGGTCCAGGCCCGAGTCGTAGATGGCATGGGTCAGCACCAAGTCTTCGGCCGCCAGCGACGACGCCAGCGCGGCATCCGGATAACGGCGCTGGATGTCCGCCAGACGCGCCGTCAGATCGCGCCAGCGCGCAGCCAGCGCCGGGGCCAGTTCAACGGAGGTATCGGTCGTCGTCATGGTTGCACCGCGAAGATGCGCGCCCGGCGGGGACGCGCGAGCAGGATCTCGCCGTCCCGCAGGTTGAGCTCCTGGTACAGCGACTCGGGCACCTCGGCCTCGATGATCGCGTCCGTATCCTGGCGCGCCAGTTCCAGATACGCGCTGGGACCGGCCAGATAGGCGTGCGACAGGCGCACCGGGATGCCTTCGGCACCGGCGCGATAACGCTCGACCTCGAATTCGTGCGGCCGTACATAGGCCGTGGCGCGCTGCGCGTCGGCCTGCGCCAGTTCCGGCGCGGGCAGCGACAGGCCGGCGCCTTGGAACACGCCGCGCGTGGCGGTGCCCTGAAGCTGGTTCACGTCGCCCAGGAAGCCGTAGACGAATGGCGTGGCCGGCCCTTCCCAGACCTCGCGGGGCGTGCCCACCTGTTCAATGCGGCCGGCGTTCATCAGCACCACGCGGTCCGAGACCTCCAGCGCCTCTTCCTGGTCGTGCGTGACGAACACGCTGGCCACGTGCAGTTCATCGTGCAGCCGCCGCAGCCAGCGGCGCAGTTCCTTGCGGACCTTGGCGTCCAGGGCGCCAAAGGGCTCGTCCAGCAGCAGCACGCGCGGCTCGACCGCCAGCGCGCGCGCCAGGGCGATGCGCTGGCGCTGCCCGCCGGACAACTGCGCCGGATAGCGGTCGGCCAGCCAGTCCAGCTGCACCAGGCCCAGCAGATCGTGCACCTTGCGCTTGATCTGGTCCTCGGACGGGCGCTGCGAGCGATGCTTCACGCGCAGCCCGAACGCCACGTTCTCGAACACCGTCATGTGCTTGAACAGCGCGTAGTGCTGGAACACGAATCCGACCTGGCGCTGGCGCACGTCAACAGCCGTGGCGTCCTCGCCGGCGAACAGCACGCTGCCCGAATCGGCAGATTCCAGCCCGGCGATGATGCGCAGCAGCGTCGTCTTGCCGCAGCCCGACGGTCCCAGCAGCGCCACCAGTTCGCCGGTCTCGATGTGCAGCGACACGTCGTTCAGCGCGCGGAACTGACCGAACCGCTTGGATAGATTGCGTACTTCGATACTCATGCCTGTCTCCTTGCCCGGGCGGTCGCGTCAGGCGACCGCCGGCTTGATGGCCACCGCGGCGCCGGGGTACTCCACCGGCTGGTCCGCGCCCTGCTGAAGGCGCGCGTTGCGCCACTCGACCACGTTCTTTGCCACCAGCGTCACCAGCGCCAGCAGCGCGAGCAGCGAGGCGACGGCAAACGCCGCGGAATACTGATATTCGTTGTAGAGAATCTCGACGTGCAGCGTCATCGTGTTGGTCAGCCCGCGGATCTGGCCCGACACGACCGACACCGCGCCGAACTCGCCCATGGCCCGTGCATTGCACAGGATCGCGCCGTACAACAAACCCCACTTGATGTTCGGCAGCGTCACGCGCCAGAAGATCTGCCAGCCGCTCGCGCCCAGCGTCAGCGCGGCCTGCTCTTCCTCGCTGCCCTGCGCCTGCATCAGCGGGATCAGCTCGCGCGCCACAAAGGGAAACGTCACGAACAACGTCGCCAGGATGATGCCGGGCACCGCGTAGACGATCTTGATGTCGTGCGCCTGCAGCCATTCGCCAAACCAGCCCTGCGAGCCGAACAGCAGCACGAACACCAGGCCCGCGACCACCGGCGACACTGAGAACGGCAGGTCGATGAGCGTGATGAGGAACTGTTTGCCCCGGAACTGGAACTTGGTAATGGCCCACGCGGCGGCCACGCCGAACACCAGGTTCACCGGCAAGGCGATGGCCGCGACCAGCAGCGTCAGCCGGATCGCCGCCAGGGCGTCGGGCTCGACGATGGCGTCCAGGTACAGCGCCCATCCCTTCCTGAAGGCCTCGGCGAACACGGCCGCCAGCGGCACCAGCAGAAACAGCGCAAGAAATCCCAGCGCGATGAACAGCAGAATGCCGCGCACCCAGCGCGGCTCGGTCAGGTGAGCGGGACGATCCGGTGCGCTCATGACTGCCTCCCCAGGCCGCGGCGCGCCTGCCAGCCCTGCAACAGGTTGATGATGAGGAGCAGCACGAACGACAGCACCAGCATCACGGTCGCGATGGCGGCCGCGCCGGCGTAGTCGAACTGCTCCAGCTTGGAAATGATCAGCAGCGGCGTGATCTCGGACACCATCGGCATGTTGCCGGCGATGAACACCACGGAGCCGTATTCGCCCACCGCGCGCGCGAACGCCAGCGCAAAGCCCGTCATCAGGGCCGGCATGATCGTCGGCAGCAGCACGCGCCGGAAGGTCTGCCAGCGGTCCGCGCCCAGGCTGGCGGCCGCTTCCTCGATCTCGCGCTCCACGTCTTCCAGCACCGGCTGCACCGTGCGCACGACGAACGGCACGCCGATGAAGATGAGCGCAATGACGATGCCCAGCGGCGTGAACGCCACCTTCAGGCCGAACCATTCGGACAGCGGACCGCCCAGCCAGCCCTTCTGCGAATACAGCGCAGTCAGCGCGATGCCCGCCACCGCCGTCGGCAGCGCGAATGGCAGGTCGACCAGCGCATCCAGGATCTTCTTTCCCGGAAAGCGATAGCGCACCAGCACCCACGCGACGACCGTGCCGAACACCAGGTTCACCAGCGCCGCGATGAGCGAGGCGCCAAAGGTCAGCTGGTACGAGGCCATCACGCGGGGCGCGGTCACCGCGTCCCAAAAGCCCTGCCATCCCAGCCCCGCGCTCTTGATGGGCAAGGCGGCCAGCGGGATCAGCACGAGCACGCTGAGATACAGCACCGCGTAGCCCATGGAAATACCGAATCCGGGCAGCACGCCCGGGCTGTTGCGCCGAACGGAAAAAGGCGCTTGCGCGCCGTTTGCCGCCGGGTTCGAGGCTGAAGTCATGGCCGTCGTCCGAACGTTATGCAGTTACTTCTTCTGCGGCTGGTAGATCTGGTCGAAGGTGCCGCCGTCGCTGAAGTGATCCTTCTGCGCCTTGCGCCAGCCGCCGAAGATCTTGTCGTCGATGGTGACGAGCTTGACCTTGGGGAACTTGGCCTCGTATTTGGCGGCGACCGTCTTGTCCAGCGGACGGTAGTAGTTCTTGGCGATGATCTCCTGCGCGGCCGGGGTGTACAGGAATTCCAGATAGGCCTGCGCGGCGACGCGGGTGCCCTTCTTGTCCACGACCTTGTCGACGATGGCCACCGGCGGCTCGGCCAGGATGGACAGCGACGGCACCACGATGTCGAACTTGTCCGGCCCCAGTTCCTCCTGCGCCAGGAAGGCCTCGTTTTCCCAGGCAAGCAGCACGTCGCCCACGCCGCGCTCCACGAACGTCGTGGTGGCGCCGCGCGCGCCGGTATCCAGCACCGGCACGTGCTTGAGCAGGTCGCCGACGAAAGCGCGCGCCTTGTCTTCGCTGCCGCCGTTCTTTTCCAGCGCGTAGGCCCAGGCCGCCAGGTAGTTCCAGCGGGCGCCGCCCGAGGTCTTGGGATTGGGCGTGATGACCTGCACGCCGTCCTTGAGCAGATCGTCCCAGTCCTTGATCTGCTTGGGGTTGCCCTTGCGCACCAGGAACACGATGGTGGACGTATACGGCGAGCTGTTCTGCGGCAGGCGGGCTTGCCAGTTCTCAGGCAAGAGGCCGCGGTCGGCGATGGCGTCGATGTCGTAGGCCAGCGCCAGCGTCACGACGTCGGCTTCCAGCCCGTCGATCACCGAGCGCGCCTGGCGGCCGGAACCGCCGTGCGACTGGCGGATCGTCAGATCGACGTTCGCCTTCTCCTTGTACTGCTTGATGAAGGCGTCATCGATCGCGCGGTAGAGTTCGCGCGTCGGATCGTAAGAAACGTTCAGCAGCGTCTGCTTCTGCTGCGCCTGCGCCGGCGCAATCGCGGCGAATGAAACCGTCACTGCGGCCAAGGCGGCCAACCAACCGGCTTTCCTGAAAGACATCCCTTGCTCCCTGTGATCTGCAATGTGGAGGCAAGTTTGCGTGTAGGCCGATCTGAACGGAACGAATCATTATTTGGTTGCTCATCGCCAAGAGGCATATAGGACAAGCATCCCAACAACGAAAAACCGTCGCGATCCTCTATGAAGATCGCGACGGTTCGGGCGGCGCGGGACCGCGTCCAAGCCGGGGGGGCACCCCCCCATTTTTCGAATTTACTTATTCGGTTGCGGCGTAATGCGCAGGTACGGACGCACGGCCTTGTAGCCCTTCGGGAATTTTTCCTTGATCACCGCTTCGTCCTGCAGGGACGGAACGATGATGACGTCGTCGCCGTCTTCCCAGTTGACCGGCGTGGCCACGCTGTGGCTGTCGGTCAGTTGCAGCGAATCGATGACGCGCAGGATTTCATTGAAATTGCGGCCCGTGCTGGCGGGATACGTGATGGTCAGACGAACCTTCTTATTCGGATCGATGACAAACACCGAGCGCACGGTCGCCGTGGCGCTGGCATTCGGGTGGATCATGTCGTACAGCTCGGAAACCTTGCGGTCCTTGTCGGCGATGATCGGGAAGTTGACCGTCGTCGATTGCGTGTCGTTGATGTCTTCGATCCACTTGGCGTGCGAATCGGCACCATCGACCGACAGGGCCAGGACCTTCACATTGCGCTTGGCAAACTCGTCGGCCAGCTTGGCCGTGTAGCCCAGCTCGGTCGTGCAAACCGGCGTGAAATCGGCCGGATGCGAGAACAGCACCCCCCAGCTGTTGCCCAGATACTCGTGGAAGCGGATCTTGCCAGCCGAGGATTCCTGCTCGAAATCAGGGGCGATGTCGCCCAGGCGTAGTTGACTCATGGTGTCTCCTGTACGGGATTCAGTTGAAGGGGCCGGCTGACCGTCCGGCATGGACTGCAGCGGGCAATAGCGTTTCGCGGCGGTGGGTGCCGGGTGTGACGTCACCGCTTGTGAAACGATTCTTCCATCAAACCTTTAGGCTAGGAAATACGCAAGTCATATAACCTTATGCAATATTCGAAGCCGTCTCATCGGCTGACGCGGAGCGCCTCAACTCAGGTGATACGCCAGGGACACGATGATCGGTCCCAGCACCGGCAGCAGCACATTGGCGATGGCGTAGGTCACCGTGTAGCCCAGAAGCGGCACGGAGCTGCCGCTGGCCGTCAGGATGGCGCTGATGGCCGGTGTACTGACGTGCTGCCCGGCAATGGCGCCCACCAGAAGCGGCCCCTCGATCTTCAGCAGCTTGTGCCCCACCCACAGCGACAGGCACGCCGGTCCCAGCGACACCAGCAGGCCGATCAGCGGCAGCACCGCGCCGTGCTCGCGGATCAGCGACAGCGCATCCGGCCCGGCCGACAAGCCCACGCACGCCACGAAGATCGCCAGACCCAGGTCCTTGAGCAGTTGCACCGCGTGGGCCGGCATGTGCCCGATCGACGGCCGCTTGGCATTGATCCAGCCGCAGACCAGACCGCTGACCAGCGCCCCGCCCCCGCTGCCCAGCGAGACCGGAATCCCCCACAGCCTTGCCCCCAGGCTGCCGATCATCAGCCCGGCCAGAATGCCGAACGCCAGAAAGACCAGGTCCGTCACGCCGCTGCGGCGCAGTTCGGATCCCAGCGCCGCGCCCGCCTCGGAAAGCTCGGGCTGCGCGCCCACCAGCGTGACCAGATCGCCAAACTGCACCACCGTCGCGGGCGTCAGGGGCAGCACATGGCCCGAGCGCGAGATGGATTGCAGGAACACGCCTCGCGCGCGCTGGGCGTTGGGCCGCAGGGCCAGCTCGCCCACCGTGTGGCCGTTCACGGTCTTCTTGCTGACGATGACCTGCAGCTCGCTCAATTGCAGATCATCCGCGTGCGCCTCGGGCAACTGGATTTCCGGGCCGATCACCGACCCGGCCCGCAACGCAAAGCGCCGCAGTCCCAGCACCACGACGATGTCGCCGGTCGCAAGCACATACTCGGGGGTGGCGTCGACCGCCTCGCCGTTGCGCAGGACGCGGCTGATGACGGTGCGCCCGCCCAGCAGGGCCTCGACGTCGCCCACCCGCTTGCCATCGACGTCCTTGACCACGTGGGCGCGTCCCACCAGGCGCGGCAGCGTCGGCAGGCTGGCCTCGTCGTTGTCGCCGGGCGTCGCGCCCAGCTTGGCCTCCAACGCCTTGGACGCCTCGCGCAGGTTGATACGCAGCAGCGCGGGCGCCACCTGGCTGGTGAAGAACACGATGCTGATGAGGCCCACCAGATAGGTCAGCGTGTAGGCCGTGGCGATGTTGGCCTCCATGCGCTGCACTTCCGCGTCCGGCAGCCCCAGGTGCTTGAGCGCCTCGGCGGCGGTGCCCACCACGGCCGATTCGGTGGCTGCGCCCGCGGCCAGGCCTGCAGCGGTGCCGGCATCCAGCCCGAACAGCGGCACGGCTGCCAGCACGATCGTCAGCACCAGCACCGCCTCGATCAGCGGCAGGACCACATAGCGCAGGCTGGACCGGTTGAGATTCGCGAAGAACTGCGGGCCACCGGAGTAGCCCATCGCAAAGATGAACAGGGCAAACGCGACCTCCTTCAGGTCGCCGCGCATCTGGCAGCCCGTCTGGCCGATCAGCAGGGCGACGATAAGCGTGCCGCACACGCCGCCAAGCTGAATCGGCCCGACCTTCAGCTTGCCGATCAGGTATCCCAGACCCACCGTGACGAACAGCACCGCGATGGGAACGCTATTGAAAAACCCGACCGAACACGTCATGAGTTCACGCCGCCCTGTTGTTGCCTACTGTGCAATGGCCTGCGCTGCGGTTGGCCGCGCTGCAGTTGCCTGCTGCACGGTTGCCCGCCGCACAACTTCCTACTTCGCGGTCGCCTTCTTGGCCGACTTGGCTGCCGTGTCCGCTTTCTTTACGGCCTTCTTCACGGCCTTCTTGGCGGCGGTCTTGCCGGCTGCCGCGCGCTTTTTGGCGGCCGATGCCTTGACCGTCTGGCCCTTGCCCGCCGTCGGGCCGGAACGCACCAGCTCGGACGCCTTCCACGCTTCGACGTACTCGGTCGCGGATTCAACCATGTACTTGCCGATCTTGGCGTAGTCCGCATCGTCCAGGTTCGCCAGCGAGATGCGGATCGACCACGCCGGGCCGCCGAAACCGCCGCCATCCATCAGCACCACGCCCGATTTCTCCGCCAGGCGGAACAGGAAGTCCACCGGCTCGTAGTTGTCGATCATGTATTTGCAGAACGCGTCGCCGTACATGATCTTGGCCCAGACCATGAAGTCCAGTTCGACGTAGTACCAGCCGCGCATCGGATCTTCCGGCGGCATCGGGATGCCCAGCCCGCGCCACAACGCGTCGCGCCGGCTGCGCACGATCTGCATCGTCAGGTGCTTGTAGGCGTCCTTCAGGTCCAGCAAGTGCGAAAGCGCAAAAAAACCCATCTGCACCTGCTGCGGCAACGACAACCCTGCCGTGTGGTTCAGCGCCACCTCGCGGCTGTCGGCAACCAGGCGGTCGATGAACTTGAGCTTTTCGGGCTCCATCGTCATGGCGCCGTAACGCTTGTCCAGGCGTTTTTTCCAGGACGCGGGCAGCTCGGCAATGCGCCGGTCCATCGTGTTGTTCTCGTGCGTGGCGATGACGCCCAGACGCCAGCCCGTGCAGCCGAAATTCTTCGAGAACGAGTACACGCAGATGGTGTTCTGCGGCACCTCGGCCATCAGCGACCGGAAGTTCGGCACGAAGGTGCCGTACACGTCATCGGTCACCAGCACCAAATCGGGATTCTTGCGGATGATGCGCACGATCTGCTTCATCTCGGCGGGGCTGAACGCCACCGACGGCGGATTGCTGGGGTTCACCGTAACCGCCAGCTTGATCTTGGGATCCTCCAGCTTGGCGATTTCCGAGGCCGGATAGTGCCAATCGTGCGTGCCGTCGGCGCGCAGGCTGCTGGCGTTGATGCCAACGATCTTGAACTGGAAGCGCTCCAGGTGCGCGATCTCGATGTAGGGCGTGAACGTCGGCAGGAACAACGCGATGGTATCGCCCTGCTTCAAGAGGCCGTTGACCATCAGCGAATCGAAGATGTAGCACATGGCGGCTGTGCCGCCTTCCACCGGGAAGAGGTCGAATTTGCCCTTCGGCGGGCTGCCGTCGCACATTTCCTTGACCAGGTAGTCGTGGATGATCTGCTCGGTGTGCACCAGCGCGCGGGGCGGCACGGGATAGTGGTCGCCGATAATGCTGTCGGTCAGTTCATGGATCCACTCATCCGGATCGAACCCCTTGACCTTGACGCCGTACTCCAGCACCCCGACCAGAAAATCGTAGCCATCTTCGCCCTTGTGTTTGGAAAGAAACTTGCGCAGCCGGTCGGCGCACCCTTTCTTGGCAGGCATGCCCGCCAGAATGCCATCGTCGCGCACCCGGCGCGCCTCCTTCATGGCGAACCGGCCCATCAGGAAAAACGCGTCCCGCGGTTCGGTGGCGATCCAGTTGGGGTTGCCGCGCCCCGCGTTCAACATGGTGGCGGCGGCCGACTGTTGGTTGTCCTTGGCCAGCGTGATCAGGTAGTCCTTCAGTTCGAACGGGGACAGTTGCTCCAGGTCGCGTTGGTGGGAACGAGTGGTCTTCAGGGCCGAGGCCAGGCTGACGGTGACGGGCGCAGTGGAAGCCATTTGTGTACTCCTGGTGTGCGTTTTGACAGGCGCCATGAAGACGGGCGCCGTTATGATTGCCGCGCTTCTCTGTAGCACCCGCAAGCCGGAACTTGCGGGCAGTCCTGCTAAGCCATGAGCATGACGATGACAATGCCCCAGATGATGAGCAGGGTATTGCCGATGGCGTAAGGCACCGTGTAGCCAAGCGCCGGGACCTGGCTCTTGGCCGTCTCGGTGATCTGACCGATCGCTGCGGTGGTGGTCCGCGCCCCCGCGCACACGCCTAATGAGATGGCGGGGTGGAACTTGAAGACGTAGCGGGCAATGAGCACGCCCAGGATCATCGGGATGCTGGTGGCGATGACGCCCGCGATGAAGAGCTTTGCGCCCAGCTGCTGGAAGCCCTGCACGAAGCCCGGTCCCGACACAATGCCCACCACCGCGACGAATGCGGTCAGGCCCACCGATGTCAGGAACCAGTGCACCGGCTCCGGCACGCGCCCGAAGGTCGGATGCACGGACCGCAGGTAGCCGAAGATCAGCCCGGAGATCAGCGCGCCGCCGGATGTCGAGAGCGTGATCGGAATGCCGCCCACCGTCAGCACCAGCGTGCCGAACAAGCCGCCCAGCAGGATGCCGAAGCCCACGAACACCATGTCTGTCTGGTTCGTGGCGCGGTCCACATAGCCCAGCTTGCTGACCACCCGTTCGACGTCGCGCGTCGCGCCGAGGATGAAGAGGCGGTCGCCTCGGTCCAGTTTCAGGCCCCAGTTGACCGGCATCTCGTGGCCGCCGCGCACGACCTTGCGCAGGAACACGCCCCGGCCCAGTTGGCGCACGGTCTCGTTTTCGGCAAGCTCCTTGAGGGTCTTGCCGGCCACATTCTTGTTGGTCAGCACGACTTCGACGATCTCCGCCGGCAGATTGATGACGTCGCGGTCCTCGACCTCGGTGCCGATCAGGCCCGCCGCCTGCAGCACCAGCGCGTCATGGCGGCCCGTCACGCCCAGCACGTCGCCGGCCTGCAGCGCGGTGGTGGAGTCGGCGTCCATGACCTGGTCGCCGCGCCGGATGCGCTCGACAAAGACCCGGGCGTCCACGAACTTCGCTTCCAGTTCGCCCACCGTCTTGCCGACGTATTCCGTGTGGTCCAACCGGTAGGCCCGCGCGGTGAACTTGCGGTAGCCCGACAGCTCCATCGAATCGGCACCGCCGGACATCTTGGCCTCGTACTCCTTGCATTCCTTCACGATGTCCACGCGCATCAGCTTGGGACCGAGGGAAGCAAGCAGCCAGGCGCTGCCGACCGTGCCGAAGATGTAGCAGACCGCGTAGGCGACGGGAATGTTGTCGATCCACTGCTTCTTGGTCGCCGCGTCAACGGACAGGCCGTTGATCGTGTCGGTCGCCACGCCCATGACCGCCGAGATGGTCTGCGCGCCCGACAGCAGCCCCGCGCCGGTCCCGGCATCAAAGCCGAATCCGATGGCGGTCACCCAGGTGACCAGCAGGCAGAGCACGCAGATGATGACGGCAAAAATGACCTGGGGCAGGCCATCGCTTTTCATGCCGCGGAAGAATTGTGGTCCCACGCCGTAGCCAAGACCAAAAAGAAAAAGCAGGAAGAACACCTGCTTCAGAATGGGAGCAATCGAGATATTGAGCTGGCCGACCAGGACGCCCACCAATAATGTCCCGGTCACTGCGCCCAGATTGAATCCGAAGATTTTCTTGGCCCCGATCCAATAACCCAGGCCCAGGGTCAAGAAAATCGCCAGCTCTGGGAACTTACGTAGCGTGTCAAAGAACCATTCCATCACGAATCTCCTTCGTTCTGTACAGGTCAAGCACAATCGCAAACAGTGAGTAGCGCGCGAAGTACCTTATCAGAGTCTTTCCGAAAATCAAAGATTTTCGAATTTTTGAAATATGTGAGCGGTGCTTCTACAAAAAAAAACCGCGGACCCGAAGGCCCGCGGTTTTCATCGAAGCGGCTGTGGCTTACAGCGCGTTCGTCAGCTCGGGAACGACCGTGAACAGGTCGCCCACCAGGCCGTAATCGGCGACACCGAAAATCGGCGCTTCGGCGTCCTTGTTGATCGCGACGATGACCTTCGAATCCTTCATGCCGGCCAAATGCTGGATGGCGCCCGAGATACCGACAGCCACGTACAACTGCGGCGCGACGATCTTGCCGGTCTGGCCAACCTGCCAGTCGTTCGGCGCGTAGCCGGCGTCGACGGCGGCGCGCGAAGCGCCCAGCGCTGCGCCCAGCTTGTCGGCCAGCGGATCCAGGATCTTGAAGTTCTCGGCGCTGCCCAGACCGCGGCCGCCCGACACCACGACACGCGCGCCGGCCAGTTCGGGACGATCGCTCTTGGCGACTTCGCGGCCCACGAACGTGGACAGGCCCGAATCGGCCACGGCGGCAGCGTCTTCGACCGAGGCGGAACCGCCTTGGGCGGCGACGGCGTCAAAGCCGGTCGTGCGCACGGTGATGACCTTGACGGCGTCGGCCGATTGCACGGTGGCAATGGCGTTGCCGGCGTAGATCGGGCGCTGGAACGTATCGGCGGATTCGACACCGATGATGTCGGAGATCTGGGCCACGTCCAGCTTGGCCGCGACGCGCGGGGCCACGTTCTTGCCCGAGGCGGTGGCCGGGAACAGGATGTGGCTGTAGTTCGAGGCCACGGCCAGCACCTGCGCCGCGACGTTTTCGGCCAGGCCGTCCGCCAGATGCGGCGCATCGGCCAGCAGCACCTTTGCCACGCCGGCGGCCTGAGCGGCCTGGTCGGCCACGGCGCGCGCGTTGGCGCCAGCGACCAGCACGTGCACGTCGCCTCCGATCTTGGCGGCGGCGGCGATGGCGTTCAGGGTTGCGCCCTTGAGTTGGGCGTTATCGTGTTCGGCAATAACCAGCGTCGTCATGATCAGACCACCTTCGCTTCGTTCTTGAGTTTGTCCACCAGCGCCGCGACATCGGCAACCTTGATGCCGGCCTTGCGGGCGGGCGGCTCGCTGACCTTCAGCGTCTTCAGGCGGGGCGCGGGATCAACGCCCAGATCTTGCGGCGTGACGGTGTCCAACTGCTTTTTCTTGGCCTTCATGATGTTCGGCAGCGTGACGTAGCGCGGCTCGTTCAGGCGCAGGTCGGTGGTCACGATGGCGGGCAGCTTGAGCGACAGGGTTTCCAGGCCGCCGTCGACTTCGCGCGTCACGGTGACCTTGCCGTCGGCCAGTTCGACCTTGCTGGCGAACGTGGCTTGCGGCCAGTCAAGCAGCGCGGCGAGCATCTGGCCGGTTTGATTGGCGTCGTCGTCGATGGCCTGCTTGCCCAGGATCACGAGCTGGGGCTGTTCCTTGTCGACCAGCGCCTTGAGCAGCTTGGCGACGGCCAGCGGTTGCAGCTCGGCATCGGTCTGGACCAGCACGCCGCGATCGGCGCCGATGGCCATGGCGGTGCGCAGTGTCTCCTGGCATTGCGCAACGCCGCAAGAAACCGCCACGACTTCAGCGACCGCGCCCTTTTCCTTCAGGCGGGTGGCTTCCTCGACGGCGATTTCGTCAAAGGGGTTCATGGACATCTTCACATTGGCGATATCCACGCCGGTCTGATCAGACTTGACGCGCACCTTGACGTTGTAGTCAACGACGCGCTTGACAGGTACCAACACCTTCATCCCGCTGCCTCCAATTGGAAAATAATGACCCGGCTTTGCGCCGGGATCGCATTGCACAATTTTTTCCTGATTCTACAGCTTCGCCAGCGCCCGTATGTGCGCGACCACGCTGCGGCCCAAGGCCGACGAGTTGTAACCGCCTTCCAGCGTGCTCACGATCCGGCCCTCACAGTGGCGGTCAGCCACACCAACGAGCTGTTCGGTGATCCAGGCATAGTCCGATTCGACCAGTCCCATCTGCCCCATGTCGTCCTCGCGGTGGGCGTCAAAGCCCGCCGACACGAGGATCAGTTCCGGGCGGTGCGCCTCCAGCCGCGGCAGCCACGTGTCCGTGACGATGGTCCGGACCGCGGCGCCTGCCGTGTAGGCGGGCACGGGCACATTCAACATGTTCGCGGCCGGGTGATCCGCGCCGCTGTTGGGGAAGAACGGATGCTGAAAGAAGCTGCACATCAGCACCCGATCGTCGCCGGCGAAGACGTCTTCCGTGCCGTTGCCGTGATGGACGTCGAAATCGACGATCGCCACGCGCGTCAGGCCATGGAAGTCCAGGGCGTGCCGCGCCGCGATGGCGACGTTATTGAAGAAGCAGAATCCCATCGCCTGCGAACGGCAGGCGTGATGCCCCGGGGGACGCACGGAGCAGAAGGCCGTGCGCGCCTCGCCGCCCAGCACGGCATCGACAGCTGCCACACCCGCGCCCGCCGCATGCAACGCGGCCTCGTAGGTGTGCGGATTCATGAGGGTGTCGGGATCGATAGGGTAATACCCTTGGTCCGGCGTATGTTTCTGCAAACTGTCCAGATACTGGACAGTGTGCACGCGCAAGAGGTCATGGCGCGACGCCTGCGGCGCCTGCCGGTCATCCAGATAGGGCATCAAACCGCTTGCGAGCAACTGATCGGAGATGGCATCCAGCCTCTGTGGGCTTTCCGGATGCCAGCTTCCCATTTCATGCAAGCGGCATGCCGGGTGGGTAAGATACATGGTCTCCATAAGGAAGATTATGTTCATCTGTCGGCGAATACTGCAACTCGGCGCGCTTTCCGCCCTGCTGGCGGGGTGCTCCACCACCACTCCCACCGCAGCCCCCTCCTCCACGCTTGCTCCCCAAACCGCCCAAGCTTCAGGGACCGCACCCATCCGCATCGGGCCCAGCACGCCGACGCTTGGCCCCGACCTCGCGGACGACGCACCCGCCACGCTGACGCCGTCGGGCGCGCTGCGCCCCGAGGTCCGCACCTTCGTGGAAAACCTGGCCGCCGAACGGCAACTGCCGCTGGCGCCGATGGTGTCCGCACTGGAAAGCTCGCGCTACAACGCCACGGTGGCGCGGCTGATTGCCCCCTCCCCGCCGGGCAAGAAGGTCTGGCGCAGCTGGCTGACCTACCGGTCGCGCTTCGTCGAGCCCAAGCGCATCGCCTGGGGCGTCGAGTTCTACAACGAAAACCGCGACCTCCTGAACCAGGCCGCGCAACGGTTCGGCGTGCCCGCGCCCATCATTGCCTCCATCATCGGCGTCGAAACGCTATATGGCCGCAACATGGGCAACTTCCGCGTCCTGGACGCGCTGGCCACGCTGGCCTTTGACTACCCCGATCCCGCCAAGCCCGAGCGCGCCACCATGTTCCGCACCCAGTTGGCGGACTTCCTGACGCTGGTCATGAACGACAAGCTCGAGCTGGAAACGCAGGGTTCCTACGCCGGCGCCATCGGCATGCCGCAGTTCATGCCGACCAGCGTGATGCACTACGCCGTGGACGGCGACGGCAATGGTCATATCGACCTGACCAACAACACCCAGGACGCGATCATGTCCGTGGGCAGCTTCCTGGCGCAGCACGGCTGGCAGCGCGGCCTGCCGGTGTTCGCGCCGGTGGTGCTGCCCGCCGACCCCACCGCCCTGGTGGACGGCGGCTTGGAGCCCAAGCAAAGCTGGACGACGCTATCGGCGGCGGGCTCGCAGCTCAAGCCTGGCGCGACCGGCGACGGCTGGAGCACCCAGCCGCTAGGCGTGGTGGATCTGGTCGAGGAAATGCGCGGCACGGCGCAGTACCGCGTGGGCACGCCCAACTTCTTTGCGCTGACCAAGTACAACCGCAGCTATTTCTATGCGACGTCGGTGGCGGATCTGGCGACGGAGATCGAGGCCCGCGTGGCGCGCTGAGCGCCCTCCTGCGGACACCCTCACGCCAAAAACCAAACGCCCTGGCGGGTTCAACCGCCAGGGCGTTTTTCATTTGGGTGCAATATCGGCCGGACCGGCCGGGCAGTCCCGCTTTTCAGCCACGCGTATCAGTTGAAAACGCCTGTCGACAGGTAGCGATCGCCGCGGTCGCACACAATGAACACGATGGTCGCATCGTTGACGCGCTCGGCAACCCGCAGGGCCGCGACCAGAGCGCCGGCGGACGAGATCCCGCCGAAGATGCCTTCCTCGGCGGCCAGGCGCCGCGCCATGACTTCGGCCTCGGACTGCTGGATGGATTCGTAGGCATCCACGCGGCTGCGGTCGAAGATCTTGGGCAGGTAGGCCTCGGGCCACTTGCGGATGCCTGGAATCTGCGACCCTTCGGCCGGCTGCGCGCCCACCACCTGCACGGCGGGGTTGCGCGACTTGAGATAGGTCGACACGCCCATGATCGTACCCGTGGTGCCCATCGCGCTGACGAAGTGCGTGATGCGTCCCTCCGTCTGATTCCAGAGTTCCGGGCCCGTGGTTTCAATGTGCGCGCGCGGATTGTCGGGATTGGCGAACTGGTCCAGCACCACGCCCCGGCCGTCGGCCTGCATCTCGGTAGCCAGGTCGCGGGCGTATTCCATGCCACCCTTGTCGGCCGGCGTCAGGATCAGTTCCGCGCCATAGGCCGCCATGGCTGCGCGCCGTTCGACGGACAGGTTGTCGGGCATGATCAGAATCATGCGGTAGCCCTTCATGGCGGCCGCCATGGCCAGCGCAATGCCGGTGTTGCCGCTGGTGGCCTCGATGAGGGTGTCGCCCGGCTTGATGTCGCCGCGCTCTTCCGCGCGCTGGATCATCGACAAGGCGGGGCGATCCTTCACGGATCCCGCCGGGTTGTTGCCTTCCAGCTTGGCCAGAATGACATTGCCGCGCGCGTCGCCCGCCGCCCCAGGAATGCGCTGCAGGCGCACCAGGGGCGTGTTGCCGACGGTCTGCTCGATAGTGGGGTAGGTAGTAGTCATGCGGTCGATCATAACTCCGCCCGGCGCCGCGCGGCCCCAAAGGCCGCGCACGCGCCATGGGCTCCCTGGTGGCGGGCTCAGGGCTTGGCGCGCGCCGGCACCGGGGTGCCGGTGGATGGCCTCGCCGAATTGGCCGTAGGCGCCTTGCCCGGCGCCGGCCGGCCGGCAGCCGCCGCGCCTGCCCCCCCGGCGGCTGCCGTCGGCCTGGCCGCCGCGCCCGCCGCCCCTGCCGCGCCGATGGTCAGCCCCGCCGCCTGCAACGCCTGGGCCTTTTTCTGGCCGATGCCGCGCACGCGCTCGGTCAGATCGTCGAGCGACTCAAAACCGCCGCCGCGCTCGCGTTCGCGCACGATGATTTCGGCGGTGCGCGGGCCGATGCCCCGCACGCCTTCAAGCTGGGCCGCGGTGGCCTGGTTGATGTCGACCGCGTGGGCGGGCGGCGCCGCCACGCCCAGGCCGGCGGACAGCAGCAAGGCGCCAAGCGCTCGCCGCAGGGTTCGGTGGCCCTCGCGCGGGCATGCGGGCACGACAGCCGGACGCGCGCGGCGCCACGGCGCCTGCGGCAGGTTCCGGGCTACGGTGGATTGGACGAAGGGATTCATGCGGCTCTCCTGACGGTTCCGGACGCGACGGTTGCCGCGCCCAGTTCCCATCATCGGAGCCGGCGCGCCCCTGCGCCCGGCCTGTGAACCAAAACATCCACCCCGGCAACTACGGGGCCAACCATGCGGAGAAAAAAAACCACCGCATTGCGGTGGCTTTCCTGGTCGCGTTGCATGCGGGACAGTTACTTCCGGGCGCGCCAGTAGCGCACGTATTCGGCCACGCCCGTCTGCACGTCGCGCATCGGCGCGGCAAAACCGGCTGCCCGAAGCTGCGTGACATCCGCCTGCGTGTAGCTCTGGTAGCGGCCCTTGAGGTCGTCCGGGAACGGAATGTAGCGGATCAGGTCCAGTTCGGCCAACTGGGCCAGCGTCAGTTCGGCCTCGCCCCGCTCGGCGCGCAGCGTGTTCACCACGGCAGCCGCCACGTCGTTGAACGGCTGCGCCTTGCCGGTGCCGCAATTGAAAATGCCGGATTGCTCGGGGTGATCCAGGAAATGCAGATTCACCGCCACCACGTCCTCGACAGAGATGAAGTCGCGGCTCTGGCCGCCGTCCACGTAGCCGTCCCAGCCCGCAAAGAGGCGCACGTGCCCGTGCTCGAGGAACTGGTTCATGTTGTGGAAGGCCACCGAGGCCATGCGGCCCTTGTGCTGCTCGTGCGGGCCGTACACATTGAAGTACCGCAGACCAACGACCTGCGCCGTCAGGCTGTCCATGCGCTTGCGCAGCACCTGGTCGAACAGCAGCTTGGAATAGCCGTAGACGTTCAGCGGGCCTTCGTTGTCGGGATGCTCGACGTAGGTCGTCGAGCCGCCGTACACAGCCGCGGAGGACGCATACAGGAACGGCACGCGGCGCGCCTGGCAGAACTCGAAGAGTTCAAGCGTGACGCGGTAGTTGTTGTCCAGCATGTAGCGGCCGTTGCGCTCAGTCGTGTCCGAGCACGCGCCCTGATGCAGCACCGCGCGGATTTCGGGCAGGCTGCCGTCCGCGACGCGGCGGCGGAAGTCGTCCTTGTCCATGTAGTCGGCGATCTTGCAGTCGACCAGATTGACGAATTTGTCGCCCTCGGTCAGGTCATCGACGGCAATGATGTCTTCGATGCCGCGGCGGTTGAGCCCGCGAACCAGGTTGCTGCCAATGAAGCCCGCGGCTCCGGTAACGACGATCATGAGGATTCTCCTGCCAATTCCGCGGCGGTGACGACGGACGTGCCCAGCTTGCCCACGGCAATGCCGCCGGCCTTGTTGGCCCAGCCCATGGCCTCGGCCCACGGCAGGCCGATGGCGCGCGTGACCGCCAGCGTGGCCAGCACGGTGTCGCCCGCGCCGGACACGTCGAACACTTCGTGCGCCTGCGCGTCGGTGTGATCGCGTCCCGCATCGGAAAACAAAGTCATGCCCTGCTCGGACCGCGTCACGAGCAAGGCTTCCAGGTCCAGATCGGCGCGCAGACGCTGCGCGCGATCGGTCAATTCGGCTTCGGAGGTCCAGCGGCCGACTGCCTGCTGCATTTCCGAGCGATTGGGCGTGACCAGCGTCGCGCCGCGATAGCGCGAATAGTCGTCGCCCTTGGGGTCCACCAGCACCGGGATGCCCGCATTGCGCGCCAGCGCAATCAGCGACTCGACCCGCGTCAGCACCCCTTTGGCATAGTCCGACAGCACGACGATGTCGTGGTTGGCCATGTGGCGCGCCAGGGCCGCGTCCACAGCGTCCAGCGATGCCTGCGAGGGATGCTGTTCGAAATCCACGCGCAGCAGCTGCTGCTGGCGGCCCAGCACGCGCATCTTCAGGGTGGTGTGCAGTTCGTTGTCGGCAATCAGGTCGCCCTGGATGCCGGCCTCGGTGGCCAGGCGCCGGACGCTGTCGCCGGCTTCGTCCTGGCCCAGCACGCCGACCAGCGTCACATGGCCGCCCAGGGCCGCGACGTTGCGCGCCACGTTGGCGGCGCCGCCCAGGCGGTCTTCGCGTCGCGCGACCCGCACGACCGGAACCGGCGCTTCGGGCGAGATACGTTCGACTTCACCGAACCAGTAGCGGTCCAGCATGACGTCGCCAACCACGAGCACGCGGCTACGCGAAATGGCTTCGGCGGGAAAAGAGTTCATTCAAGTTCTTCCAGACGGCGCGGCGCATAGGTTTCCCAGGCGTTGCAGCCGGGACATTGCCAGTAAAAGCGACGCGCTTGAAAACCGCAATTGCGGCATGCATAGCGATCGAGCCGTTGCGTGTGCTTGTGGATCAGGCTGCGCAACAGGGTCAGATCGGCGCCCGGCACCGGACCGTGATCGCCATCGCTGTCGCCGTTGGCGAGCTCGGCCTCCAGCAGGCGATCCAGGCCCAGCAGCGAAGGATGGCTGCGCAGCGCGCCGCGGGCAAAGGCCCACGCGGTCGCAGCGCCCTGCTGCACGCGCAATTCCCGGAACACTACATTGAAGAGGTCCAGGGACGCATGGCGGCCATACTGCTTTTGCAGGAAATCCAGGCCCGCGGCCGCCTGATTGGCATTGCGGTAGTTAGCCAGCAACTGCTCGCCCACCAGCCCGGCATATTCGGATGCGTCGGTCATGACGGATTCCAGATACAGCCGTTCGCGCTTCGGATCCTGTTCGATCAGCGCCAGGCGCGCGCGCAGCATGGCGGTGCGCACCTTGGCGCCCTTGCTGGAGGCAGCCTCGGTGGTCGACAGCGCGTGATCCGCCGCGTCCAGCGCCTTGTGCGCGGCCTCGACGTCGGCGGGCTTGGCCGCGAGCGCGGTCTGGGCCTGTTCGCAGTAGTAATGCACGATTTGCGGAACGGGCTCGTCGATCAGGCCCTGCAGGGTCTTCACGGCCTCGATCGCACGCGGCCAATCGTGTTCGGATTCATAAATGCGGATCAGCGAGCGCAGCGCGGGCAAGGCGTAGCGCGTGTCCTTGAGCTGTTCGAAACCGCTTTCGGCGCGGTCCAGCATCCCTGCCTTCAGGAAGTCCTGCGCCAGCTCGTGCTGCGCGTGTTCGCGTTCGGCCTGCGGCAGGTCGGAACGGTTCAAGAGGCTTTGGTGCACGCGAATGGCGCGCTCCATTTCGCCGCGCCGGCGAAAGAGGCTGCCCAAGGCAAAGTGCAGCTCCGTGGTTTCCGGGTCCAGCTTGGCGACTTCGACGAAAGCGTCGATGGCGCGGTCAGGCTCTTCGTTGAGCAGGAAGTTCAGTCCGCGGAAATACGAGTCTGGCAGGCTGCGGGTTTCGCGCAGCATCTGCCGGATATCGAAACGCGCGGCCAGCCAGCCCAGCGCGAACAGCACCGGGACGAATATCAACCACCAAGGTTCAAAATCCACTATTCGGACTCACGCGGTAATTCGGTGCAAAAAAAGCGGCGCGATGTCACAGCGGCGACATCGGAGCGACGGCTTCGGGGGGCACGACAGGCGTGGTGCCGTTGGCGGCGGCCTGGATGCGATCCAGTTCGCGGCGCAGGCGGATGGCCTCGCGGCGGCGGCGCAGCGCGGCAGGCACGGTCAGCAGCAGGCCGAACAGCGCGCCAAGCACGAACACGACCAGCATGACGACGATCAGCGGGACATCCTGGACGACGTAGTCAGCGTAGAACTTCACGGCGACGGGGTCGGTGTTCTTCAAGGCGAACATCAACACCGCAACAAAGACGAGCAATCGCAGGGCCCAGACGAGATAGCGCATGGCGCATGCTCCAGATGATTCGAGACCGTCAATTGTAAGCGACGTCTTCATGACGAGAGAAAAAAAAGCCCCAGGCCGGAGCTTGGCCGGCTAACCCGAAGGCGGGGCGATCGCACAGAACCGGCGCCACAAAAACAAAGCCCCTTGATTTCTCAAGGGGCTTTGTTCGCGGTCCGATCTGCCCGAAGGCAGCCCTGCCTGGCCGACGCGTCAGTGCATGGCGTGCAAACCTGCCATGGAAGACGGCATCGACTCGCTCGATCCGGAGGATTGAGCGTCCTCGTCATTGCCGCCGACCAGGTCCACCCGTTCACGCAATTCCTTGCCCGCCTTGAAGTGCGGCACCTGTTTGCCAGGCACCAGCACCTGCTCGCCGGATTTGGGATTGCGACCGACACGGGGTGACCGTTGCGACAACGAAAAGCTGCCAAAACCGCGGATCTCGATGCGCTGACCCGAGGCCAGGGCCTGAGTCATTGCATCCAGCACGGTCTTGACCGCGTAATCGGTGTCGCGGGCGGCCAGCTGAGGATAGCGGGCCGCCAAGGCGGCGATCAGCTCCGACTTGGTCACGAATTAACCGTCGTTGCGCTGTTGGTCCAGCTTGGCCTTCAGCAGCGCGCCGAGGTTGGTGGTGCCGGACGAAGCGCTGGCATCAGACATGCGCTGGATCGTGTCGGCGGTTTCGGCGTTGTCACGGGCCTTGATCGACAGCTGGATCGAACGCGTCTTGCGGTCGATGTTGACGATCATGGCTTCGATGTTTTCGCCGGCGTTCAGCACGGTGGTGGCATCTTCGACGCGGCCCGAGGAGATCTCGGAAGCGCGCAGGTAGCCTTCAACGTCCACGGACAGCGTGACAACAGCGCCCTTGGCTTCGACGGACTTGATGGTGCCCGGAACAACGGCGCCCTTGTCAAACGTGGCGACGAAGTTGTTGAAGGGGTCGCCTTCCAGCTGCTTGATGCCCAGCGAGATGCGCTCCTTGTCGGTGTCGATGCCCAGAACCACGGCTTCGATTTCGTCACCCTTCTTGAAGTTGCGCACGGCTTCTTCACCAGCTTCCGCCCACGACAGGTCGGACAGGTGAACCAGGCCGTCGATGCCGCCGGGCAGGCCGACGAACACGCCGAAGTCGGTGATCGACTTGATGGCGCCGCGGACCTTGTCACCACGCTTGAAGTTCGTGGCGAACTCTTCCCACGGGTTCTGGCGGCACTGCTTCATGCCCAGCGAAATACGACGACGGTCTTCGTCGATTTCCAGGACCATGACTTCGACTTCTTCGCCCAGGGTCACAACCTTGCGCGGGTCGACGTTCTTGTTGGTCCAGTCCATTTCGGACACGTGGACCAGGCCTTCGATACCGGCTTCGACTTCAACAAACGCGCCGTAGTCGGTCAGGTTCGTGACCTTGCCGAACAGGCGGGTGCCTTGCGGGTAGCGGCGAGCCAGGCCCACCCACGGATCTTCGCCAAGCTGCTTGACGCCCAGGGAGACGCGGCTCTTTTCCTGGTCGAACTTGAGAACCTTGGCTTCGACTTCCTGACCCACTTGCAGGACTTCGGAGGGGTGACGCACACGGCGCCAGGCCATGTCGGTGATGTGCAGCAGGCCATCGATGCCGCCCAGGTCGACGAACGCGCCGTAGTCGGTGATGTTCTTGACCACGCCCTTGACCACGGCACCTTCGTGCAGGGTTTCGAGCAGCTTTTGACGCTCTTCGCCCATGCTGGCTTCCAGCACTTGGCGACGCGACAGCACAACGTTGTTGCGCTTGCGGTCGAGCTTGATGACCTTGAATTCGAGGGTCTTGCCTTCGTACGGGGTGGTGTCCTTGACCGGACGCAGGTCCACCAGCGAACCCGGCAGGAACGCGCGGATGCCGTTGGTCATGACGGTCAGGCCGCCCTTCACCTTGCCGGTGATGGTGCCGGTAACCAGTTCGCCGTTCTCCAGGGCCTTTTCCAGTTGCAGCCAGGCCGACAGGCGCTTGGCGCGGTCACGCGACAGGATGGTGTCGCCGTAGCCGTTTTCCAGGGAATCGATGGCCACCGAGACGAAATCGCCAGGTTGCACTTCGAGCTCGCCCTGGTCGTTCAGGAACTCTTCCAGGGGGATCAGCGCTTCGGACTTCAGGCCGGCGTTGACGACGACGAAATTGTGGTCGACGCGCACGACTTCGGCGCTGATGACCTCGCCGGACTTCATGTCCTGGCTCTTGAGGCTTTGTGCGAAAAGGTCGGCGAAGCTTTCGCCGCCGGTGGCGGTAGTGGAAACGGAAGACATGGGGTTGAAATCCATTGGGCCGAAATGGCCGTTAAGAACACACCGCAGCGGATTGCCCGCCACAGTGGAGTCAAAATACCTGCCGGCTGGCTGACCCTTGCGGGGTGGCCCGTGGGGGAGTCGCCTGGCTTGAGCAGGGCCTAATCAAAAAACTGCTTTAAAACTGCCTGGAGCTTCACTGGTTGGCGTTCTGCCAGAAATCCAGTATTGCCTGCACCGTTTCTGCGATCGTCAGATTGGACGAATCCAGCACGTGTGCATCTGCTGCGGGGGCCAGCGGCGCAGTGGCGCGCCCGGTGTCGCGCGCGTCACGCTCGCGCATATCCCGCAAAAGGTCGTCTAGATTAGCAGAAATTCCCTTTTCGATCAACTGCTTACGCCGCCTCTCCGCCCGGGCGACAACGTCGGCGACCAGGAACACTTTCAGGGACGCGTCCGGGAACACGACGGTGCCCATGTCGCGGCCGTCCGCGACCAGGCCGGGCGGCAGCCGGAAGGCGCGCTGGCGCTCCAGCAAGGCCTGCCGAACGCCAGGGAAAGCCGCCACGCGGGACGCGAAATTGCCCACTTCCTCGCGGCGGATGTCATGACCGGCATCCGCGCCCTCAAGGTAGACATGGGGGCCGTCAAAACGCACATCCAGCGTCTCGGCCACGCGCGCCACGGCGGGCTCGTCCTCGGCGGCAACGCCGCGGTTGATGGCGGCCAGCGCGGTCAGCCGGTACAGCGCGCCGCTGTCCAGCACCGCCCAGCCCAGCGCCTTGGCGACGCGATGGGCAACGGTGCCCTTGCCGGACGCGGTGGGGCCGTCGATCGTGATGACCGGGGCCAGGGAAGCGGAGGTTGAAGCTGTCAAAGTCATGGATGCCATGCAGCGCTAGGCCGAAACCAGGCCGGCGTAGACGTCAAAGTAACCCGGGAACGTCTTGCTGACACATCCGGGATCAAGAATGCGGACCGCCGCCGGGCCGAATGCCGCCAGCGAAAAGCACATCGCCATGCGGTGGTCGTCCCAGGTGCCGATATGCGCATCGCGCCAGGCATCCTGCGCCGGCGGCGTCACGCGCAGCCAATCGGGGCCGGACTCGACCTGCGCGCCCAGCTTTTCCAGCTCGGTCTGCATGGCATGAATGCGGTCCGTTTCCTTGACGCGCCAGCTGCCGATGTTGCGCAGCCGGCAAGGGCCGTCGGCATACAGGGCCAGGGCCGCAGCCGTCATCGCGGCGTCGGGGATCAGGTTGAAATCGGTGTCGAAGGCGCGGAGAAGCTCGCCGTCCGCAACCTGCACGCCCGACACTTCGATCCAATCCGGACCATAGGTGACCTTGGCGCCCATGTCGGCCAGGGTGCTGGCGAACCCCACGTCGCCCTGGATGCTGTCGGCGCCGACGCCGGTCACGCGCACGGGGCCGCCGCCAATGGCGCCCAGCGCGAGGAAATACGACGCCGTCGATGCATCCCCTTCCACCGCGATCTGCCCCGGGCTGCGATAAGCCGCGCCAGCGTCCACAACGAAACGGCTCCAGCCATCCCGCTGCACCAGCACGCCAAAGCGCGCCATCAGGTTGAGCGTGATCTCGATGTAGGGCTTGGAAATCAGCTCGCCCGCGACCTCGATGGTGACGGGCTTGCCGCTGCGCGCGGCCTGCAGCGGCGCGGCCAGCAGCAAGGCGGTCAGGAACTGGCTGGACACCGAACCCTGCACGCGGGTCACGGCGTTTTCAGCGATGTCGCCGCGGCCGATATGCAGCGGCGGATAGCCCGGCTGGCCCAGATAGTCGACGCGTGCGCCCAGCGCGTTCAAGGCGTCGACCAGATCGCCGATGGGGCGCTCGTGCATGCGCGGCACGCCCGACAGCCGGTAGTCGCCGCCCATGAGCGCCAGCGCCGCCGTCAACGGGCGGATCGCGGTGCCCGCATTGCCCATGAAGAGGTCGGCGCTTTCCACCGGGAAGCGGCGCACGCCCTGCACCGTGACACGCCCTGCTTCCAGGTCGGTCACCTGCACGCCCAACTGGCGCAACGCGGCCAGCATCACGCGGGTGTCATCGGAGTCCAGCAGGCCGGTGATGACCGTCGTGCCTTCGGCAATGGCCGACAGCAGCAGCACGCGGTTGGAAATGCTCTTGGATCCGGGCAAGGCCATCGTGCCTTGCGCGCGCCGCACGCGCGGCAGATCGAGGTAAGGCAAAGCGCCCATTCAGCTACTCCTTGCGCCAGCCGCGGCGCGCACGCGCCGCCGTGTCCAGCAACGTCAGCAAAGCCTCGCCGTCGCCATCGGCGATGGCGCGTTCGGCACGGTCCAGCACGCCGCGCACGGCGGCCACTTCGGCCAGCATCGCGTCGCGGTTGGACAGAAAGATGTCGCGCCACATCTCGGGCGATCCGGCGGCGATCCGGGTGAAGTCGCGAAACCCGCTGCCCGCCAGTTCCAGCCGAGTCGGGGCGTCGGCGGCCGTGGCCACCTGTTCCATATACACCGACGACAGCAGGTGCGGAAGATGGCTGACCGATGCAAGCACGCGATCGTGCGCGGCGGCGTCCATGTCGATGACGTCAGCGCCGCAGGCTTGCCAGGCCCGGCGCACAAGCGCCAAGGCTGCTGCCCCGTTTTCAGGCACGGGCGTGAGGATGACCGTGCGTCCGCGGTAGAGGCCCGCATCCGCGGCCTCCGGCCCGGTGCGCTCGGCGCCCGCGATGGGATGGCCCGGCACAAACTGGCCAATGCGATCGCCCAGCGCAGCGCGCGCCGCTTCGACCACTTCGGCCTTCGTGCTGCCGCCGTCGGTCAGCACGGCGCCCGGCGAGAGGTGCGGCCGCATCTGCGACAGCACGTTCGTCAGGCCGCCGACCGGCGTGGCCAGCATGATGAGGTCCGCCTGGGCCGCCGCGGCTTCGGCCGTCACAGCCTCGTCGATGAGGCCCAGCGTGACGGCGCGTTCCAGCGACTGCGTATTACGCCCGACGCCCAGCACCTTGCCCACCTGCCCTGCCTGCCGCAAGGCTGCCGCAAATGAACCGCCGATCAAACCGACGCCAACCACGGCCAATACAGGAATCAGGGGGCCCGCGGCCCCCTGATCGGAAGAAGGTAACGCGTCGTTCATGCGGTCAGGATGGCGGTCAGGGCGTCGATGAATCGGGCGTTTTCGTGGGGCAGCCCGATGGACACGCGCAGCCACTCCGGCAGGCCGTCGCCCGCGACGGGACGCACGATGACGCCGCGCTTGAGGAGTTCAAGATTGATGCGCGGCGCGTCGCCCACGTGAACCAGCACGAAGTTGCCGTAGCTGGGCACGTAACGCAGATTCAGCTTATCGAACGCAGCGCAGAGCTGGGCCTTGCCCGCCTTGTTGGAGGCGTAGGCTTCTTCCAGGTAGGCAGCGTCGCCCAGCGCGGCGATGGCCGCGGCCTGGGCCAGCGTGTTGACGTTGAACGGCTGGCGCACGCGGTTGAGCAGGTCGGTCAGGCCGGGCTGCGCAACCGAGAAGCCCACGCGCAGACCCGCCAGGCCGTACGCCTTGGAGAACGTGCGCGACACGATCAGGTTCGGATAACGGCGCGCCAGCGCGGTGCTGTCGAAGCGGAATTCCGGGTCCAGGTATTCGTTGTAGGCCTCGTCCAGCACGACCGTGACGCGGTCGCCGTGCGCGGCATGCACGCGTTCCAGGAACTCGGCGATCTTCTCGCCCGGCACGAAGGTGCCGGTGGGATTGTTCGGGTTGGCGATGAACACCAGACGCGTGTCGTCGGCGATCGCGTCGAACATTGCATCCAGGTCGTGGCCGTGGTCGACGGCCGGCACCACGATATGGCGCGCGCCGCGCGCCTGCGTGGCCAGGCGGTAGACCGCAAACGAGTGCTGCGCGTACACCGCCGAAGCGCCCGGCTCCAGCAGCGCCAGCGCGGCGATTTCCAGGATGTCGTTCGAGCCGTTGCCCAACGTGATCCAGCTCATCGGCACGCCATAGCGTTCGGCAAGCGCCGCCTTCAGGTCAAAACCATTGGGGTCCGGATAGCGCGCCAGCGATTCGGCGGCGGCCAGCATGGCCGCGCGTGCCGACTTGGGCATGCCCAAGGGATTTTCGTTGGAGGCCAGCTTGACGATGGTTGCCGGATCCAGCCCGAACTCGCGGGCCAGTTCTTCGATCGGCTTGCCAGCCTGGTACGGGGCGATGGCGCTGACGTGCGCGGGGGCAACGAGGGGCTTGGATGCGTGGGTCATGATGAGGGAGTCACTGCGCCGGGTACGAGCCCAGCACTTTGAGGTAGGCAACCTGCGCCTGCAAGGCCGCCAGGGCGCGCTCGACATTTGGGTCGTTCCGATGACCCAGGACGTCGACGTAGAAATAGTATTCCCACTGGCCGGTGCGCGCGGGGCGCGACTCGAAACGCGTCATCGACACGCCGTTCGCGGCCAGAGGCGCCAGCATTTCATAGACGGCGCCCGCGCGGTTCGGCACCGCGAGAATCAGGCTGGTCTTGTCCTTGCCGCTAACCAGCGGCTCGATGTTGCCGATCGCCAGGAAGCGGGTGCGGTTGTGCGGGTCGTCCTGGATGCCGGCGGCGACGATCTGCAGGTTCCAGGCGGGCGCGGCCACTTCGCCGGCAATGGCGGCAATGCTCGCATCCGACGCGGCAGCGCGCGCCGCCTCGGAATTGCTGGCCGCGGCCACGCGTTCGACGTCGGGATAGTTGCGCGTCAACCAGCCCTGGCACTGGGCCAGCGCCTGCGGGTGCGCGGAAATGGTCTTGATGCCGTCCATGCCGCCCGATTGCGACATCAGGCAATGACGAATGACGAGCGAACGCTCGCCCAGAATCTTGACCGGGGTGTTCAACAGCAGGTCCAGGCTGCGGTTGACGGCGCCTTCGGTGGAGTTCTCCACTGGCACCATGCCCACGTCTGCCTGGCCGGCCTCGACGGCCCG
Source organism: Achromobacter sp. Root565 (assembly GCF_001427425.1). Classification (NCBI taxonomy): domain Bacteria; kingdom Pseudomonadati; phylum Pseudomonadota; class Betaproteobacteria; order Burkholderiales; family Alcaligenaceae; genus Achromobacter; species Achromobacter sp. Root565. Next base: position 282,778 of record NZ_LMGO01000005.1, read on the forward strand.
GAACACCTCGTCGAACGAGGCGCAAGGCAGCTTCTGGACCGCATGGCCAAAATGCTCCAGCGCGGCCTGTTCCGAGAACGAACCCTGCGGCCCCAGGAATGCGACCGTCATGCCGCGTTCCAAGCCCCGGCAGGCGGAGATGATTTCGGTCCAGACCGACGCCACGCCGGCGTTCGGAAACGGACCAGGATTGATCTGCTGCAGGCGGCGGATGACCTCGGCCTCGCGCTCGGGGCGAAGCACCGGGCCATCGGCGTGCGCGGCATGCTTGGCCTCGCCCACTTCCAGCGCGGCGCGCGCGCGCTGCGAAAGAAGATCAAGGATCTGCGCATCGAGGTCATCGATGCGCTTGCGCAGGGGAAGCAGCTTGCGCTGCAGCTCGTCATCCATGGCGGCGCTCAAATTCCTTCAGGTACTCGACCAGCGCCGTCACCCCTTCGAGCGGCAGCGCGTTGTAGATGGAGGCGCGCATGCCGCCCACGCTCTTGTGGCCCTTCAACTGCGTGAGGCCCGCTGCCTCGGCGCCCTTCAGGAAGGCGTCGTTGAGCGACTCGTCATGCAGCACGAACGGCACGTTCATGCGCGAACGCACGGGTGCGTGGATGGGGTTGCGGTAGAAACCAGTGCTGTCCAGGTAGCCGTACAGCAGATCGGCCTTGGCCTTGTTGGCCGCTTCCATGCCGGCCACGCCGCCGTTGGCCTTGACCCACTTGAACACCAGCCCCGCGATGTAGATCGCAAAGGTGGGCGGGGTGTTGTAGCGCGAGTGTTCGGCCGCCACGTTGGCGTAATCAAACGCCGAGGGGCAGATCGGCAAGGCTTGCCCAATCAGGTCGCGGCGCGCGATGACCATGGTGACACCGGCCGGGCCGGCGTTCTTCTGCGCGCCGGCGTACATCATGCCGCAGCGCGACACGTCCATCGGGCGCGACAGGAAATGCGACGAGGCATCGATGACCAGCGGCACGTCGGGCGCGCCGAGATCGGCGGTGTCAGGCCAGTCCAGAAACTCGACGCCGCCGATGGTTTCGTTGCTGCACAGGTGCAGGTAGGCCGATTCCTTGCGCACCTGCCAGGTGTTGGCGGGCGGCACCCAGGTCAGCGGCCCCTGCTCGCGGCCGTCGAGCTGGGTGGCGTGGTCGGAGCTGGCCGCGATGTGCGTGCTGCCATAGCGGCCGGCTTCCTTGTACGAACGCTTGGACCAATGGCCCGTCACGACGAAATCCGCGGCTGGCGCGCCGCGGCGTCCCATGAGATTCATGGGGACGATGGCGTTTTCCCCGGAACCGCCGCCTTGCATGAACATGACGGCGTAGTCCGCCGGCAGGCCCAGCAGGTCGCGCAGATCGGATTCTGCTTCATCGCAGATCTGCACGAAATGCTTGCCGCGATGGCTCATTTCCATCACGGACATGCCGCTGCCGTGCCAGTCCAGCATTTCTGCAGCGGCTTGCTGCAGCACCACCTCGGGCAAGACCGAGGGGCCAGCCGAGAAGTTCCAGGGGCGGGCCATTATTGCTCCGTAGGTTCCGTCGAATCTGCTGCGTCGCTGCTGTCGTCGCCACCGGTCTGGCCGTCTTCGTCCAGTTCGCCGTCATCGTCCGCATCGCTTTCGACGACACGGCGCACGCCGGACAGCGTGCTGCCGTCGTCGACGTTGATCAGCGTGACGCCCTGCGTCGCGCGGCCCATTTCGCGGATTTCCGCGACGCGGGTGCGCACCAGAACGCCGCCGGTGGTGATGAGCATGATTTCATCGGTAGGCGTGACCAGCACCGCGCCCACCACCTTGCCGTTGCGCGAAGTGGTCTGGATGGCGATCATGCCCTTCGTGCCGCGGCCGTGGCGCGTGTACTCCGCGATCGGCGTGCGCTTGCCGTAGCCATTTTCCGTGGCGGTCAGCACCGTCTGCGTCTCGTCGCCGGCGACCAGCAGCGCGATGACCGTCTGCGTGTCCTCGAGCATCATGCCGCGCACGCCGCGGGCGTTGCGGCCCATCGGGCGCACGTCGTTTTCGTCGAAGCGCACGGCCTTGCCTGCGTCCGAGAACAGCATGACATCGTGCTTGCCGTCGGTGAGATCAGCGCCGATCAGGTAGTCGCCATCGTCGAGGTCGACGGCGATGATGCCGGCCTTGCGCGGGTTGGAGAAGTCGGACAGCGGGGTCTTCTTGACCGTGCCGCGCGAGGTCGCCATGAAGACGAAGTGGTCTTCGCTGAATTCCTTGACCGGCAGCACCACCGTGATCTTCTCGCCGTCGGCCAGCGGGAACATGTTGACGATGGGCTTGCCGCGCGAATTGCGCGTGCCCTGCGGCACTTCCCAGACCTTCAGCCAGTACACGCGGCCGCGGTTCGAGAAGCACAGCAGGAAGTCGTGCGTGTTGGCAATGAAGAGCTGGTCGATCCAGTCGTTTTCCTTCATGGCCGTCGCCTGCTTGCCGCGTCCGCCACGCTTTTGCGAGCGGTATTCGGACAGCGGCTGGCTCTTGATGTAGCCGCCGTGCGACAACGTCACGACCATGTCGGTCGGCGTGATCAGGTCTTCGGTATCGAGTTCCGTCGCGTTCAGTTCGATTTCCGAACGGCGCGAATCCTTGGCGCCAGTCGAGAACTCGGCCTTGATGGCCTGCAGCTCTTCACTGATGATGGACGTGATGCGCTCGGGACGGGCCAGGATGTCGAGCAGGTCGGCGATCGTGGACATGATGTCCTTGTACTCGCCGACGATCTTGTCCTGCTCCAGCCCGGTCAGGCGTTGCAGGCGCATGTTCAGGATTTCCTGAGCCTGCGTATCGCTCAGGCGATACATGCCGTCGCCCTGAAGACCGAACTCGACGCCCAGGTCGTCCGGGCGGAAGGCCGCGCGGCCGCCAGGCGTGTCGCCATCGGCGCGCGACAGCATTTCGCGCACCAGCGACGAGTCCCAGGACTTCGCCATCAATTCCTGACGGGCGACTGGCGGAGTCGGGGCCGCCTTGATGATCGCAATGAAATCGTCGATGTTGGCCAGCGCCACCGCCAGGCCTTCCAGCACGTGGCCGCGCTCGCGGGCCTTGCGCAACTGGAACACCGTGCGGCGCGTGACCACTTCCCGGCGATGCTGCAGGAAGTAGTCGATCATCTGCTTCAGGTTGAGCAGGCGGGGCTGGCCGTCGACCAGCGCCACCAGGTTCATCCCGAAGGTGTCCTGCAGCTGGGTGTTCTTGTAGAGGTTGTTCAGCACGACCTCAGGCACTTCACCGCGCTTGAGCTCGATGACAAGGCGCATGCCGTCCTTGTCCGACTCGTCGCGGATGTCCGAGATGCCTTCGATCTTCTTGTCGTTGACCAGCTCCGCAATGCGTTCCTGCAGCGTCTTCTTGTTGACCTGGTAGGGAATCGCGTCGATCACGATCGCCTGGCGATTGCCCTTCTCCATGTCTTCGAAGTGCGTCTTGGCGCGCATGATGACGCGGCCGCGACCCGTGCGATAGCCTTCCCGCACGCCGGACATGCCGTAGATGATGCCGCCCGTGGGGAAGTCCGGCGCCGGGATGAGCTCGATCAGCTCATCGACCGTGCACGCCGGATTGCGCAGGCAGTACAGGCAGCCGTCGACCACTTCCTGGAGGTTGTGCGGCGGAATGTTGGTAGCCATGCCCACCGCGATGCCGGAGCTGCCGTTGACCAGCAGGTTGGGCAGGCGCGACGGCAGCAGCAGCGGTTCCTGCTCGCTGCCGTCGTAGTTGGGCCCGAAATCGACGGTTTCCTGGTCGATGTCGGCCAAAAGCTCGTGGGCGATCTTGGCCAGGCGGATTTCGGTGTAACGCATCGCCGCGGCGTTATCGCCGTCGATGGAACCGAAGTTGCCCTGGCCGTCGACCAGCATATAGCGCATGGAGAAATCCTGCGCCATGCGGACAATGGTGTCGTAAACGGACTGGTCGCCGTGGGGGTGGTACTTACCGATGACGTCCCCGACGATACGCGCCGACTTCTTATAGGCGCGATTCCAATCGTTGTTCAGCTCGTGCATCGCGTAGAGCACGCGCCGGTGGACGGGCTTCAAGCCGTCCCGCACATCCGGTAGCGCCCGACCAACGATCACGCTCATCGCGTAATCGAGGTAACTGCGGCGCATCTCTTCTTCCAGCGATACCGGAAGCGTCTCCTTGGCAAAGGAATCCATATATATAACGACAGAACCGTGTAAGGAGGAACCCGAGCCGGGTAAACAGGAAATTCTATCATTCGATTGAGGGACCGGTCCGATGGGCCGCCCCAAGGCTCCGCAAGCGGGCAGCAACGGATCGACCAGAAACGCCGCCCGACCACGCCCATCCGCGCCCTGCAGCCCTGTTGTCAAAAACCAACATGGGAAACGGCAGGAGTGCCGAAAACGTCATATCCAGCATTAATGCGCCTGTCCAGGGAAGCCAAAGGCCCCCAAATGCCTTAAGATTGTTTCCAGCACGCAGGAAACCCAGTAGCTATTCCTTTGAACCAGCTCTTGGCGTTGCTATACTGGCCCCGTTTTCCTGATATGCGGCGGGGGTTCGCTGCGAGTCACTTATCCAGCTTCAAGCTCAACGAGGAGAAACATGAACAAACCCTCCAAATTCGCTCTGGCGCTCGCCTTCGCCGCCGTCACGGCCTCTGGTGTAGCTTCCGCGCAAACCGTGGACAACTGGCGCAACCCGTTCGGTAACGTTTGGAAGAACGGCACGAACGAACTGTGCTGGCGCGATGCCTTCTGGACCCCGGCCACCGGTATCCCCGGTTGCGACGGCGTCCCGGTTGCTCAACAGAAGGCGAAGCCGGCCCCGATGGCGGCAAAGGTCGTGTTCAATGCTGACACGTTCTTCGACTTTGACAAGTCGACCCTGAAGCCCGAAGGCCGCCAGCTGCTGCAGCAAGTCGCTCAGCAAGCCAGCACCATCGATCTGGAAACCATCATCGCCGTCGGCCACACCGACTCGATCGGTACCGAACAGTACAACCAGAAGCTGTCCGAGCGCCGCGCCGCTTCGGTTAAGGCTTACCTGGTCAGCCTGGGCATCGACCCCAACCGTATCTATACGGAAGGCAAGGGCGAACTGCAGCCGATCGCTTCCAACAAGACGAAGGAAGGCCGCGCCCAGAACCGTCGCGTTGAGATCGAAATCGTGGGTAGCCGCAAGTAATTGCCGGACTAGCTACAATAAGGGGGCCTCGCATAGCGAGGCCCTTTTTTTCGCATGCGATGCACCCATCTGGTGCATCGGCGAGCCCCCTCCTCGCCTAGCGCGCTGGACCCCTCTATATATAGAGCAGCCTTACGCCGGACCGCCCATGAACACGCAAACTCACGACACCGCGCAAGCCTCCGTCAACGCCGATCAGGCCGAAATCGACAAGTTCAGCGCCCTGGCCAGCCGCTGGTGGGACCCCGAAAGCGAGTTCAAGCCGCTGCACGCCATCAATCCCCTGCGGCTGGAATGGATTCAGGAATGCGCGGGCAGCCTGGCCGGCCGCAAAGTGCTGGACGTGGGTTGCGGCGGCGGCATCCTGTCGGAAGCCATGGCCCGTAGCGGCGCCGACGTGACCGGCATCGACCTGGCCGACAAATCCCTGAAGATCGCGCGCCTGCATGGCCTGGAATCGGGCGTGAAGGTGGAGTACCGCAAGGTGCCCGTCGAGGAACTGGCTGCCGAGCAGCCGGGCCAGTACGACGTGGTGACCTGCATGGAAATGCTGGAGCACGTGCCGGATCCGGCATCGATCGTGCGCGCCTGCTCGACCCTGGTAAAGCCCGGCGGCTGGGTGTTCTTTTCCACATTGAACCGCAACGCCAAGTCCTTCGTGTTCGCGATCATCGGCGCGGAGTACGTTCTGCGCCTCCTGCCCCGTGGCACCCATACCTATGACCAGTTCATCAAGCCGAGCGAGCTGTCGGCGGCGGCGCGCGGCGCCGCCCTTGAGCCGGTGAGCATGCGCGGCATGGAATACAACCCGATCACCCAGATCTACTCGCTGTCTTCCGACACCTCGGTCAACTATCTGATGGCTACCCGTAAATGAGCGCCCTGATTCTGTTCGATTTCGACGGCACCCTGGCCGACACCGCCCCCGACCTGGCAGCCGCCGCGAACCGTCAGCGCACCCGCCGCGGCCTGGAGCCGATGGCATACGAAGCGCTGCGCCCCGTGGCATCCCAGGGCGCGCGCGGACTGTTGCGCGTTGCACTGGACCTGCAACCGGGCCATCCGGACTACGAGCCCACCCGCCTGCAGTTCCTGGAAGACTACGCCGCCAGTTCGACGGTGCACAGCAAGTTGTTCCCCGGAATCGAAGACCTGCTGGCCGATATCCGCAACCGTGGCATGTCCTGGGGCATCGTCACCAACAAGGTCACCTACCTGACCTTGCCCATCGTCGAATTCCTGGACCTGACGCGCGACAGCGCCGTGCTGGTCTGCGGCGACACCACCGCCCACGCCAAGCCGCACCCCCTGCCCTTGCAGCACGCCGCGCGCGAAGCGGGCTTTGGGACCGATCGTTGTGTCTACGTTGGCGATGACCTGCGCGATATCCAGGCGGCCCACGCCGCGGGCATGCCCGCCGTGGCCGCGGCCTATGGCTACGTCGGCGAAGACGACAACGTCATTGCCTGGCAGGCGGAAACCTGCGCCAATTCGCCGGCGGAATTGTGGTCCGCCATCGAACCGCTGCTGCCCCGCGACCTGCGCTGAGTGCGGAACACGGGCCGCCGACCGGCCCGTCCCGCCGGCGGCCATGCCGATTTTCCCTGAACGGCATCCTCGCTGATTGCACCGCTGCTGCCCGCGGTTATTCGGCTTTATTAGTGCGGCTAACCGAACAATCTATCCGGATGCCGGGGGTTTATCCAACCCGCGAACTCCCCTAAAGTGTGAACCGTGCATCGCGATCCGGGTGGTCCGGATCGCCCCGTTTCCGGCGCATGCCGGCGTTGCCGTCCCTGCGGGCCGTAACGACATCTCCGTGCTGGCGGACCTGCGCGTCCCGCCGCACCGTGCTCCGTCACATTGACGCGGCACACGCCAGACCTTTTGACCTCGCCTTCAACTCCCTGCCCGCGCGGCGCCACCCGGCCTCGCGTCCAAGGAATGCCTATGCTTTTGCCCATCCTGCTACTTTCCGCCGCCGGCTTCACCATTCTGACCACCGAGTTCCTGATCGTGGGCCTGCTGCCCGGCCTTGCCCGCGACCTGGACGTGACCGTATCCCAGGCGGGCCTCTTGGTGACGCTTTTTGCCTTCACGGTAGCGGCGACCGGCCCCCTGCTCACCGCCTTGATGGCCAACATGGAGCGCAAGCGCCTATTCATAGGGGTGTTGGTGCTGTTCGGCCTGTCCAATGCGCTGGCGGCCGTGGCGCCCAATATCTGGGTCATGGCGATCGCCCGCTTTGTGCCGGCGCTGGCCTTGCCCGTGTTCTGGTCGCTGGCTAGCGCCACCGCCGTCGAACTGGTGGGTCCCGCGCGCGCCGGACGCGCCATTTCGACGGTGGCGTTCGGCATCGTGGCCGCCACGGTGTTCGGCATTCCGATCGGTGTGCTGATCTCGGACGCGTTCGGATGGCGCGCCGCGTTCTGGGTGCTGTCGGTGGTGGCGTTTGCCAAGGCCCTGCTCCTGTTCCTGACCTTCCCGAGCACGCGCATCCGCGCCGACAGCGTGCGCCTCGTCACGCAACTGCGCATCCTGCGCAATCCCATGGTGGTGAGCCACGTGCTGCTGTCGCTGCTCGTGTTCACCGGCATGTTCACCGCCTATACCTATTTGGCGGACATGCTGGAGCGGCTGGGCGGGTTCGACGGCAAGACCGTCGGCTGGACGATGATGGCGTTCGGCGCCGTCGGACTGGTGGGCAACACGCTGGGCGGACGCCTCGTGGACCGCAGCCCGCTCGGCGCCACGGCGCTGTTCTCGTCGCTGATGGCCGTTGGATTGGCATTCGTCGCGCCGGTCATGCAGTCGCACCGCCTGCTGGCTGTCGCGCTGGGAACCTGGGGCATCGCCCAGGCCGCGCTGTTCATCGTTTGCCACGTGCGGCTGATGAAGTCCGCCCCCGAGGCGCCCGCGTTTGCCGCGTCCCTGAACATCTCCGGCGCGAACATCGGTATCGGCCTGGGCGCGGTGGTTGGCGGGCACGTCATCGACCACTACGGCCTGGCAACGCTCGGCGGCGCCGCGGCCGTCATCGTGGCGATTTCCGTGGGCTTGGCCGCGCTGATGATGGCGGCGTCGCGCGGCCGGCGCCAGTCCAAGACGGCGTGCGCCAACGCGGCCTGACGCGATGTCTGTCTCGTCCCAGCCACGCTTTGACCGCCTGGATTTGCAGAATGGCAGGCGACTGCATTTGCAGTACAATGCAAGGTCTTGGGGCCGATCCGGATTCGACGTGGGTCGCGAAACAACTCAGGGCATGCCGAGCACCAGTACGCTCGTTAAACCACTGGAACACTACAAACGCCAACGACGAGCGTTTCGCTCTCGCCGCTTAAGCGGTGAGCCGCTGCACTGATCTGTCCTTGGGTCAGGCGGAGGAAGGCAACTTCCTAGGGGGGTAACCCTCGAACCGCAGCAGCGACATTCACAAGGAATCGATCTGCGCTGGGGTCACACGGCTCAGATTTAAATTACGTGAATCGCTTTGGTCCGGCCTGTCGGTTGGCTAAGTCCAAAGTTAAAACCAAATAAATCGACTACGCATGTAGAACTGGTTGCGGAGGGCTTGCGGACGGGGGTTCAATTCCCCCCGGCTCCACCAAATTCCGTTCAGCAACGTCAGCTGAAACCAAAAATCCTCAAGGGTGCAGACCCTTGAGGATTTTTTTCGTCTGGATCACTGCCGGTTGACCCAGTCCTGCGCGCCCTCGATAAACCACGGCAGATTCAGGCGTTCGCCCTCGCCCGACTGGATCGTCAGGCGCTGACCCGACGGGTTGGTATTGGCGTTCGACGGCGCCGGCGAATCCAACGGCCGGCTGCGGTAGTCCACGTTGCCTCGCGGTTGCTGCGGCGTATCCGCGCAGGCGGCGAGGGACGCGATGGCTGCCCCGGCGAGGATGAGGCGCAGCGCTGCGTGATGAATCTTCATGGTGTTCAAGTTCCTGCTGGCGGCACAGGCCGGCGTGCCGGGCGATAAGGCCTTCCCCGTACCTTACTCGCATTGGGCTGCCGGCGTCAGCCTGCCCCGCCCCCGCTTCAGAACTGGTACTTCAACGTCAGCATCGCGTGGCGCGTCGGCGCGTAGATGCCGGTGTAGAAAGTCGTGTCCAGACCCTGCAGGTATTTCTTGTCAAACACGTTGTTCAGATTCAGCGTGGCCGACAACTGGCGGTTGAAGTCGTAGCGCGCCATCAGGTTGGCGACGGCGTAGGCGGGCTGCTCGCCCTTGAGAGTGACGCCCGGCAAGGACCAGGTGGTGGCGCTGTAGTAGATGCGGCTCTGCCAGTTGACGCCGCCGCCCACCGTCAGGCGATGCCAGTCGCCGGGCAGGCGGTAGGTGGTCCACAGCTTGGCCATGTGGCGCGGGAAGATGGTGCGGATGGTCCCGCCCTCGCCGTCCTTGGTGATGCTGTAGCTGTAGCTCAGCGCGGCTTGCCAGCCGGGGGCCAGTTCGCCGTTGAGCTCGACATCCAGGCCCGACGTTTTGGCGCCGCTGACGGCGCGGTACGCCGGCTCTCGCACGGTGCCGGGCACGAACTGACCTTCGTCGACTTCGGCGAGGTTGTCCTGGCGGATCTGATAGAGCGCGATGGCGCTGCTCAGGCGGCCGCCGAAGTAGTCGCTCTTCAAGCCGATTTCGTAGTTGTCGCCGGTGCGCGGGTCCAGCACGTTGCCGTAGCGCTCGCGGGCGCTTTGCGGCTTGAAGATGCTGGTGTAGCTGGCGTAGACGGAATGCTGGTCGTTCAGGTCGTAGACGACGCCCGCATACGGCGTGACGACGCCACTTTCGCTCATCTCTGTGATCTTGTTGTTCCGCGCCAGCGCAGGCGACGTGTAGATCTGCGAGAGCTTGTAGCGGTAGTTGCTGACGCGCGCGCCCACGATGACGGCGAGATCGTCCGTGGGTTTCAGGCGCAGCGCGGAATAGACGCCCTGCTGCTTTTGCCAGCCGTCGTAGTCCATGAGCTTCTGGCCAGTCACGGTGGGCCCTGCGGTTTCGTTGTCCCAGTCGTAGACGTTGACCGGGCGACCTTCGATGCCGGCGCCGGACATCGGCTCGTGGTAGTTCTTGAATTCCGCCCAGTTCATGCCCACGACGAACTCGTGCTTTCTGCCCCAGAGCTCGAACGGTCCGGCCGCCTGCACGTCGAAACCGGACTGGCGCTGGCGGGCGCTGCCCAGGCCGCCGTAAAACTGCACGCCGTCGCCCGTGTTGCGTTCGACGAAGCCCCAGCTCGCGTTCGCGGATGAGAACTCGCGCTCGCCATACAGGTAGTTGCCCGAGAACTTGAGCTTCCAGTCGTTGGCGAACTTGTGCTCGAGGTTCAGGAAGGCGTTGTAGACCTGGATTTCATTGGTGTTCCAGCGTGCGCCCGCGTTGTCGGACGCCTTGAAGTCGGTCTGCTGGCCGTCGGTGTAGAAAAGCGGCAGGCCGGTCGACGACTGTCCGCGCGGATCATTCTTCTGGTAGTCCAGCCCCGCCGTCAACAGCGTGTTTGGCGTGAGATCGGCCTCCAGCACGCCGTAGAGGACCGTCTTGTTTTCCTTGTAGTAGTCGATGTAGGTGTTGCCCTGCTCGTGCGCGGCGACGAAACGGCCGCGCAAGGTGCCGGCGACGTTGATCGGGCCGCCCACGTCCAGTTCGCCGCGCCCGCGGCCCCAGGTGCCTGCGCCCAGACTGGCGTAGCCCTGGAATTCGCGCGTGGGCTTCTTGCGGATGAGGTTGACGGTGCCCGAGGGATCGCCCGCGCCCGTCATCAGGCCCGTGGCGCCGCGCAGGACTTCGACCCGGTCATAGATGGCCAGGTCCGTCTGGCTCTGCGGGATGTTCTGCGACACGATGTCGGTCGCGGTAAGGACGCCATCGAACTGGTAGTTGTCGATGTTGTAGCCGCGCGAAAGCACGGAGAACCGGCTGGCGCCGATGTTCTGCACCGAAATGCCCGGGGTGCGGTCCAGCAGCGCCTCGATGCTGTCGACGCCCTCGTCCTCGATGCGCTGGCGCGTCATGACGCTGATGGTCTGCGGCGTCTCGCGCTGCGTGAGCGGCAGGCCGGTGGCGAAGGACAATGGGCCGGTCATGGCGTAGCTGTGCGAACCCTCCGTCGGGCCGAATCCGTCGGCTTGCACGGTGACGGGCGCCAGCGTGGCGACGCCGGCGGGCGCCGCGCGGTGCAGCACATAGCTGCCGCCATCTGCCGGTGACGCGGCCAGGCCGGTGCCGGCCAGCAAGGCGTTCAACGCGGCGCGCGGGTCCAGGTCGCCCGACACGCCCGGGCTCTGCTTGCCCTGCGCAAGCTCGCCGGCGCCGGCGACCAGCACGCCCGATTCGCTGGCAAAGCGCGCGAGCACCGTGCTCAACGGGCCAGCCGGAATGTCGTAATGCCGCGTTGCGGCGGCGGCGGATTGTTGAGCCGCCGCGGGCTGCGCTGCGGCGTCCGGCGCGTCGACGGCCAGGACCGCCACGCCGCCCGCGATCGCCAATTGCACGAGACGCGCCGTGCAGGTCAGGCGGGATCTGCCCGCCGAGCGGCGGAATGAGTGGGGCGGCCGCGGGGCGGCAAGGACTGAATGACGGGGCATGACGAACTGAGTTCCGATGAGGTTTATCGACGAGCCGTGCGATTGGATTCGCTCTCATTAGGGGAATCGAACGAGAACCTCAAAAGCGGAACCGGGAGGGGAAGAATTTTTTGCGATGCCGCGCCAATCGCGATGCAGCGCGGACGGGCGGGTGGCGGGAAAAGGTGAGGATCGCGTCAACGGCTGTTGAGCGCACCGCCTCTTGGCTGAATGCTGATCCACCACGGCAAGGTCCGCTGGATGCGGATGGGCAGAACGGCTTCGAGCATGGCCAGCGCCCGATCGGGGTCGGTGGCCGGATAACTGCCGATGACCGGCAGGTTGGCGATCTCGGGCGCCACGCGCAGCACACCGCCGCGATAGCGCTGCAGTTCACTGGCCACGTCCGCCAGCGGCGTGTTGTTGGTGACCAGGATGCCGCGCGACCAGGCTTCGCGCGCGGGGTCGGCGGATTGCGTAGCGGCCAGCGTTGCGTCGGTGAAGCGCGTCTGCTCGCCCGTCTGCACGACGCGGATGCTGCCCGTGACGGAGGTGCGGGCCTCGACGGCGCCCTTGTAGACCGCCACAAGTGTCTCGTCGCCGTCGAGCCGAACCGTGAATCGCGTGCCGAGGGCGCGCAATCTACCCTGCGGGGTATCGACGACAAACGGGCGTGCGGGATCGGCCGCGGTCTGTATCAGTATTTCGCCCGCCAACAGGCGAAGCCGGCGCAGGCCATCGCTGTAATCCTCGTCGAAGGCGCTGCCGGTGCCGAGCCAGACGATGGACCCGTCGGCCAGTTCGATGCGCCGGACCTCACCGGTGGCGCTGCGGTGATCGGCCGCCCAGGCCAGCACCACGCCGGGCAAGGGCGTAAGGCGCCATGCCGCCAGACCGGACAGGCCCGAGCCGGCCAGCGCCGCCAGGCCGAACAGCATCTGACGCCGCCGCGCCATGCGGCTATTGGCCGCGCAATAGCCCTTGGCCGCGGCGTCGCGCCCGGGGCTGGACTGGACGGGTTGGAATTGGCTGCTGATGCGCTCGACGTAGCCCCAGGCGGTCCGATTCTCCTGCGCGCGTTCAAGCCAGCTCTGCCAGCGTCGGCGCTCGTCGGCCGTGGCCTCGCCGGAGCGCAGCAGCGCAAACCATTCGGCAGCCTGCTCAAGCGCCTGGTGCGTGGGTTCGACGGCGGATTGCAAGGAGGTCATGCCGCGCCTCGTGACTGGATATCCGGGCGCGTCATGCCGAACCGGTTCCCACGGGCGTGGCCGGAGGCACAAGGATCGGCGGTTCGGTGACCACCGACCGCGCTTCCAGCATCAGGCAGTGCAGCATGGCTTGGGCGACGTACTTGCGGACCATCCGGGTGGACACGCCCAGCTCCTGCGCCACTTCCTTGTCCGACATCTCGCAGGCGACCGCCATGACGAATGCGTTGGCGGCCTTCACTGGCATGCTGCGCAGCATGCCGTCGATTTCCAGCAATGCCTGGATGACGATGACCTGATGCTCGGCAGACGGGGCCAGGGCCTCTGGCCGCGCGGCAAGCTCTTCCAGCCACATCTGCTCGATCTGACGGCGCCGCCACAGGTCCACGCACATGCCGTTGGCCATGGCGCGCAGATAAGCCCGAGCCTCGGGCGCGCTGTCGAAGCGGCGGGGTTTCTGAATGAGGCGCACGAAAGCGTCGTGCGCGAGGTCGGCCGCGTCACACGAATTGCCCAGGCGACGGCGCAGCCACCCATGAAGCCATCCGTGATGGTGGGTGTACAGGGATTCGATTTGTGAGGACGGCGTGTCGCTGGCCACGGCGGAAGTAGGACCTCGAGCCATCCTGGGACGCCCGGAAATCTAAATAAGAATTACTCGTGATTATCCGCACAACGGCCCTGTTTTGCAATGCGGCATTTCCGCGGGCACGAAGCGGTGCATTCAACGCCCTGCGTTCATAACGGAAATTTATTGTTTCGTGCTTTATCTTGGCAGTTGTAACGGCGGCACCTGATTTGACCCCAAATTTCAGATAAAGCGCGTGCCTCCCCTGTAGCGCCACTGGGCGAGGAGTTCTCCACGGAGCGAATGCCTCCCGAGAAGCTCGATATATTTCGACACATATTACGAATGCTTTCAAGACAAAATAGCCGCACGAAAATGCCACCGGCGCTGGGGGCCAATTCCGCCATGAAAGTCTTGTCGATATTCGGCACGCGGCCCGAAGCCATCAAGATGGCCCCGCTGGTCACCGCGTTGCAGAACGAGCCGCAGATCCAGAGCGTGGTCTGCGTAACCGGGCAACACCGGGAAATGCTGGACCAGGTGCTGGCGCTCTTCGAATTGAAGGCGCAGCACGACCTGGACATCATGGTGCCCAACCAGACGTTGAACGGCCTGTACGCCCGCCTGATCAATCGCGTGGACGGCGTGCTTGAGGCGGAGAAGCCGGATTGCGTGCTGGTGCACGGCGACACGAGCACGGCGTCGGCGTGTGCACTGGCTTCGTTTCACCGGCGCGTGCGCATCGGTCACGTCGAGGCCGGGCTACGCACCGGCAACCTGGCGATGCCGTTTCCCGAGGAAATGAACCGGCGCGTCGTCGACGCGATCGGCGACCTGCTGTTTGCGCCCACCGCGGAGTCGCGCGGCAATCTCTTGCGCGAAAACCTGGCGGGCAGCATCACGGTGACCGGCAATACGGTGATCGACGCCCTGGCGATGACATGCGCCAAGCTGACCGCCGGCAGCGCACTGACCCGCATGCTGCAAACCCGCTACGCGTGGCTGGATCCGAACCGCCGGCTGCTGCTGGTGACGGGCCACCGGCGTGAGAGCTTTGGCGAGGGCTTCCGCAATATCTGCGCGGCGCTGGCCGATCTGGCGCGGCGCGCGGACCTGCAGATCGTGTACCCGGTCCACCTGAATCCCCAGGTGCGCGGCGTCGTGATGGCGGAGCTGTCCGGACTGCCCAACGTGCACCTGATCGACCCCCTGGATTACCTGGATTTCGTGTGGTTCATGCAGCGCTCGCACCTGATCCTGACCGACTCGGGCGGGGTTCAGGAAGAGGCGCCGTATCTGGGCAAGCCCGTGCTGGTGATGCGCGACGTCACCGAGCGGCCTGAAGCGGTGCGCGCGGGCACGGTGGCGCTGGTGGGCACCGATACGCGCCGCATCGTCACCGAGGTCAACCGCCTGCTCGATGACCCCGCGCTGCACGGGGCCTTCTCGCGGCGGATCAATCCGTACGGCGACGGCAAGGCCAGCCAGCGCATTGTCGATGCGCTCTGCGGCCGCGCCGTATCGGAATTCTCGCCCCACGCCGCCCCCTCCTCTCTCTGACTTCTGACGCGATGCCTATCTTGCCTGGAGCTTTCATGCCCTCCTCCTTACAAGCCACCGATGTCCGTACGTTGTGCCGCGCCCTGGTCGCGGCGGGGCTGCTGGCGCCGCTGGCCGCGCTAGCCAGTCCGGCCGGCGACGCGCTGCGCCGGCTGCAGAGCGACGACATGGTGACGCGCAGCACCACGCTGGAAGACCTGGGCATCAAGGAGCCTGTGGTCCTGTCCAACAGCGATGCGCGGCAGGAGTTTTACCTGCCGGTGCCGCGCGGCGTGCCGGTCACGGACGCGCGGCTGGACTTCGACGCGCGCTACACCAAGGGCGAACCGGGCCGGACCAGCATGGTGCTGTGGCTGGACGGCGTGCCGCAGACCGCGCAGCGCGTCGCCGATGGCGAAGGCTCGGCCAGCCGGACGCTCGCCGTGGAACGTCGCACACGCGATTCGGGATTCCTGCGCGTGGGCGTGGACTGGCAGTCCGACATCGCGCTGCGCCACTGTGAAAGCAACCGCGCCACGGGCAATGCCCTGACGATCTCGCCGCAGACGCGGCTGAGCTACCGCTATGACGCCTCGGCGATCAACAGCCTGGACGATGCCTGGGGCTCGCTGCCCGGCAAACCCGTGCTGATGGTCGCCAGCCGCAAGCTGGACCAGCAGGCTTTCGACAGCGCCTGGCGCCTGGGCGTGGCAATGGAGCGCAGCGGCAAGCGCGTGGCGGTCAGGGCCTTCCCGGCAGTGGGCGAAGAGGTCGACACGCGCGGTCTGCAGGCCCCGGCCGGTCTGGGCCAGGTGCCGGCATTTGCCGCGCTGGCCGGCAAGGAAACGCACAAGCTCGCCAACCCGGCGGAGATCGGCGCCCTGCTGGTGATGGGCGCGCCCGCCGTTGCCGGGGACGTGGTCATTGCCGATGCCGCACTGAGCACGCAATACAACGCCGCGCTGGACGCGTTGCAGGCGCAGCTTGCGTCCGATCCCGATGCGGCGGACGCCTTCAAGGCTTGGCGGCAAGAGCGCATGCCGCTGGCGGGCGCCGGCCTGGCGTCCAAGGAGATCCGCCTGGTGTCCCTGGGCCGTCAGGCGGTGATTGCCGTGGCGGCCGACGCGGGCGCGCAAGGCGCCGGCGTTTTCGACTCGGCTTGGCGCCGCATCCTGGCCAGCCGCCAGGTGCAGGTGCAGACCGCCCTCCCCCCGCAGTCCATGCAGGATGGCGGCGTGCGCCTGTCGACGCTGGGCGGCTCGTCGGCGAGCTTCGACGTGGTGGCGCGCGGCGACTGGAACGCGTCGTTCCCGCTGGCCGCCGTGACCACCGACGGCCGCGTGCCGGATGAACTGGTCATGGATGTGGCGGCGGCGCCCGGGGCCTCGTCGACGCGGCCGGTGGCGTCCGTCTTCTGGAACGGCATTCTGCTGGGCGCCAAGCAACTGGAGGCCGACGGCCGGCCCGAGCGGCTGACGGCGCGCGTGCCGGGCTATGCGCTGGGCGTGACGAACGCGGTGCGCGTGACCTTCCAGCGCCAACCCGTGTCGGTGGATTGCAACGAGATTCCGCAGGGCTATCCCGTGAACGTACTGCCGACCAGCTACGTGAAGCCCGGCAAGGCGCAGCCCGACGGCACCTTCGTGGGCCTCTTGCCGCTGATGGCAGGGTCGCCGCAGGTGCTGATTCCGGACAGCTATCTGGCCGACGCGCCCGACAACATCAAGCGCGTCATCGGCATCGCCGCGGCCAGCGGCGTGTCGGCCACGCGCGCCGAACTGTCGGTGTCGCCCGCCGGCCAGGCCGTCAAGCCCGCCCGCGCGTTTCTGGCGATGGAGCTGCCGGTCGACGGCGCCAAGCCCGCGGTCAAGGTCACGGCACGCAAGCAGCTTCAGGTGGCCGGCAAGGACACGACGTTGCTGGACATCTCCGGGCTGACGCAACTGAGCACCGCGGAAGTCGTCAGCGCCGGCGGCCAGGACGGCGTGCTGTGGCACACGCTGGGCGAGCAGCCCGGCATGACCGATGCGCCCTTTGTGCTGAATCGCGGCAACATCGCCATCATCGGCGCGGCGGGGCCTGTTGCGTGGATCGACAGCGCCAATCCTGACGCGAGTCATCCGCCCGGCGCCGGAGAAAGCGCCTTCTTCGAGTGGCGGCGCTACATCTCGTGGAGTGTGCCGGCCATCAGCATCAGCCTGCTGGTGCTGCTGCTGTTCCTGATCTTCGCCATGCGCGTCAGCCGCAGAAAGCGCAAGGATCCCCAATAAGGCCACGGCGTCATGTCCTCGCTCTACTGGCCCTACCTGATCGCGGATTACTACCGCGGGCTGGAGGTTGTGACCGCCGTCGTCGGCGTGATCATCCTCCTGTCCAGCCTGGATGACCTCTTCATCGACGGCTGGTACTGGGTGCGCGAGCTGTGGCGGTCGCTGACCATCAAGCGCCGCTACACGCCGCTGACCGCCGCGCAGCTCCGCGCCAAGGAAGAGCAGCCGCTTGCGATCATGGTGCCGGCCTGGCTGGAGTACGACGTGATCGCGTCGATGCTGGAAACCATGGTGTCGACGCTGGAATACAAGAACTACATGATCTTTGCCGGCACCTACCAGAACGACGAGCGCACGATCAACGAAGTGGAGCGGATGCGGCGGCGCTACCGCCAACTGGTCCGCGTGGAGGTGCCGCACGATGGCCCGACCTGCAAGGCCGACTGCCTGAACTGGATCGTGCAGGCGATCTTTGCGCAGGACGCCAAGCAGCCCGTGCCCTTTGCCGGCGTGATCCTGCACGATAGCGAAGACGTGCTGCATCCGCTGGAGCTGAAGTACTACAACTACCTGCTGCCGCGCATCGACTTCATCCAGTTGCCGGTCACGTCGCTGGAGCGCCATTGGTACGAGCTGGTGGCGGGCACCTACATGGACGAATTCGCGGAGTGGCACACCAAGGATCTGGTGGTGCGCGAGAGCCTGTCGAAGATGGTGCCGTCGGCCGGCGTGGGCACGTGCTTTTCGCGCCGCGCGCTGGTGGAGCTGGCGGCCGAGACGAACAATCAGCCGTTCAACACCGACACGCTGACCGAGGACTACGACATCGGCGCACGGCTGGCCCAGCGCGGCATGCGCCAGATCTTCGGCAAGTTCCCGGTCGAGTACGTGACGCGGCGCCAATCGTGGTTCGGCCTGGGCAAGGAACAGGTCGCGCGCCTGCGCATGCCGCTGGGCGTGCGCGAATACTTTCCCAACACCTTCCGCACCGCTTACCGGCAAAAGGCCCGCTGGACGCTGGGCATCGGGCTGCAGGGCTGGCAGCAGGTGGGCTGGACGGGGTCGCTCGCGACCAAATACCTGCTTTTCCGCGATCGCAAGGGCTTGGTGACGTCCTTCATCGCCATCCTGGCCTATGTGCTGCTGGCCAACTTCTTCGTCTTTTATCTGGCCGACCTGTTTGGCTGGTGGACCGTGTACTACCCCTCGTACTTCCGGCCCGGCGGCTGGCTGGTGACACTGATGTGGGCCAATGCCGTCGCGCTGCTGCTGCGCGTGGTGCAGCGCGCGTACTTCGTCGGCCGGATGTACGGCTGGGAGCATGCGCTGCTGTCGATTCCGCGGATGATCGTCGGGAACTTCATCAATGCCATGGCGGCGGCGCGAGCGTGGCGGCTGTTCATCGGCCACCTGATCTCGGGCAAGCGGCTGGCGTGGGACAAGACCATGCACGACTTCCCGTCCACCGATCAGTTGGCGCAGCAGCGCCAGCGCCTGGGCGAGCTGCTGCTGTCGTGGCAAGCCATTGACCAGTCCACGCTGGAGCAGGCGCTGGAGATCCAGGCGCGCGAGAAAAAGCCGCTGGGCCAGATCCTGACGGAACAGGGCTGGCTGGACGAAGGCACGCTGCACGAAGCCATCCAATTTCAACAGGCCGGACAAGGCGAGCCGCCGGCCGCGCCCGACACCAAACCTTCGACCCCATGATGTCCTTTCCTCGCTCGCTCGTTCTGTCCGCGGCCCTGGCCTGCGCCTGGGCCGCGGCGCCCGTTGGCGCCCAGGCGCAGGCCAGGGCCGAAGCGCCGCTGGAAGGCGCGGCCTGGCAGTTCGCCGACGAGGGCTACAAGAACTACGACGCCGGCAACTATGCGCTGGCGCAGCAGCAGGCGGAGTCGGCCATCGTGCTGCGCCCCGATGTGGAGCGCCTGCGCCTCTTGCTGATCTATGCGCTGCAAAAGCAGGGCAAGCTTGACGAGGCCGACAAGGCCGCGGCCGATGCCATCGCCAGCGGGCTGGACTCGCCTGCCCTGCGCCAGGCGCGCGCCAACCTGCGCCCCGCCGCCGCAACGCGGTCCGCCGCCTCCCCCGCCGCGCCCCGGGCCAGCAGCGCTTACCAGCGCGGGTTTCCCATCGCCACCCGCGCCTACGCCGACTACAACCGCGCGGACTATTCCGCAGCCGAGCGCGGCGCCGAACGCGCATTCCGGATCGATCCCAAACAGGGCGCGTGGGCGATGCTGTGGCTCGATGCGCTGGAAGCGCAGGGCAAGTACGCCGAGGCCGAAGCGGCTGCGGCCAAGGCCGTGTCGCTGGGCGCGCCGAACAGCAACGACTTGGCCGCGCGCCAGCAGACGCTCAAGCGCCGGATGGCGGTCAAGCCGGCCGAGGAAGGCTATCAGGCCTTGATCGCCAACCGTCCCGGCGACGCCGTGCCGCTCGCCCGGCAGGCCGTGGCGCTGGCGCCCGAAAGCGCCAGCCATCGCCTGCTGCTCATCACGGCGCTCATGCTGGACAACCAGCTCGCCGCCGCCGAGGAAGCCGCCACGGACGCCATGCGGCAGGACGACGAGAACACCGTTGCACTGCTGATGCGCGGCTATCTGCGCCAGCGCCAGGGCAGAACGCAGGAGGCGGACGCGGACTTCGACGCGGCGCTCAAGCAGGACTGGCTGGACGACGAACAGCGGCGCAACGTGCGCCTGATCGCGGCCGACGCCGCCCTGGCAGCCGGCGAAAACGCGCGCGCGCTGGCGCTGATCGAACCGCTGGGCGGCAAAGATGAAGCCGCGGCGCAGCGCATCAAGCGCGCGGGCGCGCGCCCGGCCATCCCCGCCACGCTGACGCTGGCGAACTATCCCGCGCCGGTGCAGGACTGCCGCGACACGCCCTACGGCACCTCGTGCGAGCTGCTGCCGTCGGATGCCGCAGGCAGCGGCGGCCCCGCCTCGCTGGCCTATGCCGCCTACGCGCGCGAGGATTACCAGGAAGCCATCAGTCAGGCGCGCAAGGCGGCCGAGCAGGATCCCGCCAACAAGGAATACCAGCGCCTGCTGACCACCACGCTGGCGGCCGGCAACGCCGCGCAACTGGCCGAGGCCAACACGCGCATGAGCGCAGCGCTGGCCGCGCAGCCCGACGATCCCACGCTGCTGATGCAGCGCGGTTACCTGCACCAGCGCATGCGCCAGCCCAAGCTCGCGCTCGAGGACTTCCAGGCCGCGCGCGCCACCGGCAAGGCGCCGCCCACCGTGATTCTGGACGAAGGCTATGCGCTGGCCGGCGTAGGCGACAAGCGCGGCGCGGTGGATCGCCTGAAGGAAGCCATCGACGAGAACGACGCGGGCAAGCTGGACCTCACGCCGCAGCAGCGATTCGACACGCGCAACGCCATCGGCGGGCTGGCGCGCGAATGGGGCGGGTACTTTTCCGCGGGCTACCGCGGCGCACGCCCCGCGTCCTCGGGGTTGGGCGGCGCGGCCATCACCGTGCCGGGCGACGCCGTGTTCAGCACCGCCGAGATCTTCTGGCGGCCCTCGGACTTCCTGAATTCCTCGATGCGCACCTTTGAACTGTACGGGCGCCTGTCGAACACGCTGTACGACAAGGGCGGCCGGACCGCGAGCCAGACCGTTTCCAACCCCTGCCAGGGAACCCTCGACGACTCGGAATCATCCACGATCGACATCGCAGAATCATCCAATCCCGGCATCTCAGGCATCCCTACCACCATCGGGTCGCTCGGCATGCGGTTCACGCCGTCCACCGAAGTAGGTCTGACGTTCGGACTGGAGCGTCAGTTCAACCTGGGCAGCGCTACGCGCCGCGGCACGTTCAGCCCCGCCCCGACGGCGCTGCGCTGTTCCCCCGTCCTCAGTAACAAGACGGCGCACTACGAGACGAACGCCGGCAGCGGCGGCTGGCTGGCCTACGTGACCTACGGCCTGTACGAAGGCACGACGCTGCGCATCGACCGCCCGGACTGGTTCACGATGGAAGGCTATGTGCAGGCCGGCTATTCCTGGCAGGACATGCCGGCCAAGTTCTGGCTGCGCGACAACGCGACGGGCGTGGACGGCGAAAAATCGTCGGGCCGGCTGAAGCGCAACCAGGCGTTCGGCGCAGGCGAACTGCGCGTGGGCCGAAGCTATCGCGTGGACGCCATCAGCGAACGGCTGGTGTTCTTTCCCTATGCGGTCATCGGCGCGGACTGGCTGTGGAACAAGAACCGCGTCACGGACCTGGACGTTGCTGGCGCGGAGTCTTTCCGGCTGGCGGGCGACTCGACGTCGTGGTCAATGGGCGCCGGCCCCGGCTTCAACCTGCGCTACTGGTTCCGTGAAGGCCACTACACCGCGCCCATGTCCTATCTGGACCTGACGACGCAATACCGTTTCAACATCGGCGGCGGGCAGGCCGACCGGGCCAAGGGCCTGTTCATCAACCTGACCCTGTCGTACTGACGGCACGCCGATCCGCAACACAAGGAGTTCATCCATGCACACCGCAACCCGTCTTCCGAAGCGCGCCCTGCCGGGTCTTTCCGGCGCGCTGGCCCGCGCGCTGGCATCGGCCGCCCTGTTGGCGGCCTGCGCCACCGCAGCGCAGGCGCAGCAGGCTTCCTCCATCGTGATTCAGGGCAAGGACAACTGGCTGTTTCCCGGCTGGGGCAGCCTGACGCAGGTGGACATGCGCGGCATCGACGCGTCCACGCAGCTCGTGCGCGAGACGCGCGACGCGCTGGCGGCAAAAGGCATTCAGCTTGAGGTGCTGGTGCTGCCGGACAAGACGTTCTTCTATCAGGACAAGCTGCCGGACGGCAAGGCGCTCAGCGCCGACGTGAAGAAGCGCTATCAGACCATCCAGGACAAGCTCAAGCAGGCCGGCATCGCGACCATCGACGACGAGGCGGTGCTGCAGCGCGTGAAGAGCAGCGGCCAGGAGGTCTTCTACCGGACCGACCAGCACTGGACGCAGGCTGCCGCGGACGCCACCGCCGATGCGCTGGCGCAGCGCATCAAGACAGACGTGAAGACGCTGGCCGGCAAGCCCGGCACCGGCATGCCACTGGGCAGCGTGGTCAACGAGCGCCGCTACGGCGATCTGGCCGAGCTGTTCCTCACACCGGACCAGCGCAAGCAGGCCGGCCGCGAGACCTTCACGGTGCGGCGCCAGTCCGACAGCCAGAGCCTCGTGGACGACACGCCGGCGCCCGTGCACGTCACCGGTCACAGCATGGTGCAACCCTACTTCGGCTTTCCGCAGAAGCTGTCCAACGCGCTGGACCGTCCGGTTTCCGTCAACTGGAAGCCCGGCAACGTGGGCCATTGGGTGATGCTGCTGGAATACCTGGAATCGCCCGCCTTCAAGCAGAACAAGCCGCAGGTGCTGGTCTGGCAGATGTTCGAGCCCACCTACGCGCAGGGGCCGGAGGCCCGCGGCCTGTGGGACAACGCTTCCATCATGAGCGCCGACACCTGGCGCACGCGCATGAAAGCGGCCATCGGGAAGTAGGCACGTGGATACGCCGGACAAGACACGCGCCGCGGGCGGGGCGAGCACAGGAGGGCCGAGCACAGAAGGCCCGTCCGCCGGCCACCGGCTGACCGCCTGGGTGGTCGCCGTGCTGCTGGCCGTCGGCCTGGGGTGGGGCGGCTGGCGCCTGGCGCAGGCGCGCGTCGGCGCCGTCGCGATGTCACCGTCCGCGTGGCTGGATGGCTCGGCGGGCGCCGCGCTGAACAAGGCGCTGGCCTTGCCGCGCCAGGCCGATGTCGACACCTGGAACGCCGCGCTGCGCTATCGATTGTTCGGCGACCTGGGCGAACAGGTCGCGATGGGCTGCCCCGGCTGGCTGTTCTACCGCGACGGACTGCGGCCGCCGCCGGGCGTGCACGTCTTTGACGAACGCCTGCGCCTGATGCGGCATTGGGTGCGCGAACTGCGCGCCAAGCAAGTGCAGGTGCTGGTGGTCGCGGTGCCCGACAAGTCGCGCATCGAATCCGCCCAACTCTGCGGTCTGCCGGTGTCGCAACCGATGCGCCAAACGCTGGACACCTGGCAAGCGGCGCTGCGCGCGGATGGCGTGCCCTTCGTGGACCTGCGCGACGCGCTGCTGGCGGCCCCGGCGCCCCGCTTTTTCCGCACGGACGTGCACATGAATGCGCAAGGCGCGCAGGCCGCCGCCGCACGCGTGGCCGAGGCGGCGTTGCCGCTTCTGAACGGCAAGAGCACGCAGGCGTTCAAGACGGAACCGGCCTCTGCGCCGCAGCCGCGCATGGGCGACCTGATCGTGTTGGCGGGCCTGGAAAACGCGCCACCCGGATGGCGGCCGGACCTGGAGCAGGTCTCGGAGGCAAAGATCGAACCCGTGCGCAGCGGCGGCCTCCTGGATGAGCCGCCGCCGGTTCAGGTGCTGCTGGCGGGCACCTCCAATGGCCGCCGCAGCCAGTTCGGGGAGCGCCTGGGCATGGGCCTGGGCCGCGAGGTCTGGAACATGAGCCTGGATGGCGGGCAGTTCTCGGGTGCGCTGACGATGGCGCTGGGACAGCGCGCGCAGTGGCCCGCCAGCCTGAAGCTCGTGATCTGGGAATTCTCGGAGAACGCCCTGTCGCTGCCGCTGACCGCGGACGAACAAGCCCTGCTGGCGCGCATCCCGTAGCGGACCAAGATGCTATTCAACTCCTACCTGTTCCTATTCATCTTCCTGCCCGTGACGCTGGCGGCGTACTACGCGCTAGGGCGGCTGAACGTGCGGCTGGCGGCGCTGTGGCTGTGCCTGACCTCGCTGGTCTTCTACGGCTGGTGGAATCCGCAGTTCGTCGTGCTGCTGGCCGGCTCCATCGCCTTCAACTACCTGGTCAGCCAGTTGATCCTGCACAACGCCGCACGCCCCCGGTTGCAGGGCCTGATCGTGGGACTGGGCGTGGGCGCCGACCTGGCGCTGTTGTTCCACTACAAGTATTTCGTGACGCTGCTCAACTTCCTGAATGACTTGGGCATGACGGCGGCAACCGTAGACGACATCATCCTGCCGCTGGGCATCTCGTTCTTCACGTTCACGCAGATCGGCTATCTGCTGGACTGCAAGGCGGGCGTGGTGAAGGAACGCAGCCTGCTGAGCTACGTGCTCTTCGTGACGTTCTTTCCGCACCTGATCGCCGGCCCGATCCTGCATCACAAGGAAATGATGCCGCAGTTCGCGCAGCCGGAGAATTACCGGTTCAAGGCCGAAAACCTGTCTGTGGGCGCGATCCTGTTCGTGATCGGCCTGGCCAAGAAGGTGCTGCTGGCCGACGGCATCGCGCCGTACGCCGATGCGGGGTTCGCGGCGCCGGGTGAGCTGCAGTTTTTCGGATCATGGGGCGCCAGCCTCTGCTATGCGCTCCAGCTTTACTTTGATTTCTCAGGCTATTCGGACATGGCGCTGGGCTTGGCCAAGATGTTCGGCATCCGCTTCCCGCTGAATTTCAACTCGCCCTACAAGGCGGGCAACATCATCGAATTCTGGGCGCGCTGGCACATGACGCTGACGCGCTACATCACCGCGTATCTGTATTACCCCGTGGCGGTGGCCGTAAACAAGTGGCGCACGAATCGCGAGCTGCCGGTGGGTTCGGCCGGGCTGAAGACGCTGGGCGGCTTTGCCGGCAGCATCGTGCTGCCCACGCTGTTCACGATGACGCTGGCGGGCGTGTGGCATGGCGCGGGCTTCCAGTTCGTGGTGTTCGGGCTGCTGCACGCCATGTATTTGTCGGTGAACCATGCCTGGCGGATATTCGTCGTGGGCCGCAAGCCGGCCGCAGCGCGCAACACGCGGGCCACCACGCGCGCGCTGTGCGTGCTGATCACATTTGTCGCGGTGCTGGTGGCGCAGGCATTTTTCCGCGCGCACGGCGTGGGCGATGCAATGCTGCTGGTGCAGGGCATGACGGGCGCGCGCGGCATCGAGTCGCTGGATATGTCCGCTCATGTCGCGGGTCTGGCCGTTGGCGACGCCTGGCGCGTCATCGCCGGCCACCACATGCAGCTCATCTATGCCGTCGTGCTGCTGGGCATCGCGTGGTTCGCGCCCAATTCGCACCAGATCCTGGGCCGCTGGTCGCCCGCCCTGTTCAAGCCCAATGAGGCCCCGCAACCCTACCTGCGCTGGCGCCCCAACCTGGCGTGGATGGCGGTCATGCTGGTGCTGCTGGCTTTCTGCCTGGTCAACCTGCACAAGGAAGCCCGGTTTCTCTATTTCCAATTTTGACCCTGCGGGGTCGCGGAGCAAGACATGGACATCAACGCTATCGAAACCAAAGTGGCGCAACTCGTCGAAGGCATCATCCTCACGCAGGTGGACCCGGACACGTTGCTGATCGAATCGGGGCTGGTCGACTCGCTGGCCGCCGTCGACGTGGCGCTGGCGGTCGAGCGCGAGTTCGGCTGCAAGATCCCGCCCACCGAGATCGACGTGCATCTGGAATCGGTGCATACGCTGGCAGCATTCATCGCGGAACGCCGCGGCGCCTAGCGCGCAGCCACGGGAGGGCCGGACCATGCGCTTCGACTTCAACACGTTCGATTTCGCGGACACACAGGCTGGCGCGGACGCCATCGCGGTCGTGGACGCGCGCGGGGCCACGTCGTGGCGCGCGCTGCGCGCCGCCACCGAGGCCTGGGAGCAGGCAGCGCGAACAGCGGGCGCACGACCCGATACGCCGCTGGTGATTTCCGGTCACAAGGAGACGGCGTTTCTCGTGGCGATACTGGGCTGCCTGCGGCTGGGCGTGCCTTTCGTGCCGGTGGATATCATCAATCCGCCCGAGCGCATCGCACGCATCGGCGAGCTGGTGCACGCGGGCCTGCGTTACGACGCGCAGGCCGCACATTTCGTTTCCACGGGCGGCCAGGGCACGTCGCTGGAAGAAAAGGGCCTCGCCTACATCATGTTCACGTCGGGCAGCACCGGCGACCCGAAAGGCGTGCAGATCGGCCGCGAAAGCATGGGCCATTTTGCGGGATGGATCCGCGACTGTCTCGCGCTGGGCGCGTCGCCGATCTTCATGGATCAGATGCTGTTCAGCTTCGATTTTTCGCTCTTCAACTGGGTGGGCGCGCTGACGCTGGGCGGCACCTGCGTGCTGTGCCCGCGCGAGACCATCGCACAGCGCGACGCCTTTGTGCAATATCTGGCCAACAGCCGCATCAGCGTCTGGGCCTCCACGCCCTCGTTCGTGCGGCAGCAATTGTTCAACCCCGAGTTCGACCACACCCACCTGCCCGACCTGCGCGTCTTCGTGTTCGGCGCCGAATCGTTGACGCCCGCGCTGGCCGAGGAACTGTGGCAACGCTTTCCGGAGGCGCGCATCGTCAATTCCTATGGCCCGACCGAGGCGACCTGCTCGACCACCTGGGTCGAGATCGACCCGGCGTTGCGCGCGGCAGCGCCGAATCCATTTCCCATTGGCCGCGCCAAGCCCTATGCCGAGGTCTTCATCGAAAACGGCGAGATCAGCATCGCGGGCGATCACGTCATGCGCGGCTACCTGAACCGCCCCGATCTGAACGCCACGCGCATGTTCACGCGCCACGGCAAGCGCGGCTATCGCAGCGGCGACCTGGGCGAGATCGACGCGCAGGGCCTCGTGACCTTCCGCGGCCGCATCGACGATCAGATCAAGCTGCATGGCTACCGCATTGAACTTGCGGAGATCGACGCGGCCATCGCCGCCCTGCCCGGCGTGCGCGCCGGCGCGACGGTGGCGCTGCGCCGCCCCGACGGCGCCATCGTCCGGCTGATCGGCTTCGTCGAACCCGTAGCAAACGGCCAGGGTTCGCACGCCCCTGCCGCAGGCTTGCAACCGCTGCCCGCCGATCTGACGGACTGGAAGGTCACGCTCGGCCGGCGTTTGCCCCCGTACATGATTCCCTCTGAGCTGGTGGCGTGCCCGCGCTTTCCCACCACCAGCACGGACAAAGCGGACCGCAGGCAGCTCGAACGTATTTATCTTGAAACGCGCCTGAGCAGGAAACCGGAGCCGCAAACATGACTCGCACACCCTTACGCCTCGCCCTTGCCGTGACGCTGGCGGCCTGCGCCGCCAGTGCCGCCGCCGAAGGCGTGCTGGCCCAGCTCTATGCCGCCCGCCCGCCGGCGGGTTCTTCGTTCGTGCGGGTGGTCAATCCGCACGTGAATCCACTGCAGGCGCAGGTCGCGCAGGGCCCGGTCCAGGAGATCGGACCCGACCAGCAGGCCACCACCTACGCCATCGTGAAGGGCAATCAGCCCTTCGACGTGCGCATCGACGGCAAGCTCGCCGGCACACTGCAGGTGGCGCCCGACACGTTCAGCACGCTGGTGCCGCGGCGCGACGGCGGCAGGCTGTCGTTCAGCGTCATCGACGACAACGCCGGCGCGCAGGACGCGCTGAAGGCGGAGCTGCGCTTCTACAACCTGGCGACGGATTGCCCCGCCGGCCAGATGTCCGTCAGTCCGTCGGGCCCGGTCCTGTTCAAGAACGTCGAGCCCGGCGCGTCCGCCGCGCGCGCGATCAATCCGGTCAGCGCGACGCTGGCCGCCAGCTGCGGCACGGCCGTGTCGCAGGCGCTGCCGCTGCCGGTCTTGCAGCCGGGCGACCACTACAGCCTGTTCCTGACCGGCACGCCCGAAGCCCCCATGCTGCGTGGCCAGACCAGCAGCACGGACGCCTACAAGAAATAGGGAGACCAGCATGCGACGCGTTTTCCGGGACGACCACGAACTCTTCCGCGACCAGGTCAAACGCTTCATCGAGAGCGAAATCGCGCCCCGCTATGCCGAATGGGAAGACGCAGGCGTGACCCCGCGCGCGCTGTGGCGGCGGGCCGGCGATGAGGGGCTGCTCAATTGCGCGGTGCCGGATCCGTATGGCGCGGGCGGCGACTTCGGGCATTCGGCCGTGGTGATCGAGGAACTGGCCCGCGCCAATTTCCTGGGCATCGGCTTTTCCATCCACTCCGACATGGTCGCGCCGTATCTGCTGAACGTCGGCACCGACGCGCAGAAGCAGCGCTGGCTGCCTCCCATGGCGCGCGGCGAGACCATCGGCGCCATCGCGCTGACCGAGCCGGATGCGGGCAGCGATCTGAAGGCGGTGCGCACGCGCGCGCGGCGCGACGGCGAACACTTCGTGCTCAATGGTCAGAAGACCTTCATCACCAACGGCATAAATGCGGGCTTGGCCATCGTGCTGGCCAGCACCGATCCCGATCTGGGCGCGCGCGGCCTGTCGCTGTTCTGTGTCGATGAAAACCTGCCGGGTTACACGAAGGGCGCGCCGCTGCACAAGATCGGCCAGCACAGTCAGGACACCTGCGAGCTCTTCTTCAACGACGTGCGCCTGCCCGCCGATTGCCTGCTGGGTCCGCTGAACAATGCGTTCGAGATCATGACGCGCGAACTGGCGCGTGAACGCCTGGCCATTGCGCTGCGTGCGGCGGCGTCGCAGGAAGGCATGCTGGAACAGGCGGCGCAATACACGCGCGATCGTAAAGTGTTCGGGCGCCGCGTCATCGACTACCAGAACACGCGCTTCAAGCTGGCGAATGCGCGCGCGCAGAGCGCGATGCTGCGCGTCTTTCTGGACGATTGCCTGGCGCGCATGATGGAAGGCGACCTGGACGCCACAACGGCAGCCATCGCCAAGCTCAATGCCACCGAAATGCAGGGCCGCATTCTGGACGATCTGCTGCAGCTTTACGGCGGCTATGGCTACATGGCGGAATACGGCATCGGCCGCGCCTGGGCCGACGCGCGCGCGCTGCGCATCTTTGGCGGCACCAACGAGGTCATGCTGGAGATCATCGGCCGCAGCTTCAACTGACGCGGCGAACTTCAGAGGCCCACTTCAGAGCCGCGCGTCCATCCAGGCCTGCATCAGCGCGCGCGCCTCCGGTGTATCGTCGATGACCCACGGGTCCAGCGCAAAGGCCACGATGCGCTTGGCGCCGTAGCCGCGCGCCACCTCCCACTGCTCGCGCACCCGCTCAAAATCAGCGGAACGGGCCTTGAAGGTCGAGCCGTCCGTGGCGCCCGACGGCAGTTCCTCGAACAGTTCCAGGATCAGGTCGAAAGACGCGTGGCGAGCCAGCAGCATGTCGTGCAACGGTTCCAGCGCCCGCAGGTTCTCCAGCCCGGCCACGCCGACGCCATCCTGGATCATGGGGTGTATGCCCACGTGGTCCAGGATATGGCTCCACAACTTCATCAATGACCCATCACCCGGCAGGCGGCTGTGATACGTGGAAATGCACGGCACGCTGCTGCTGGTCTCTTGCGACGCGCGCGACAACGCATCCAGCCATGGCACCAGCAGCGCCTGCCGTTCGGCGGAAGCCCAGTTGTACTGTTCCAGTTCGTACGGCAGATACCATCCGCGGAAGGCGCGGCGCTGGTTCCAGCCGGACCCCCGCATGTACGCGGCGCCACGTTCGCGCGTCTGGTCCAGAAAGGCGGCCAGCGCGGGCGTGTCGGCGCGGGCCAGCATGTCCCACCAGCGCTGGTCGTACGGCAGGCCCACGTGGATGCCAATGCCCTGATGCGCGGCCTCGTCGAACAGCGTGCCGAGCAGCGCTTGGGGGGCCATCCAGTCGTCCGGCCGCCCGCCTTCCAGGCCGGTCCACTGCAGGAAGATCTCGCGGCAGCCCAGCCGCCGGAAACTGCGCAGCCGCAGCCGCCAGTCTTCGGGCGTCAGGTCCGCGTGACTGCGCCAGAGCTGCAGGAAGGTGGCGTTAAGGGAAAGCGGCGGCGAACATGCCGCCAGCGGCGCCAGGGCGCTTAACGCCAGCGCCTGGAACAGGCGCCGGCGCAGGGGGGATTTGAGCTGCGGAGGTATCAGGAGACTGCCCAGCCTTTATCCGCGGTTGCCGAACAGGCCGGACAGCGAGCCCAGCAGGTCGGCGGGATTGAATTGCTGGCCGGGCTGCACCGCGCCTTCCGGCGTGGCCTTGTCGACCAGTTGCGGCAGCAGGGCCGACAGCGAATCCAGCACGGAGGTGGTGTCTTGCCCCGTCTTGGCCGCCAGTTCGTTCACGACGCCGGGATCAAGCACGGAACCGAGCTGGTCAGCGCTGACGGGCAGATTCTGGCCCGTGCCCACCCAGGACGCCACCACTTCGCCCAGCCCGCCCTTCTGAAAGCTGGCGATCAAACCGGTCAGACCGCCCGGGTATTTGTTCAGTTGCTCGATCAACGCGGGCAGCAGCGAGGCCGAACCGCCTTGCTGACCGCCACCGGCCATCGAGGCCAAAGTGTCCAATAGGCTCATTGCCGCGCTCCTGAAAAAGTCGGGAAATCAGTATAGGCCGATGAAAAGCGCGGTGTGCGGCAATGCTGTTGCCGCCCGCGACGACTTTGAAAAAGTTGTAAATCGCGTGGGCGGGTCATGCTTTCGAATAGTGCTTTTGGTTCAGGTCGCCGGCGCGGGCGTCGACGCTTTCAGCGCCTTCAGCGCCTTTTGGCCCGCGCGCCCGTCCGGCAGCAGGCCGAGTTCGCGCTGGGCGGCCTGCAACGCCTGGCGCGTACGGGCGCCGATCATGCCGTCGGGCTCGCCCAGATCGTAGCCACGCGCGATCAAGAGGCGCTGCAATTCGCGCCTTTCCGCGCGCGACAGCCCCGGATCGTCCGTGGGCCAGGCCTGGAGCAGCGGGCCGCCGCCACGCAGGCGGTCGGACAAATGCGCGATGGCCAGCGCATAGCTTTCGGCGGCGTTGTAGGAGTACAGGGCGTCGAAATTTCGTGTCACCAGAAACGCCGGACCATTGCGGCCTGCCGGCAGCAGCAGACCGGCCGGCGTATCGCCGCCTGGCAGCGCCTGTCCATCGGCGCGCGTCACGCCCTGTTTCACCCACGACGACATCGGGCGCTTGTTCTTGCGGCCCGCGCCGGAGGTGTCCAGTTTCGCGGGCAGCTTGACCTCGTAGCCCCACGCCATTCCCGCATTCCAGCCCGCGCGCTTCAGAAAATTCGCCGTGGACGCCAGCGCGTCCGGCACGCTGTCGACCAGATCGCGCCTGCCGTCGCCGTCAAAATCCACCGCCAGCCGCAGATACGTAGAAGGCATGAACTGGGTCTGGCCGAACGCGCCGGCCCAAGAGCCCGCCAGGCGCTCGGGCGCAATGTGTTCGTCCTGGATGATCTTCAGCGTAGAGAAGAATTCGCCCCGGAAATACGCCTGGCGCCGGCCATAGCACGACAGCGTGGACAAGGACGTCAGCAGCGGCCGTCCGCCCAGCGTGCGGCCAAAATTGCTTTCCACGCCCCACACCGCGGCAATCGTGGCCGGGTCCACGCCATATCGCTGCGACGCCCGGTCCAGGTCTGCCTGCCAACGCGCCATGCCGGCCTGCCCGTCCGCCACGCGCTCGTCATCCACCAGGCCCGCCATGTAGTCCCAGATGGGCGTCTTGAACTCCGGCTGCGCGTCCAGCAGGCCGATGACCGCCATATCGGGCGCAAGCTGCGCCGTGTGCGTGTCGAAGGTCGCCGCCGACACGCCGGCCTTCAAGGCGGGCGCGCGCAGCTGCGACAGGCAAGCAGCAAAGTCGCCGGCGGCAAGCGCCGCGGGTGCCGGCAGGATCAGCGCGGCGGTCGTCACGGCGGCGGCCATCAGCACGCGGGTTACAGCGGTGTTCGGCCGCGCGCGGCGCAACAGGAATTTCATGCTTGGGATTCCTTGGGAGGTGCGATCGCGGCATCGCCTTGCAGGCGCCGCGTCCAGTCTTCGACTTCGCCGGCACGGGCGCGCTTTTCAAAGAGCGCGCGCCAGTTCGGCGACAGCTCCGGCAATGCCGCCAGCGCGTGCAGCACATCCGGGTCCAGCACGCGGCGGTTCAGGATGTCCTGCACGCGCGCCAGCGACCATTGCGGATGCAGGCGCTTGTGCAACGTCAACGTGTCGCCCGGCGCCAGCCAGCCGGTCTGCAGCACGCGGTAGTACCAGCCCGTCATGCCGCTGGCCTGCACCTGCGCGGCCATGCCCTTGTGCTGGAACCGGTGATCCAGCTTCCAGCACGGCTGGCGCGCCTGCGACACCTGGATCAACGCGGTGCCCGCGCGATAGACGTCGCCCACGCACACGTCGCCTTCGGTCACGCCGGTGGTGGAGATGTTTTCGCCGAAGGCGCCCGGCGCGCGCAGCACCGCGCGTTCGCCCAGCGTCTGCAGCCAGGCAGGATAGTGGTCGCGCGCGTAATGGTGCAGCGCCTTTTCCGGCCCGCCATGAAAGCGCCGGTCTGCCTGCGCGTCCCCATCCAGTCCTTCCAGACCCAGCCAGCGCCGCTCGCCGACCGGATGCTTGTCGATGCCGCTGTCGCGTCCCGAATCGCCCAGCGGCCGCAAGGCGCCCGTCAGCAGCGCGTCGATTGTGATGTCCATCTTCCCGTCTTCCTATTAGCCGGCCTGCAGCGCGGCAAGCTCGTCGTCGTCGAATCCGGCGGCGCGCCGCGCCTCCAGGTTGAAGGGGCCGCGCAGGCGCGGCGCCTGATAGCGCGCCGCCAGTTCGGCATAGCAGGCCACCGGCTCCTTGCCCGCCAGCGCGCATTGCTGCTTGTACCAATGGTTGCCGATGGCGACGTGGCCGATCTCGTCGCGCAGGATGATGTCGACGATGGCGGCGCTTTCCGAGTCTCCCGCGCCCGCCAGCTTGTTGCGGATCATGGGCGACGCGTCCAGGCCGCGCGCTTCCAGCGTGCGCGGCACAAGCGCCAGGCGCGCGAGCAGGTCGTCCTGCGTGCGCTCGGCCATATCCCACAATCCGTTGTGCGCGGGGAAGTCGCCGTAATCAACGCCAAGCGTGTCCAGCCGCTGGCGCAGCAAATCAAAATGCAGCGCTTCTTCGCGCGCGACGCGCAGCCAGTCGCGGTAGAACGCCTCGGGCATGCCGGCAAACCGCCACATGATGTCCAGCGCAAGGTTCACGGCGTTGAATTCGATATGGGCCAGTGCGTGCAGGAGCGCCGCCCTGCCTTCCTGCGTGGCCATGGATCGATGGCGGACCTCGGCCGGCGCGACCAGTTCTGGCCGTGGCGGGCGGCCGGGCAATCCGGCGATGGGCGCAAGGACCCGCTCGCAATCCAGCCGGGCGTCGTCGGCAATGGCGCGCACGCCCGCCAGCTTATCGGGCCAAGCCGTGGCGGCCAACGCAGCCAGCGCCTGCTCGCGCATGCCGTACATATCGTCCTTCTGCCCGCCGGGGGCAGTCTTGCTGCTGTCCATGTTGCCGTCGTTCCCGGGCGCCGCGTGGACGCCTCAAATCCCTGTCATTGCCATGGCTTGCACGCCATGCGATCCCGAAGACTTTATCATTCGCGGATGGATCCCCTGCGCCTTACCTTGGAAACCGATCTGTCCCGCATCGACGCCCGGCAATGGGACGCGCTGGCCGGAGACCAACCCTTTTTGCGGCACGCCTTTCTGCTCGCCCTGCACGACACCGGCTGCGCATCGCGCCAGACGGGCTGGGCGCCGCATTTCCTGGCGCTGTGGCGTGACGACGTGCTGGCGGGCGCGGTGCCGCTTTACCTGAAGTCGCATTCGCGCGGCGAGTATGTGTTCGACTACGCGTGGGCCGATGCCTTCCAGCGGCACGGCATGCGCTACTACCCCAAGCTGTTGTCGGCCATCCCGTTCACGCCAGTCACCGGCCCGCGGCTGCTCGCCGCCAACGACGAAGACCGCGCGACACTGGTGCGCGGGCTGGTCGCGTTTGCCGAAGAGGTCAACGTGTCGTCGTTGCACCTGCTGTTTCCCGCTGACGCCGACGTGCGCGCGCTGCGGGAGGCAGGCTTCATGATCCGCGAGAGCGTGCAGTTCCACTGGACCAACGCAGGCTATGCCGACTTCGACGCGTTCCTGGCCGCCATGAGCCACGACAAGCGCAAGAAGATCCGCCAGGACCGCAAGAAGGTCACCGCGGCGGGCCTCACCTTCCGCTGGCTGCGCGGCGGCGAGATCGGCGCTGACGAACTGGAATTCTTCTACGGCTGTTATTGCCGCACCTACTTCGACCACGGCAACCCGCCCTATCTGAGCCGCGAGTTCTTCGAGCAGGCGCACCGCGACCAGCCCGATGCTTTCGTGCTGATCCTGGCCGAGCGCGATGGCGTGCCGGTCGCGTCGGCGCTCAACCTGGCGGGCGGCAACGCGATGTATGGGCGCTACTGGGGCGCGACGGAATACGTGCCCGGGCTGCACTTCGAGACTTGCTACATGCAGTCCATCGCCTATTGCATCGCGCATGGCATCGAACGCTTCGAAGGCGGCGCGCAAGGCGAACACAAGATGGCGCGCGGCTTGCTGCCCACGCCAACGTGGTCAGCGCACTGGGTGGCGCATCCGGGTTTCGCCGAGGCGATCCAGAACTTCCTGGACGAGGAAACCGCGGCGGTGACGGACTATTTAGGCGAGCTGGAATCGCACACGCCGTTCAAGGGTCGGGGTGAGTGATGCTGGCGGCGGTGTCAGACACCCATGATTCGCACGGGCGAATTGAAGGCCGTCTCTGCAGGGTGTCAGACACCTGAGAGTGTTGCCTGGTGTGCGACACCCCTCTGCCAGGTGTCTGCCCCCTATGAATCGCACGCCCCTCTGCCAGGTGTCTGACACCCTTGAACCGCACGCGCAGGCTGAAGCCGCGTCCCGCCAGGTGTCTGACACCGACTTAAGAAAGACGGCGCCGGGTGTCTGACACCGACTTAAGAAACACCGCCTAAACCGTCAGAGAAACCGGTCCAGCAGCTTGCGGCTGTGCTTGTCCAGCGACTGGATGTCGCGCACCAGATAGAAGATGCCGTGGTTGTCGGCGATGAGCAGCGTTTGGGGGGACAGGCGGCGGATGTCTTCTTCACCGCGTAGCGTGAACGAGGTCGGGCCGCGGTCGGTGTCCACCTTCCAGACGCTGGGCGTGGCGTAGGTCGACACGCTGGACAGCTTGCGGATTTCGGGCATGAACTCGCGGCTGGCGAGTTCCTCTTCGATCAGGGCGCGCGGCTCGGCGGGGACGTCGGACAGGTGTTCGATCCACAGCAGCTCGTGCCCGTCGGTGGTCACCAGCGACAGTCCGCGGCCCGCCTCGCTGATCGGGAAGGCGCGCACCGGGATGACGCCTTCGTGCGATTCGCCGTCGGCGGACTGGAACTCCAGGCGTCCGAAGGCGTTGCGGCGCAATTGAAAGAACGGCAAGGTCATGGCGAGAATCCCGTTTCCGCGTCAGGCCACGGCGGCCATGTCTTCGCTGCCCGACGACTGGGCGTCGGCTTCCGCCTGGCGCGCCTGCGCCTGATAGAGGCGATAGTAGGCGCCCTCGCGGGCCATCAGTTCTTCGTGCGGTCCCTGCTCCACGATCTGGCCGCGGTCCAGAACCACCAGCCGGTCGGCCTTGCGCAGCGTGCTCAGGCGGTGCGCAATTGCGATGGTGGTACGGCCACGGACCAGGTTGTCCAGGGCCTTCTGAATCTCTTTCTCTGTCGTGGTGTCCACCGACGACGTCGCTTCGTCCAGGATCAGGATGCGTGGGTCGATCAACAGGGCGCGCGCGATCGAAATGCGCTGGCGTTCGCCGCCGGACAAGGCCTGACCGCGTTCGCCCACCAGCGAGTCGTAGCCGTGCGGCAGGCGCAGGATGAATTCGTGCGCGTGCGCGGCGCGCGCCGCGGCCACGATCTCGTCGCGCGTGGCGTCCGGCCGGCCGTAGGCGATGTTCTCGGCGATGGTGCCAAAGAACAGGAACGGCTCCTGCAGCACCAGCCCGATATTGCGACGGTAATCGGCCACGCGCACCGAACGGATGTCGGCGCCATCCACCAGCACCGCGCCTTCGGACACGTCGTAGAAGCGGCAGATCAGGTTGATCAGCGTGCTCTTGCCGGAGCCGCTGTGGCCCACCAGCCCGATCATCTCGCCCGGCGCGATGGTCAGATTCAACCCGCGGATGACCTGGCGGTTGCCATAGCGAAAGCCCACGTCGCGCAGTTCGATGCGGCCGTTGATGTGCGGCAGCTTGGCGGGGTTCTGCGGTTCCGGCACACTGGACACGTGGTCCAGAATGTCGAAGATACGCTTGGCGCCGGCGGCAGCCTTCTGCGTGACCGACACGATGCGGCTCATGGAATCCAGGCGCAGGTAGAAGCGCCCGATATACGCCAGGAACGCGGCCAGCACGCCCACGGTGATCTGCCTTTGCGACACCTGCCAGATGCCGAAAATCCACACCACCAACAGGCCCACCTCGGTCAGCAGCGTGACCGTCGGCGAGAACAGCGACCAGGTCGTGTTGACGCGATCATTGACTTCCAGGTTGCGGTTGTTGGCTTCGCGGAAGCGCGCGACCTCGCGCTTTTCCTGGGCAAATGCCTTGACCACGCGGATGCCGGGAATGGTGTCGGCCAGCACGTTCGTGATCTCGGACCAGATGCGGTCGACCTTTTCGAAGCCATGCCGCAGGCGGTCGCGCACGGCGTGGATCATCCAGATGATGAACGGCAGCGGCACCAGCGTGACCAGCGCAAGCCACGGATTGATGCTGATCAGGATAACCGCCGTCATGACGATCATCAGGATGTCGGTGGCGAAGTCCAGCAGGTGCAGCGACAGGAATACACAGATGCGGTCGGTTTCGCTGCCGATGCGAGAAATAAGATCGCCGGTGCGCTTGCCGCCGAAATACTCAAGCGACAGTTGCTGCAGGTGCGCGTAAGTGGTGGTGCGCAGATCCGCGCCGATGCGTTCGCTGACCCACGCCAGAATATAGGTGCGCGCCCAACCCAATCCCCACGCCAAAATGGCCGATCCCAGCAGGCCGCCCAGATAAAGCCGCACCAGGCCGTAATCGATGGGCGCGCCGTTCTGGAACGGAATCAGCACATCGTCCATCAGCGGCATCGTCAGATACGGCGGCACCAGCGTAGCCGCGGTGCCCAGCAGCGTCAGCAGAAACCCGGCAAACAACGGGCCGCGATATGGCCGAGCAAAACGCCACAACCGCAGCAGCGCCCACGTGGTCGACGGCGCGGCCTGTTCCTGGTTGCACGTCGGGCATTCTTCCTCGCCCGCGGGAATGACGTTATTACAGATCGTGCAGGTGCGTTCTTCGAGCGCTTCGGCCGGTTTTCCCGACAGACGAATCGACTGCTGGGTTTCGAACTGGGCCAAGAGCCGCAGCGCCGCGGGATTGCAAGCCAGCGTGAATCGCCAGACGCCCAGACGGCCGGTGTCGTCGTGCAGCTCCAGCACGGCGGCGCCGGCGTGGTCGCTGAGAGATAGCTTCAATTGAGGGCCGTATGGCCAGGATTCCCAAGCGGAATCGTCGGGAAGGCGGGCGATCAGCCGTTTGTCGGTCACGGCGACCAGACCCGGCTGGAACTTCAAACGCTGATCTAGGTCTATTTCGACCCAGGCCAGTAGGGTTTCGTCATCCGCCAGTTCGGTGCGGATTTCATCCCGCCAGCGGGCAGGAAATGCGTCGGCAAGGCCGGAAAGCAGGTGTGGTTTTTTCATTGGAACGCATACCGGGCCAGGACTCTGCCCTACTAGGCGGCAACCGGTTTGACGCCATCGGCGGCAAACGTGTCCCTTCCTTACAACACAACGAGTTCACGCCATGAAGGCGTCGTATAGTATCAGCCGATTTTTCTAATTAGGAATATCTGGGATCCCCCACTCGTTGGCATTATTCTTAAGGCGCAACCCCAATAAAATCGCGGTCTTGCATAGGGGCGTCCGCGCGTGCCAACCTGCTTCTCGAGCAAATTAAAACATGAAAAAGAAAGACATTGAATTTATCGATGTCGTGGCTTTGCGCGGCCCGAACATTTGGACGTATCGCCCGGTCCTTGAAGCATGGGTGGATATCGGCGAACTGGAGGACTACCCCTCCAACACGATTCCCGGATTTTATGAGCGCCTGACCGAATGGCTGCCGACCCTTATCGAACATCGATGCAGCCCCGGCGTGCGCGGCGGTTTTCTGGCCCGCCTGAAAGAAGGCACGTGGCCCGGCCACATTCTCGAGCATGTCACCCTTGAACTGCAGAACCTGGCTGGCTTGCGCGGCGGCTTCGGCAAAGCGCGCGAGACCTCCAAGCGCGGCGTGTACAAGGTCGTCGTGCGCGCCTGGCAGGAACAGGTCACCCGCACCGCCTTGAACGAAGCGCGCGACCTCGTCATGGCCGCCATTGAAGACCGGCCGTTCGACGTGCCCGCCACGGTGGCCAAGCTGCGCAGCCTGGTCGACCGCCACTGCCTCGGTCCCAGCACCGCCTGCATCGTCGATGCGGCCGATGATCGCGATATTCCCTATATCCGCCTTTTTGAGGGCAACCTCGTCCAATTCGGCTACGGCTCCGCCCAGCGCCGTATCTGGACGGCCGAGACCGATCGCACCAGCGCCATCGCCGAAGGCATTTCGCGCGACAAGGACCTGACCAAGGAATTGCTGTCGACCTGCGGCGTGCCGGTGCCTGAAGGGCGCCTGGTCGAAAGCGAGGAAGACGCCTGGGACGCCGCCGAGGACATCGGTCTGCCCGTGGTGGTCAAACCCTACGA
Organism: Achromobacter sp. Root565; assembly: GCF_001427425.1. Taxonomy (NCBI): domain Bacteria; kingdom Pseudomonadati; phylum Pseudomonadota; class Betaproteobacteria; order Burkholderiales; family Alcaligenaceae; genus Achromobacter; species Achromobacter sp. Root565. Next base: position 321,653 of record NZ_LMGO01000005.1, read on the forward strand.
CGGCAACCATGGCCGCGGCGTCTTCACCAATCTGACGACGCGCGAGGAAGTGGTCTCGGCCTACCGCGTCGCCGTGGACGAAGGCAGCGGCGTCATCGTCGAACGCTTCGTGCTGGGCAACGAACACCGCCTGCTGGTGGTGGGCAACCGGATGGTGGCCGCCGCCGCCGGCGAACCGGCTTGGGTGACGGGCGACGGCAAGTCGACCATCACCGAACTCATCGACAGCCAGATCAATACCGACCCGCGCCGCGGCCGCACCGAAAACCATCCGCTCAATCCCGTGCGCCTGGATTCCGCCGCCCGGCTGGAAATCGCGCGCCAGGGTCTGTCGGAAGAGAGCGTGCCGCCCGAAGGCCAGCGCGTGCTGGTGCAGCGCAGCGGCAACGTCGCATTCGACGTGACTGATCGCGTCCACCCCAGCGTAGCCGCCACCGTGACGCTGGCTGCGCGCATCGTCGGCCTGGATATCGCCGGCGTGGACCTTGTGGCCGAAGACATCACGCGCCCGCTGGATGAACAGCGCGGCGCCATCGTCGAGGTCAACGCCGGACCAGGCCTCCTGATGCACCTGAAGCCCGCCGACGGCACGCCGCGTCCCGTGGGCCGCGCCATCGTCGACCACCTCTTCCCAGCGGGCGACGCGGGCCGCATTCCCATCGTGGGCGTGACGGGCACCAACGGCAAGACCGTCGTCGCCCGCCTGGTGGCGCGCCTGTTGCACCTGTCCGGCAAGCGCACCGGCCTCGCGTGCAGCGAAGGCCTCTACCTGGACCGCCGTCTCGTGCAGAAAGGCGACCGCGCCGACTACGCGTCGGGCACGCGCCTGCTCATGAACCGCAACGTGGACGCCGCCGTCATCGAGAACGACAGCGGCGTGATCCTGGGCCAGGGCCTGGCCTACGACCGCTGCCAGGTCGGCGTCGTCACCAACATCGACGACGGCGATCATCTCGGCGACTTCGACATCAACGAAACGGAACGCCTGTTCAACGTTTTCCGCACGCAGGTTGACGTGGTCCTGCCGGACGGCGTGGCCGTGCTGAACGCACGCGATCCGCGCGTCGTGGAAATGGCCGAGCTCTGCGACGGCGGCGTGATCTTCTTTGGCATCGACCCCGCCCTGCCCGCCATTACGCAGCACCTGGCCCAGGACGGACGCGCGGTGTTCGTGCGCGACGGCAGCATCGTGCTGGCGCACGGCAGCCAGGAAGAACGCCTGGCCGACGTGGCCGCCATTCCGCTGACGCACGGCGGCCGGGTGGCCTTCCAGGTTGAAAATGTGCTGGCGGCCGTGGGCTCGGCGTGGGCGCTGGACATTCCGGTGGAACTGATCCGCGCCGGCATCGAGACCTTCGACATCGACCAGGCCGACGCGCCTTGGCAGTTCACGCTGTTCGAGCGCAACGGCGCCACGGTGGTGGTCGACGACGTGCACAACGCGTCGGCGCTGCGCCCGCTGATCTCGGCCATCGGCCAGTTTCCGGCCACCCAGCGCGCAGCGGTCTATTCGGCCGGCGCGGACCGCCGCGACGCGGACCTGATCGAACAGGGCAAGCTGCTTGGCGACGCCTTCGACCGCGTGGTTCTGTATGACGACGCGACCGTGCGCAGCAAGCGCCCCGACGGCGAGGCCCGCGCGCTGCTGCGCCAGGGCCTGGCGCAAGGCAGCCGCGTCAAGGACATCCAGGACGAGCCCGACCACGGCAAGGCCATCGCCAGCGTGCTGGACGGCATCGGCGCCGGCGACTTCGCCCTGCTTCAGTCCGACGAGGCGTTCTCCGGTCCGACCATCGACCTGGTCCGCCGCTGGATCCAACAAAACTGACCTTATTGCGCGCGCGGCCGCCCCCGGCGGACGCGCGCCAGACGACAGGAAACCCTGCCATGGAAGTCTCCCGTATCCGAGCATTGCGCGGCCCCAATCTTTGGAGCAAGAACACCGCAATCGAGGCCATCGTGTCCTGCGGCGACGCCGAATGCTCCATCGACAACCTGCCCGAGTTCGAAGCCCGCCTGCGCGCGCGGCTGCCGCAAACCGGGCTGCTGCGCCCCGAAGGTCATCAGGGCGCGGTGTCCATCGCCCACGTGCTGCAGATCGTCGCGCTGACGATGCAGGCGCACGCCGGCTGCCCCGTCACGTTTGGCCGCACCGCCTCCACCATCGAGCCGGGCGTGTTCCAGGTCGTGGTCGAGTACAGCGAAGAAGAAGTCGGCAAGCTGGCGATGGAACTGGCGCAGGAACTCGTGCGCGCCGCGCTGGACGACACGCCGTTCGACATTGCCGACGCCTTGAAGCGCCTGCGCGAACTGGATGAGGACGTGCGCCTGGGGCCCAGCACCGGCTCCATTGTGAACGCCGCCACGGCGCGCAACATCCCCTACCGCCGCCTCACGCAGGGCAGCATGGTGCAGTTTGGCTGGGGCAGCAAGCAGCGCCGCATCCAGGCGGCCGAAACCGACCTGACCAGCGCCATCTCGGAATCCATTGCGCAGGACAAGGACCTGACCAAGATGCTCCTGGACGCCGCCGGCGTGCCGGTGCCGATGGGCCGTTCCGTGACCACCGCCGAGGAAGCCTGGGAAGCGGCGCAGGAACTCGGCGGCCCGGTCGTGGTAAAGCCGCGCGACGGCAGCCAGGGCCGCGGTGTTGCCGTCAACATCGAAACTCGCGAGCGCGTGATCCAGGCCTTTGAAGTGGCCGAGGAGATCAGCTCCGAAGTCATCGTCGAACGCTACATTCCGGGCCACGACTTCCGCCTGCTGGTGGTGGGCGGCGCGCTGGTCGCGGCCTCGCGCCGCGATCCCCCGCAGGTCACGGGCGACGGGCAGCAGACCATCCGCCAACTGGTCGACCAGGTCAACGCCGACCCCTTGCGCGGCGACGGCCACGCCACCTCGCTCACCAAGATCCGTTTCGACGACATCGCCCTGGCGACGCTGAAAAAACAAGGCTTTGACGCCGATTCCGTGCCGCCCGCCGGCACGCTGATCTTCCTGCGCAACAACGCCAACCTGAGCACGGGCGGCTCGGCCACCGACGTGACCGACGAGGTCCATCCCGAAATGGCGGCGCGCGCGGTGTCCGCGGCCCGCATGATCGGCCTGGACATCTGCGGCGTGGACGTGGTCGCCGAGACCGTGCAGTACCCGCTTGAAGACCAGCACGGCGGCGTCGTGGAAGTCAACGCCGCGCCCGGACTGCGCATGCACCTGAACCCCTCGTTCGGCAAGGGCCGCGCGGTGGGCGAAGCCATCATCGCCAACATGTTCGCGGATGGCGACGACGGCCGCATTCCGGTCGTGGCCGTCGCGGGCACGAACGGCAAGACCACCACGGTCCGCCTGACCGCGCACCTCTTGGGCGCGGCCGGCAACCGCGTGGGCATGACGAACTCGGACGGCGTGTACGTCGACAACCTGCGCATCGACACCGGCGACTGCAGCGGCCCGCGCAGCGCGCGCAGCGTGTTGATGCACCCGGACGTGGACGCCGCGGTGTTTGAAACCGCGCGCGGCGGCATCCTGCGCGAAGGCCTGGCGTTTGACCGCTGCAACGTCGCCATCGTCACCAACATCGGCATGGGCGATCACCTGGGGCTGGGCTACATCAGCACGGTCGAGGACCTGGCAGTGGTCAAGCGCGTCATCGTGCAGCACGTGCATCCGTCGGGCATGGCGGTGCTGAACGCGGCCGATCCCATCGTGGCCGAGATGGCCGCGAGCTGCCCGGGTTCGATCACCTACTTCGCCGAAGACCGCAATCATCCCGTGCTGGCCACGCACCGCGCGCAGGGCCTGCGTTCGGTCTACCGCGATGGCGATGCCATCGTCGCGGCGCAAGGCGCCGATGAGGTGCGCTTCCCGCTGGCCGAGATCCCTCTCACCCGCAATGGCACGATCACGTTCCAGGTCGAGAACGCGATGGCGTCGATTGCGGCGGCGTGGGCGCTGGACCTGGGCTGGGATGTCGTGCGCCGCGGCCTGGCCACGTTCGTCAATGACGCGCAGACGGCGCCCGGGCGCTTTAACGTGTTCGATTACCGCGGCGCCACGGTGATCGCCGACTACGGCCACAACCCCGACGCCATCCAGGCGCTGGTGCGTGCCGTTGATGCGATGCCGGCCAAGAAGCGTTCTGTCGTCATCAGCGGCGCGGGCGACCGCCGCGACGAAGACATCCGCATGCAGACCGAAATCCTGGGCGCCGCCTTCGACGACGTGCTGCTCTACCAGGACCAGTGCCAACGCGGCCGCGCGGACGGCGAAGTGCTGGCCCTGCTGCAGCAGGGTCTGGTGGGCGCCAGCCGCACCACGCAGATCGACGAGATCCACGGCGAATTCGTGGCGATCGACACGGCGCTGGCGCGCCTGAATCCCGGCGACCTCTGCCTGATCCTGGTCGATCAGGTGGAAGAAGCGCTGGACCACATCGCCAAGCGCATCGCCCAGCCCTGAGCGGCACGGCGGCAAAGCGGACGGGGCGCCCCAGGCGCCCCGTTTTTTCGTCCGGCTATGCCGCCGCTAGCCGTGCGGTGACGCGACGGGCGCCGTGGCCTGATATCGGTCCGTCACGTGCGTGCATCCCACGGCCGCCAAGGCGCCAAGCGCCAGCAAGATGGCGCTGCAAAGTCGTTTCGTCATGCGAGTGTTTCTCCCGTTGCGTGTCGAACCGCCAGCCGGTTCCGTGTGGACTATACCGGCATGCGCCCTGCCCGGCCAGCCGCGCCAGCACTGGCTTTCGAGAGCGGATCGGTTACTAGCCGCGCACAAAAGGGGTCAAATGGTTGCTCAAATGTAACTCGACCCGATTGCTCCCGGAACGCGATTTCCCGTCTCAAACCCGGGGCATTTTCCACGGCGGCGCAGTTACATTTCCCCACAGCGTCGTTTGACAGCCCCTGGGGGCGACTCGTAGCTTAGAAGCTAGCTGATCAGTGCCCAACACACCGCGTCCCGGCAGCTTCATAGGCCATGAACCTGCCGCCGCACGTAACCAGAGAGAGGTCACCACATGAACAACGACATCATCGCCGGAAAGTGGAAGCAACTGACGGGCAAGGCCAAGGCGGCCTGGGGTGAACTCACCGACGACGAACTGACCCGTACCGAAGGCAACGCCGAGCGCCTGGCAGGTCTGATTCAGGAACGCTACGGCAAGACCAAGGATGAGGCGCAAAAGGAAGTCCGCGACTTCTTCGACCGCAATCCCTGATTCTTATAACCACCAGGAGAAGCTGACATGTTGCATTACGCCGTAGTTTTCTTCGTTATCGCGATCATCGCGGCTGTCCTGGGTTTCGGCGGCATCGCCGCCGGCGCCGCGGGGATTGCCAAGATCCTGTTCTTCGTCTTTCTGGTCCTGGCTCTGCTGTCCATTCTGGGCGGCGCCTTCCGCAAGAAATAGAACTCGCACCTGAACGTTTTTAGATTGTCATAGCGTCTCGAACGCGCTGAACACCAAGAAAAAGGAGCATTACTATGGAAATTCGTAAGCTGATCGCCGCCGCCGCACTGGGTACGGGGGCTGTCTTCACTTCCATGGCTTTTGCCGCCGATGACGGCAAGCCGAAACAGTCCGTGGGTGAATACGCGTCCGACGCCACCGTGACCACCAAGGTCAAGGCCGCCTTTGTTGCCGACAAGCAGCTGAGCGCCCTGGAAATCGCCGTCGAAACCAACAACGGCGAAGCCACGCTGACCGGCACCGTGGGCACCGCTGCCGAAGCGGATCACGCCGCCAAGGTCGCCCGTGGCGTCGAAGGCGTGAAGCAGGTCAAGAACAACATCAAGGTTGATCCGGCCAAGAACCGCAAGTAATCACGGCATCGAATCAATCGACGCCTGATTTGAAAACGGCGCCTGTGTTTAGCACAGGCGCCGTTTTCACGTGGGGCCATTTCGCATGCACGCTTTGGGGTAGCGGCTTCCCGCTACAGCGTGACGGCGCCGCGGCCGATTTCGAGCGCGCGTCCGCCCACCTGGATGCGGCCGTCGGTCGAGACATCCAGTTGCAGGCGGCACGGCCGGCCGGTCTGATCGCCCTGCTCGACCAGCACGCTGGCCGACAGTGCAGCCTTGCGATGCAGCAGCCAGCCGCCCAGGTTGGCGCAGGCCGAACCGGTGCCCGGATCCTCGTTGATCGCACCGCCCGGCGTGGCATAGAAGTAGCGGGCCACGACGACCTGCCGGCCCGCCTGGACATTGCCTTCGTCAAACGCAAACAGATACAGCGACTTGCGCTCGAGGCTGCTGGTCTGCCAGCGGCCGAGCAGCGACGCGTCCGGCTTGGCCCGGCGCACTGCGTCCACACTGGCGAGCGGCACAAGCAGTTGGTCCGCGCCGGTGTCGACCCAAATCGGGTCGGCCAGCAGGTCGCTTTCGCCCAGACCCACCAGTCCGGCGATGCCGGCGGGGTCCAACTTGGGCGCGGCGGTGCGCACCCCGCCGGGACACGGTGCGGTGAAGGTCCACGCGTCGCCGCTGGCGGACAAAGGCACGACGCCGGCCTGAAATTCCAGCGTCAACGCGTCGCCGGGTTGCCGCAGGTCGCGCACGACCTGCGCCGTGCCAATGGCGGGATGCCCGGCGAACTTCATTTCAAACCCAGGCGTGAAGACGCGCACGCGCGCGGCGGCCCGCTCGGAGGGCAGGATGAACGTGGTTTCGGACAGATTGAATTGCGCCGCGAGATTGAGCATGGTGGCGTCGTCCATGCCGCGGGCATCTTCAAACACGCAGAGCTGATTGCCGCTGAACGTGGAAGACGCAAATACGTTGAGAAGCCGGAACGCGTAGGAAGTCATGGCAAAAAGCAGTCAGGGAAATTGCCGGCGGCGCCGGCGCAGTCCCCAACTGTATCGCAGCGTCCGGGCGGACGCTTACCAGACCGCGAAGAACAGCACCCAGGCAATGCAGAACGGCGCGAGGCCCGCGGCCAGCACCAGCCCCGCGCCAACCTTGCGCGCCATGCCGACCGGACGCGCATTCAGCAGTCGCGCGTAAAGACGCAGCGTCCACAACACCGCCAGCGTCAGCAGCGTGAACCGGACCGGCGTCGCCCAGGCCGCCTGCACGCCTTCATGCTTGAGCAGCGTGATGGTGGTGGCGGACAGGCCCAGGAACACGCCGATACCGGCCGACGGAATCAGCGCCTGCGCCAGCTTGTGCAGGCCGGCCCGCCCCCAGCGCGATACCGGTGCATGGGCAGCATGAGAATTCAAGGGCGCCGGCGGCACGGGTGCGGCAGGCGCAATGCGGTCGGCGATCCACAGCGACAGGAACGTTGCGCCGCCCACGCATACCGTGGCGCCGACGACAAAGAGCAAAATGCCGGCGCCGTCCAGCCACGAGAAGCTGTCATTCACGTCGGGATAGTGGGTCAGGATGAACCACGGCGCGTTGTCCATCAGCGGCCACAGGATGTCGTGCTCGACCAGCCAGGTCGCGGCCCACTGCTTGGCCGTCACGAACCACGGGCTGGCGCTCCAGAGGAACGCGCCGATCGCAATACCCATCAGGCCGAAGCACAGCAACGCCGTCTGCCACGGATCGCCGTCGGCCACGTGCACGATCTCTTCTTCGGGCGAGCGGGGTGTCAGTGCAATGGCGCCGCGATAGCCACTGCACCGTCCACAGACGTGGCAGTCGCCAGCGCCCTTCATGTGGCGCAGCGGCACCAGCGGCGCACAGTTGATGGGTTCGATGCGGATGACGGGATGCCGCCACTTTTCCTCGTCGACCTTGAAGTGCCAGGGCGCCAGCTTGGCCAGCAGGTTGAACACGCCATTGACCGGGCACAGATACTTGCACCACACGCGCTTGCTGCGCCCGTAGCGCCAACCGACGATCATGGCCGCCACGGTGGACCCGCCCAGCACCGCCAGCACGGCGAGCGGATATTGATAGACGCTGACGAGCTGGCCGTAGATCGTGGTCAGCGCGAAGGCCACGAACGGCCAGCCGCCCCAGCGCATCCACTTCGGAATGGCTCGGCCCTGCCCGCGCTCGCTGGCCCATTCGGTCAGCATGCCTTCCGGGCAAAGCCAGCCGCACCACGCGCGTCCCAGGATCGGCATCGAGATCAGGACGAACGGCCACCACACGCCCCAGAACGCGAACTGCGCCACGACGGTCAGGTTGTTGAACACCGACGCTGCGTTGTCGGGCAGCGGCAGCAGCACGGGCACGATGAGGAGGAACGCGTACAACGCGACAATGCCCCACTGCAGCTTGCGCAACAGCGGGGCATGGTCACGGAGGAAGTCGGCGATGCGGGAGGTTGCCCTCCCGAGTGCAGCAGCCATGGTCAAACCTTAAGAAATTCAGTCCGGAGAAAACACCGGAATCAGGATGCTCCACGGGCTGCGGCCACGGGCGCGGGCCGTCCGCCCGCCCAGCGCAGCAGCGCCCAGACGATGAGCCAGTAAGCCACCCACAACAGCAGCGAGGACAGCGCGGGCAGTGCGCGGTACCCCGCGAAGTCGGCCAGCACCTTGCCAACGCCCGTGCTGTCGCTCAGCAGCCAGGAGCTGTCCCAGACCGGGTCCACGATGGTCGGCAGGACATCCAGGGAAATCAGGTGATCCAGGCCGCCCACCAGCAGCGAGCCGGCCAGAAGCAGCAACAGGATTTCGGTCACGAAGAAGAAGCGGCGCCACGTAATGAGCTTGCCGCCCAACTGCAGCAGCCAGAACGTCAGCAGCGCCACCGCAAAACCGGCCACGCCAGCGACGGCCAGCATCAGCATGTCGCTGCCGCCCTCGCCCGCCGACACCGTGCCGTACAGAAACACGACGGTTTCGCTGCCTTCGCGGGCGACGGCGATGGCGACCAGCACGAGCAGGCCCCACCAGTTGTCGCTTGCCACGGAGGCGCGCGCCCCGCTTTCGAGTTCGCCCTTGAGCGTGCGGCCGTGCTTCTTCATCCACACGACCATCTGCACCACCAGCGCGCACGCGGCCAGCGACATGATGGCCTGGAACCATTCCTGGCCTTCATCGCTGAGCCAGGACGACACACCCAGCAGCACCAGCGCCAGCGCCACGGCCAGAGCCAGGCCCGCCGCCACGCCGCCCCACAGGTACGGCAGCCCGCGCTTGCCTTCCGGCGTGGCGCGCAGCCACGTGTACAGGATGCCCACCACGAGCAGGGCTTCGACGCTTTCGCGCCAGACGATGAAAAGTACCTGTTCCATGCTTTGGTGCCGCGTTATTCCTTGGGCTTGACGACCAAGGTGCCTTTCACGCTCTGGTGAAAGTCGTCAAAAAAGGGATATTCGCCGGGACGCGAAATGGTGATGACCACGAAGGACTTCACCCCCGGCCCCAGGACTTTTTCCTTGCGCAGCGGAATGCTTTCGAATTCCACCGGCTCGTTGCTCTCGTTGATGAGTTCAATCTTGAAACGGCCCGCCGGCACTTCCAGCGTGGCCGGTTCGAACGTGCCGTCCGGCTTGAACCGCAAGGTGAACGTGGGCAGTTCGTCCGCCTGCGCGGGCGCCATGCCCGCCGCGCCGGCCAGGCCGATCAGCATTGCGGCAAGAACGCGAAGCAGGCGGCGCACGATCAGTACCCGCCCTTCTTGCCGGTGCCGGCGTAGACGAATTCATACTCCAGGTCGAACGGTTCGAACCATTCGCCCACGCCCGTTTCCTTGTCGACGTGGCGGCCGAAGTGGCTCATCTTGTTCGCGGTCGGCGGCAGGATCGTGTACTTGAGCTTGTATTTGCCCGGGCCTTCGAGCTTCACGTTTTCGCCGTAGTGCGGGCCGTCGTTGGCGACCATCGGCATGAACGTGCCCTTCTGCACGTTCTGGCTGCCGACCTTCTGGATCTCGTAATTCACGACCAGGTACGGCACCCACTCGCCTTCCGGGAAACCGGTCTTGTTGCCGGCCGTGGCGTGGATGTCTGCCTCAAGGTGCACGTCGGAATCCTTGGCCGGACGCATCATGCCGGGCGGGTCCATTTCGATCGGCTGCAGGTACACGGCGCCGATTTCCATGCCACCTTTCTCGACAGGCTTGCCGATGGGGTACTCGGCCGCATGGGCGGCGGATACGCTCAACGCGACAATGGCCAGCGCCAAGGCTTTCTTGATCATGTGCATAATCCTTGAGACACAAATGAAAATAGCGGCTCTCAAAACACAAACAAGAACCGTTTTCATTAATTTAGTGGATTTTGCTGACACAACCCTGAACCTGGCCGCACTAAAAGTGCCAGATCATTGCGTTGGCTCAATCGTCAAAAAGCCGCCTTGGCATGCACCAAGACGGCTTTTTTGCATTGACGCGGACCGTAGCGGCCCGGCGTCCGGCGGTATTTACTTGCGGCCCGCGCCCGGGGTGCTGCCCGGCGTGAACGGGAAGGTCGAGAACATGGCGCGCGTCTGATCCTGCATCTGGTCTTGCATCTGCACGAACAGGTTTTTGCTCTGGTCGATGTAGTTGTTCATCATGTTCTGCAGCATCGGCGTCTGCACATTCATGAACTGGGTCCAGGCTTCCGGTCCGAACTGGCTGCCGTACAGGCCCTTGGACTGCTCGGCCATGCGCTGCTGGATCTCCATGAACGCCTGGATGTTCTTTTCCAGGTACGAGCCCATGATGCCTTGCATGGCGTGGCCGTAGAAACGGATGATCTGCGACAGCATGTTCGAAGAGAACATGGGCATGCCGCCGCTCTCCTCTTCAAGAATGATCTGCAGGAGGATGCTGCGCGTCAGGTCTTCGCCGCTCTTGGCGTCGACGACCTGGAATTCCTCATTCGCCAGGACCAGTTGCTTGACATCTGCCAGGGTGATGTAGGTGCTGGTCCGGGTGTCGTATAAGCGACGGTTGGGGTATTTTTTAATCAGGCGCAGGCTGGCGCCGGTTTGTGCTTGCGTCATGGTTGTCCCCGGATCGGGCGATCTCTTTAGGCTTCGAATAATGTGAGTGTAATGCCGTACGGCCCTATGCCCGAAGCCGTACAGCGCGAGTGGGCCGCCGCGGGGCGGCCCACGTCACGTCAACCCATGTGCAGGCCGCCGTTCAGCGAGAAATCCGCGCCGGTCGAAAAGCCGGATTCATCGGACGCCAGCCATGATGTCATGGACGCGATTTCCTCAGGTGTGCCCAGGCGGCGCACCGGAATCGTGGCGACGATCTTCTCCAGCACGTCCGGCCGGATGGCACGGACCATGTCGGTGCCGATGTAGCCCGGCGAAATCGTGTTGACGGTCACGCCCTTGCTGGCCACTTCCTGCGCCAGCGCCATCGTGAATCCGTGGATGCCGGCCTTTGCCGTGGAGTAGTTGGTCTGGCCGAACTGCCCTTTCTGGCCGTTGACCGAACTGATGTTGATGATGCGCCCCCACTGGCGCTCGACCATGCCGTCGATGACCTGCTTGGTCACATTGAACAAGCTGTTCAGGTTGGTATCGATGACCGCGCGCCAATCGTCGGCGGTCATCTTGCGGAACAGCCCGTCACGCGTGATGCCCGCGTTGTTGACCAGCACGTCCACCGGCCCGAGGTCTGCCGTAACCCTTTCGAATGCGGCAACGGTGGAGTCCCAATCGGACACGTTTCCAACCGACGCGTAGAACGTGAAACCCTGCGCGGCCTGCTCATCCAGCCATTGCTGGTAGTTGCGGCTGGGGCCGCAACCTGCCACCACGCGAAAGCCATCCTTGGCCAAGCGCTGGCAAATAGAGGTGCCGATCCCGCCCATCCCGCCTGTTACGTAAGCCAGTTTTCCGCTCATTGGACTTCCTCCTGTGTGCGACGGACGCCTCGTTGATTAAACATCTTCCTGCCGGGGATCGGACCGCAATGCGCGGTATCAGGCCGCCCGGACCTTTACATATCTGCCAGGGGCCGGCTCGATCGGCCGGTACTTGGCATTGCCTGACTTTGTCCTCGCCTTGACCTCTTTGCCTGAATGGCCAGCCAGCCAGCCGGTCCAGTCGGGCCACCAGCTTCCGGGGTGTTCCACGGCCTGCGCGAACCACGTGTTGGGGTCGCCGGGCAACGGCTGGCTTTCCTGTTCCAGCGCATCGGCCACCCAATAGCTGCGGCGCTTCTTGGCGGGCGGATTCACCACGCCCGCGATGTGGCCGGAGGCGCCCAGCACGAAACGCTGCGGTCCGCGCAGTACCTGCGTGGACGCATAGGCCGACACCCAGGGCACGATATGGTCTTCGCGCGAACCGAAGATATAGGCCGGCATGCGCAACCGCGTCAGGTCCAGCGGCAAGCCGGCGGCCTGCGCGCGGCCCGGCACCTTGAGATTGTTCTCCAGGTAGGTATTGCGGAAGTACCAGGAAAAGAAAGGCCCAGGCAGATTGGTGCTGTCGCCGTTCCAGAACAGCAGGTCAAAGGCCGGGGGCTTTTGTCCCTTGAGGTAATTGCCGACCACGTAGTTCCAGACCAGCTCATTGGGGCGCAGGAACGAGAACGTGGTGGCCAGATCGCGGCCCGGCATCAGGCCGCCGTTGCCCAGTTGATGGTCGCGCATGAGCGCGTGAGTCTCGTCGACAAAGACGTTCAAGACGCCGGTATCGTGAAAATCGAGCATCGAGGTGAGCAGCGTCAGCGCGGCTACGGGATGCTCGCCGCGCGCTTCGGCCAGCGCCAGCGCCGCGCCCAGCATCGTGCCGCCCACGCAGAAGCCCAATGCATTGACCTGCGGTTGCTTCGTGATGTCGCTGGCCACGCGCAGCGCCTGCAGCACCGCGTCGTCAAGGTAGTCGGACCAGGTGGCGCGGTCGACGCCATCGGTATCGGCGGCAACCGGATTGCGCCAGGAAATCAGGAAGACCGTGTAGCCCTGCCCGACCGCGTGACGCACGAACGAGTTCTCGGGCTGCAGATCCAGGATGTAGAACTTGTTGATGTTCGGCGGCACGATGACCAGCGGCCGTTCGTACACGGTGCCGGTCGACGGCGCGTACTGGATGAGCTGGAACAGCGGGTTCTCGAACACCACGTCGCCGGGAGTCGTGGCCACGTTGCGGCCGATCTCGAATTGGGACTCGTCGGTCTGCGTGATGCGGCCCTTCTGCACGTCGCCCAGCAGGTTCGCCAGGCCTTCGTTCAGCGCGCGGCCCGCGCTTTCGACGATGGACTGCTGCGCGTCGGGATTCAGCGCCAGGAAGTTGGACGGCGACAGCGCGTCTACCCACTGCATGATCGAGAATCGAAGGCGGTCTCGCATGGGCTCGCTGACCTGCGCGGCATCGACCATGCGCTGCATGGCGCGGGCGGACAGCAGATAGGTATGCGCCAGCAACAGGTGCGACGCGTTCGCCGCCCAGGCATCACCCGAGAACCGGCGATCGGACGGCGGCGCCAGCGTGCCGCGCTGGGCATCGTCGCAAAGGCGTTGCCATTCGCGCGCGAACTCTGCCTGGATGTCAGCCAGGACTTCCGGTGCCACGCTCACCGGAATGGGACCTGCGGAGAGATTGGCATTCACTTCGACACCTTGTTATCGAGACTTCGCGATTGATGTTGCATTCCGGGTTCAGGGCTGTCAATGCGGGTATACAAGGAGGCTGCTACCGCGGGACGCAAGGCCGGCGCCGGCCTTTGCGCAGCGTCAAACCGGGTGCAACCAGGCCAGCATTGCCATGCGTCCCGTCACGCCGTCGCGGCGGTACGAAAAGTACCGTTCCTTGCGCGTCACCGTGCATTCCCCGCTGAGGGACACCTCTTGTACCCCGGCGCGCCGCAACCGGAAATCAGCCAATCCGGCGAGGTCGGCCAGCCACTTGCCGGCGGCGCCGGAACGCGCCGTGAAAAAGCGCACCGTCGCCGGGTCGTCCGCGGTGAAGGCGTCGAGCACGTCCTGCCCCACCTCGAACTGCTCCGGACCGATGCCGGGCCCGACCCACGCACGCCATCCGGTCGCGTGAGGCGCCTTGGCGCGCATGGCGTCCAGCGTGTGCTCCAGCACCCCGCCCGACAAGCCGCGCCAGCCGGCGTGCGCCGTGCCCAGCACCTTGCCCTCGGCGTCGGCGATGACCACCGGCAGGCAATCGGCCACCATGATGGCCAGGACGCGCCCGGGCTGCGCCGTGACGCTGGCATCCACTGCAGGCTCGGCGGGCACATCGGACGCGTCCGCGTCCACGACCTCGCTGCCATGCACCTGGCGCAGCCACAGGGGCTCGGCGGGCACCGCCGCGCGTACGCGGCGCCGGTTCTCGGCCACGGCCTCGGGGTTGTCCTCGGCCCGCAGGCCAAGATTGAGGGTGTCATGCGGCGCCACGCCGACGCCACCGGCTCGGGTCGTGCAGAAGTAGCCGACGCCATGCCAGTCGGGTCCCGTCACGACGGGCAGGCCTGCGATCAGACGTTCCATGCGATGCTCTCCTGGACCTGCGCCATGTCGGCAGGCACCGGCGCGTCGAACTGGACGTCGCCCTTGCCTCCGGGATCGTCGAAATGCAGCGCACGGGCGTGCAGCATCTGGCGCTGCGCTCCGGCGATATTCTTGCCGCCGTAGATCGTGTCGGCCAGCAGCGGATGCCCCAGGCTGGCCATGTGCACGCGGATCTGGTGGGTGCGCCCGGTTTCCAGGCGGCACACCACTTCGGTGACGCGGCCACCGGGGTCCACGGAGCCGCGGCGGGCCGGCGCGTAATTGGTGATGGCCGGCTTGGGCGCGACGGGCCGCTCGACGCTCATGCGCACCGGCACGCGCGGATCGCGGCCGATGGCGCGGTCGACCTTGCCCGCGGCGGCCACCCAGCCGTGCGCCAGGGCCACGTATTCGCGGCCCATGCTGCGCGCCTGAAGCTGGCGCACGAGATGGGTCTGGGCGATGTCGTTGCGGGCGACGACCATCAGGCCGGAGGTGTCCTTGTCCAGCCGGTGCACGATGCCGGCGCGGGCAACCTGCGCCAGTTCCGGGTAGCGATGCAGCAAGCCATTGAGCAGCGTGCCGCTCCAGTTGCCGGCGCCCGGGTGGGTGACCAGGCCCGCCGGCTTGTTGACGACGATCCAGTCGGGGCTTTCGGCAACCACGCCGAACTCGACGGGCTCGGGCGTGAATGCCTGCGCATCGGGCGCGGGCTGCGCCCAGATGGTGAGTTCGTCGCCGGGGCCGACCGTCTGCCGGATCTTGCCCGGCGACCCGTTGACCAGGACGTTGCCGGATTCGATCCAGCCTTGCAGGCGATTGCGGGAATGGTCGGGCAAGAGACCCGCCAGAACCTTGTCGAGCCGGTCGGCGCGCGTGGCGGACGGCACGGTTACAAGTTGTGGCTCGGGGCGGCCGGATTCGTCGAGATTTTCGTCGGCGCTGTCGTCGGAAACAAGATCTGCGCGGGCGGCTGTATCAGACATGGAGACAAATCATATAATCAGCCTGCCATGCTAACACCAAGGATACGATTCTCGTGATTCACCACCCTGCAGCTCCCTCGAACCCCGCATCCCGCAGCGGGTCGGTTTTGCGCGTGGTTATCGCGCTTTTCACCGTCCTTGTCATCGCCGGTTGCAGCGGGGCGGACAGCAAGTTCGACAAGACCACCAACTGGAGCGCAGAACAACTCTACGCGGACGCCAAGGCTGAAATGGCGTCGGGCGGCTGGAAAGAAGCGCGCGAGCGCCTGACCGCCATCGAAAGCCGCTACCCGTTCGGCGTCTACGCGCAACAGGCGCTGCTGGAGCTGGCCTACGTCAACTGGAAAGACGGCGAAAACGAACAGGCGCTCGCTGCCATCGACCGCTTCCAGCAGCTCTACCCCAACCACCCCGGCACCGATTACGCGCTCTACCTGAAGGGCCTGATCAACTTCACGCCGGCCAGCGCCTTCATGAGCAACCTCACCGGCCAGGATCCGGCCGAGCGCGACCCCAAGGGTCTGCGCGCGTCCTATGACGCCTTCACCGAGCTGATCAAGCGCTTCCCGGAAAGCAAGTACAGCGTCGACGCTGAAAAGCGCGTGGCGTGGCTGGTCAACACCATTGCCATGAACGAAGTCCACGTCGCCCGCTATTACTACGAGCGCGGCGCCTACGTGGCCGCCGCCAACCGCGCGCAGACCGTCATCACCGACTTCGAGGGCGCCCCCGCCACCGAAGAGGCGCTCTACCTGATGGTTCAGTCGTACGACAAACTGAACATGACCGACCTGAAGAACGACGCCCAGCGCGTCTACGACAAGAACTTTCCGAACAGCGCGTTCCGGACCCAGGGCCTGAAGGCCGACAAGAGCTGGTGGAATCCCTTCAACTGATTCCGCCCGCATGGGAAACAAAAAGCCCTTCAGATTTCTGAAGGGCTTTTTTTCGTCTGCTGGGCGCGCGATGTGCCGTGTTAAGCGTCGTCCGGTCCGCGCTTGCGCCGGTAGAAGGCCAGCACCTCTTCCAGCTCGCGCGTGCGCGCAAACGGCGGCAGGCCGCGCCAAAGACGCTTGCCGTACGGTTTTTCCACGAGCCGCGCGTCGCCCACCATCAGCACGCCCCAATCGGATTCGGTGCGGATCAGCCGGCCGGCGCCCTGCTTGAGCGAGATGGCGGCTTCCGGCAACTGGTACTCCGCAAATGGATTGCCGCCTTGCGCACGGCAGGCGCGCAGGCGGGCCTCGATGACCGGATCGTCGGGCGGCGCGAACGGCAGCTTGTCGATCGCCACCAGCGTCAGCACATCGCCCGGCAGGTCGATGCCTTCCCAGAAGCTGGCGCTGCCCACCAGCACCGGATGCTTGAGCTTGCAGAAGCGATCGAGCAGATCGCGGCGAGTGCCCTCGCCCTGCTTGAGCAGCGGCCAGTCATGTCCCGCGTCGTCAAAGGCATCGGCCAGCAGATTGGCGACCTTGTCCACGGCGCGCAGCGTCGTACAGAGCACCAGGGTGCCGCCGGGGCTGGCCTCCAGTAGCGGCAGCAATGTCTGAACGAAGCGATCCAGGAACTGCGGCGATTGGGGCTCTGGCATGCCGCGCGGCACGAACAGCAGCGCCTGCTCGGGGTAGTCGAATGGAGACTCCCATTTGCCGGTGCGCGCGGTATCCAGGCCCAACTGGCTGGTGAAGTGCGTGAATTCGCCGTTTATCGACAGCGTGGCCGAGGTCATGATCCAGGCCTGGCCGGGCTTGCGGAACTTGGAGAACGCCTGCGCCACGGACAGCGGCGCCGAATGCAGCCGCACGTGATGCAGGCCGTGCTCGACCCAGCGCACGGCCGGCCCCGTCCATTGTTCGGCCAGCGCGGCGCCTTCGAGCAACGCCGCGGGCGTGGACGGACCGTCGCCCAACGGGCTTTGCACGGGGGCCTGATCGTCGCGGCCCCAGCCCTCGTCGTCGTGCGCGCCGCTGCTGCGGCCGGGCGTTGCCCAGCGCTTGAGTTTGACCGAAATCTCCGCGCCCATGCGCGCGGCCGCGAGCAGGTCGGGATGTTTTTCGGCGACCGCGCCTAGCGCCTTGGTGGCGCTGTCCACGGATTCACGCAGCGACAAGAGCGCTTCGTCGAATTCTTCGGGGTTGGGGATGGCCTCGAATGTGGCCTTGCGGCCCGGCATCTTGTCCAGCGGTGCACAGACCAGCCGCAATTCGCGCGCGGCGGTTTCCAGGTGACGGCTGACGTCGCTCCATTTGGCGGCTTCGCGCGCATAGGCGAGCCCCGCGACTTCCAGCGCGCGGCCAAAGTCCATCAGTTGGTGCGTGGACACGCTGTTGCCCAGAAAGCGCGTGGCGGTGTCGGGCAGTTGATGGGCTTCGTCGAAGATGACCGTGTCGGCTTCAGGCAGCAGGTCGGTGACGCCTTCTTCGCGCAGCATCAGGTCTGCCATGAAGAGCGCGTGATTGACGACGACGACGTCGGCTTCCTGGGCCTGACGGCGTGCCTTGACGACGAAGCAGTCGCGGATGCGCGGGCATTCCTGGCCCAGGCAGTTTTCGCGCGTGGACGTGACGCGTTGCCAGATGTCGGCGTCTTCCGGCACCTGCGCCAGGTCGCCGCGGTCGCCCGTTTTGGAGATGCCCGCGAACACCTGGATCTGGCGCAGCTGCTGGATTTCGGAGCGGGACTTCAGGGCGCGCTCGTCGCCCTGCAGGCGTTCGAGATGGTAGTGGCACACGTAGTTGCCGCGGCCCTTGAGCAGCGCGGCCGTGACAGGCGCGGCCAGGGCGGCGCGCACGCGCGGCAGATCGCGCGCGAAAAGCTGATCCTGCAGGGTGCGCGTGCCGGTGGAAATGAGCACCTTGCCGCCCTGGATGAAGGCGGGTACAAGATAGGCCCAGGTCTTGCCGATGCCGGTGCCGGCTTCGGCCACCAGCGTGGCGCGGTCCTGGATGGCCTGGCCGATGGCCTGCGACAGTTCCACTTGCGATGGACGCGGCTTGTAGCCGGGCAAGGCCGTGGCCAGCGGCCCGTCCTCGTCAAAGAATTCGGATATGTCCAGGTCCAGCATTACAGCAGCCTAATGTAGGGCCCCAAATGATACCCGCTGGCGCGCCGTTTTCCTGCTTGCGGCCTGCCGCAACGCCCCTGGCAGAGGGACGGATCAGTCCCTTGCGCCACGTTCCGTAACAACGGCTTATGGCACAATCCGCCCCTCGTTTTCCCTTTTTGCCGTCGTATAGAGATGTCTGAAACTTCCACTATCACGAACGTCGCCACCGGCGTCGACAACGCCCGCATCGTCGCCCAGCTCGCCACCGAGCTGGGCGCCCGCGCCTCCCAGATCGCTGCGGCGGTGGAACTGCTGGATGACGGCGCCACCGTGCCCTTCATCGCCCGCTACCGCAAGGAAGCGACCGGCGGCCTGGACGACACCGTGCTGCGCAACCTGGAAGTCCGCCTGGGCTACCTGCGCGAGCTCGAAGACCGCCGCGGCGCCATCCTGGAATCCATTTCGCAGCAAGGCAAGCTGACGGCCGAGCTGCAGCAGGAAATCGCCGCCGCCGACACCAAGCAGCGCCTGGAAGACCTGTACGCGCCGTACAAGCCGAAGCGCCGCACGCGCGCCCAGATCGCCCGCGAAGCCGGCCTCGAGCCGCTGGCCGATGCCATCCTGGCCGATCTCGCCTGCGATCCCGCCGCCCTGGCCGCGCAATACCTGAATCCCGAAGCCGCCATCAACGACGCCAAGGCGGCGCTCGATGGCGCGCGCGACATCCTTGCCGAACGCTACGCCGAAAACGCCGACCTGCTGGCCGACATGCGCGAGCACCTGTGGTCCACGGGCCTCGTGTACTCGAAGATGATCGAGGGCAAGGAAACCGAAGGCGCCAACTTCCGCGACTGGTTCGACTTCAACGAGCCGCTGCGCACCCTGCCCTCGCACCGCATTCTGGCGCTGCTGCGCGGCCGCCAGCAAGGCGTGCTCGAGCTGCGGCTTGGCCTGGAAGCCGACCTCGAAGCCCAGACCCCGCATCCGTGCGTGGCCCGCATCGCCAACTTCCTGAAGCTTGGCAACGGCCTCTTCGCGCTGGACGCCACGCCGCGCGCGCGCTGGCTTGGCGAAGTCTGCCGCTGGACCTGGCGCGTCAAGCTCCTGACCGCCTTCGAAAGCGAACTGATCGGCCGCCTGCGCGAAAGCGGCGAAACCGAGGCCATCCGCGTGTTCGCCGCCAACCTGAAAGACCTGCTGCTGGCCGCGCCCGCCGGTCCGAAGGCCGTGCTCGGCCTGGATCCCGGCATCCGCACGGGCTGCAAGGTCGCCGTCATCGACAAGACCGGCAAGGTCGTCGACACCACCACCGTGTACCCGTTTGAACCGCGCCGCGACCGCGAAGGCACGATCAACACGCTGGCCGCGCTGGTGGCGCGCCACAGCGTGGACCTGATCGCCATCGGCAACGGCACGGCCTCGCGCGAAAGCGAAAAGCTCGTGGGCGACATGATGGAGCGTTTCCCCGACCTGAAGGTTACCCGCGTCGTCGTTTCCGAAGCCGGCGCATCGGTGTATTCGGCCTCCGAAACCGCCGCCCTGGAATTCCCCGACCTCGACGTGACGCTGCGCGGCGCGGTGTCCATTGCGCGCCGCCTGCAGGACCCGCTGGCCGAACTGGTCAAGATCGACCCCAAGGCCATCGGCGTGGGCCAGTACCAGCACGACGTCAACCAGCGCGAACTGGCGCGCTCGCTGGACGCCGTGGTCGAAGACTGCGTGAACGCGGTGGGCGTGGACGTGAACACGGCGTCGGCCGCGCTGCTGGCCCGCGTGTCCGGCCTGAACTCGCTGCTGGCCAAGAACATCGTCTCTTTCCGCGACGAAAACGGCGCCTTCCCCACGCGCGACATCCTGCGCAAGGTGCCTCGCTTTGGCGACAAGGCATTCGAACAGGCTGCCGGGTTCCTGCGTATCCCCAATGGTGACAACCCGCTGGACGCCTCGTCTGTCCACCCCGAAGCCTACCCGGTGGTCGAGCGCATCGTCGCCAAGATCAAGACCGAGGTGAAGCAGATCATCGGCCAGCGCGAAGCCCTGAAGGGCGTGTCGCCGTCGGATTTCACCGACGAGCGCTTCGGCCTGCCGACCGTCAAGGACATCTTCGCCGAACTCGAAAAGCCCGGCCGCGATCCGCGTCCGGAGTTCAAGACGGCGCAGTTCAAGGAAGGCGTGGAAACGCTGAACGACCTGTATCCGGGCATGGTGCTGGAAGGCGTGGTGACCAACGTGGCCAACTTCGGCGCGTTCGTCGACATCGGCGTGCACCAGGACGGCCTCGTTCACATTTCGGCGCTGGCCGAGAAGTTCGTGAAGGATCCGCGCGACGTGGTGCGCGTGGGCCAGACGGTCAGCGTCAAGGTGTTGGAAGTGGACGCCGCGCGCAAGCGCGTGGCGCTCACCATGCGCCTGAACGACACGGCCGCGCCGGCCCGCCGCAGCGCCGATGCGCCCAAGGGCGGCGACCGTCCGCGCCGTCAAGGCGATGGCGGCCGCAACGCAGCTGGCGGCGGCGCCGCAGCGTCGATGAACAGCGCCATGGCGGACGCGTTCGCCAAGCTCAAGCGCTGATCCGCTGATCCCTCCGGATCCTCTGCGTTACCCAGATCCCGGCGCCCAGGCGCCGGGATTTTCTTTGCGCGGCCCCGTTTCAGCCGCGTTGCCGCAGCCTAGGGCTTACCCGTAGAACGCCCGCTTTCGTTGCGTTCCCTCAATTCGAAATCGTAGAAATAAGTGAAAATATCCAATTGTGTCTAAATAATAAAATCGCACCGAAGACGGTTAAAAACCCAGGGCGATCACCGGCGACACAAACCCACGGCCAGGCGAGCTTCTGCGCGTAACGTCAGTCGGGTGCAGCATCAGAACAAGAGCGCGCCCCCCGATAGCCCGGAGATCCGTCCGCCATGCTCAGCACCATCACCCTCGCTGCCAATGAAACCGCCACGATCACCGACAAGGACGCCACGGCAAGCGGCATCTATGGCGACGTGACGTTGGGTCAGTATTCGCATCTGATCGTCGACGGCACCGAGGTCAACTTCAAGCACATCACGCTGGAGCGCCTGGGTGGCCGGATCATCGAATTGCGCAATGGCGCCCAACTGCACGTGGGCGCGCTGGGATTCGCCAGCATGGGCGCCAGCATCATCTACCGCATCGGCATCGGATGCGTGATCACCTACGATGCCAGCCAATGGGATCCCGAGGTCGTGGCCAACACCACGTTCGACTTCGCCAGCGAGGGCAGCGGCACGCTGAAGTACTTCCCGTTCATCAACCCGGAATGGCTGGACTGTCCCAACGTCACGGGCTATTCGGACGGCGACCAGCTTGAAATCGCGGGGCAACGCCGCGTGCAGCGCTTTCAGGTGCGCGACGGGCGCATCGTCACCAGCGCACGCCTGAACTGAATGCAAAACGGCGCGGATTGCCCGCGCCGTCTTCGTCCATCGGTTGCCGGCCGCTGGCTACTGATTATTCCTGCGCCAGCGACAGCAGCGCTTCACGCGTGCGCGCGATGCCTGCAGCGGGTTCGCCCCGCACGCCGTCGGGCGCGGAGGCAACCGTCACGCCGTCGATCACCACCGCATAGCCCTGGGCATTGGCCTGCAGGACGCTGTCCGCGGACTCGGACTGCAGGCGGCGCATCAGCGCGCCCGCTTCCTTGGGATCGGCAAAGCGCTGAGACAGCAGCAGTTCCTCGCCGTCGGCCGCCAGCAGGCGGAAGCGGAAGCCCCCATCCTCGTCGCGGAAGCTGACGAAACGCGCGCCCTTGGATTTTTCCTTCTTGCCCTGGGCGCCCTTGCCCGCCGTGGCGGCGGCGCCCAGATTGCGCAGGCCCACGGCCTCGCGCAGTTCCTGCATGAACGGCACGGCAAGCTTGCGCGCCTTGGCCGCGCCAGCCTGCAGGATGTCTTCGATGCGGCCCGGATTGGCCATCAGGTCGACGTACTTTTCGCGCATCGGGGCCAGCAGGTTTTCCAGGTGTTCGAACAGCGCCTGCTTGGCATCGCCCCAGCCCATGCCGGCCTCGAGCTGCTGGCGGAACGCCGCCGATTGCTCGGACGTGGCGAATGCGCGATACAGCGTGTACAGATGGGAGGATTCAGCGTCCTTGGGTTCGCCGGGCTCGCGCGAATCGGTCACGATGCGCATCAC
Source organism: Achromobacter sp. Root565 (assembly GCF_001427425.1). Classification (NCBI taxonomy): domain Bacteria; kingdom Pseudomonadati; phylum Pseudomonadota; class Betaproteobacteria; order Burkholderiales; family Alcaligenaceae; genus Achromobacter; species Achromobacter sp. Root565. Next base: position 344,199 of record NZ_LMGO01000005.1, read on the forward strand.
CGACGCGCGCAATGCGCTCTTGCCGCCTTCAAAGAGCGGAATGGTGTTGTTGTAGCTCTTGGACATCTTGCGGCCGTCCAGCCCCGGCAGCGTGGCCACGTCTTCTTCGATGACCACTTCCGGCAGCGCGAAGTAGTCGCGCCCGTACAGGTGGTTGAAGCGCTGCGCGATATCGCGGGCCATTTCCAGATGCTGGATCTGGTCGCGCCCCACCGGCACCTTGTTGGCGTTGAACATGACGATGTCCGCGGCCATCAGGATCGGGTACGAGAACAGCCCCATGGTGATGCCGTCGTCCGGATCCACGTTCTTGGCCACGTTCTGGTCCACCGAGGCCTTGTAGGCGTGCGCCCGGTTCATCAGGCCCTTGGCGGTCACGCAGGTCAGCAGCCAGCTCAGTTCGGGGATCTCGGGGATGTCCGACTGGCGGTAGAACGTCACGCGCTCGGGGTCCAGGCCCACCGCCAGCCACGTGGCGGCAATTTCCAGACGCGAGCGCGCCACGCGCGCCGGGTCGTCGCACTTGATCAGCGCGTGGTAGTCCGCCAGAAAGAAGAATGCGTCCACGCCGGGCTGCGTGCTGGCCTGCACTGCCGGACGGATCGCGCCCGCGTAGTTGCCGAGATGGGGAGTTCCAGTCGTGGTGATGCCGGTAAGGACGCGGGTGTTCATGAGGCGAGAAGGCGGTTGCTAGGGGAAGCCGTCAGTGTAACGTGCCGCCGAGCGGCCCTGCCTGGGAAAGCCCCAGGGGACCCGCGTTTACAGCACAGCCAGCACGGGCGCCGCCAGCGCGCACAATCCGCCTGCGGTCAGCGCGGCGCGCGGCCGGAAGGTCAGGAACCAGATCAGCAGCAGACCGGCAATGCTGAGGATGCCGATCCATTCGACCGTGCCGTAACTCCAGCCCCAGACCGCCGCCGACGCCCACAGCGACAGCGCCAGCGACGCCCAGCCGAACAGCCGCAGCGGCAGCCGGTGGCGGCGCGGCAAGGCGCGGTCGAACAGGTCTTCGTAGTGACGGTCCATGCCCAGGCAAAGGGCGGAAAACCCTGCATAAGCCAGGCAGAAGGCGGCAAGCGTCATGGCGTATCACCTCGCGGTTCAAAAGCGGTCCGGTGCACGGCGGCCGGGACGGCAGGCTCGTGGGCAGCGGCGGTTGCTGGGGTGGGGGCAGTGGCGGCGACGGCGGCCTTGACCGCCTCGTTGCGCGCGGCGCGCGGCTTGCCAGCCGTTCCGGCGGGCGCCCTGCGGGTGCGGGCGGCCTTGACCGCCATCCAGGCAAAGAACAGGGCGCTGGCCAGGCACGTCAGGTCAAAGCCCGCCATCACCCAGTCGCCCTGCGGCAAGGAAACGCCCAGGTGCCGGTCGGTGGTCAGCGCATTGACCACGGGCACCAGCGCCAGCGCGGCGGCGGCGATGCCCAGCAGGTCCTGCCATTTGCGCCGCTGGAACAGAAACGCGTAGACCAGCGACAGACCCCACGCGATGAAGAAGGCGCGCACTTCCCAGACCTGGCGGCCGGGCATGTCGGCAGGCAACAACCGGTTGGCCAGGAACAACGCGGCCACGCCGCACACGACGCCCGCGATGGTGCCGGCGTTCAGGCCATCCACCAGACGCAGCGAAAAGGCCTCACGCGTGTCACCCGGCCGCGCCTTCTGGCGGCGCTTGGCAATCCACAGCACGAGGCCCGTGGCCACCATGGCCGTGCCGGCCAGGCTGACGATGAAATAGAACCAGCGCAGCAGCGGTTCGGCAAACAAGCCCAGGTGCAGGCCAGTAATGACGCCCGTGGTCACGACGGTGGCGCTGTGATCGTCCTCGGATTCCTGCAGCGCGCCCGTCACGCCGTCAAAGCGCATGAAGGGCGCGAGCAGGCCATACGACACGCCATCGCCCACATTGCGCAGGAGCGTGATGGTGGCGCCCGCATCGCCGGGATTGTTGACAGTCACCCGCCCAAGCCGGCCCTGCCAATGCTGCTGCGCCTGCTCCACCAGCGGCGCGATTTCGACCAGCGGCGCCGGCTGATTCAGCGGCGGCGTGATCTTGTTGGCCTTGAAGACCTCGCTCGTGAACTGGCGCGGATTGTCGTAGACGGCCTGGATGCCCGCCGGCATCAGCATCACCATGAACAGCACCAGACCACTGAAGGTGATCATCAGGTGGAACGGCAGGCCCAGCACCGACAGCACGTTGTGGCCGTCCATCCAGGCGCGCTGGCCGCCCTTGCCGGGCCGGAAGGTGAAGAAGTCAGCGAATATCTTCTTGTGCGTGATGATGCCGCTGATGATTGCCACCAGCATGAACATGCCCGCGATGCTGGCCAGCCACCTTCCCCAGGGGAACGCGGTCTCCAGTTCGAAATGGAACCGGTAGAAGAAGTCGCCGCCGCGCGTCTGGCGCGCCGTCACGGGCTCGCCGGTGGCCGCATCCAGCTTGACGCGCACGAAGCCGCGTTCGCCCGGCTTGGGCTTGGGCACCTGGTACAGCAACTGGATAAGGGGCTCGCGGTCCGAGGGCGGCGCAATGAACCAGCGCTTGGCGTCGGGCGCGTGTTCCGCCAGATAGCGCTGCGCCGTGGCGACGGCCTGGACCGCCGGCGCCGGCTGCACCTGGATCTCCGGCTGCATCCAGCGTGTGATCTCGGGCCGGAAGAAGGCCAGCGAGCCGGTCAGGAACATGGCGAACAGCACCCAGCCAAAGATCAGGCCGGCCCACGTGTGCAGCCACGACATGGACTGGCGCAGACCCTCTTCGCCGGGATGCTTGTGCTTGGCCGCCTTCATGCCGCCACCAGCCGATGCGCCAGGAACAATCCGCCCAGCAACGCGGCGGGGCCCAGGATGCCGGCCCAGGCGCGCCAGGCGTTGCGCGTGGCGAACACCCAGATCACGCCGCAAGCGTAGACCACGAAGGACAGCATCTGTGCCGCGGTCACGGCGTCGGCGCGACCCATGGGTAGCCAGACCGCCAGACAGGCAGCCGCCGCCGAAGCCAGGGCATAGCCGCCCAGGATGGCGGCCGTCGCGCGAGAGAAAACGGCCAATCTGTAGCGCATCATGCCTGCGCCGGCTGCGGGAGCTTTCACGGGAGTTCTAAGTAGTTGCGGGCCCGTGGCGGACCCGGGGAGGGGACGGGGTTTGCGAGCTTATCCGCCTTTCCCTGTATAAGGCCTGAATTATAACGATTCTCGTTAAGACAGGAGCGGCAGTCTCGGACCAAAAGAAAAGGCGGCTCGCCGGGGAGCCGCCTTTCCGACCTGTTTTACCAGCGATACCGCAAGCTGGCCTTGATGGAGCGCTGGTAGCCAAACCAGCACCAGGATTCGCCGGAGCACGACGCGATGTACTCCTTGTCGAACAGGTTCTGCACGTTCAGCGCGACCTGCATGCCCTTGAGCGCGGGCGATGCGCGGCCCAGGTCGTAGTCCAGCATCAGGTCCACCAGCGTGACCTTCGGCACCTTCAGCGTGTTCGCCTCGTTGGCATACGACGAACCGATATAGCGCACGCCGCCGCCAACGCCCAGGCCGGCCAGCGGCCCTTCCTGAAGCTGGTAGCGCGCCCACGCCGACGCCTGCTGCGACGGCAGCGCGGCGGGCGTCTTGCCGGTCAGATCGAAGCCCGCCGCATTCGGATAGGCCTTGGTGTACTCGTTGTTCATGACCGAGTACGCGGCAATCAGCGACAGACCGCGCATCGGCTCGGTCTTGGCTTCGAGTTCGATGCCCTGCGTGCGCAGCTCGCCCGCCTGGATCGAGCAACGGCCGCCGGCCGTGCCGCACACGTGCGTCGGATCCGGATCGGTGGTCGTCATGTTTTCGCGGCGGATGTCGAACGCTGCGAACGTCAGCAGCGTGGCCGAACCCGGCGGCTGGTACTTGATGCCCACTTCGTACTGCTTGCCCTCGATCGGCTTGAACGGCGTGTTGTTCCAGCCCGTGCCCGACTGCGGCTCGAAGGATTCCGAATAGCTGAAATACGGCGCGACACCGTTGTCGAAGTTGTAGATGGCGCCGAACCGGCCCGAGAAGGCTTCCGCGTTCAGCTTCGACGGGGTGACGCGGCCGGAAGCGATTGCGGTCGTTTCACCCACATTGCGCGACCAGTCATAGCGCCCGCCCAGCAGGAACGACAGGCGATCGATCTTGATCTGGTCCTGGAAGTACACGCCCGTCTGATACTGCGTGGTGGTCGCGTCGCTGGAGAACGCCGGCACGGGAATGTTCTGGAAGTTGTCGGGGTTCTTGACGTACAGCGCGGGCGCGGAGCCAAAGCCCGACAGCGTGTCGGTCTTGACATGCTGGTAGTCGAAGCCCACCAGCACGTTGTGGCCGATCTTGCCCGTGTTGAACCGCGCCTGCAGGTTGTTGTCGATCGTCAGCGCCCCGACATCCACGTCCGTCGCAATGGAAGCGCGCTGATGGTACAGGTAGGTGCGGTCCGTGTACCCATAGAAGTTGGTCATCGCCCCGTAGACGCTGCGGTACTTGGCGTCCGAATGCGTCCAGCGCAAGCTTTGCGACGCCTTGAAGGTGTCGTTGAAACGGTGATCGAGGATGTAGCCCAGCGAATAGCTCTTGCGATCGCTCTTTTCGAAATTGGCGTCGCCGTCGTAGTAGTTGGCCGGCAGACGGAAGCCGTCCGGCGCGCTCAGCAGCGTGCGCATCCCTGGCACGGCGCCGTACGACCCCATGTCGGGATCGTGCTGGAAGTTGGTCAGGATGGTCAGCGAGGTATCCGCATTGGGCTTCCACGCGAACGCCGGCGACACGAAGTAGCGGCGCTCCTTCGTGTCCTGCACCTGGCCGTCGGACATATAGCCCGAGCCCACCAGGCGGTACAGGTACTTCCCCTCTTCGTCGATGGGACCGCCGAAGTCGAAGTTGGCGCGGCGGAAGTCGTAGTTGCCGACCTGCAGCTCCACTTCGCGCAGCGACTCTTCCAGCGGGCGTTTGCTGACCTGGTTCACCACGCCGCCCGGGCCGCCCTGCCCGTACATCACCGACGCCGGCCCCTTCAGCACATCCACGCGTTCAAGGCGGAAGGCATCCACCTGCGGCAGCGCATCTCGGCCGCCGAACACACGCAACCCATCCAGGTACGTGGAGGCCGAGAATCCGCGCACGTTGAACTGATCCAGGCGGGTCGCCGTGGCGCCGCGCGACTCGGTGGCAACGCCCGCCGTGTAGCGCAGCACCTGATTCAGCGTCTGGGCGCCCTGCTCCGTGATCTGCTCGCGCGTGACCACGGACACCGACTGCGGCGTCTCGATCAGCGGGATATCGGTCTTGGTGGCGCTGGCGCTGGCGGTGGCCACGTAGCCGACCGTGGGCGCAAAGGCGCTCTCCGACATGCCCGTCACGGTCACCGGCGCGAGCGTGTGCGTGTCGCCCGTGGAGACCGGCGCGGGCGACAGCGTCCAGGTGTTGCCCGACTGCGCGCGCGCGAGCAGGCCGCTGCCCGCCAGGATGCGCGAGAAGCCCGCGCCCACCGTATACGAACCGTTCAATCCTTCCGAGCGCCGGCCGCGCACCAGCGCCGGGTCGAACGACAGCACCACCCCGGCGCTACGCGCAAACTGGGTCAGCGCGTCGGCCAGCGGTCCTGCGGGAATCTGGTAGCTGCGCTGGCCATTGGCGGTGGCCGAAGCGCCTGCCGCGGACGCCGGCTGCGCCCAGGCCGCCGGCGCACCGGCAAACAGCGCCCCAGCGCAGGTCGCGGCCAGCACGGCCTTGCGGCCGGCGGTCATCGGTGCGCGCAGGCGGGGGTGGATTGAAGCGGACACAAACATCTCCCTGTACGGTGGTTTCTTTCTGCTTTCCGTACGGGGATGCAAAACCTGCAATGCGCCGGCAAGAAAATTTGTAACTCAGGCGCCGCTGGGTCCGACCTGAAGCCAATATTGCGTGCGGCGCGTCACCGCGATCGGCAGCGTATGCTCCAGCGCCTTGAGCGCGCGCTCGGCGTCGTCCAGCGGAAACACGCCCGACAACCGCAACGACGCCACCGCGGGGTCAACGCGGATCACGCCCACCCGCTGGCGCGCCAGGTACTCGGCAAAATCGTCCAGCCGCCACTCCTTGGCCACGACCATCCCGTCCACCCATGCCAGGCGATCCGGGTCCGACGCACCGCGCCGCACCTCGCCGTCGTCGGCGTAGACAAGCCGTTCTCCGGCGCTGAGCTGCATCACCCCCCCCTGGCGCAGCAGCGCAACGCTGCCTTCGTACAAGCCCACGCGCGAACCCTCAGCCGTGCGCCGCAGGTCAAACCGCGCGCGTTCGGCGCGCAGCTCGCCATAACCGGTGTCGACGCGCAGCGCCTGCACGCCGGGGCGCGGCTCGGCCTGCACCAGCAGCTCGCCACGCAAGAGGTCGATGTCGCGCGTGCTTCCGCTGATGTTCACGCGCACCGCGGTGTCGCTGTTCAGCGTGACACGCAGCCCGTCCGCCAGCGCCAGCGCACGGCGTTCGCCCACGCCGGTGCTGTAATCGGCGACCAGCCGTTGCCACGGCGCATGGCGGTAGCCCGCCCACCCGGTGGCAGCGATGCCCGCGCCGGCCAGCAGGCTGCGCAGCGCGGCGCGCCGGCCGCGCGAGGCGGGCGCATTCAACGCGGTATGCGCCAATGCCGCGGGCACGCGGCGCGCATCGCGGCCGATGTCCTGCAGCCGGTCCCACGCCACGCGATGCGCGGGGTCCTGGGCCAGCCAGGCGTGACAGGACGCGCGCTCGGCCGCATCGTCGATCCCGGATTGCAGCCGCGCCCACCAGGTGATGGCCTCGCGCACGACCGCATCGGAGGGCCGCACGTCCACGCGCGCTCCGTTCGCTGCGTCAGGCATGGATCGCCGCATAGCACGCGGACATCGCCCGCACCATGTATTGCTGCACCAAGCTCAGCGACACATCGAGGCGCTCGGCAATCTCGGGATACGTCAGGCCGTCCAGCTGCGACAGCAGAAAGGCCGCGCGGGCCTTGGGCGGCAGCCCGTCCAGCAGACGGTCCAACTGCATCAGCGCCTGCAGTTGCTCGGCCTGCGCTTCGGGCGACGGCGCATAGGATTCGGGAACGGTGGCCAGATAGGCCAGATACGCATGTTCCAGCGCGGCATGGCGCTGATGATCGACCACCAACCCTTTTGCAATGGTGGTGAGCAGCGCGCGTGCCTCGCTGGCGCGCACCTGCTTGCGGCCCTGGATCACCCGGACAAAGACGTCCTGGGCCAGATCTTCCGCGCGGTGTTCGCAGCCCAGCTTACGGCGCAGCCACCCGAACAGCCATGGGCGATGATCGCGATACAGGCCATCGACAGGCGCGACCTGGGCGTCGACGCACGGGGCCGATGAGGAAAGCAAGGTGGAAGACACGGATTGAGACTGCGGCGCTGAACCAAAAGTCCCAAAATCTTAATTGATAATGACTTGCATTAACAATGATTGCGCCCCCCTGCTTCCGAAATGAGGACCGGATGAGGCTTTACTACAACGTCACGGTCAGTCGGCGCTCGGATTCCAGGTATTCGCGCGACTGCATTTCCAGAATGCGCGACACCGTCCGGTGGAACTCGTTGGCCAGCGCGCCTTCCGTGTAGATCTCTTCGGGCTCGCACTCGGCCGACATGATGAGCTTGACGCGGTGGTCGTAGAACACGTCGATCAGCCAGGTGAAGCGGCGCGCCTCGGACGCCTGGCGCGGGCCCATGCGCGGCACGCCCGACAGGATCACGGCATGGAAGCGGTTGGCCAGCTCCAGGTAGTCGTTCTGCGAGCGCGGACCGCCGCACAGCGTGGCAAAGTCGAACCACACCACCGACCCGCCCAGCGCCAGCGCGCGGATCTCGCGATGCTCGATGTGCAGCACCGGGTCCTGCGGCGGCGTATCCGCCAGCGCATCGAAGGCCGACTGCAGCGCCTTCTGGGCGTTGTCGTCCAGCGGCGTGTGATAGCTCTGCACCTGTTCCAGCGAGCGGCGGCGATAGTCGATGCCCGCGTCCACGTTCATCACGTCCATGCGCGACTGGATCAGCGCGATGGCGGGCAGCACGCGATCGCGGTGCAGGCCGTCCGTGTACAGCGTGGACGGTTCGTAGTTGGACGTCATCACGAATGACGTGCCGTATTCGAACAGCTTGAGCAGCAGGCGATGAAGAATCATCGCGTCCGCCACGTCGGACACGTGGAATTCGTCAAAGCAGATCAGCCGGTAACGCTTGGCCACGCGCTTGGCGACCTCGTCCAGCGGATCCTGCATGCCCTTCACTTCCTCCAGTTCGCGGTGCACGCCGCGCATGAACTCGTGAAAGTGCAGGCGCGTCTTGCGCACGACGGGCACGGTGGCATAGAAGGCATCCATCAGGAAGCTCTTGCCGCGGCCCACGCCGCCCCAGAGGTACACGCCGCGCGGCACGTCGGGACGGTTCAGCAGCTTTTTCAGCGCGTTCGAGCGCATCGACTTGAACTTGACCCATTCGTCGTAATAGCGCTGCAAGCGGTCGATCGCCTTCTTCTGCGCGTCGTCGGGCTTGTAGCCGCGTTCGGCCAATGCGTGTTCGTAGTAGTCGCTGACGTTCATAGGGGAACCGGATCAGGCTGAAGGGAATAAAGAAAAGGGCGGGTCCTGGAACCCGCCCCCGGTCTTGCAGAAGTCAGACGCGGCTTAGAAGTTCAGCGCACGCTTGTCCACGGCCAGAGCGGCTTCCTTCACGGCTTCCGACAGGGTCGGGTGCGCGTGGCAGATGCGGGCGATGTCTTCGGCGGCGCCGCGGAATTCCATGATCGTCACGGCTTCCGAGATCAGTTCCGAGGCCATCGGGCCCACGATGTGCACGCCCAGGACTTCGTCGGTCTTGGCGTCGGCAATCACCTTGGCAAAGCCGGTGGTGTCACCCAGCGCACGGGCGCGGCCGTTGGCCAGGAACGGGAAGCTGCCGGCCTTGTACTCGCGGCCTTCGGCCTTGAGCTGCTGCTCGGTCTTGCCGACCCAGGCGATTTCCGGCGAGGTGTAGATGACCCACGGCACGGTGTCGAAGTTGACGTGGCCGTGCTGGCCGGCGATGCGCTCGGCCACCGCCACGCCTTCTTCTTCAGCCTTGTGCGCCAGCATCGGGCCGCGCACGACGTCGCCCACTGCCCAGACGTTCGGCAGGTTGGTCTTGCAGTCGCCGTCGACGGCCACAAAGCCGCGCTCGTCCAGCTTCAGGCCCACGGCGTCGGCGTTCAGGCCGCCGGTGTAGGGCACGCGGCCGATCGAGACGATCAGCTTGTCCACGACCAGCTTCTGCTCGGCGCCCTTGGCGTCGACGTAAGGCACGGTCACCGACTTGGCGGTCGCCTTGATCTCACCGATCTTGACGCCCATCTGGATATTCAGGCCTTGCTTGGTGAAAGCCTTGAGGGCTTCCTTGGCCACTTGCCCATCGGCGGCAGCCAGGAATTCCGGCATCGCTTCCAGAATCGTGACTTCCGAACCCAGGCGGCGCCACACGCTGCCCATTTCCAGGCCGATCACGCCGGCGCCGATGACGCCCAGCGTCTTCGGAACGGCGCCGATGTTCAGTGCGCCGTCGTTGGACAGCACGACCTTTTCGTCGAACGGCAGGCCGGGCAGTTCACGCGCCGACGAGCCGGTGGCGACCACGACGTGCTTGGCAACCAGGTCTTCCTCGGCGGTGCCGGTGACCTTGATGGCCCAGCCGCCTTCCACTTGGCCGCTGAACGCGCCCTTGCCGTGGAAGAAGGTGACCTTGTTCTTCTTGAACAGGTACAGGATGCCGTCGTTGTTCTGCTTGACCACCGTGTTCTTGCGGCCGATCAGCGTGTCGAGCTTCAGGCTGACGCCCTTGACTTCGATGCCGTGCTCGGCGAAGTGGTGGTTGGCTTGTTCAAAGTGTTCGGACGATTGCAGCAGCGCCTTGGACGGAATGCAGCCGACGTTGGTGCAGGTGCCGCCGGGAGCCGGGCCGCCTTGGCCATTCTGCCAAGCGTCGATGCAAGCGACCGACATGCCGAGTTGCGCGGCGCGGATGGCGGCGATGTAGCCGCCGGGGCCTGCGCCGATCACGACGACGTCAAATTGTTTGGACATAGTGTTCTCGCGAATGAATGAGGGGGTGGAGCACGCCCCGACCAGCGCGGTCAGGCTGCGGGCCGGCGGGGAGCCGGCCCGGGCGCCGCGCGACCATCGGGTCGGGCGCGGCGCCGGCCAGGGGCGTCGAGATTACAGGTCCAGCAACAGGCGCTGCGGATCTTCCAGGGCGTCCTTCATGGCGACCAGGCCCAGCACGGCTTCGCGGCCGTCGATGATGCGGTGGTCGTAGGACAGAGCCAGGTAGTTCATCGGGCGGATGACGATCTGGCCGTTTTCGACGACGGCGCGATCCTTGGTGGCGTGCACGCCCAGGATGGCCGATTGCGGCGGGTTGATGATCGGGGTCGACAGCATCGAGCCGAATACGCCACCGTTGGAGATCGAGAACGTGCCACCGGTCATTTCTTCAATGCCCAGCTTGCCGTCAGCGGCGCGGCGGCCGAAGTCGGCGATGGTCTTCTCGATGTCGGCGATGGACAGCTGGTCAGCGTTGCGCAGGATCGGCACCACCAGGCCACGCGGGCTGCCGACAGCGATACCGATGTCGAAGTAGCCGTGATAGATGATGTCCTTGCCGTCGATCGAGGCGTTGATCAGCGGGTACTTCTTCAGCGCGGCAACGGCGGCCTTGACGAAGAACGACATGAAGCCCAGCTTGATGCCGTGTTCCTTTTCGAACTTGTCCTTGTACTTGGCGCGCAGGTCGATGACGGCCTGCATGTTGACTTCGTTGAACGTCGTCAGGATGGCGTTTTCTTGCTGCGATTGCAGCAGGCGCTCGGCGATGCGGGCGCGCAGGCGGCTCATCGGCACGCGCTGTTCCGGACGGCCATCCAGCGACAGCGTGGTCGGGGCGGGCGCGGCGGCAGCCTTGGCCGGTGCGGCCTTGGCGGGTGCGCTGGCGGCCAGGGCGTCGCCCTTGGTCACGCGGCCGTCACGGCCCGAGCCAGCCACGGAAGCGGCGTCAACGCCCTTCTCGGCCAGGATCTTCGAGGCGGCGGGCGACGCGACGCCAGCAGCGGCCGTCGATGCCGGTGCGGCAGCGGCGGGGGCGGCGGCGGCTTGCTCAGCGGCCTTGGGGGCTTCGGCGGGCGCGGTGGCAGCGGCACCGGCCTTGGCGGCGGTGTCGATGCGAGCCAGCACTTCGCCGGAGGTCACGGTGCTGCCATCGCCCTTGACGATTTCGGCCAGCACGCCCGAGGCGGGGGCCGGCACTTCCAGCACGACCTTGTCGGTTTCGACTTCGATCAGGATTTCGTCGGCTTCAACGGCAGCGCCCGGCTGCTTCTTCCAGGTCAGCAGGGTCGCTTCGGAAACGGATTCGGAAAGTTGGGGAACGACGACGTCGGTAATAGCCATTTTGTTTATTCCGTAGAGAGTGTGTTCTTGTCACGCGGCGCGGCAAGGTTCGAAACGGGGTTCCGGAACACTTGCCGCCCGCGGCGCGTGCATCAAGTAAAGGTTACTTCGTCAACATGACCTTGAACTTGGGCGCGAAGGCCGTCTCGATCAGAGCCTTCTGCTGTTCCTGGTGCTTGGCCAGGTAGCCCACGGCCGGCGATGCCGACGCGGCACGGCCTGCGTAGCCAAGCTTCTGGCCTTCGACCATGTTCTCGTAGACGTGATGCTGAACGTAGAACCAGGCGCCTTGGTTCTGGGGTTCGTCCTGCACCCAGATCACTTCGGTAGCCTTCGGGTACTTGCGCAGTTCGGCTTCGAACGACTTGTGCGCAAACGGATAGAGCTGTTCGACACGGACGATGGCGACGTTGTCGGCGCCACGCTCGCGGCGGGCGTTGACCAGGTCGTAGTAGACCTTGCCCGAGCAAGCCAGCACGCGCTTGACCTTGCTGGCGTCGATGGCCTCGTCGACCTCGCCGATGACCGGGCGGAAGCTGCCGCCGGCCAGATCAGTCAGGGGCGAACCGGCGTCCTTGTTACGCAGCAGCGACTTCGGCGTGAACAGCACCAGCGGCTTGCGGAACGGGCGGATCATCTGGCGGCGCAGAACGTGGAAGATCTGCGAAGCCGAGGTCGGCTGAACCACTTGCATGTTGTTGTCGGCGCACAGCTGCAGGAAGCGCTCGATGCGGCCCGACGAGTGCTCGGGACCCTGGCCTTCGTAGCCGTGCGGCAGCATCAGGGTCAGGCCCGACTGGCGGCCCCACTTGGCTTCGCCGGAGCTGATGAACTGGTCGATCACGACCTGAGCGCCGTTGACGAAGTCGCCGAATTGGCCTTCCCAGATGGTCAGCGTGTTGGGCTCGGCGCTGGAGTAGCCGTATTCAAACGCCAGCACCGCCTCTTCGGACAGCACGGAGTCGATCACGGTGAACGGCGCCTGGCCTTCCGACACGTTCTGCAGCGGAATGAAGGTGCCGTCGTTCCAGCGTTCGCGGTTCTGGTCGTGCAGCACGGCGTGGCGGTGCGTGAACGTGCCACGGCCCGAATCCTGGCCGGTGATGCGGATGGCGTAGCCCGAGGACACCAGGGTCGCGAAGGCGAGGTGTTCGCCCATGCCCCAGTCCAGGTTCATTTCGCCCTTGGCCATGGTGCGGCGGTCGTTCAGCAGCTTGGCGACCAGCGGGTGCACCGTGAAGCCTTCCGGCACGGTGGTGATGCGTTCGCCGATTCGCTTCAGTTCAGCCAGCGGCACGGCGGTGTCGGCCTGGTCGGTCCACTTGGCGCCCAGGAACGGCGACCAGTCGATGGCGTACTTGCTCTTGTAGTCGGTCAGCACCGGTTCGATGGTGCGCTGGCCGTCTTCCATGAGCTGACGGTAGTCCTTGACCAGCTGATCGGCTTCGCCGTCGGCCAGCACGCCTTGCGTGGTCAGCTTGTCGGCGTACAGCTTGCGCGTGCCGGGGTGATGGCCAATGCGCTTGTACATCAGGGGCTGCGTCAGCGACGGGGTGTCTTGCTCGTTGTGGCCCAGCTTGCGGAAGCAGACGATGTCCACAACGATGTCGTGACGGAATTGCAGGCGGTAGTCCAGGGCCAGCTTGGTGACGAACACCACGGCTTCGGGGTCGTCGCCGTTGACGTGGAACACCGGAGCTTCGATCATCTTGACCACGTCGGTGCAATACAGCGTCGAACGCGAGTCACGCGGGTCGGACGTGGTGAAACCGATCTGGTTGTTGATGACGATGTGCAGCGTGCCGCCCGTGCCGTAGCCGCGGGTCTGGGCCAGGTTCAGGGTTTCCATCACGACGCCCTGGCCGGCAAAGGCCGCGTCGCCGTGCACCAGCACCGGCAGCACTTGCTTGCCTTCGCCATCGCCACGGCGTTCCTGGCGGGCGCGGACGCTGCCTTCGACGACGGGGTTGACGATTTCAAGGTGCGAGGGGTTGAACGCCAGCGACAGGTGGACGGGGCCGCCGCGCGTGGACAGGTCGCTCGAGAAGCCGTTGTGGTACTTCACGTCGCCGTCGGTCAGGCCTTCGGCGTGCTTGCCTTCGAACTCGGCGAACAGGTCGCCGGGCATCTTGCCCATGATGTTCACGAGCAGGTTCAGGCGGCCGCGGTGGGCCATGCCGACCACGATTTCCTGAACGCCGTTTTCACCGGCGTGGTTGACCACTTCGTCCATCGAGGCGATGAAGCTTTCGCCGCCTTCCAGCGAGAAGCGCTTCTGGCCGACGTACTTGGTGTGCAGGAAGCGTTCCAGACCTTCGGACTCGGTGAGCTGCTGAAGGATGTGGCGCTTTTCTTCCGGCGAATACGTGGGCGCGCCCAGCGTGGTTTCCAGGCGTTCCTGGATCCAGCGCTTGGCGGCGGGGTCGGAGATGTGCGTGAATTCTGCACCGATGCTGCGGCAGTACGTGTCGCGCAGCGCCTTCAGGATGTCGCGCAGCGTCATCGTGCTGGCGGTCGTGAAGTAGGTGTTGGTGGCCGAGTAGGTCTGGTCCAGATCGGCTTCGGTCAGGCCGTAGAAGGCGGGATCGAGCTCCGGAATCGGCGGACGTTCCTGGCGCTTGAGCGGGTCCAGATCGGCCCAGCGCGAGCCCAGCGAGCGGTAGGCGGCAATCAGCGATTGCACCGAGACCTGCTTGCTGGCGACGCTCAGGTCGGGTTCGGCGGAGCGTTGCACGAAGGCATTGGCCTTGGCGCGCTGGGCGAACGATTCGACGATGGGAGCGTGGGCCTGGTCACGAGTGGATTCCTGGCCGTCGGTAGCGGGAGCGTGCTGCAACTGGTCGAAGTATTCGCGCCAATTGTCAGGAACCGAACCGGGATTGTCGAGGTAGGCTTCGTAAAGCTCCTCAACATACGGGGCATTACCCCCAAAGAGATAAGACGTGGATAGAGATTCTATTTCCGAAGACATATCGCTTCACCTATACGAGTGCTTCACTCGAGACGATGCAGGAAAACCTTCCGCGACACGGGCTTCCCGTTAAGCGGATAGCAGGGGCAGAAGGCGCGTACAAGCCTTGAAAGCCTATGGTCGAGAAGTATAACCCTTTGAGTTTACGGGCGTCTTCCTGCGTTTCTGTGACGCAAAAGGCGTTTCGGAATGCTGTCATGCGGCAACGGAATGTCCGTCCAACCCCTTCAAATTCGCCGTCTACGCGCCTCCAAAATCCGTCAATCCAAAATGCGGCAGCGCGTCATTTCAAATAGCGGAAAAGATGAGTGTTGCGTTTACGCCTCGTCAAACCGGTAGCGCGGTGGTCGACATGATCTCTTTGAGTACGAAAAAAGTACGAATCTGGCGCACGCCGGGCAGCTTGATGATCTCGCCCGCATGCAGCTTGTTGAAGCGTTCCAGATCCCGGATACGCAACATCAGGAAATAGTCGAACTCCCCCGCCACCAGGTGGCATTCCAGGCAGCCGCTGATGCCCTTGGCCGCTTCCTCGAAGTCGGTGAACGAATCGGGCGTCGAGCGATCCAGCACCACCCCCACGATGACCAGTGTGGCCATGTCCACGTCGGCAGGTTCCAGCAGCGCGACCGTCTTGCGGATGACGCCTTCGCTCTTTAGCCGTTCAACGCGCCGCAGGCAGGCGGCGGGGCTGAGGTGCACGCGTGCGCTCAAGTCCAGATTGGTGATCTGCGCGTCGTCCTGAAGAATGCGCAGGATCTGGCGGTCGATGCGGTCCAGCGTGAAAACAGCGGTCATTGATAACGTCCCTGAAAATTAAATTTCGCCGGCGTTTTTATTTTGGAAATATTAAATCCATTAATCGAGATTAATGAACTTCTGATTTGGTGGATTAAAAAAATACGCAATTGACCGCTCAACCCCATGATTTCTATGATTTTTGCGAACCCTGCCGAGAAGCGCGGGGCCGCCAGGATCACCAGGAGCCACCATGGATCTGCAACGTTTTCCCCGTCATCGCCTGACCTTCGGCGATACCCCGATCGAAAAGCTGGACCGGCTTTCGCAGCATCTCGGCGGCAAGGTCGAGATCTACGCCAAGCGCGAGGACTGCAACAGCGGCCTCGCCTTCGGCGGCAACAAGCTGCGCAAGCTCGAATACCTGATTCCGCAGGCGCTGGAACAGGGTTGCGACACGCTCGTCACCATCGGCGGCATCCAGTCCAACCACACGCGCATGGTCGCCGCGGTCGCCGCCAAACTGGGATTGGCCTGCGTGCTGGTTCAGGAGAACTGGGTGGACTATTCCGATGCGGTCTACGACCGCGTCGGCAACATCATGATGAGCCGCCTCATGGGCGCGGACGTGCGCCTGGTCGATCAGGGCTTTGACATCGGCTTTCGCCGCAGCTGGGAAGAAGCGCTGGAAGAGGTGAAACGCCGCGGTGGCAAGCCCTACGCCATTCCGGCCGGCGCATCCGATCACGAGCTGGGCGGCCTGGGCTACGTGGGCTTTGCCGAAGAGGTGCGCCGCCAGGAAGCCGAACTGGGATTCAAGTTCGACTACATCGTCGTCTGCGCGGTCACCGGCAGCACGCAGGCCGGCATGGTGGTGGGCTTTGCCGCCGACGGCCGCGCCGACCGCGTCATCGGCATCGACGCATCCGCCACGCCGGATCAGACGCGCGCGCAGGTCCTGCGCATCGCGCGGCGCACCGCCGACCTCGTCGGACTGAAAAAGCCGATCGAAGACACGGACGTGGTGCTGGACACGCGCTACGCCTATCCCGCGTATGGCCTGCCCTCAGCCGAAACCAACGACGCCATCCGCACGTGCGCCCGGCTGGAAGGCATGATGACCGACCCCGTGTACGAAGGAAAATCCATGCAGGGGATGATGGACATCATCCGCAAAGGCGAGATTCCCGCCGGCTCGAAGGTCCTGTATGCGCACCTGGGAGGGGTGCCGGCGATCAACGCCTACAGCTTTCTGTACCGCAACGGATAGCGGCGGGTTCGGGGTCACGGGGTGGCCTTGCGGGGACTTGCGGTGATGTTGTCGCCCGGGCCGGCCGCCATGGGAAACCCATGGTGGCGCGCCGCCCCCGCCACGATCAGCGTCGCCGCCAGCAACACCAACAGGGCCGGCGCAAACGCGGCGACGCCCACGCCTTCGAGCAGGATGCCGCCGATGACGCCGCCGCCCGCGATCGCCAGGTTCCAGGCAGTGACCAGCATCGACTGCGCCACATCGGCCGACTCGCCCGCGGTCTTGGCCAGCGCGGTCTGGAACAGCGTCGGCGCGCCGCCAAACGCCAATCCCCAAGCCGCCACCGCCGTGATCACGACGACGGAATTCTTGCCGCTGATGCCCAGGGCCAGCGCGGACAACGCGAACAGCGCCGTGCTGGCCAGCGTCATGGCGCGCAGATGGCTGTCGATCAGGACGCCGGTGACCCAGAGGCCGATCAACGACGACAGGCCGAACACCAGCAGCATCATGTCCGTGCGATCGTCCATGCCGCGCGCCGCCAGGAAGGGCGCAATGTAGGTATAGAGAATGTTGTGTGCCAGGACGAACGCGAACACCACGAACAGCACCGCGCGCACGCCGGGCAGGGTGAAGACGCGGCGCAGCGGCGCGCGCTTGCCCGTAGCCTGCCCCGCGAAGTCCGGCACCTGGATGCGCACCCACACCATCAGCATCAGCGCAAGCGCGCTCATGATGCCGAAACACCAGCGCCATCCCACCAGATTGCCCAGGAAGGTCCCCGCCGGCACGCCAAGCGACAACGCCAAAGGCGTGCCCACCATGGCGATGGCGATGGCGCGCCCCTTCTGGCGCTCCGGCACCATGCGCGCGGCATACCCCGCGGCGAGCGCCCACAGCAGCCCGGCGGACACGCCAGCAACAAAGCGCGCCGCCATCGTCAGCGCGTAGCTGGCGGACACCGTGGTGATGGTGTTGGCGATGACAAAGCCAGCAATCGCGGCCAGCAGCAACGGGCGCCGGCGCACGCCTTGCGTCGCGGCGGTCAAGGGTATCGCGGCCACCAGCGAACCGATCGCGTAGATCGTCACCCACTGTCCGGCCATCGCTTCGGAAATATCCAGTCCCGCGCTGATCTGCGGCAACAGGCCGGCTGGCAGGGCTTCCGTCAGAATCGTGACGAAACCGGCCAGCGCCAGGGCCAGCAGTGCTGCAATGGGAAGACGCGCCTCGTGCGCGCCGGGACCGGGGGCCACCGCCTGAAAACCTGCCATGTTCTGCCTTTTGTCCGGCCGGCGGTGGGCGGATTGGCCCAACGCCGGCGCGTGTTGTGTGAAGGCAGCCATGTTGGCGGCTGGCGCGGTTCAGGACAATAATGCCGACGTTCAAAACATATCGGACAAATTGTCCTGAATCGCATCATGGTCGAATCGCTCAGCGCCATTGCAGCCTTTGTGCAGGCCGCGGAATTGCGCAGTTATTCCGACGCCGCCCGCCATCTGGGCGTGTCGGCGTCGGCCGTGGGCAAAAGCGTCTGCCGGCTGGAAACGCGCCTGGGCGTGCGCCTGCTCCATCGCAGCACGCGCAGCATCACCTTAACGGCCGAGGGCGCCGTTTTCCTGGAACGCTGCCGCCGCATCCTGTGCGAGCTCGAGTCCGCCGAACTGGAACTTTCCGAAACCCGCCAGGCGCCGCAAGGCATATTGCGCATCAGCCTTCCGCTGGTCGGCATGCTGGTCATGCCGGCATTGACGGCCTTCATGCACCGCTACCCGGCCATCGAACTGGACGTGGATTTCTCGGATCGTCTGGTGGACGTCATCAACGAAGGATTCGACGTCGTGATGCGCACTGGCGAACCGACGGACTCGCGGCTGGTGTCGCGTCCCGTTGGCAACTATCGCCTGCTGCTCGTCGCGGCGCCGGGTTATCTGGCCAGCCGCGGCACGCCGCGCAGTCCGGCGGACCTGCAGCATCACGCCTGCCTGCAGCACCGATTTCCCAGCACCGGAAAACTCGAACCGTGGCCGTTGACGCGCGACGCCGGCTCGCCCGAGTGGACACTGCCCGTGTCGATGGTGTGCAACACGTCCGCGGCCCTGCTGGATGTGGCAGTGGCGGGCCTGGGCATCGCGTGCCTGCCCGATTTTCTGGTGCAGCCCGCCCTGCAGCGTGGCGACCTGGTTTCGGTGCTGGACGGCCATGTCGAACACCAGGGCACGTTCCGGCTGCTGTGGGCGTCCAGCAAGCATCTGGCGCCCAAGCTCCGGGTATTCATCGACTTCATGGGCGCGAAGTTGTTCAAGGATGCCAACGCCGCGACGGCGTGACATACGCGGTGTAGGGGCATTCGCCGATGGCCGAGGGCTGGTATTTGATGTACATACTTTGTATACATGATCGGACCTGCGTCAGCACGTGGCCGATCATTCCTCCTTCCTGCGACCGCCGATGCCCGTCTACGACTCCACGCTTCCCTACCCCCGCGACCTCGTCGGCTACGGGCGCCATCCGCCCCACGCGCAATGGCCGGGTAACGCGCGGATTGCCGTGCAGTTCGTGCTCAATTACGAAGAGGGCGGCGAGAACGGCGTGCTGCATGGCGATGCCGGCTCCGAGCAGTTCCTGTCCGAGATGTTCAACCCGGCCAGCTATCCAGACCGGCATCTCAGCATGGAGAGCATCTATGAATACGGGTCGCGGGCGGGCGTGTGGCGCATCCTGCGCGAATTCGAGAAGCGGCAACTGCCGCTGACGGTGTTCGGCGTCGGCATGGCCCTGCAACGCCATCCCGATCTGACGGCTGCCTTCGTGGAACTGGGCCATGAGGTCGCCTGCCACGGCTGGCGCTGGATCCACTACCAGGACGTGGACGAAGCCACCGAACGCGAGCACATGCGGCTGGCCATCGACGCCATCACGACGCTGACCGGCGCGCGGCCACTGGGCTGGTACACCGGTCGCGACAGCCCGCGCACGCGCCGGCTGGTCGCCGACGACGGCGGATTCGAATACGACAGCGATTACTACGGCGACGACCTGCCCTTCTGGATGCGGGTGCGCAAGACCGATGGCTCGACCGCGCCGCAGCTCATCGTGCCCTACACGCTGGACTGCAACGACATGCGCTTCGCGCTGCCGCAGGGCTACTCGCACGCCGAGCCCTACTTCCAGTACATGAAGGACAGCTTCGACGCGCTCTACGCCGAAGGCGACGAGGCGCCCAAGATGCTCAGCATCGGCATGCACTGCCGTCTGCTCGGCCGCCCCGGACGCATCGTCGCCCTGCAACGCTTTCTGGATCACATCGCGCGCCACGACCGCGTCTGGGTCTGCCGCCGGCTGGACATCGCGCGCCACTGGAAAGCCACGCACCCCTACACCTCCGACCGTTGAACAGGACGACCATGGCTAACAATCTGAACGATCCGAACGTCGAGCCGCGCCCGCAGGAGCGCTTCGGCGAACCCGGAATGGGCAAGGACATCTGGGACTGGCACGAGGCGCTCAGCGTCTATAGCGATCCCGGCTACGCCGAAAAAGGCCTGCTCACGGTCACCTACCTGACCGACGCGCACCGCGCCTGCGCCGCGCGCATCTCCCAATGGATGCAGGACTGCGGCTTTGACGAGGTCGGCATCGACGCCGTCGGCAACGTGGTCGGGCGTTACCGCGCTGCCCAGGCCGGCGCGCCGGTCCTGATGACGGGCAGCCATTTCGACACCGTACGCAACGCCGGCAAGTACGACGGCCGGCTCGGCATCTTCGTGCCCATGGCCTGCGTGCGCGCGCTGCACCGCCAGAACCGGCGGCTGCCCTTCGACGTGGAGGTGATCGCCTTCGCCGAAGAAGAAGGCCAGCGTTACCGCGCGACGTTCCTGGGATCGGGCGCCCTGATCGGCGATTTCAAGCCCGAATGGCTGGACCAGAAGGACGCCGACGGCATCACCATGCGCGACGCCATGCTGCACGCGGGCCTGGACATCAACGGCATTGCCGGCCTGCGGCGCGATCCGGCGCGCTACCTAGGCTTTGTCGAGGTCCACATCGAACAAGGCCCCGTGCTGTACGGAATGGGGCTGCCGCTCGGCGTCGTCACCTCGATCAACGGCTGCGTGCGCCATCAGGTGCAGATTCTGGGTCAGGCCAGCCATGCGGGCACCACGCCCATGGACCGCCGGCGCGACGCCGCCGTGGCCGCCGCCGAACTGACGCTCTTTGTCGAACGGCGCGCCGCCCGCGATGGCGACTCGGTCGGCACGGTGGGCATGTTCGAGGTGCCCAGCGGGTCGATCAACGTCGTGCCGGGCGAGTGCCGATTCAGCCTGGACCTGCGCGCCCCCAGCGATGCGCAGCGCGACGCGCTGGTCAACGACGTGCTGGCCGAGTTGGCCGCCATCTGCAAGCGGCGCGGCCTGCGCTACACGCTGGAAGAAACCATGCGGGCCGCCGCCGCGCCCAGCGATCCGCGCTGGCAGCAGCGCTGGGAACACGCGGTCGGCGCGCTGGGCGTGACCGTGCACCGCATGCCCAGCGGCGCGGGCCACGATGCCATGAAGCTGCACGAGATCATGCCGCAAGCG
This sequence comes from Achromobacter sp. Root565, assembly GCF_001427425.1. Classification (NCBI taxonomy): domain Bacteria; kingdom Pseudomonadati; phylum Pseudomonadota; class Betaproteobacteria; order Burkholderiales; family Alcaligenaceae; genus Achromobacter; species Achromobacter sp. Root565. Next base: position 365,196 of record NZ_LMGO01000005.1, read on the forward strand.
ATGCTGTTCGTGCGCGGTCAGAACAACGGCATCAGCCACAACCCCAGCGAATCCACCACCAGCGACGACATCGAACTTGCCGCGCAGGCCATGCTGGGCCTGCTCGATGCGCTGGCCAACGAAACCTCGACATAACGCCATGACCGATTACGCTCGACTCGACGCCTGGGTGGACGCCCATTTCGACGAAGAAGTCCGCTTCCTTCAGGAACTTGTGCGCGTGCCCACCGACACGCCGCCCGGCAACAACGCGCCGCACGCCGTGCGCACCGCGGAACTGCTGCAGGGCTTTGGCCTTGAAGCCGAAGCGCATCCCGTGCCTGCGCAGGCCGTGCAGGACTACGGCATGCAGTCCATCACCAACCTCCTCGTGCGGCGCGAATACGGCGGCGACGGCCCGCGCATCGCGCTCAATGCCCACGGCGACGTGGTGCCGCCCGGCGACGGCTGGACGCACGATCCTTATGGCGCCGAGATCGACAACGGTAGCCTGTATGGCCGCGCCGCAGCGGTCAGCAAGAGCGACTTCGCCAGCTTCACGTTCGCCGTGCGGGCGCTGGAAGCCATCGCCAAGCCGACCCGCGGCGCGGTGGAATTGCACTTCACCTATGACGAGGAATTCGGCGGCCTGCTGGGCCCCGGCTGGCTGCTGGCGCAGGGGCTTACGCGCCCCGACCTGCTGATCGCGGCCGGCTTCAGCTATGAAGTCGTCACCGCGCACAACGGCTGCCTGCAGATGGAGGTGACGGTGCACGGCAAGATGGCCCACGCCGCCATTCCCAGCAGCGGCGTCGACGCCCTGCAAGGCGCCGTCGCACTGTTGAATGCGTTGTATGCGCAGAATGCGGAGTACCGCAAGATCACGTCGCAAGTCCCGGGCATTTCGCATCCGTACCTGAATGTGGGGCGGATCGAAGGCGGCACCAATACGAACGTGGTGCCCGGCAAGGTCAGTTTCAAACTGGACCGCCGCATGATCCCCGAAGAAAACGCCACCGAGGTCGAGGCCGACATCCGGCGCATCATCGAGGAAACCGCGGCGTCATGTCCCGGCATCCGCGTGGACATCAAGCGGCTGCTGCTGGCCAATTCGATGCGCCCGCTGCCCGGCGCGCAGCCGTTGGTGCAGGCCATCCAGCAACATGGCGAGGCCGTGTTCGGCGAACCCATCCCCGCGATGGGCACGCCGCTGTACACCGACGTGCGCCTGTACGCCGAAGCAGGCATCCCCGGCGTGATCTACGGCGCGGGTCCCCGCACGGTGCTGGAATCGCACGCAAAGCGCAACGACGAACGCATCAATCTGGAAGACCTGCGCCGCGCAACCAAGGTGATCGCGCGTACGCTGGCGGATTTGCTGTAACGGGGCGTGGGTGTCTGACACCAAAAGAACCGGTGTCTGACACCCCTGGCACATTCCGGCGCATTGCAGACCGTCTCACGCGGGTGTCAGACACCTGACGGCACATCTGCAACACCGGTGTCTGACACCCCTGGCGCATCCCGGCGCATTGCAGACCGTCTCACGCGGGTGTCAGACACCTGACAGCACATCTGCAACACCGGTGTCTGACACCCCTGGCACACCCCGACGTATTGCAGACCGTCTCACGCGGGTGTCAGACACCTGACGGCACAACAGCAACACCGGTGTCTGACACCCCTGGCACACCCCGGCGCATTGCAGACCGTCTCACGCGGGTGTCAGACACCTGACGGCACATCTTCAACACCGGTGTCTGACACCCCTGGCACACCCCGGCGCATTGCAGACCGTCTCACTCGGGTGTCAGACACCTGACGGTGCATCGCTGGTGTCCGCCCCGCGGATTTACGCCAGCCGCATCACCCGCCGCCAGAACAGCACCGCCACCATGACAAACACGGCCAGCCCCAGGTAGGACGCCATGCCGGCGAAGTCTTCGCCAACAATCGCCAGTGGCGCCTCGGACCCCGCGGCCCCGATGATCGCGGCCATCAGCACGCCCACCAGGCTCTCGCCCACGATCAGCCCGGAGGCGAGCAGCACGCCGCGGCGGTTGGCCGCTTCGGCATAGCTGTAGTAGGGCTGGCCGGCGGCGGCAGCGCGGCGGCGCAGTGCGCCTTCCAGCAGCCACGCCAACAGCGCGCCCGCCACGATGGGCGCGGCCACGGTCGGCGGCAGGTAGATGCCGATGCCCACCGCCAGCACGGGAATGCGCGCGACCTTGCACGTGCGCTTCAGGATTTCATCCACCGCGATCAGCGCCACCCCGACGGCCATGCCGATCAGGATCATGGTCCAGTTGAGCTGATGCGTGAAGATGCCGCGCGTGATCGCCAGCATCAGCGTGGCCTGCGGCGCGGACAGCGCCTGCGACGGGTCCATGCCCTCGCGCGGCATTGCGTCCGCGAAACCATACGCGTTGTACAGCAGCTCCAGCACCGGCGAGATCACCGCCGCGCCGACCACGCAGCCGATCAGCAGCGCGACCTGCTGGCGCCACGGCGTCGCGCCCACCAGCCAGCCGGTCTTCAGGTCCTGCAGGTTGTCGTTCGAAATGGACGCCACCGCCACCACAGCCGACGTGCTGAAGATCGCCAGCGCGATCGCCATCTGCACGCCGTTCTCCAGCGCCATCAGGTCGCCACCCACGCCCAGCATCAGCACCGACACCAGCACGATGGCGACGATGCCCACGCCGGAGATCGGGCTGGTCGACGAACCCACCAGGCCGGCCATGTAGCCGCAGGCCGCAGCCACCAAAAAGCCGAACACAAACGCGAACAGCACCGCGTAGGCCACCAGCTTCCAGATGGCGCCCGACGACAGCGGCGTGCCGGACAGGAACACCTGGAACGTGAAGACCAGGATCGCCACCAGCACCAGCGTCACCGCAGAGATCCAGCCGGCCGACAGGTCCCGCTCGGTGCGCGGCGCGGTCCCGGCGCGGGCAGCGCCTTCCTTGGTCAATGCCGAAAACGACGCTTTCACGCCACGCGCCATCGGCACGAACAGCGTCGCCAGCGTCCAGATCGCGCCCACGGCGATCACGCCCGCGCCGATGAAGCGCACCTGCGAGGACCACAGACCGGTGGCGTACGACGCCAGCGTTGCGCCCGTGGGCATGTCGCCCATGGCGGTCAGGATGGGCACCGCGATGCCCCACGCGATCACCAACCCCGTCAACATCGCCAGCCCGGCGACGATACCGATCAGGTAGCCGGCGCCCAGCAGGGCCAGTGAAAAACCCATCGGCAGCCGGAACACCGCGCCGCCCAAAGCAAACCAGCCGCTGACGCTGTCGCCCAGGACCCGCAGGCCGTTGGCGGCAAAGCTGACCACGGCCGCCGCGACACCGCCCGCGACGATGTCGCCCATGCCCGTGGCGGCGGGTTTAACCGAGGCGCCCGCGGCGTGCTGCGGCGCGTCCTGCGCGCGCTCGGCGCTGCCGACGCGCAGAATTTCCGCCGCCGCCACGCCTTCCGGATACGGCAGATTGCTCTGCACCACCATCACGTGCCGCAGCGGAATCGTGAACATCACGCCCAGCATGCCGCCGGCCGCGCAGATGCCCAGCGTCTGCCAGAACGGAAAGCCCTGCCAGTGGCCCATCATGACCAGCGCCGGCAGGATGAAGATGATGGCCGACAGCGTGCCGGCCGCCGAGGCCTGCGTCTGCACCATGTTGTTTTCAAGGATGTTGGCGTCCTTGAACATGCGAAGGACGGACATCGAGATCACCGCCGCCGGGATGGCGGAGGAAAACGTCAGGCCCACCTTCAGCCCCAGGAACACATTCGAGGCGGTGAAGATGACGGTGATCAGCGCGCCGAGCAGGACGCCGCGGAAGGTCAGCTCGGGCAGTGTGACCTCCGGCGGAACGCGGATGGGCTCAGTCATGGGTTTCTCCCTATTGTTAGCGGCGAATTCTAGCGCTTCGCCGTCCACCCAGTGGTCACCAGCCGTAAGCACGAACTCGCAGTAGAACCTGCCGTGGCGCCCGCCCATGACGACACATTATGCTGAAAGCGCTGGATCCGGCCGGGGATTTCGATGCCTCATGCCTGGCGCATGGGTCTAGCATGAGGAAAAAACAGGAGACGACTTACCATGCTCGACCCTCGCCAGCCTCTTTCCGGAACGGCCCTCCAAGACGACGCCGACCCCGCAGAAACCGCCGAATGGCGCGAAGCGCTGCAGTCCCTGCTGGAGGCAGACGGGGCCGATCGCGCCGGCTATGTGCTGGACAGCGTGCTGGGCCATGCCGCCTCGCTCGGCCTGCGCGCCAACAGCCAGACCCGCACCGCCTACCTGAACACCATTCCCGCCGACCAGGAACCGCCCTTCCCCGGCAACCTGGCCGTCGAAGAGCGCATCGCCCGCATCAACCGCTGGAACGCGCTGGCCATGGTCGTGCGCGCCAACCAGGCGCATGGCGAGCTGGGCGGCCACATCGCCAGCTACGCGTCGGCCGCCGACCTGTTCGAGGTCGGCTTCAACCATTTCTTCCGCGCGCGCTCGGACGGCAACCCCGGCGACATCGTCTACATGCAGCCGCACTCGGCGCCCGGCGTCTACGCGCGCGCCTTCCTGGAAGGCTTTCTGGGCGAAGACGACCTGGCGCACTTCCGCCAGGAAATCACGGCCACCACGCGCGGCCTGCGGGGCCTGTCGTCCTACCCGCACCCGTGGCTGATGCCGGACTTCTGGCAGTTCCCCACCGGTTCCATGGGCATCGGCCCCATCAACGCGATCTACCAGGCGCGCTTCATGCGCTACCTGGAGCACCGATCGCTGGTGCCCGGCGCCGACCGCAAGGTGTGGGGCATCTTCGGCGACGGCGAAATGGACGAGCCCGAATCCATCGCGGCGCTCACGCTGGCCGCGCGCGAAAAGCTCGACAACCTGATCTTCGTCGTCAACTGCAACCTGCAGCGCCTGGACGGTCCGGTGCGCGGCAACGGCCGCATCATCGACGAGCTGGAAACCCTGTACGCCGGCGCGGGCTGGAACGTCATCAAGCTGGTCTGGGGCAGCGACTGGGACGCGCTGCTGCGCCGTGACACGGGCGGCGCGCTGGCTCGCGCGTTCGCCAACACGGTGGACGGCCAGTTCCAGACCTTTGCGGCCAACGACGGCGCCTTCAACCGCGCCCATTTCTTCAATCAGAATCCGGAACTCGCCGCACTGGTGGCTGACTGGTCCGACGACGCCATCGACCGGCTGCACCGCGGTGGCCACGACATGGTGAAGATCCACGCGGCCTACCACCGCGCCGCGCGCCACCGCGGCCAGCCCACCGTCATCCTCGCGCAGACCAAGAAGGGGTTCGGCATGGGGACGGCGGGCCAGGGCAAAATGACGACCCACCAGCAGAAAAAGCTGGACGACGAGGCGCTCCTCGCCTTCCGCGACCGCTTCGCCCTGCCGATTTCCGATGCCGACTGCCTGGCGCTCAAGTTCTACCGGCCCGCCGACGACAGCGCCGAGATGCGCCACCTGCAGGCGCGCCGCGTCGCGCTGGGCGGCTACATCCCGCGCCGCAACGCCGAGGCCCCACGGCTCGCGCCCCCGGACGCGGACCAATGGGCGCGCTTCGCCCTGGCTGCCGACGGCAAGGAAATGTCCTCCACGATGGCCATCGTGCGCATGCTCACCGCGCTGCTGAAAGACGCCACCGTCGGGCCGCGCATCGTGCCCATCGTCGCCGATGAAGCCCGCACCTTCGGCATGGCCAACCTGTTCCGGCAGATCGGCATCTATTCCGCGCAGGGCCAGCTCTACGAACCCGAGGACATCGGCTCGGTGCTGTACTACCGCGAGGCCCGCGACGGCCAGATCCTCGAAGAAGGCATCACCGAGGCCGGCGCGATCTCGTCATGGACCGCGGCGGGCACCAGCTATTCGGTCAACGGCCTGCCGATGCTGCCCTTCTATATCTATTACTCGATGTTCGGATTCCAGCGCATCGGGGATCTGATCTGGGCCGCGGCCGACCAGCGCGCCCGGGGCTTTCTGATCGGCGCCACGTCGGGCCGCACGACGCTGGGCGGCGAGGGACTGCAACACCAGGATGGCTCCAGCCACATCATGGCCGCCACCGTGCCCAACTGCCGCGCCTACGACCCGGCCTACGCCTACGAAGTCGCCGTCATCGTCGAACATGGCATGCATCGCATGCTGGACGAACAGCGCGACGAATTCTTCTACCTGACCGTCACGAACGAAAACCTGGCGCAGCCCGGCATGCCCCAGGACCCGGCCACGCGCGAAGGCATCCTGCGCGGCCTGTACCGGCTGCGGCCCGCGCGCGGCAAGGCGCAGGTGCGCCTCTTGGCCGCCGGCCCCATGCTGCGCGAGGCCGAGCTGGCCGCCACGCGCCTGCACGACGAATTCGGGGTGGACGCCGAGGTCTGGAGCGTCACCAGCTTTTCCGAGCTGGCCCGCAGCGGGCGGCAGGCCGAGCGCGCCCGCGTGCTGGGCCTGGACGCCCCTGCGGATCAGGACTGGGTGCGCGCGTGCCTGGGCGACAGCGGCGCGCCGGTGATCGCCGCCAGCGACTACGTGCGCGCCGTGCCCGAACAGATCCGCGCGTTCGTCACCGCGCCCTACCGCACGCTGGGCACGGACGGGTTCGGGCGAAGCGACACCCGGGCAAGGTTGCGCGATTTCTTCGAAGTGAGCGCGGAGTGGATCGCCCTGTACGCGCTGGACAGCCTGGGCAGGCAGGACGACGCGCGCGCGCTGCGCGAATCCCTGAATGCCGGCAGCCGCCAGGCGCCGCCTTGGGAAGTCTGACCCTCGACCATCGGACTGACGCAGCGCATGTGTTTGCTTGATTAAAAGCTAACCAAAGCGAACACTCGCTGCAGTGCAGCAACCAAGCACCCGCGCTTTCTGGTGAAATACGGGTGTTCCCCAAGCATTTCGCAAAGAATACGGCGGGCCGCGAGCCCGCCTTTTGGCATCCCTGTTTTTTTCATCCCTGTCTTTTTCCGTTAGCCCTTTCAGGCCCCGATCCCATGGACGAAACTCTTACCAAACTGGCGTTGGACTACCACGCCTATCCCACTCCCGGCAAAATCTCGGTCACCCCGACCAAGACCCTGGCCAACCAGGACGACCTGTCCCTGGCCTACTCCCCCGGCGTGGCTGCGGCTTGCATGGCCATTTTCGACCAAGGCGATGACGCGGCCTCCAAGTACACGTCGCGCGGCAACCTCGTGGGCGTGATCACCAACGGCACCGCCGTGCTGGGCCTGGGCAACATCGGCCCGCTGGCCGCCAAGCCCGTGATGGAAGGCAAGGGTTGCCTCTTCAAGAAATTCGCCGGCATCGACGTGTTCGACATCGAACTCGCCGAAAACGACCCGGACAAGCTGGTCGACATCATCGCCGCGCTGGAACCCACGCTGGGCGGCGTCAACCTTGAAGACATCAAGGCGCCCGAGTGCTTCTACATCGAGAAGAAGCTGCGCGAGCGCATGAAGATCCCCGTCTTCCACGACGACCAGCACGGCACCGCCATCATTTCGTCGGCCGCCATCCTGAACGGCCTGAAGGTCGTGAACAAGGACATCGGCTCGGTCAAGCTGGCATGCTCGGGCGCTGGCGCCGCCGCCATCGCCTGCCTGGACCTCCTGGTCCACCTGGGCATCAAGCGCGAAAACATCTTCGTGGTGGACTCGCGCGGCGTCATCTGGGACGGCCGCGACGAGAACATGGAAGCCAACAAGAAGCGCTACGCGCAAAAGACCGACGCGCGCACGCTCGCCGACGTGGTCAATGGCGCCGACGTGTTCCTGGGCTGCTCCACCGCCGGCGTGCTGACGGCCGACATGGTCAAGACCATGGCCGACCGCCCGCTGATCCTGGCCCTGGCCAACCCGGAACCGGAAATCCGCCCCGAAATCGCCAAGGCCGCGCGCCCGGACTGCATCATCGCAACGGGCCGCTCGGACTACCCGAACCAGGTCAACAACGTCCTGTGCTTCCCCTTCATCTTCCGCGGCGCCATGGATGCTGGCGCTTCGCGCATCACCGAGGAAATGAAGCTGGCGTGCGTCAAGGCCATCGCCGATCTGGCGCAGGCCGAGCAGAACGATGAAGTCGCCCGCGCCTACGCCGGCCAGGAACTGTCGTTCGGCCCCGAGTACATCATCCCGAAGCCGTTCGATCCGCGCCTCATCGTGCAGATCGCCCCGGCCGTGGCACAGGCTGCCGCCGACTCCGGCGTCGCCGCCCGTCCCATCGAAGACATCGAAGCCTACCGCCAGAAGCTGATGGGCTTCGTGTACCACTCGGGCCAGCTGATGCGTCCGCTGTTCGCCCAGGCCAAGAAGGCGCCCAAGCGCGTCATCTACGCCGACGGCGAAGACGAACGCGTCCTGCGCGCCGTGCAGACGGTCGCCGACGAAAAGCTGGCGTTCCCGATCCTGATCGGCCGTCCCGCCGTCATCGAGATGCGCATCCAGAAGGCCGGCCTGCGCCTCGTCGCCGGCCAGCACTTCGAGATCGTCGATCCCGAAGACGATAGCCGCTTCAACGAGACGTGGAACGCGTACTACCAGCTGAAGGGCCGTGAAGGCGTGACGCCGGCCATCGCCAAGGCGATGATCCGCAAGCACAACACGCTGATCGGCGCGATGCTGCTGCGCCGTGGCGATGCCGACGCGCTGCTGTGCGGCGTGGCCAGCAAGTACGACAACCAGCTCAAGTACATCGACGAAATCATCGGCAAGAAGGAAGGCCAGACGTACGCTGCCCTGAACGTGCTGATGCTGCCCGACCAGACGCTGTTCGTCACCGACACGCATGTCAACGAGAACCCCTCGGCTGACGAAGTCGCCAGCATCACCATCCAGGCCGCCGACGAAATGCTGCGTTTCGGCGTGGTGCCCAAGATCGCCCTGCTGTCGCACTCGAACTTCGGCAGCCGCGTCACCGAATCGTCGCGCAAGATGGCCGCCGCGCGCCAGATCGTGCAAGACCGCGCGCCCGACCTCGAAGTCGACGGTGAAATGCACGCCGACGCCGCCTTGTCCGAAAAGATCCGCGTCCTGGCCTATCCGGACAGCACGCTGAAGGGCCGCGCCAACCTGCTGGTCATGCCCAATCTGGACACCGGCAACATCACGTACAACATGCTGAAGATGACCGGCAGCAATGGCGTCGCGATGGGTCCGATCCTGCTGGGCGCCGCGCGTCCCGTGCACATCCTGACCACCAGCGCCACCGTGCGCCGCATCGTCAACATGACGGCGCTGGCCGTGGTGGACGCGCAGCAGGAAGCCGCGGAAGAAGCCAAGAAGCGCCGCCGCTGATCGCAGCGTCTCACTGAAGACACGCGGGCGCTCCCAACGGGGCGCCCGTTTTCATTCGGGATGGTAAAACCTAGCTTGTCCTTTACCTGGAGACGACATGCTGGCCGATGCAATGTATGCCTGGTTCCATTACCTGGCGATCTTCGTACTGGTGGTGGTCCTGACCGCCGAAGCCGTTCTGCTGCGGCCCGACCTGACGCCAGCCGGCGTCAAACGCCTCATCATCTACGACCGCCTCTACGGCGTGTCCGCGATCCTGGTCCTGGTCACCGGCGTGCTGCGGCTGACGCTGGGCGCCAAGGGCGCCGTGTTCTACATGAGCAATCCCTGGTTCCACGCCAAGATCTCGCTCTTCGTCGTCATCGCGCTCTGTTCCATCCCGCCCACGCTCACATTCCTGCGCTGGGCAAAACAACGTCGCCAGCAGCCCGAGTTCGTCCCCGCCCTGCCCGAGATCAAACGCGCGCGGCGCTGGGTGATGATCGCCTCGCACCTGTTCATCTTCCTGCCGCTCTTCGCGGTGCTGATGGCGCGGGGCATCGGCTATTGATGGGTTGGCGGATCCCGGCGGCTAGGGGCAGCGCGCCCGCGCCGGGCGTTCCGGCTCCTTGCCATCGACGATGAACGTGTCGAAGCGGAACACCCCCGCCGCTTCGTTCTCCACGATGTCGATCACCTCGCCCTGCAACGTCTGCATCACGGACTGGCCCTCGGGCACGTCCTCATGTCCCGGTCGCTTGGCGGCCTGGCCATCCCAGGGCGAAAAAACAAGGATGCCCGGGTACGGCTCACGCTCGCCCGAAGCCTTGCGCCGAGCCGTCTTGAATTGCGTGCCCGCGGCATAGGTCACGCCGCCAAACGGCGTGCGGCATGCCAGCTCCGCATCCGTGACCCGCAGCACTTCGCGCGACGCATCCAGGTAGATGCTGGGCCGGCTCAGATATAGCCCGAACACCTGCACGGCCGTCTCGCCCTTCACTTCCACTCGCCAGCGGTCCGGGTCGCGCGACCCATCGACATAGACGGTGCCGTCCGACCCGCGCAATACGGCGCCCGGTGCGATCTCCAGGCCCGCGGCCCGATTGCCGTCCGCCAGCACACATTCCTCGAACGCCTTGATGGCGCCATCAGGCATCACGTCGAACTTGATGTCCTGCGTGGCGTCGCAATGCCAGCCTTGCACCGTCTGCACGCCGGCACCGCGCAGGATCACCGAACGCGGATGCCTGCCCAGCAGCGCGTACGTTTCCTTTTCATACTCGGCATCGAGATAACGCCGCACCCAGGTCGCCTCTACACCCAGCATGGACACGGCTTGCGGAAAACTGGCCTCGACGTAGGTATCCAGCTTGCCTTCGTCCTGCAGCTTCAGGCGTGTCCCCGCCGGCATCTCGACGCCGCTTACCGCCGTGGGCTGCTGCAACATCACATTGCGCGCCGCTTCACCGCGTTCGATCTCCCGCTCGAGCTGCCACATCATGGTCTGGAACCACGCGTAGAAGCTGAACGGCACCAGCAGCACCAGGCAGAGGACGGCCGACGTCTTCCAATACTTGCGAACCGCGCGCCGCGCGCCGCGGCTGACTGCCAGAACCAGCACCCACCCTAACAGCAGGAGCCCGGCGAAAAAGCCGGCGGTAAGCAAGATGAAAAAGTTGGCGCTGGGAAGTGCTATCGGAATCATGGCGGTGATGCTATCCGCAAAATTAATCTCTGGCGAATTATCAGAATTTTATTAAAGACGCCGCTTCCAGGACCGACTGTAATCACACATGTCGCCGAGATGTACGCCATGAACCTCTGAACAGCACCGTCGGCGCATTGCTTTTCAGCCCTTTTGATAGAAATCAACTTATGAAGTCCAAGGTATTCATTGCGCTGGCCATCGGCGCTTTCGCTTCCACTTCGCAACCGGCATTGGCCGCGGACGGCACGATCACCTTCACGGGCGCGGTCTCCGCCAACACCTGCACCATCGATGGCAACGGCACAGGCAGCAAGAGCTTCAACGTGCTCATGCCCACGGTCGGTGTCGATGCATTGACGACGGCAGGCCAAACGGCCGGCACCACGCCTTTCACCATCCGTTTGACGGCCTGCACCCCGGATACGGGCACGGTTCACACGCAGTTTGAACCCGGCGCCAACGGCAATGCCGCAACCGGCAACCTGACCACCGCCGCAGGTGGCGCGAGCAACGTTGAAATCCGCCTCCTCAATAGCGACGAAACGCCTATCGACGTCACCGTGGCCGACGAAGCCCAGAACTCCAAAGCCGTTTCCTTGAACAGTGGCGAGGCCGCGCTTCATTACCGGGCCCAGTACTTCGCGCTCGGCCAAGCCGGCGCAGGCAACGTAACCGCCACCGCCAAGTACACCATCATTTATCAATAAGCCGTCCGGCCTGGCCTTTGCGTTGCCCTGAAGACGCCCGGATCAGTAGTCAAGCCCCATTTACAGTCCGAGGAAACCGATGAACCCATTCCAAGTAGTCCTAGCTGCCGGAGCGTTGGCAGGTCATATCTTCGCCGCCGCGCCGGCAACCGCAGCCGTCGTCATTGGCAGTACGCGGATCGTCTATGAGGCCGGGCAGGCGGAAGTCAACGTCAAGCTCAAGAACGAGGGCGACCAACCCGCCCTCACCCAAGCCTGGATCGACAAGGGCGACGCCAAGGCAGCGCCCGGATCCATCCAGGTGCCGTTTATCGTGACGCCGCCCGTCACCCGAATCGACCAAGGCAAGGGCCAGACCTTGCGCCTGATGCATACGGGCGAACCGATGGCCCGGGACAAGGAATCCGTCTTCTGGCTCAACGTGCTGGAAATCCCGCCCAAGGACAAAGCCAATCAGAACCTCTTGCAGATGGCGTTCCGGTCGCGGATCAAGCTGTTCTATCGGCCCGCGGGGCTCAAAGGCAAGGCCGAGGACGCGCCCTCGCAGGTCAGCTGGCGCCTGGTCAAGTCCGGCAACCGCAACGCCATCGAAGCCACCAACCCCACGCCGTATCACGTCACCTTCATCGAGGTAAACGTGGCAAGCAACGGCAAGCGCGCCCAGTTCGCCGACGGGGACATGCTTGCCCCGGGCGAAAAAAAGATCCTTCCCCTTGTGGGCGACGTGGTCCAGGGCGCAAATGCCGAAGTCACGTACCGCTTCCTGAACGACCATGGCGGCGCGGTCAAAGGCGCCGGGTCCGTCAGCGCCACCTAGCGCGACATAAGCATTACCGGCCCGGCTCGACCGGCCGGCTGTCCGCTCACCAACCCCATTCCCGACGCCAGCAACGCGGCACGATCGGCCGGCACCAGCCTGCCGGCAGCGCCGCGCCTGATCACGCCCGTGCCTATCATGGAACGTCTTGCTACCACGCCGCATTTCGCGCTCGCCGCGATCACGCTAAGCCTGCTCAGCGCAACTGCCTGGGCCGCAGGCAGCACCGAGCTCGCCGCCGTGGAAGCGGACGTGGAGTTCAACGAAGCCTTTCTGGGCGGCGCGAACGTGGACGTCAGCCAGTTCTCGCGCTCAAACAGCGCGATCCCGGGCACCTACCGCCTCGACGTGCTGGTGAACGACCGCTGGCTGGGACGTTCTGACGTGCGCATCGGCAAACCTGCTTCCGCAAATGCGCCGCTTCAAGCGTGCTTCGACCAGGCGCTGGTGGAGCTGGCGGGCATCGATCTCGCCAAGGTTGACGCCCCGCGCGCCGGACAGTTGTCCGGCGACCAATGCGTCGCGCTGACCGACCTGGTGAAGGAAGCGCGCGCAGAGTTCGATGCGGGCGAGCAGCGGCTGAACGTGACGGTGCCGCAGGCGTCGCTGGTCCGACAGGGCCGCGGTTTCGTGGACGCCAAGCATTGGGACGAAGGGGTGCCGGCCGCGCTATTGAATTACAACACCAACTTCTACACCTCTCGCGCTGATGGCAAGGCTTCGACACAGAGTTTTGCGGGTCTGAACGCCGGCGCGAACGTCGGCCCCTGGCGCCTGCGCCACACCGGCAACGCGACCAAGGACAGCAAGAGCGGCCTGCAGTATCAAAGCGTGCAGACCAATCTGCGGCGCAACATCACCGGCATGAAAAGCCAGCTGGTCATCGGCGATGCATTCACGGACGGGTCCACCTTCGACAGCGTCGGCTTCCGGGGCGTGCAGATGTCCAGCGACGATCGCATGTATCCCGAATCGCAGCGCGGCTTCGCGCCGACGCTGCGCGGCATCGCCAACACCAACGCGCGCGTCCAGGTCCGCCAGAACGGCAACATCATTTACGAAACGACCGTGGCCCCCGGCCCGTTCATCATCGACGACCTGTATGCCACGGGATACGGCGGCGATCTGGAAATGGTGGTCAACGAAGCCGACGGCCGGGTCCTGGTCTCCCGGGTTCCTTTCTCCGGCGCCGTGAATTCCTTGCGCCCGGGCGTGACCCGATACAGCGTTACCGCTGGCCAATACCGCACGCCGCAGACGGCCGATCGGCCCCTGATGGCGCAAGCGACTGTGCAGCATGGCATCAGCAATCTCGTGACCGCCTACGGCGGCCTGACCGCGGCGCAAGGCTACGGCGCCGTACTGGGCGGCGCCGCGTTGAACACGGATTTCGGCGCGTTTGGGCTGGACATCACCCAGGCGGCCACGCGCCTGTCCAAAGAAAAGAACCGCAATGGACAAAGCGTCAAACTGAGCTACTCCAAATTTCTGGAGCCCACCAGCACCAGTCTCACGCTGGGCGCCTATCGCTATTCCAGCCGCGGATACCTCAGCATGGCCGACGCCATGGAACTGAGATCCCGGCAGGAGCACGGGCAAGGCGCTGGCCAGTATGGAACGCAGCGCGGCCGCCTGCAGGCGACCATCAACCAGAAACTGCCGCAGGGCTATGGATCCATCCATTTCACCGGATCGACGCAGGATTACTGGGACAAACGCGGCCGCGACACCCAGATCCAGGCCGGCTACAGCAACAGCTACAAGAACGTGAACTACACCGTGTCGGCGACGCGTCAGCTCAACGTGGGTACGCAGAAGTGGGACAACCAGGTCATGCTCAACGTGGGCATTCCGCTGGGCCGCAACCAAAACCCGGTCTACGCGTCGACCAGCATGCAGAAGGGATCGGACGGTTCGAGCAGCATCCAGCAATCGGTGGCGGGGGCCCTCGGCGCCGACAACGCATTCAACTATGGCGTGAGCGCCGGGCGTGCCATGTCGTCAAGTGGTCCGGCCAACACCAACATCGCGGCGAACGCCTCGTACCGCACGCCGGTGGCCGCCGTGTCGGCCAACGCCAGCACCAGCTCGAACTACACGCAATACGGCGCGAGCTTTTCCGGCGGCGTCGTGGCGTATGGCGGCGGCGTCGTCATGACGCCAAACGCCGGCGAAACAATCGCAATCGTCGAGGCGAAAGACGCCGCTGGCGCGCGGGTGCTCACCAGCAGCGGGGTGCGCCTGGATTCCAAGGGCCGCGGGGTCGTATCGGCATTGACGCCCTACGCCAGAAACAGCATTGAGCTCGACCCCAAGGGCCTGCCGCTGAACGTCGAACTCAAGGCGACCGAGCAACATGTGGCCCCCACCGCCGGCGCGGTGGTTCGGCTGAGCTTCGAAACCGAAAACGCGGGAAGCGCGGCGCTGCTGACGGTGGCCACGCGCAGCGGAGAGCCCCTTCCCTTTGGCGCCGACGTGCAGGACGCCGACGGAAACAGCGTGGGTGTCGTGGCGCAAGGCGGCCGCGTGCTTGCGCGCGGGTTGAAGGACACACAGGGCATCCTGACCGTGAAATGGGGCGCGAACGATGGCGAAGCTTGCACGTTTGGCTATGCCCTAACCGAACAGCGTCTCAAGGATGCATCGCTGCCCCAGGCGAGCGGGCTGCTCTGCGACAAGACGGTGCCAGCCCGGATCGCCAAAAATTGATGATGGGAATATTGATGAACAAGACCATGTTGCGTGCGGCGCTCGGGCTGCTTGCCTTGTTGGGTTCCACGGCCTCGTGGGCGGCCTCGACCTGCACCCAGACGATAAGCTCGGTTTCCGTGAACACGCCGCCTCACATCACGATACCCCGTGATGCGGCCATCGGCACGGCCCTCACCGACTGGCTGACAACCGCAGCCACTACCGATTGGTTCAACTGCAGCGTTTCCGGAGGCGCCACCACGGCAACCGGTATGCACACCGTCGTTCCCAGCGCGGGGCAGACGAAGGTCGTTGACGGAATCACCTATGACGTCCATGCGACAGGCGTCGATGGCCTGGGTATCATCATTGGCGCCCGGAGCTACGTCAACGGCTGCGGATGGGCGGCATTCCAAGCCCTCAACCGAACCTGGAGAACCCGGGGATGCAACATGCAGGGCGCGCTTACCAACGGCGGGCAGCTACGCGCGATGTTCGTCAAAACGGGCCCCGTAGCCACCGGCATCGTTCCGCCGACAACCATTGCAAGCGCGGCATCGTTCTCGAATGAAGTCGGCAGCATGCTCGCTCAGGACCCCGGCGTGGAGATCCAGTTTGTCACCATGGCGCTGTTACTGATGTCGCAGGCCTGCACCACGCCCAACGTTTCCGTATCCCTCGGGTCTCCCCAGGCGTCGGTATTCAAGGGAGCGGGCTCTTCCAGTCAGCTTGTTGGGTTCGATATTTCTTTGAACGGCTGCCCCGCAGGCATGAGCGCCATTCACTACCAGATCGATGCCGTCACGCCTATCGTGGACGCCGCAAACACGGTTATCGGCCTGGATGCGAATTCAACGGCGACAGGCGTCGGCGTCCAGTTGCTGGACGCCGACGGAAATCCGGCCGTGCTGGGAACGAAGCTGCCGTTTGCCGGCTACAACAGCGCAACGGGCGGCAGCTTCAAAATCCCCTTGCGCGCCAGATATCGTCAAACCGGCGCCAAGGTCACACCGGGTTCCGCCAACTCGGCAGTCACCTTCACGATGAACTATCTGTAACCGCCAAACCGTAGCCGCCAGAAAAAAACGCCAGTCGGCGCTGGGCTGACTGGCGTTTTGCCGGAAGGCGGCGCCTTCTGGATGGGGATTGCGAATTAACGCTTGTCCATCGGGGGCACGTCGCGCGTGACCGAGCCGGTGAACAGCTGACGCGGACGGCCGATCTTGTAGTCGGGATCCGACAGCATTTCGTTCCACTGGGCGATCCAGCCCACCGTGCGGGCCAGCGCGAAGATGGCCGTGAACAGCGAGGTCGGGATGCCGATCGCGCGCTGGACGATACCCGAGTAGAAGTCCACGTTCGGGTACAGCTTGCGCTGGACGAAGTACGGATCCGACAGCGCGATGCGTTCCAGTTCCATGGCCAGCTTGAACAGCGGGTCGTTTTCCAGGCCCAGGGCCGAGAGCACTTCCTTGCAGGTTTCCTGCATCAGCTTGGCGCGCGGATCGTAGTTCTTGTAGACGCGGTGGCCAAAGCCCATCAGGCGCACGCCAGAGTTCTTGTCCTTGACCTTCTCCATGAACTCGCCGACCTTGGCGATGCCGCCGTTGGCTTGCAGTTCTTCGAGCATCTGCAGGCAAGCTTCGTTGGCGCCGCCGTGAGCCGGGCCCCACAGGCAAGCCACGCCAGCCGAGATGGCGGCGAACGGGTTGGTGCCCGACGAACCGCACAGGCGCACGGTCGAGGTGGAGGCGTTTTGCTCGTGATCGGCGTGCAGGATGAAGATGCGGTCCAGCGCGCGCTCGACGACTTCATTGACCTTGTAGTCTTCGCACGGCGTGGCGAACATCATGCGCAGGAAGTTGCCCGTGTAGGACAGGTCGTTCTGCGGGTAGATGAACGGTTGGCCTTGCGAGTACTTGTACGCCATCGCAACCAGCGTCGGCATCTTGGCGATCAGGCGGATGGCCGAGATGTGGCGATGCTGCGGGTTCGTGATGTCGGTGGAGTCGTGATAGAACGCGGACAGCGCGCCGACCAGGCCCGTCAGGACGGCCATCGGGTGGGCGTCGCGGCGGAAACCACGCAGGAAGAAATGCAGCTGCTCATTGACCATCGTGTGATGGGTGACTTGCGAGTCGAAATCGGCCTTTTGTTCCTGGTTCGGCAGTTCGCCGTTCAGGATCAGGTAGCAGATGTCCATGAAGTCGCAGTTCACGGCCAGCTGTTCGATCGGAAAGCCGCGGTACAGCAGTTCGCCCTTGTCGCCGTCGATGTACGTGATGCCCGATTCGCAGGCAGCCGTCGACATGAAGCCGGGGTCAAACGTGAACATGCCCGTCTGGCCATACAGCTTGCGGATGTCGATCACATCCGGACCGACCGTGCCCTTGTAGACAGGGAACTCAATGGGTGCGCTGCCATCCGAGAAGGACAGAGTGGCTTTTTTGTCAGACAGGTTCATGTTTATTCCTCTCAATTAATCAGAGCGCGCGCATCTGGCCAATAATGCCTCGAAGCCTCGGTGTATCCAGTTCGCCTTCGAGTTCCTTACGAGCCAGCAGCAGATCGAGAAGATCGTTGTCTCCCATCTCGAAAAGCTGGGTCAATGCGGCCACGTCATCATCGGTAAGTTCAGCCTCGTGGGCATCCAGATACCGGGTGATGATCAAGTCGTTTTCGAGCAGGCCGCGGCGCGCCCGCCAACGCAGTCGCGCCCGCTCCAGTTCAGTTAGCCTGCTCATTCGTACACCTCAAATACACAAAAACTAGACCGTGCGGCGGACCATCAGTTCCTTGATCTTGCCGATCGCCTTGGTCGGGTTCAGCCCCTTCGGACAGACGTCGACGCAGTTCATGATCGTGTGGCAACGGAACAGACGGTACGGATCTTCCAGGTTGTCCAGACGCTCGCCAGTGGCTTCGTCGCGGCTGTCGGCGATGAAGCGGTAGGCTTGCAGCAGGCCGGCCGGGCCGACGAACTTGTCCGGATTCCACCAGAACGACGGGCAGGAAGTGGAACAGCACGCGCACAGGATGCACTCGTACAGACCGTCCAGCTCTTCGCGCGCCTCGGGCGACTGCAGACGCTCTTTCTCGGGCGGCGGCGTGTCGTTGATGAGGTACGGGCGGATCGAGTGGTACTGATTGAAGAAGTGCGTCATGTCCACGATCAGATCGCGGATGACCGGCAGGCCCGGCAGCGGACGCAGCACGATCGGTTCCTTCAGTTCGCGAAGGTTCGTGGTGCAGGCCAGGCCGTTCTTGCCGTTGATGTTCATGGCGTCCGAACCGCACACGCCTTCACGGCACGAGCGGCGCAGGGCCAGGCTGTCATCGACGTCGTTCTTGATGCGCACCAGCGCATCAAGCAGCATCTTGTCGGTGGGCTGGAGTTCGACGTCCAGCTTCTGCATGTAGGGACGCTCGTCCTTGTCCGGATCGTAGCGGTAGATTTCGAACTTGACGATTCTCTTGTTGCTCATAGTGGGCTCAATCCGGACTTAGAAGGTACGCGCCTTGGGCGGGAAGGACTCGACCGTCAGCGGCTTCATCTGAACAGGCTTGTAATCCAGGCGGCTGCCTTCGGAGTACCACAGCGTGTGCTTCAGCCAGTTCTCGTCGTCGCGCGTCGGGTGGTCGTCCAGCGCATGCGCGCCGCGGCTTTCGGTACGGGCGGCGGCCGACTTGATCGTGGCGCGGGCCACTTCGGTCATGTTCGCCAGTTCCAGCGCCTCGACGCGGGCGGTGTTGAACACCTTGGACTTGTCCTTGAAGTAGATGCTGTCGGCTTGCTTGGCCAGGTCTTCGATCTGGGTCACGCCTTCGTTCAGCAGCTCCAGCGTGCGGAACACGCCGCAGTGGCGCTGCATCGAGAAGCGGATGGCATTGCCGATGTCTTGCGTCTTTTCGCCGGACGTACGCGATTCCAGCTTGTTGATGCGGTCCAGCGAGAACTCGACGGCCTGCTGCGGCAGGTCCTGGTGCGCGCGCTGGCGCTCCGGATGCGAGTTCACGATGTGGTTGCCGGTGGCGCGGCCGAACACGATCAGGTCGAGCAGCGAGTTCGTGCCCAGGCGGTTCGCGCCGTGGACCGACACCGCGGCGCATTCACCGATGGCGTACAGGCCGTTGACAATCTTGTTCTCGCCGTTTTCGCGCGAGAGCACCTGGCCATGGTAGTTGGCCGGAATGCCGCCCATCTGGTAGTGGATGGTCGGAACGACGGGGATCGGTTCCTTGATCGGATCGACGTTGCCGAACTTGATGGCGATTTCGCGGATCGAGGGCAGACGCTTGTTGATGACGTCGGCGCCCAGGTGGTCGAGCTTGAGCACGACGTAGCTGCCGTCCGGACCGCAACCGCGGCCTTCCTTGATTTCCTGGTCCATCGAGCGCGACACGAAGTCACGCGGCGCCAGATCCTTCAGCGTGGGGGCATAACGCTCCATGAAGCGCTCGCCATCCTTGTTCAGCAGGATGCCGCCTTCGCCGCGCACGCCTTCCGTGATCAGCACGCCCGCGCCGGCCACGCCGGTCGGGTGGAACTGCCAGAATTCCATGTCTTGCAGCGGGATGCCGGCACGGGCAGCCATGCCCAGGCCGTCGCCGGTGTTGATGAACGCGTTGGTGGAAGCGGCCCAGATGCGGCCCGCGCCGCCGGTGGCCAGCACCGTGGTCTTGGCTTCCAGAATGTAGATTTCGCCCGTTTCCATTTCGAGGGCGGTCACGCCCACGACGTCGCCGGCTTCGTTGCGCAGCAGGTCCAGCGCCATCCATTCGACGAAGAACTGGGTGCGCGCGGCAACGTTGCGCTGGTAGAGGGTGTGCAGCAGGGCGTGGCCGGTACGGTCGGCAGCGGCACAGGCGCGCTGGACCGGCTTTTCGCCGAAGTTGGCGGTGTGGCCGCCGAACGGACGCTGATAGATCGTGCCGTCGGGGTTGCGGTCGAACGGCATGCCGAAGTGCTCGAGCTCGTACACGGCGTTCGGCGCTTCACGGCACATGAATTCGATGGCGTCCTGGTCGCCCAGCCAGTCCGAACCCTTGACGGTGTCGTACATGTGCCAGTACCAGTTGTCTTCGCTCATGTTGCCCAGCGAGGCGCTCACGCCGCCTTGCGCGGCAACGGTGTGCGAACGCGTGGGGAACACTTTGGAGAGCACCGCAACGGACAGGCCCGCTTGGGACAGTTGCAGCGAACAACGCATGCCGGCTCCGCCGGCGCCAACGACCACCACATCAAACTGGCGGCGCGGCAAGGATTTCATGACAGAGACCACGGCTTAAATGCTCCAGAGGATTTGCGCGAAGTAAACGACCGAACCGACCAGCCAGAGGATCGTCAGCACTTGCAGCAGCAGGCGCACGCCCACCGACTTGACGTAGTCCATCCAGATGTCGCGCACGCCGATCCAGGCATGCCAGGCCAGCGCAATGAATGCAAGGGTGGCCAGGATCTGGCCAACCGGAAGAACGCCCACGTAGAAATTGAACAGCGCGGTCCAGTGTTCGTACGTGAAGGCCGGCATCATCAGGATGCCGATGAGCAGCACCAGCGTGTACACGGCCATGATGACGGCGGTGATGCGCTGGATGATGAAATCCATGACGCCATAGTGGGCGCCGACGACCAGGCGCTTGGGTCCGTAGTTTTTAGCGGCGGCCATTTACAGCACTCCGAACAGTTTGAGAGCGAACACCAGGGTCAGCGCGAGGCTGACGCCGAACACCACGCCCGCGCTCTTCTTGGACGACTGCTTGTCGATACCGATGTGCAGATCCAGCAGCAGGTATCGGATGCCCGCACAGAAGTGGTGCAGGTAGCCCCACACGAGAACGAGGAAAACAAGCTTGACGATCGGATTGCCGGCGTACGCGGCCACGGCGGCGAACGTCTGCGGTGCGGCCACGCTGGCCGCGAACAACGGCAGGATGACCAAGGGAAGACAGAGGAACAACAACGCGCCGCTGACGCGGTGCAGAATGGACAGCTTGCCGGCCAGGGGCAGGCGGTAACTGGCAAGTTGCGCAATACCAATATTGCGAAACTGCGGACGTGGCTTGGCAGCGGTGTCGGACATGACGGCCTCGGTGTTTCGGAACTAGGGAATCGTTACGGCTAAATTGCCGCGGCCCTTGCGGGCAAACGCGGTATTTTCGCCCAGAGACGGGTTGGTATCAAATCGTAGGTAAAAAGCTCATCAATTCAGACTATTGCGGTAGTGGTATCGATCGGTCAAGTACAACCCCCGGCGAATTTCCATGGGGCGGTCACCGTACGTGTAAGACACTCGGTCTACCTGCAACAACGGCGTTCCGGCGACAACATTAAGCAGCGTACAGACTTCGGCCGGCGCGGCGACCGCGCGCAGCTTCTCGTCCGCGCGCACCATGCTGACGCCGAATTCGGATTCAAACAGGCCATAGAGCGGCGCCTTGTTGGCGGTCAGCAGCTCAAGGGTGAGACCTCGGAAAATGGAGCCAGGGAGCCAGATGTCGTCCAGCACGGTCGGTGTCTGCCCCATGGACAGCAGGCGGCGGATCATGACGACGGTCTCGCCGGCGCGCAGGTCGAGCGCGCGGGCGATCTCGGCGGGCGCGCGGGTGCGGCGGCATTCCAGGATGCGGCTCTCCGCGCGGCCGGCCTCGCCCTCTTCGTCGGGGGCCAGGCGCAGAAAGCGGTAGCGCACGCGGGCTTCGTGGTGGGTGGCGACAAAAGTGCCCTTGCCTTGGCGGCGCAGCAGCATGTGCTCGGCCGCCAGCTCATCGACCGCCTTGCGCACCGTGCCCTGGCTCACCTGAAAACGGGCGGCCAGATCGATTTCGCTGGGGATGAGCTCGCCGGGCTTCCATTCGCCGCGCTCGAGGCTTTGGACAAGCAGATCCTTGATCTGGCGGTAGAGAGGACTGAAAGCGGCTCCCTCGCCCGTTGGACGGGCGGCGCGATTGCGTAAGGAGGTTTCGGGCCGAGGCTCTGCCATGGATCTTCTTGAAAGTGTCATGTTTATCCGGATGAATGAGAAGGCAGCGCCAAGGGATGCAAACTCATCCGTATGCGCTGCTGCCGCCGGCCTTATGGCTTGATACAGGCGCGCTGCCCAGCAGGCCGCGGCGCATTCGAATAAACGCTCTATTGTGGCATATCGGGAGGCGAGCTGTCCAACGTCTTATGTCTTATATAAGATAGAAGATCAATTGACGCTTACGTTAATTCGATCTAGGATTCAAAGCTGTCCGCGCGACGCGCAGCGCCCTTTGCGGCCGCTTGTTACCGCGCCCAACGATTACACTGATTGGTGAGATTTTTTCTCGCCAAACCATTACGGAGAACGTCCATGTCCAAGCCTGCCTTGCGTGTCGCCGTCACCGGCGCCGCCGGCCAAATCGGTTACGCACTGCTATTCCGCATCGCCTCGGGCGAAATGCTGGGTAAAGATCAACCCGTCATCCTGCAACTGCTGGAAATCCCCGACGAGAAAGCGCAAAAGGCTCTGAAGGGCGTCATCATGGAACTGGATGACTGCGCCTTCCCGCTGCTGCAGGAAGTCACCGCGCACAGCGACCCGCGCACCGCCTTCAAGGACGCCGACGTGGCCCTGCTGGTTGGCGCCCGTCCCCGCGGCCCGGGCATGGAACGCAAGGACCTGCTGTCCGTCAACGCGCAGATCTTCACGGCTCAGGGCAAGGCCCTGAACGACGTCGCCAGCCGCAACGTCAAGGTCCTGGTCGTCGGCAACCCCGCCAACACCAACGCCTACATCGCCATGAAGTCGGCGCCGGACCTGCCCGCCAAGAACTTCACCGCCATGCTGCGCCTGGACCACAACCGCGCCCTGTCGCAACTGGCCGCCAAATCGGGCAAGGCCGTCGCCGACATCGAAAAGCTGGTCGTGTGGGGCAACCACTCGCCCACGATGTACCCCGACTTCCGCTTCGCCACCGTCGGCGGCGAATCGCTGTCCAAGCTGATCAACGACGACGCCTGGAACCGCGACACGTTCATCCCCACCGTGGGCAAGCGCGGCGCCGCCATCATCGAAGCCCGTGGTCTGTCCTCGGCCGCTTCGGCCGCCAACGCCGCCATCGACCACGTCCGTGACTGGGTTCTGGGCAGCAACGGCAAGTGGGTCACGATGGGCATCCCGTCGGACGGCTCCTACGGCATCCCCGAAGGCATCATCTACGGCGTGCCGGTCACGACCGAAAACGGCGAATACAAGCGCATCGAGGGCCTGGAAATCGACGCCTTCTCGCGTGAGCGCCTGGACTTCACGCTGAAAGAGCTCCTCGAAGAGCGCGACGGCGTCAAGGACCTGCTGAAGTAAGCAGCGCGCAGTAAAGGATTGGGCCCGTTCATGCGGGCCCAATCCTTAAGCGGGCCCGCAATGCGCGCGGCCCGGGACGTACGCAGTACCGGGAAATACACCTGTCTCTTTGCCCAGCCGCAAAAGCGTGTGCCGCGGGGATTGTCGCGCAGGGGACAGATTTATTTTTCGGACCCGCGATATGGTCGTGGGCTACCAAGAACAGGAGACAACCATGTCCAGACCCGAATCGCCCGGCGCCCTCTTTCGCCGCGCGCTCGCCGAAGAGCATCCGCTGCAGATCATCGGCGCCATCAACGCGAACCACGCCCTCCTGGCCAAGCGCGCCGGCTACCGCGCGATCTACCTGTCCGGCGGCGGCGTCGCGGCCGGCTCGCTGGGCCTGCCGGACCTGGGCATCAACACGATGGACGACGTCCTGACCGACGTGCGCCGCATCACCGACGTGTGCGACGTGCCGCTGGTGGTGGACATCGACACCGGCTTCGGACCGTCGGCATTCAACATCGCCCGCACCGTCAAGAGCCTGATCAAGTTCGGCGCCGCTGCCTGCCACATCGAGGACCAGGTCGGCGCCAAGCGCTGCGGCCATCGGCCCGGCAAGGAAATCGTCACCACCGAGGAAATGGCCGACCGCGTGAAGGCCGCCGCCGACGCGCGCACCGACAGCGACTTCTACCTGATCGCCCGCACCGACGCGATCGCCTCGCACGGCGTGGACGCCGCCATCGAGCGCGCGCTGGCGTGCGTCGAAGCCGGGGCCGACGCCATCTTCGCCGAAGCCGCCTACGACCTGCCCACTTACGACCGCTTCGTGAAGGCCGTCAAGGTGCCGGTGCTGGCCAACATCACCGAGTTCGGCAAGACGCCGCTCTTCTCGGTCGAAGAACTGAAGAGCGTCGGCGTGGGGATGGTGCTCTATCCGCTGTCGGCCTTCCGCGCCATGAACAAGGCCGCCGAGGCCGTCTACACCGCGATTCGCCGCGACGGCCACCAGAAGAACGTCGTCGATCTGATGCAGACGCGCGAAGAACTGTACGACCGCATCGGCTATCACGAATTCGAATCCAGGCTGGACGCGCTCTTCCAAAAGGGCAAGGCGTAGTCCGGCCCCCTCAGGCGCGCGCCGCGGCAGACCCGCGGCGCCGTCCGCCACCCATTGCATCTTCCATCGCGTAAGGAAAGGAGTAGAGACATGAGCACGGCTCCCAAGAAGCAAGAAGCCAAATCGGACGCCAAGCCGGAAGAAAAAGCCGGTTTCAAGCCCAAGAAGTCGGTTGCGCTGTCCGGCGTGGTCGCGGGCAATACCGCACTGTGCACCGTCGGCCGCAGCGGCAACGACCTGCACTATCGCGGCTATGACATCCTGGACATCGCCCATACCAGCGAGTTCGAGGAAATCGCCCACTTGCTCGTCCATGGCAAGCTGCCCAACAAGGCTGAGCTGAAGGCCTACAAGGAAAAGCTGCGCAGCCTGCGCGGCCTGCCCGCGCAGTTGCAGGTCGCCCTGGAAGCCCTGCCCGCCGCCAGCCACCCGATGGACGTGATGCGCACGGCCGTGTCGGTGCTGGGCTGCGTGCTGCCCGAAAAAGACGACCACAACACCCCGGGCGCGCGCGATATCGCCGACCGCCTGATGGCCAACCTGGGTTCGGCCCTGCTCTACTGGTACCACTTCAGCCACAACGGCCGCGTCATCGACGTGCAGACGGACGACGACAGCATCGGCGGCCACTTCCTGCACCTGCTGCATGGCGAGAAGCCCAGCGACGAATGGGTCAAGGCGATGCACATCTCGCTGAACCTGTACGCCGAGCACGAATTCAACGCCTCGACGTTCACGGCCCGCGTCATCGCCGGCACGGGTTCGGATGTGTTCTCGGCCATCTCGGGCGCGATCGGCGCCTTGCGCGGCCCCAAGCACGGCGGCGCCAACGAAGTCGCATTCGAAGTGCAGAAGCGCTACGAAACCCCGGAAGAAGCCGAGGCCGACATCCGCCGCCGCGTGGAAGCCAAGGAAGTCATCATCGGTTTTGGCCACCCGGTCTACACGGTCTCCGACCCGCGCAACAAGGTCATCAAGGACGTCGCCAAGAAGCTGTCCAAGAAGGCCGGCACGACCAAGATGTTCGACATCGCCGAACGCCTGGAAACCGTCATGTGGGACGTCAAGAAGATGTTCCCCAACCTGGACTGGTTCTCGGCCGTCAGCTATCACATGATGGGCGTGCCCACTGCCATGTTCACCCCGCTGTTCGTCATCGCGCGCACCGCGGGCTGGTCGGCCCACATCATCGAACAGCGCATCGACAACAAGATCATCCGCCCCACCGCCAATTACGTGGGCCCGGAAGACCAGAAGTTCGTGCCCATCGACAAGCGCAAGTAAAGACAAGCGCAGGTTAAACGCGATCGAGGGCGCGGCATGGCCACCTGTATTCACTTTTCCGAAGAGGTACTGCTATGTCTGCCCCGATCTCGAACGTACGTCCCGAGCCCGACCAGGTCCTGGCCGATATCGCGGACTACGTGCTCAACTATGAAGTCCGCAGCGAGCTGGCGTACGAGACCGCACGCAACTGCCTGATCGACACGCTGGGCTGCGGCCTGGAAGCGCTGGAATATCCGGCTTGCCGCAAACTGCTGGGTCCGGTCGTGCCGGGCACCATGGTGCCCCAAGGCGCCAAGGTGCCCGGCACGCAATTCCAGCTTGACCCGGTCCAGGCCGCGTTCAACATCGGCGCCATGATCCGCTGGCTGGACTTCAACGACACCTGGCTGGCGGCCGAATGGGGCCACCCGTCCGACAACCTGGGCGGCATCCTTGCCACGGCCGACTGGCTGTCGCGCACGGCAGTCGCATCGGGCAAGCCGCCGCTATCCATGCGCGACGTGCTGACCGGCATGATCAAGGCGCACGAAATCCAGGGCTGCATCGCGCTGGAAAACTCCTTCAACAAGGTGGGCTTGGACCACGTGGTGCTGGTCAAGGTGGCGTCCACGGCCGTGGTCGCGCAGATGCTGGGCCTGACCCGCGACGAAGTCATCAACGCGGTGTCGCTCGCCTGGGTCGACGGCCAGAGCCTGCGCACCTATCGCCACGCCCCCAACACCGGCAGCCGCAAGAGCTGGGCCGCCGGCGACGCGACCAGCCGCGCGGTGCGCCTGGCGCTGATCGCACGCACCGGCGAAATGGGTTATCCGTCGGTGCTGAGCGCCAAGACCTGGGGCTTTTACGACGTGCTTTTCAAGGGCCAGCCGTTCAAGTTCCAGCGACCGTACGGCAGCTACGTGATGGAAAACGTGCTGTTCAAGATCTCGTTTCCGGCCGAATTCCATGCGCAGACCGCCGTGGAATGCGCCATGCAGATCCACGATCTGCTCAAGTCGCAGGGCAAAAGCGCGGACGACATCAAACAGATCCGGATCCGCACGCACGAAGCGTGCATCCGCATCATCGACAAGAAGGGACCGCTGAACAATCCCGCCGACCGCGACCACTGCATCCAATACATGGTGGCCGTGCCGGTGCTGTTCGGACGCCTGACCGCGGGCGACTACGAAGACGAGATCGCGCAAGATCCGCGCATTGACGCGCTGCGCGCCAAGATCGTCTGCGTCGAGGATCCCGCGTTCACCAGCGACTATCACAACCCCGCCAAGCGCTCGATCGCCAACGCGCTGACCGTGCAATTCAACGATGGCACGGCGCTGGATGAAATCGTCTGCGAATACCCCATCGGCCACAAGCGCCGCCGCGCCGACGGCATTCCGCTGCTGGAGATCAAGTTCCGCACCAACCTGGCGCGCGTGTTTCCGCCGCGTCAGCAGCAGCGCATTTTGGCGGCGTCGCTGGATCAGGAGACGCTGGAAGCGATGCCGGTCCACGAATACATGGATCTGTATGTGATCTGAGGGGTGTCTCATCAGGTGTCTGACACCCATGGCACATCGGTCCGGTCTGACGTCCGTCTCCCACGGGTGTCAGACACCTGGTGGCACACCTCGCCGCCCAGTGGTGTCTGACACCCCCAGTGGCACCGCGCGTCGCCCAAGGCTGTCAGATACCGGCGCGCATACAATGCGGCTTTCCTCCATCGGATCGCGCCATGGCCATGCTCTGGGTCAAGACCTTTCATATCGTCTTCATCGCTTCCTGGTTTGCCGGATTGTTCTATCTGCCGCGCATTTTCGTGAATCTCGCGCAAACCTCGGACACCGCCGTCCAGGAAACGCTGCTCGGCATGGCGCGCCGCCTTTACCGCTTCACCACCATCCTGGCGGTCGTCGCCATCATTTTTGGCATGTGGCTGTACGTGGGTTACCGCATCGGCGTGGGTCCCGGCAACGGCTGGATGCACGCCAAGCTCTTTTTCGTGCTGCTCGTCATCGGCTACCATCACGCCTGTGGCCTCATGCTGCGCAAATTCGAACAGGGCAAGAACACCCGTTCGCACAAGTTCTATCGCTGGTTCAACGAAGTTCCCGTCTTGCTGCTCTTGGTGGTGGTGGCGCTGGTCGTCGTCAAACCCTTCTGATACCCCTACCTTTGCACATTCGCCAGGATTCGTATGTCCTCTGATGAACAGGACCGCCCGCGCAAGACGCTGACGATCAAAAAAACGGCCCGCGACGCTCAAGCCGAGGGCGCGGCCAAACGCACCCGCACCGGCGCCCGCGCGCGCCTGGTCGCGCAGATCGAGCGCGCCCGCGACAACACCGAACGCCAGAAGGACCCCGAGGGCTACCAGCGGCGCCAGGAAGAAGAGGCCCGCAGCGCCCGCAGGCCGTCCGGCGCAGGCCGCGATGCGCCCGCCCGCGGCACGTCGCCGCGTTCGGGACAATCGCGGCCGGGTCAGTCACGACCCGGGCAGGCCGAGCGCGGCCAGTACGATCGCGGTCCGTCCGACCGTAGCCAGTACGACCGTGGCCCGTCCGATCGCGGCCAATCCGACCGTCCCTCGGCGCGCCGTGGCGCTTCCGACCGCACCCGCGCGGACGACAGCCGCCGCGACGACGCACCCGGCCCGCGCGCCGGACGCACGCCGCAGCGCGCGCCGCGTTTGCGTGACGACCAGTACATTGCCCCGGCGACGCCGGCCGGCCGCTTCTACGATCCGTTCGAAGACGACGGCCCCGCCCCCGAATTCGCGCAAGAACCCGACCACACGGCAGAATCCGACGACGCGCAGAAATCCGATTTCGCGCACGAAGCCGATGTCGATCACGATTGGGATGCCCCGCGCGAGCGCGCCGCCCCCCGTGCCGACGTCCGCAGCCGCCGTCCCCGCGAGCCGCGTCAAGCTGAAATCTTCACCGTCTTCGCCCCCTGCCCCCAAGGCCTGGAAGAAGCGCTGACCGCCGAGTTGCAGGCGCTCGGCTACGAAGACGCCAAGGCCGGCCGGGCAGGCTGCTCGTTCACGTCGGACTGGTCGGGCATCCAGCGCGCCAACTTGTACTCGCGGCTGGCGACCCGCATCCTCGTGCAAGTGGCCCATGCCGAGATCTCGCACGAAGACGACATCCTGGATTTGGCCCGCGATACCCCCTGGGAACGGTGGTTCGGCGCCGAACAGACGCTGCGCGTGGACACCTCCGCCATCAAGAGCCCGGTGCAGAGCCTGCAGTACTGCAACCTGCGCGCCAAGGACGGTATCTGCGACCGCCTGCGCGAGCTTGAAGGCGAGCGCCCCAGCATCGACACGGTGCGCCCCGATGCGCGCGTGCACCTTTTCCTGACGGGCCACACCGCCACGCTTTATCTGGACACGTCGGGCGAATCCCTGTTCAAGCGCGGCTGGCGCCTGGACAAGGGCGAAGCGCCGCTGCGCGAAAACCTGGCAGCCGGCATGCTGGCGCTGGCGGGCTGGGATCCGGCCGCGCCGCTCCTGGATCCCTTCTGCGGATCCGGCACCATCTTGATCGAGGCGGCCTGGATCGCGCTGGGTGTACCCCCGGGCATCTCGCGCCCGTTCGGGTTCGAACGCCTGCGCGACCACGATGCGTACCGCTGGCGCGACCTGAAGGACGACGCCCGGGCCCGCATCCTGCCGCAGCTCGACGCGCCGCTGGTCGGCTACGACCTCAATCCCCTGGCCATTGAATACGCCCGTAACAACGCCGAGCGCGCCTGGCTGACCGCCGACTCGATCCGCTTTGAAGTAGGCGATGCGCGGGAAGTGACGGCGCCCGCCGACCATGGCTGGATCGTCACCAACCCGCCCTACGGCGAGCGCATGGGCGCGGAACAGGACGCCGACCTGTGGCGCGACTGGGCGACCTGCCTGAAGCACAATTTCGCGGGATGGGAGCTGCACGTCATCACCAGCGACCTGACGCTGCCCAACCAGATGCGTTTGAAGCCCAAGCGGCGCGTCCCGCTGCACAACGGCGCGCTCGACTGCCGCCTGTTCGGCTTCGAGCTGGTGGCCGCCGGCTACCGCGACGCCTGAGCGCGTCCTGCCCTCCTGCGGCACGCGCCGCGGAGGGCTGCCTGATTCGGGCAGCATCCCCACGTTGTAAAAGCGCCGCAACATGCGGCGCCTATCTTTGCTTATGGTGCCCCGCCGCGCGGTTTTGGGGCATCATCAGCACCACGGTGTTGCCAAGTTGCACCAGCTTGAATCGGCCTCTTGCATAGTTTCAGGGTAAACCCCTATAATCCGGGTTATCCCTAGTAGCAAACAACTGTGCAAGCCCGTGGAGGCTATTGTGATCAACCCGAACAACACCATTCGCCTGACCGACGAACTCGAGCGTCAACTGATGCTCCAGGCTATCGAAGAACAATTCCGCCCGCATCCGATGCGGGCGTTGGCTGCAGGCCTGCGCAAGCTGGCCCACGGCATCAAGGCCCTGGCCGGCAAGACGAGCGCCAAGAACGCGCACTCCGCTGCCTAAGCTGGGCCCAGGCTTCGGCCTAACGATTTTCCCCTTGGGGGCTGCATAGCCCCTTTTATAGACCCGCCCTTACCGGCGGGTTTTTTTTGCGCATCAGTCGCACCGAAGCGGCAGTGGCCAGAATGGACGCTCGGCCGCCGGAAGGCGGGGCTGCCCCCGCTGGGGACAGCAAGCACGCACCGCGTCGTGTGCGGCGTGGGGGCAACGTTTTATGGATAATAGCGGTCCATGAATGACGCCCACCTCGACGAAACGCCCAATCGGCTGCGCCGGTTTGCCTGCATGATGTACGAAGCCGTGCTGCTGTTCGGCGTCGTTTTTCTGGCGGGTTACCTACTTGATACCCTCACCCAGAGCCGCAATGCGCTGGAATTGCGGGCCGCCCGGCAGGCGTGGCTGTTCGTGGCAATCGGCGCTTATTTCGTACTGTGCTGGCGCCGCCGCGGCCAGACGCTGCCCATGAAGACCTGGAACATCCGGCTGGTGGATCGCCACGGCAATACGCCGTCAACCGGCCTGCTGGTCCTGCGCTACATCCTGGCGTGGCCGCTGGTGCTTGCGGGCGCCGCCGTGGTCTGGGGCGCGGCACTGGCCACCGGCTGGCCGTCCGTGGACATGTTCATCGTTGCGGCGCCCTTCACCATCTTCATCTGGTCCTGGCTGGATCCCGACGGGCAGTTCCTGCACGACCGCATTCTGGGCACCCGCCTGCGCAACGCGCCGCAAGCCAAGGGCAAGAAAGCGCGCTGAGCCGTATCGGCGTGCGCCGGCACGCCACCTGACATCGCCGGTTGATGCGGGCCAAGGCGCCCGGCATTTTGGGCGCGCGTTCAGAGAGATGACAGCCGCACGCCCAGACAATGAGGCCCCATTTAACTACCGGCTTCATCATCACCATGCGCGCATTCATTTCCCGCCTGTCGCTGGCCCTCGCCAGCGCGCTGTTGTTCCTGCACGCAGGCGCGTCGGCCCAGAACGCATCGGCCCAGCAGGAGATCGAAGCGGCCTCCAAGGCCGCGTTCGCCGCCGCCCGGCAAGGTCCGACCGACGTGACACTGGGCGACCAGGCAACCCTGAAGCTGCCGCAGAGTATGTTTTTCGTGCCGCGCCCGCAGGCCGAGCGGTTGATGCAGGCCTACGGCAACGGCAAGGATCCCTCGCTCCTGGGCGTCGTGATGCCCAAGAGCGACGACGAAGACTGGGTCGTCACCGTCAATTTCGACAAGGCCGGCTACATCAAGGACGACGACGCCCGCAACTGGAACGTCAGCGAGTTGCTGGACAGCCTGCGCGAAGGCACCGAGGCATCCAACGAGGAACGCAAGAAACGCGGCTTTCCCGAGCTGACGGTGGGCGGCTGGGTGGAGGCGCCCAAGTACGACAGCAACACGCAGCGCCTCGTCTGGTCGGTGGCCGCCAAGCACAAGGACGCCGCCGCCGAGGAAGACGCCACCGTCAACTACAACACCTACGCGCTAGGTCGCGACGGCTACATCACGCTGGATCTGATCACCGAGAAGAACAAGGTGCCCATGGACAAGGCCGCCGTGCTGGCGCTGCTGGACAACCTGCACTACGTCGAAGGCAAGCGCTATGCGGATTTCGACGCTTCGAGCGACAAGGTTGCCGAATATGGCCTGGCAGCCCTGGTGGCGGGCGTCGCCGCCAAGAAGCTCGGTCTGTTCGCGGTAATCGCGGCTTTCCTGGCCAAATTCGCCAAGGTCGGCATCCTGGCCGCTGCGGCGCTGGGCGGCGGGCTGTGGAAGCGCCTGAAGGGCAAGAAGGCCACCGGGCAGTCCTGATCCGCTGAACCGGCGGTGCGTGTGCCTCCCTGGCCGCGCGCCCCGTCACAACCGCGTCATGGATTCGTCACGCGCGCGTCATCGCTAGGTGGTCTCATTCTCAAGCATGACCACAGCCCACAGGGAAGCGACCGTGAACGAAATCCAACCGACGCACTGGCGCGCCCTGTGGATTTCCGATATTCACCTGGGCACTGCCGGGTGCAAAGCGGAATTCCTGCTCGATTTTCTGGATCACAACGATTCGGACACCCTGTACCTGGTCGGCGACATCGTCGATGGCTGGCAGCTGCGCAAGCACTGGCACTGGCCCCGGGCGCACAACGACGTGATCCAGCGCATCCTGCGCAAGGCCCGCAACGGCACCCGGGTGGTCTTCATCCCGGGCAACCACGACGAATTTGCCCGCGAGTTTGCCGGTTTCGCCTTTGGCGACATCGAGGTCCTGGACGAGGACGTGCATGTCACGGCCAAGGGGCTGCGCCTGCTGGTGCTGCACGGGGACCAGTTCGACGGTGTCATCCAGCACAGCCGCTGGCTGGCGCACCTGGGCGATGGGCTCTACCAGTTCGCGCTGTGGGTCAACCACCATTTCAATCGCCTGCGCCACCGGCTGGGCATGCATTACTGGTCGCTGTCGCAGTACCTGAAGCACAAGGTCAAGAACGCGGTGTCGTTCATCACCGACTTCGAGGAGGCGCTGGCCGGCGAAGCCCGGCGGCGCGGACTGGACGGCGTGGTCTGCGGCCACATCCACAAGCCCGAGCTGCGGGACGTGGGCGGCATCCTGTACTGCAACGACGGCGACTGGGTCGAAAGCCTCTCGGCGCTGGCGGAGACGCACGACGGCCAGCTCCAGCTTCTGGACTGGGCGGTGCTGCAGGCCGAACGCCAACGCGACCCGGCCAACCGCCCGCCGCGATCCCTGACGTTGCCCGCCCTGCCCTCCGCGCTGCGCCGACAGGGCAAGCACCCGTGATAACCCGTATGCGTCCCCGTTACGCAACGGGGATATTGCAGTTCACGCCCCTCTAGGTCATGCTTGCACCTGAGTAACGGGCGATATGACCCGTTCACGCCGCAACATGCTTACAACATAGGGCCATGAACGACCAATATCAGGCGCTCTACCAATCATTCCGCTGGCTGGTGCCCACCCAGTTCAACATCGCGGAAGCGTGCTGCCACCGCTGGGCATCCAGCAGTCCGGATGCGCGGCGCATTGCCATCTACTACGAAGATGAATCCGGCAACCGCGAGGTCTGGACCTTCGCCCGGCTGGCGGAAGCCGCCAATCAACTGGCCAACGGCCTGGTGAAAATGGGCGTGGGCAAGGGCGACCGGGTCGGTGTGGTTTTGGGGCAACGCCCGGAAACCGTGGTTGCCCACATGGCCATCTACAGTGTGGGCGCGGTGGTTCTGCCCCTGTCGGCGCTCTTCGGGCCCGAGGCGCTGCAAAGCCGTCTGTGCGACGCCGAAGCCCGCGTCGCCATCGTCGACCACGCCTCCAGCGCCAATCTGCTGGCTGTCACCGAACACTGTCCTGCCCTTCAGCAGGTCATCGGCATCGGCTTCGCGGACGAGCGCGTGCTGCCGTGGCGCAGCCTGCTGGCCCGCCAACCCAATGATTTCAAGGCCGTGCAGACCCGCTCGTCGGATCCGGCCATTCTGCTTTATACGTCCGGAACCACCGGCGCTCCCAAGGGCGCGCTGCTGCCCCATAGCGTGCTGATCGGCAACCTGCCGGGCTTCGTGGCTTCGCAGGACTGGTTTCCCAAGCCCGCCGACGTGTTCTGGTCGCCCGCCGACTGGGCCTGGACCGGCGGCATGATGGACGCCCTGCTGCCCACGCTGTACTTCGGCCACCCCATCGTCGGCACGCGCGGGCGCTTCTCCGTGGAACGCGCCTTCGAGCTGCTGGAACGCTATCAGGTCACCAATACGTTCCTGTTCCCCACCGCGCTGAAGATGATGATGAAGGCGGTGCCGGAACCCCGCCAGCGCTACCAGCTTGCCCTGCGTTCCATCATGAGCGCGGGCGAAAGCGTGGGCGAGACCGTGTTCGACTGGTGCCAGACGGCGCTGGGCGTCACGCCCAACGAAATGTTCGGCCAGACCGAAATGAATTATGTGGTGGGCAACAGCAACAAGCGCTGGCCCGCCAAGCCCGGCTCCATGGGCCGCCCGTATCCCGGCCACAACGTGGCGGTACTGGACGACGACGGCGCGCCTGTCGCGCCGGGCGCCACGGGCGAGATCGCGGTCAACCGGCTGGACATCCACGGCTTTCCCGACCCCGTGATGTTCCTGGGCTACTGGCGCAACGAGGCCGCCACGCTGGCCAAGTTCAAGGGCGACTGGTGCCTGACCGGCGACCTTGCCACGGTCGATGAGGACGGTTACCTCTGGTACGCCGGCCGCGCCGATGACGTGTTCAAGTCGGCCGGCTACCGGATCGGCCCCGGAGAAATTGAAAGCTGCCTTGTCGGCCACCCGGCTGTGGCCAATGCCGCGGTGGTGCCCAAGCCGGACGCCGAGCGCGGCGCGGTGGTCAAGGCCTTCGTGGTGCTGACGCCGGAATTTGCTCACCGGGACCGTAGCGACATCACCGAAAACCTGCAGGAACACGTGCGCGAGCGCCTGGCGCCGTACGAATACCCGAAGGAAATCGAATACGTGGACGAACTGCCCATGACCACCACGGGCAAGATCCAGCGGCGCATCCTGCGGCTGCGCGAAGAAGAACGCGCGCAGGCCAGCGCGCCCCAGACCGACGTTGGCGCGCCCGTTGCCGCCCCAGCGCCGACAACGGAGACTTAGCATGGCCATCTACCAACTGGGCGACCTGATTCCCCGCATCGACCCGCAGGCCTACGTGGCCGACAGCGCCGACATCATCGGCAACGTCACGCTGGAAGCCGGCGTCAGCATCTGGTCGCACGTGTCGATCCGCGGTGACAACGACCTCATCCTGATCCGCGAAGGCACCAATATCCAGGAATCCAGCGTCCTGCACGTGGACTCGGACTGTCCCATGACCATCGGCCCGAACGTCACCGTCGGCCACCAGGCCATGCTGCATGGCTGTACCATCCACGAAGGCGCCCTGGTGGGCATGCAGGCCATCGTCCTGAACAATGCAGTCATCGGCCGCAACTGCCTGATCGGCGCCGGAGCCATCATCCCCGAAGATCGGGTCATCCCTGACAATTCGCTGGTCATCGGCATCGGCAAGATCGTGCGGGAGCTCTCCGCCGAGGAAATTGCCAACATGCACAAGAACACCGCCCATTACGTGGCGCGCGGCCAACAGTACAAGACGGCCTTGAAGCGTCTGGGCTGACGGCTCGGGCAACGGCGGCCCGCAGCGCCCCGGCAGCCGCCGCAACCCCTCTGACAGCAGGGGGAATACCCCCTTGCGATCGGCTAACATTCCGCTATGACCGATCAGCTCAAAAAATACCTTACCGAAGACCGCAGCGTCCGCGTCCAAGCGGTGCGCCTGTCTGACACCTGGAAGGCCGTGCAGGCCAACCACGACTACCCGCCCGCCATCACCAACCTGCTCGGTGAACTGGTGGCGGCATCCACCCTGCTCGCCGCCAACATCAAGTTCGATGGCTCGCTGGTGCTCCAGATCCAGGGCGACGGCCCCATCGCCCTGCTGGTGGTGGACTGCCGCTCGGATCTCAGCCTGCGCGCCACCGTCAAGATGCGCGAAGGCCACGAGGTGCCCACCACCGGCGACATGCAAAGCCTGTTGAATCCCGGCGGCAATGGACGCTTCATTGTCGTGCTGGACCCGCAGCGCAAGCTGCCCGGCCAGCAGGCCTACCAAGGCATCGTGCCGCTTGAAGGCAATACCGTCGCCGAGGCCCTGCAACACTACATGAAGGCCTCCGAGCAACTCGATACGCGCCTGTGGCTGTCCGCCAACGCCGACCACGCTGCGGGCATGCTGGTTCAGCGCCTGCCGCACCACGGCGGCGGAGAAACGGACCGCGCCCTGACCGAGCAGGTCGCTGCCGAGACCTGGGACCGCATCAACGCCCTGGCCGGCACGCTCAAGCGCGACGAAATCCTGGCCACCGACATCGACACGCTGATTCACCGCCTGTTCTGGGAAGAAACGCTTATCGCCTTCGACCCGCAGCCCGTGAGCTGGCACTGTCCGTGCACGCGCGAGCGCGTGGCCAACATGCTGCGCTCGCTGGGCGAAGCCGAAGTCGACAGCATCCTGGAAGAGCGCGGGCAGGTCGACGTGGCCTGCGATTTCTGCGGCAAGCCCTACAAGTTCGACACGGTCGACTGCGCGGCGCTGTTCTCGGCGAGCCAGACGTCGTCCGGAGAAGAACCTCCCACCGTGCATTGATGCGTCCCGGCGGCAAGCCCGCCGGAACGGTTTTGCCACACCGGATTGCCCTCATCGACAGGTGGTCATGGTCGCGCCACACTGCGCAGCCATGACCGCCTTTATTTTTCCTTGCGCCTTCCTGGCCGCCCGCAGGCAGCACGGGGCCGCCGCCCTCGAGTTCGCCGTGGCCGGCGCCATCGTGCTGCTGCTGGGTCTGCTGTGCGTCGACGCCGCGCGGTGGCACGGCGCGCGCCAGATGGCGCATCTGGCGTTGATGGAAGCGGCTCGCGCCGGCGCCACGGGCCACGGCGACCCGGCCCGCCTGCGCGCGGCCTTCCTGCAAGCGCTGCTGCCGCTACATGCGAACGCCAACGGCCCGGCCGGCGCCATTGAACGGCGGGATGGCGCGATGGCAGAACTGAAGAGGTTGACGGGAGCCGCACCCTGGCGCATTGAAGTGCTACGCCCGGATGCCCAGTCGTTCCGCGAGCACGCACGCCCAGGCCTGCTGGTGGCTGCCGCGCCTGGCCTGCGGGCCATCGACAACAGTTACCAGGATCTGCAACATGCCCGCCGCCCGTCACGCCCGGGCGGCCAGGACATATTCCTGGCCAATACGCTCAAGCTAAGGCTGACGTATCTGCACAAACCGCTGCTGCCGCCGTTGCGGGCGCTGCTGATCATGCTGAGTCAGCAGGATGGCACCTACACCGGCCACGCGCTGACCAAGGGCCTGCTGCCCATCGTGGTCGAACTGGAACACGAAATGCACACGCATCCGGTCGACTGGGCTCGCAAGCGGCCCTATCCGGGAGGCGTGGTGTATGGGGAATGCCGGCAGTTGCGCTGCGGCCCCGGTTAGGCCAGGACGCTACCAGGTCAAAAAAAACCGCCAGGCATCACTGCCGGGCGGTGGAATTGGAATTGTTGGCGCCGGTCGTGGCGGCAGGTCTGGCAGGCGTCGCCGCCGCAGGCCGTGGTGTGGCCGCTGTCGAAGCAGGCCGGGTCGTGGGCGCTGCCGACGCGGGCCGGGCAGCCGGCGCGTTCGCGCGCGCGGGGGTGCCGGCTACGGCTGGCTTGGGCGGCGCTTCGGCGGAAAGCGAGGCGCCGGCGGGAGGCTGGGTATTCTGGGGCAGGATGTGCACGAACACTTCGCCATCCCGCATCATGCCCAGCTCCCCGCGCGCCCGCTCCTCGATGGCGCCGGATCCGCCTTCCAGATCCCGCACTTCGGCCTCAAGGGCGGCATTGCGCGCGCGCAGGCCTTCATTGGTCTCGCGCTGCTCAGCCACCTGGCGTTGCAGATCCCAGACCTTGAACCAGCCGCCCTTACCCAGCCACAGCGGGTATTGGATCAGGCCTAGCAGCACGAACAGCACCAGGAACAACAGGCGCATACGCGGGAACCTCAACTGTCGTGGCGTGGATGCGGCCCTGGCAAGACGCCGGGGCCGCGCTTCTTATCAACGCAGGTTGTAGAAAGCTTCCAGGCCGGGGTACGACGCCACTTCAGCCAGCTCTTCTTCGATGCGCAGGAGCTGGTTGTACTTGGCCATGCGATCCGAGCGCGACAGCGAGCCGGTCTTGATCTGCATCGCGTTGGTCGCCACGGCGATGTCGGCGATGGTCGAGTCTTCGGTTTCGCCCGAACGGTGCGACACGACGGCGGTGTAACCGGCGCGCTTGGCCATTTCGATGGCGGCAAACGTTTCGGTCAGCGTGCCGATCTGGTTGATCTTGATGAGGATCGAGTTGGCGACGCCCTTCTGGATGCCTTCACGCAGGATCTTGGTGTTGGTGACGAACAGGTCGTCGCCCACCAGCTGAACCTTCTTGCCGAGCTGGTCGGTCAGGAGCTTCCAGCCTTCCCAGTCGTTTTCGGCCATGCCGTCTTCGATGGAGATGATCGGGTACTTGTCGCACCACGTGGCCAAGAGGTTAGTGAACTCTTGCGAGGACAGCGAGATGCCGCCTTCGCCGGCCAGCGTGTACTTGCCGTCGCGGTAGAACTCGGAGCTGGCGCAGTCCAGGCCCAAGGCGATCTGCGTGCCCGGCTCGTAGCCGGCTTCGGTGATGGCCTTCAGGATGAGCTGGATGGCGGCTTCGTGGCTGGGAACGTTGGGCGCGAAACCGCCCTCGTCGCCCACGGCGGTGGACATGCCCTGGCCGTGGATCAGCTTCTTGAGCATATGGAAGACTTCGGCGCCCCAACGCAGGGCTTCGCGGAAGCTGCCTGCGCCCACCGGCAGGATCATCAGTTCCTGCAGGTCGAGGGTGTTGTTGGCGTGCGCGCCGCCGTTGATGACGTTCATCATCGGGACGGGCATGCTCATGGGGCCGCTGCCGCCGAAATAGCGGTACAGGGACAGGCCCGATTCGTCGGCGGCGGCGCGGGCCACGGCCATGCTGGCTGCCAGGATGGCGTTGGCGCCCAGGCGTTCCTTGGACTCGGTGCCGTCCAGTTCGATCAGGGTGCGATCGACGAACGTCTGTTCCTGGGCGTCCAGGCCCATCAGGGCTTCGGAGATTTCGGTATTGAGGTTTTCAACGGCGCGCAGCACGCCCTTGCCCAGATAACGGCCCTTGTCGCCGTCGCGAAGTTCGATGGCTTCGCGGGCGCCGGTGGATGCGCCCGACGGCACGGCCGCACGGCCCATGGCGCCGGATTCCAGCAGCACATCGCATTCCACGGTGGGGTTGCCGCGCGAATCCAGAATCTCGCGGCCGATGATGTCGACGATTGCACTCATGACTTTACATTCCCTGAACGATAAACATATTCATGACGGCCGCGCCTTCGCGGGCATTGCGGGCACGGCGGTACTGCCAGGAGTCGTAGAACGCCTGCGCCGCAGCCATGGACGGAAATTCCATGACCACGGTGCGGCCGGGTTCACGCCCCTCAAGGTGCTTGGATTCGCCGCCGCGCACCAGGATCTTGGCATCGTACGCGCGCATGGCGAGCGTGGACAGACGCTTGTAGTCCTCGTACTGCGCGGGCTTGGTCACTTTGACGTCGGCGATGAGATAAGCACTCATGGGGTTCCTTCAGAGCAGTTGCGTTGATGGGGGGCTGACGCCGGATACGGCGCCGCCGCCAGTGTCGCGCAAGGCGCACGGGCGACGCATATCCGATGCTAATCGGTTGTATCCGAAAGAAGCGCCGCCGTATAGGGCGGCGCTGGGGAATCGGCCCGCGGCCCCGAGGATCCGCTTACGGAACTCAGGACCGCGGACACGCATCAGGCCTCCTGGCCGCGGCGAGCCTTCTGCTCGATGGCGGCGCGGATGTAGCTGGAGAACAGCGGATGGCCGTCGCGCGGGGTGGACGTGAACTCCGGGTGGAACTGAACGCCGACGAACCACGGGTGGTTGGGCAGTTCCATCATTTCGGGCAGGTTCTCGGTCGGCGTGCGGGCGCTGATCACCATGCCGGATTCTTCCAGGCGCGGCACGTAGACGTTGTTGACCTCGTAGCGATGGCGGTGACGTTCGTTCACTTCGTCGCCGTAGATGGTCTGCGCGCGGGTGCCGGCCTTGATCGGCACGCGTTGCGCGCCCTTGCGCATGGTGCCGCCCAGGTCGGACGAGTTGTCGCGCTTTTCGACCTTGCCTTCGCGGTCCATCCATTCGGTGATGAGTGCAACCACCGGGTGCGGTGCGGACGGGTCGAATTCCGTGCTGTTGGCGCCGCCCAGACCGGCGACGTGACGGGCGAATTCGATGACCGCCAGCTGCATGCCCAGGCAGATGCCCAGGTACGGCACGCCGTTTTCACGGGCGTAGCGGATGGCGGCGATCTTGCCCTCGGTGCCGCGCTTGCCGAAGCCGCCCGGAACCAGAATGGCGTCCAGGTGCTTCAACTGGTCGGTGCCGCGGGTTTCGATGTCTTCCGAGTCGATGTACTCGATGTTGATCTTCGAGCGCGTGTGGATGCCGGCGTGAACCAGGGCTTCCGTCAGCGATTTGTACGACTCGGTCAGGTCGACGTACTTGCCGACCATGCCGATGGTGAGCTGGTGCTCGGGATGTTCCAGCGCCTCGACCAGGTTGTCCCACATGGACAGATCGGCCGGCGGCGGGGTCAGGCCCAGGGCTTCGCAGACGATGTTGTCCACGCCTTGCTTGTGCAGCATGGCGGGAATCTTGTAGATGGAGTCGGCGTCCCAGACGGAAATGACCGCGTCCAGGGGCACGTTCGAGAACATCGAGATCTTGGCGCGCTCGTCGTCCGGAATGCGGCGGTCGGCGCGGCACAGCAGTGCGTTCGGGTAGATGCCGATTTCGCGCAGCTTCTGCACCGAGTGCTGCGTGGGCTTGGTCTTCAGTTCGCCGGCGGAGGCGATGAAGGGCACGAGCGTCAGGTGCACGAAGGCCGCGTTGTTGCGGCCCATGCGCAGGCTCATCTGGCGGGCGGCCTCGAGGAACGGCAGCGACTCGATGTCGCCGACCGTGCCGCCGATTTCGACGATGGCAACGTCGGTGTTGCCATTCCAGCCGGCTTCGGCGCCACGGGCGATGAAGTCCTGGATTTCATTCGTGATGTGGGGAATCACCTGGACAGTCTTGCCCAGATAGTCGCCACGGCGCTCCTTGCGCAGCACGGATTCGTAAATCTGGCCGGTGGTGAAGTTGTTCACCTTGTGCATGCGAGCTGAAATGAAGCGCTCGTAGTGGCCCAGGTCCAGGTCGGTTTCGGCGCCGTCTTCAGTGACGAACACTTCACCGTGCTGGAAGGGGCTCATCGTGCCCGGATCGACGTTGATGTAGGGGTCGAGCTTCAGCATGGTGACCTGCAAACCACGCGACTCGAGGATGGCAGCAAGCGACGCAGCGGCGATGCCCTTGCCCAGGGAAGACACCACACCGCCGGTGACAAATACGTATTTGGTCATCGTAATGAGCACCCGGGACGAGCGGGCGCGTGCGGGAAATTTGGATTATAGCCGGGCGGCGCGACTTGTTTGGGTTTTCCCCTAGCACCGTGCGGGTAACAATTGGCTGCACTCGGCAAGGACCTTGCATGAGCCCTGCGGGGCGGCCGTGCTATGGTCGCACCCTATTTTTGAACCGCGGCCCTCACGGCCGCGCCCTCCGTCCTTTGCCCTTGCGCTGATGACCGACTCTTCCCGTCCCGCCTATTCCCTTGCCTGGCGCATCGCTGTCGCCGCCGTTCTGCTGCGGCTGGCCTATACCGTGCTGGTGCAGGCCTACACGTTGATGACGCCGTTGCCTTACGGCGATCAGATCCGCGCAAGCTACATGCAGCCGCCGGTGCTGGCCCCGCTGCTGGCCACCCTGGCGTCGACCCTGCTGGTCGTGGGCCTGACCGCCTGGTGCACGACGCGCCACTGGCTCGCCCGGCACGATGCCGCGACCGTGAATCAGCCCGGCAGGATGCTGGCTACGTTCCTGGCCCTGCAGGCGCTCTACACGCTGTGCCTGTCCAGCGGCGTAGGCATTGCGCAGAACGTGCTCATGATTGGCACGCTCAAGGGCGGCTCCTGGCTCGAGGAAGCGTTCGGCCTGGGCATCGTGGGCCGGTCAATCGCCATCAACGTGATGATCCGCGCCGTCACGATCGTGCTGGAGGTCATCGGCATCTGGCTGGCGCTGCGCATTGCCGCATGGACGGCAGGGCCCGCCGGCCCCGGCGCCGGCGTCACGCTGACGCGGCGGCATGTGGCATGGATCTGCGGCCTGACCGTCCTGATCTGGCAGACCAGCGTCTCCATCATGCTCGGCGGCTTTTTGCAGATGCAGACGCTGGAAGCGGGATGGGCCGAGTACGCGCTGGGCTATTGGGTGTTGCCCATCGTGCTGCTGGCGCTGGTCACGCTCGTGTGCCTGAAGGTGCTGCCCCGCCCGTTTGAACGTCCCGGCATCGGCCGCGCCGTCGCGCTGGGCAGCCTTGCGTTCTGGTTCGCCCAGGTGTTGGGCCTCGGCTTGGGGTTCGTCGTCCTCAAGTCCATGACCTGGGACCAGTTGGCATGGGCCGCCCAATCGCCGGCGGCCGCCGCCTTGGTGCTGCTGGCCTACGGCGCGTTGCTGTCGCTGGGTTGCCTCGTGGCCGCGCGCATGCTCCACCGCAATCAAGGCGAGTCCGCACAATAGCCCCCAGCGGCGCGCCATGAAAAAAAGGCCACGGCGTCATGCGCCGTGGCCTTTTGCATTGCGCCGGCGCCGCCGGCAATGCCGCTATGTCAGATCGCCGCGCAACGCAGCGTCAGCCACGCCAGCGCCTCGCCCTCAACCAGCGGCGACAGTCGCTCGAACACCGTCTTGTGATAGTCGTTCAACCAGTCGATCTCGTCCTCGCGCATCAGCGAGGGCTCGATGCAGCGCGTGTCGATCGGGCACATCGTCAGCGTCTCGAAGCAGAGGAATTCACCCAGTTCCGAGGTCAGCCAGCTGCGGTTGGCGACCAGGTTCTCAATACGCACACCCCAGCGGCCCGGGCGGTAGATGCCCGGCTCGTTCGACGTGATCATGCCCGGTTCCATGGCCGTGTGCGGGCCCGGCATCGCGCGGTACGAGATGACCTGCGGGCCTTCGTGCACGTTCAGGAAATAGCCCACGCCGTGACCCGTACCGTGGCCGTATTCCGCGCCGCCTTCCCAGATGGGTGCGCGCGCGATGGCGTCCAGCATGGGCGACGGCGTGCCGCGCGGGAACGACGCGCGCGACAGCGCGATCATGCCCTTGAGCACCAGCGTGAAATCGACCTTCTGGTCCGCGCTGGGCGTGCCCACCGCAACCACGCGCGTGATGTCGGTGGTGCCGCCCCGGTACTGGCCGCCCGAGTCGATGAGCAGCAGGCCGTCGCCTTCGATCGTGGCGTGCGATTCGGGCGTGGCGCGGTAATGCGGCATGGCGCCATTGGCATTGAAGCCGGCAATGGTGGCGAAGCTGGGGCAGACGTAGGCGGGACGGCGCGCGCGGGCGGCCGTGATCTGCTCGTCGATGGTCAGCTCGGTGATGGTTTCCTTGCCCAGCGCGCCTTCGAACCAGGCGAAGAATTCGCACAGCGCGGCGCCGTCCTGCGCCATCGCCTGGCGCACGTTGGCAAGCTCCGCGTCGGTCTTGCGCGACTTGAGCAGCGTGGACGGGTTGATGGCTTCCACGCGCGGCACGGCGGGGTCCATGACATGGAACACGCCGCAGGTGACGCGGGCCGGATCGATCAGCAGCTTCTGGTCCTGTTCCAGCGAGGCCAGCGCGTCCGCCGCCTGGGCATAGTCCGCCACTTCGACGCCGTCGGCGGCCAGGATGGCGCGCAGGGCGTCATCGATCTTTCCGCCGGCAACGAAGAGCGTGGCGTGGTCCAGACCCAGCAGCGCGTGCGCGACGAAGACCGGGTTGTAATCCACGTCCGCGCCACGCAGGTTGAACAGCCAGGCGATGTCGTCGAGCGTCGAAATGAAATGCACATCGGCGCCGTGCTTGCGCATGGCGTCGCGCACCTGGGCCAGTTTGTCGGCACGGGTCACGCAGGCTTCGGGCGCCACGTGTTCGTAGATTCTGGCGTCCGGCAGGCCCGCGCGATCGGTCCAGACCTCGT
Organism: Achromobacter sp. Root565; assembly: GCF_001427425.1. Classification (NCBI taxonomy): domain Bacteria; kingdom Pseudomonadati; phylum Pseudomonadota; class Betaproteobacteria; order Burkholderiales; family Alcaligenaceae; genus Achromobacter; species Achromobacter sp. Root565. The sequence goes on from NZ_LMGO01000005.1 coordinate 409,348, forward strand.
CCAGCAGGTCTTCGCGGATTTCCAGCACGGCGCCGGACGTGGCCGCGGCGGCGGACAAGGCGCGGAAGGCGCCCAGGCCCAGCACCTGTCCATCGACCCCGATGACGTCGCCCGCGCCGGTATTGGCGGCCAGCCAGTCGACGTGCCCCGGCGTCGTGGCCAGCGCGATCTTCATCAACTGCACGCCGGTGCCGGCAAGCTGCGCTTCGGCCTGCACCCAGTAACGGCTATCCACCCACAGGCCGGCGAAGTCCGCCGTCACCACCAGCGTGCCCACCGAGCCCGTAAAGCCCGACAGCCAGCGCCGCCCCTGCCAGCGGGACGGCAGGTATTCGGACAGGTGCGGGTCCGAGGAAGGAACGACATAGGCGGTCAGACCGCGGCGGCTCATGGCCTGCCGCAATTGGGCAATACGGGCGTCGGTGCTAGACATGAGAGATGGGATCCTTAGCGCAACATGAAAGACATGGCGCCCAGGCTGTTCAGCGTACGGATGGCGGACTGCATGCTATCCGTGGTGAATCGCAAGGTGACGCCGTCCACGCGTTCGAGCGTGGGCCACATGCAGAACAGGTCGGCCAGCGCCGCGCTCTGCGTCTGCAACCGGCATTCTATAGGCGCGGGAATGACGAAAGGAACGGCTTTCTTGTCGCCGCCCCGTTTGAAATTGCGCACGGCGGTTTCGGCAGCCGCGGCAATCGCGCGGCGCGACGCGGCGGGCGACAGGGTGACGCCACTGCCCTGCCCGTGCGCGACCTTGGTCTGCACCCACTCGGCGCCGGGGAAGGTGTCGCGGGTTTCTTCGATGAACACGTCGTCGCCGGTGCCCAGGATAACGGGCACGCCCAATTCACCGGCCAGCGCGCCGTACAGGCCCGCTTCGCCCAGTTCCATGCCGTTGATGACGACGCGCGCGAACGCGAAGCTGTTGATCGTGTGGGCCAGAATGCCGCGCCCTTGCGAGCGCGAGTGGTAGCCGATCATGAAGACGGCGTCGCACGCCTCTTCCAGCCCGCCCATCATGCCCAGGTAACGCGGCTTGCCCAGCACCAGGCGGGCGCGCTCGTCCAGGCCGTCGGGCAGCAGGTTGCGAAAGCCCCCGTGCGAATCGTTGACCAGAATCTCTTCAGCGCCGCCCGCGATGGCGCCCTGCACGGCCGCGTTGGCCTCGGCCGTCATCCAGGCGCGGGCGCGCTCGTATTCGCCGTTGCCGGCGCGGACCTGCTCGGGGTGAAAGACGCCGGCGACGCCTTCGATATCGGTGGAAATCAGGATCTTCATGAGTGGGCCTTCAGGATATTCAGAATTCGGTATCGGACAGCCACTGGCGCCAGTCGGGCGCGGCGTGGCGGATGGAATCGCGGTGATGGCCGTCGCGTCCGGTCACGCCCTCGGCGTGCCACAGCGCGGCGATGATGGCCTGTTCGCAGGCTTCGGCGGCGGCCTCGAACAGCGGATCGATGCGGGCCTCGTGCAGCATCGCGATCGCGGGCATGGCCGATTCGGCCAGTTGCGGAATCGTGTATGCCGTGGAAAACGCCAGCGCAATGTCGCCGCTGCCGTGGCCAAACACCGAGCCGGTGCGCGCCAGCCCCGCGCCAGCGCGCAGCGACAGACGGCGCAACTGACGCGAATCCAGCGGCGCATCGGTGGCCACCAGCAGGATGATCGAGCCCTTCTCGGGCGCGATCACGGCGTTCTCGCCTTGCTGCGCAAGCCCTTGGTCGAGCTGGCTCGCCAGGCGGCGGCCGAACGGCCTGCCCGCCACCGTCAGGTTGGGCAGGCGGCCGAAATTCGACAGCACCAGCGCCCCCACGGTGTACTGCGGTCCGTCCTTGATCTGCACGACGCGCGAGGCCGAGCCGATGCCGCCCTTGAACGAGAAACTGGACATGCCCCGGCCGGCGCCCACGGCGCCCTGCGCGAACTGCTTGCCCGCGGCGGCCAGCGCCTCGCCGTAATGCGATTCCTGAACCGCCATCGCCTGGATGTCGTTCAGGTAGCCGTCGTTGCACTCGAAGACCAGCGGGTTCACGGTGGCCATGCCGCGGCCGATGCCGGGGTTGGCCGCGACCGCCGCGCGGATCTGCGCATTGGCCACGGTGCCCACCCCGAACGTGTTGGTCAGTCCGATCGGCGTCTCCAGCACGCCCAGTTCCTGCACCTGAACCAGGCCCGTGCTCTTGCCGAAGCCGTTCAACACGGTGGCAGCGGCCGGCGTCTTGTCCAGAAAGAGATCGCCGCCGTGCGGGCGCACGACCGTCACGCCGGTCTGCAGCGGACCCTCGGCCAGCGTGCAATGGCCGACGGTGACGTCGCCCACGTCGCAGATCGAGTCCAGCGGCCCCGGCGGCAGCACGCCGATACGGGGAATGTCCAGCGCTTGTTTGTCCATGTTCGTCTACGTGTCGCCACGCTCCAGAATGCAAAACGCCGCCACCCTGGGTCCGGGACACGCGCTGGCAAGCGCGTGGCGGACGGAGGCGGCGGCGGAAAAATCGCCCTCCACGCCGGCCCTCGCAAGAAGGCCCGGCGGCAGGTTTACTTGCGGTCGATCTTGGGATCGAGCGCGTCGCGCAGGCCGTCGCCCAGCAGGTTGAACGCCAGCACCGTCAGGAAGATCGCCAGCGCCGGGAAGATCGCGACGTGCGGTGCGATAACCATGTCGGCGCGCGCTTCGTTCAGCATCGCGCCCCACTCCGGCGTGGGAGGCGATGCGCCCATGCCCAGGAACGACAGGCTGGCCGCGGTGATGATCGAGGTGCCGATCCGCATCGTGCCGTACACCACGATCGGCGAGATCGTGCCGGGCAGGATGTGGCGCATGATGATCGTCCAGTCGGACGCCCCCACGCTCTTGACGGCTTCGACGTAGGTCATCTGCTTGATCGACAGCGTGTTGCCGCGCACCAGGCGGGCAAACGCGGGCACGCTGAACACGGCGACGGCCACGATCACGTTGACCATGCTGGATCCCAGGATGGCAACCACGCCGATGGCCAGCAGCATGCCGGGGAAGGCCAGCAGCACGTCGGAGATGCGCATCGTGATGCGTTCCCACCAGCCTTCGTAGTAGCCGGCCATCAGGCCCATGAACGTGCCGACGATGGCGCCCATGGCGACCGACAGGAAGCCGGCGGCCAGCGAGATGCGCGCGCCCATGATGATGCGGCTGAAGATGTCGCGGCCCAGCGAATCCACGCCCAGCCAGTGCGTCAGCGACGGGCTGGCATTCAGCGCGTCGTAGTCGAAGAAGTTCTCCGGGTCGTACGGCACGATCCACGGCGCGAAGACCGCAACGATGACCAGCAGCAGGACGAAGAGGCCCGCGCCGACGGCAAGCTTCTGCTTCTTGAACTTGCGCCAGAACTCGGTGGCGGGCGTGCGCACGTCGTTCTTGGGGACGGCGGCGATGGTCGCGGCGGGTGTCGTATTGCTCATGGCCGCCTCACTTGTAACGGATGCTGGGATTGATGACGCCATACAGCACGTCGACAATCAGGTTGATCAGGATGAATTCCAGCGAGAACAGCAGCACGAGGCCCTGGATCACCGGATAGTCGCGCTGGGTCACGGCGTCCACCAGCAGGCGGCCGAGGCCGGGCCAGTTGAACACGGTCTCGACCACGATCGAGCCGCCCAGGAGGAACCCGAACTGCAGGCCCATCATGGTCACGACGGGAATCAGCGCGTTGCGAAGCGCGTGCTTGATGATCACGCGGCGCTCGGACAAGCCCTTGGCGCGGGCGGTGCGCACAAAGTCTTCCTGCACGACTTCCACAAACGAGGCCCGCGTGAAACGCGCCATCACGGCGGCCACGGCGGCGCCCAGCGTGATGGAAGGAAGAATGTAGTGTTGCCAGGTCGACGCGCCCACGGTGGGGAGCCAGCCCAGGTTCACCGAGAAAATCTGCATCAGCATCATGCCCAGCGCAAACGCGGGGAACGAGATGCCGGACACCGCCAGCGTCATGCCAAGACGGTCGGGCCAGCGATTGCGCCATACGGCCGACACGATGCCGATGATCATGCCGAAGCCGACTGACCACACCATGCTCGCAAGGGTGAGCCACAGGGTGGGCATGAAGCGCTCGGCGATTTCGGTCGAGACGGGGCGCTTGGTGCGCAGCGAGGTCCCGAGGTCGCCCTGCAGCATGTGGCTGAAGTAGCGCACGAACTGCTGCGGCAGGGGCAGATCCAGCCCAAGTTCCTTGCGCACGAGCTCGACGGTTTGCTGGTCGGCCTCGGGGCCAGCGGCCAGCCGCGCCGGGTCGCCCGGAAGCATGTGCACAAACAGGAACACGACCACCGCTACCAGCAGCAGCGTGGGGATCATGCCCAAAAGACGTTTGACGATGTAGGTCAGCATTGAAATTCCTGCAACATCGGCGGGGACACCGCGTCCCCGCCGTATGTGGCCTTACAAGGGCCCGAAGGCCCCGAGAGTTACTGCTTGGTTTACTGCTTCAGGTCGATGTCGCCGAACCAGAACGAGGTGTCCGGTTCCACGTACACGCCCGACAGGTTCTTCGACTTGACGTACAGGTTGTTCTGGGTCACCAGGAAGGCCCACGGGGCGTCCTTCCAGATGGTTTCCTGAACGTTCTTGTAGATCTCGGTCTTCTTCTCGCGGTCCGTCGTGGCCAGCGCTTGCTGGACGCCTTCGTCAACCGTCTTGTTCGAGTAGTACGACACGTTGTTCAGCACCGGCGGGAACGCGGCCGTGGTCAGCAGCGGACGCAGGCCCCAGTCGGCTTCACCGGTCGAGGACGACCAGCCGGCGTAGTACATGCGGACCTTGGCGTCTTCAGGCTTTTGCACCTGTTGGACGCGCTGCACGCGCTGGCCGGATTCCAGAACTTCGACGGAAACCTTGATGCCGACCTGGGCGAGCTGCTGCTGCAGGAACTGAACGACCTTCACCGAGGTGCCGTCGTTATAGGCGGACCACAGCGTGCTTTCGAAGCCGTTGGGGTAGCCGGCTTCGGCCAGCAGGGCCTTGGCCTTCTTGATGTCGTAGGGCCATGCGCCGATCTTGTGCGCATAGTCCACGCCTTGCGGCACGACGCCGTCGATGACGGTGGCGTAGCCCGAGAACGCGACCTTGGCCAGGGCGTCCTTGTTGATGGCGTAGTTGATGGCTTCACGCACCTTGACGTTGTCGAACGGCTTTTGCTGCGTGTTCATCGACAGGTAGCGGGCCATGATCGAGTTCTTGTGATCGACCACGTCCAGCTTTTCGTTCTTCTTCAGCACGGCGGCCTGCTCGAACGGCACCGGGAAGGCGAAGTGCGCTTCACCCGTCTGCACCACGGCGGCGCGGGTGTTGTTGTCGGTGACGGTGCGGAAGGTCAGCGTGTCGACCTTCGGGTAGCCCTTCTTCCAGTAACCGTCGAACTTCTTGACCTTCAGGTATTCAGCCGGCTTCCATTCGACGAATTCGAACGGGCCCGTGCCGACCGGGTGAAAGCCGATTTCCTTGCCGTACTTGGCCAGGGCAGCGGGCGAGATCATCATGGCGGCCGGGTGGGCCAGCGCGTTGATGAACGCCGAGAACGGCTTCTTCAGCGTGATCTTGACGGTCATCGGATCGACCACTTCGGTCTTCTCGATGACGCTGAACTGGATGTAGCGCGACAGGCGGTTGTCCGGGTTGGCCGGACGATCGAAGTTGATCTTGACCGCTTCGGCGTTGAAGTCGGTGCCGTCGTGGAACTTCACGCCGGGACGCAGCTTGAACGTGTAGACCAGGCCGTCTTCGCTGACCGTGTAGTCGGTCGCCAGGACCTTCTGCACCTTCAGGTCCTTGTCGAACTCGAACAGGCCTTCGTAGTAGGCCTTGCCAGCCGCCTGGTTCAGCGTGCTGTTGGTGTTGTAGGGATCAAGCGTTTCCAGCGCGATGGAAACGGCGAACGTCACGTCCTTGGCGGCATGGGCCATCGGCGCGGCGAGCACGCCGAAGGCCAGCGCGGCAGCGGCCATCAGCTTGGTGGGGCGCAGAACTTTCATCATTGCAACTCCTGGTTCCAAAAAAAGGTCAACTACTGAGTCAATACGCGCCGCCGACGGGATGGCGGGCTACAAAATGATCCGTACCGACCTGCACCAGCGGCTGCACCACCGGTTCGTCGTTCAGTTTGCGGATCGGGCTGGGGATTTCATCGGACAGCAAGGTGCGCTTCAGGTGACGGCGCGCCGGATCGGCGATCGGCACGGCCGACATCAGCTTCTTGGTGTAGGGATGCTGGGGATTCTCGAAGATCGCGCGGCGCGGACCGATCTCGACGATCTGGCCCAGGTACATCACCGCCACGCGGTGGCTGACGCGTTCGACCACGGCCATGTCGTGCGAGATGAACAGGAACGAAATGCCCATGTCGCGCTGCAGGTCGATCAGCAGGTTCACGATCTGCGCCTGGATCGACACGTCCAGGGCCGACACGGATTCGTCCGCAATCACGACCTTCGGGTTCAGGGCCAGGGCGCGCGCAATGCAGATGCGCTGGCGCTGGCCGCCCGAGAATTCGTGCGGGTAGCGCTGCGCCATTTCCGGCGGCAGGCCCACGCGCTCGAGCAGTTCGGCAACGCGGCGCTCGGCATCCTTGCCCTTGGCCACGCCGTGCACGAGCAGCGGCTCCATGATCGAGAAGCCCACGGTCACGCGCGGATCCAGCGATGCAAACGGGTCCTGGAACACGAACTGAATGTCGCGGCGCAGGGATTGCAGTTCGGTGTTCTTCAGACGCACGATGTCGCGGCCGCCAAAGCGGATCTCGCCGCCCTGGCTTTCGACCAGGCGCAGCAGCGAGCGGCCGGTCGTGGACTTGCCGCAGCCGGATTCGCCGACCAGCGACAGGGTCTCGCCGGGGAACAGGTCGAAGCTGACCTTTTCCACGGCGTGCACACGGCGCTGCACGCGGCTCAGGATGCCGCCGCGCAGGTCAAAACGCGTCACCAGGTTGCGCACGCTCAGGATGGGTTCGCGCTTGGCGTTGGGCACTTCCTGCGTGCTGACGGCGCCGGGTTCGGCCACGGGCTGGGCCTGGCCTTCGACCTGCAGCAGCGGGAAGCGCGCGGGCAGGTCCGTGCCCTGCATGGCGCCCAGCTTCGGCACCGCCGACAGCAGCGCCTTCGTGTAGCTGTGCCGGGGCGCGGCGAACACCTGGTCCGACGGGCCTTCCTCGACCTTGTCGCCGCGGAACATGACCAGCACGCGGTCGGCCACTTCGGCCACCACGCCCATGTCGTGGGTGATGAACACCACGCCCATGTGCATCTCTTCCTGAAGCTGGCGGATGAGTTGCAGGATCTGCGCCTGGATGGTCACGTCCAGTGCGGTGGTCGGCTCGTCGGCGATCAGCAGCGCCGGCTTGCAGGCCAGCGCCATGGCGATCATGACGCGCTGGCGCATGCCGCCCGACAGTTGATGCGGGTAGCGGTCCAGCACCGATTTGGCTTCGGGAATGCGGACCTGTTCCAGCATGCGCAGCGCTTCGGCGCGCGCCGAGGCGCTGTCCATGCCCTGGTGCTCGCGGATCGATTCGGCGATCTGATCGCCGGCCGTGAACACCGGGTTCAAGGAGGTCATCGGCTCCTGGAAAATCATTGCCATGTCGGCGCCGCGCACGTCGCGCATGACGCGCTGGCTGGAATTGGCCAGGTCGATCACGGAACCGTTGCGGCGGCGCAGGGCCATGCGACCCTGGGCGATGCGCCCGCCGCCATGTTCCACCAGACGCATCAGCGCCAGCGACGTCACCGATTTGCCCGAACCCGATTCACCCACGATGGCCAGGGTCTCGCCCCGGTCCACATGGAACGACAGGTTGCGCACGGCTTCGACCGTCCGCTCGGAACCCACGAAGCGCACCGTCAGGTCGTCGACCTGGACCACGCGGTTATCCGGCAGCGCCAGGCTGTTTGCGCGATCAACCATCTCTTCTCATTCCCAAAATAAATACTGATCCAAACCGCCGCCGCTCATCGGTAGATGGCGGTTACCGGCTTCTCGCCAACGCGGGCGTAACCCCGGTACATGCCTTCCGTGTTGAACGGCAAGGCCACATTGCCCTGGGCGTCGACGGCCACCAGGCCGCCCTTGCCGCCGATGGTGGGCAGTTTTTCCATCACGACGCGGTCCGCCGCTGCTTCCAGCGAGGCGCCGCAGTATTCCATCTGGGCCGCCACGTCGTACGCGGCAACCATGCGAATGAACATTTCGCCCGTGCCCGTGGTGGACACGGCGCAGGTCTTGTTGCTGGCATAGGTGCCGGCGCCGATCAGGGGCGCATCGCCCACGCGGCCGACCTGCTTGTTGGTGATGCCGCCAGTGGAGGTGGCGGCGGCCAGATTGCCCTGCGCATCGACAGCCACGGCGCCCACAGTGCCGAACTTCTTGTCGGCGTCCAGCGGGTCGGCGGGCGCGGGCTGGCCGCGCGCGACCATGGCCTGGCCGTCGTGATCCAGCACGGCGGCGTCCGGCGTCTCGCGCTGCACGCGCAACAGTTGCTCGCGGCGGGCTTCGGTCGAAAAGTACGACGGGTCGACAAGCTCCAGCCCTTCCTGGGTGGCGAACGCTTCCGCGCCCTCGCCCACGAAGAACACGTGCTTGCTGTTTTCCATGACCTTGCGCGCGGCAAAGATCGGGTTGCGCACGCGGTTCACGTTGGCGATGGCGCCCGAACGCAGCGTGGCGCCGTCCATGATGGCGGCGTCCAGCTCATGGGTGCCGGCGCTGGTGAACACGGCGCCGTGGCCGGCGTTGAACAGCGGGCAATCCTCGAGCAGGCGCACGGCCTCGGTGACGGCGTCCAGGGCGCTGCCGCCCTTGGCCAGCACGGCTTGGCCGGCGGTCAGGATGGACTCCAGGGCCGCCAGGTATTCCTGTTCTTTCTCGGGAGACATGGCCGCGCGGGACATCGCGCCGGCGCCGCCGTGAATGGCAATCACGGGCTGAATCATCGTTTACCTACTCCATGTATGAGCCACGGCATGACGGACTGGGTCACCCCAGCGGCGGCCGCGACGGAATTTTTGGCGCGATAGGCCACCGCCGCGGACAGGGCTTCGATGAGCCCGAGCGCGGCGGTTTCAGAATTGGGAATGAGCTGGCGCGCCGAGAACGCATACAGCACGACGGATGCCGTGGGCGCCAGCGGCGACGTGGGCTTGTCCGTCAGCACCAGCACCGGCACGCCGGCCTGCTTGGCCGCGCCGGCCAGCGTCACGGTGTCGGCGAGATAACGCGGAAAGCCGATGGCGATCACCAGGTCTTTGCTGGTCATGCGCGACATCTGCCGCGCCGCGTGCGATACGCCCCCGGGACCGGCCAGCGATTCGACCGAATGCAGATGCATGCACAGGCCGCGCTGCAGGAGGCCCGCGAGGAACCCGCTGGCGCCGAAACCGATGATGAAGACGCGTTCGGCGGCCAGGATCGTGTCGACCGCCTTTTCACAGGCGTCCGAATCCAGGGCCTGCAGGTTGCGCTGCGCGTTGCGGATGTCTTCTTCGAGCGTCGCGGCGAAGATCTGGACGGCGCTGGCGGAATGCGCCAGTTCAGTGCGCAGCTTTTCGACGGGTTCCAGCGCGGCTTCGAAACCCCGGGCCAGTTCGGCGCGGAACTGCGGGTAGCCCGGCAGATCCAGGGCGCGCGCAAAGCGGTTGGCCGTGGCGACCGACACGCCCACCGCCGCGGCGAACTCGTCGATGGTCATGGTGGCGGCGCGGAACTGGTGCGCCAGCACGTACTCGGCCATCTTGTGCTGGGTCCGGCTCAGCGCGGGCTGGGCCCGGGCGATCCGATCAGCGATCGTAATGGCGGACTTGGTCATCGAACAGCGTGGTGGAATTCAGACGGCGGGTTTATGTAAATCTGTTTACACACAAATTTTAGTTAAGAAAATAGATTTTCATACTAAGGGTATACCCGTGAATAGATGTAACAGTCCGGATCTAAAATCGGGGCCGGGTTGCGTTACCCTTGGTGCCCTTACAGAATTGCCCACCTTGTCCCGCTATCTGGAATGACCCGCATGACGCCCGCCTGGACCTGCAAGCCCCACGCCGACCTGACCCCTGCCGAGCTTTACGCCATCCTGCGGCTGCGCTCCGAGGTATTCGTGGTGGAACAGCACTGCGTGTTTCTGGACATGGACGGCAAGGACCTGCAGGGGCAGACGCATCACCTGATGGCGAGGCACGAGGGCGAGCTGGTGGCCTATTGCCGCCTGCTGGAGCCGGCCCTGAACGACGGCCGCGCCATCATCGGCCGGGTGATCACCGCCCCCGCCGCCCGCGGCACCGGGCTGGGCCATGAACTGATGCGTCGCGCCAAGGAAGAAGTGCAGCGGTTGTGGCCGGATCAGCCGGTCTATCTGGGCGCGCAGGCGCGGCTCAAGGGCTATTACGGCGGCCACGGCTTTGTGCCGGTCACTGAGGAATACATGGAGGATGGCATCCCGCATGTGGGGATGCTGCTGAGTGAATCGGCCTGAACCGCCGAAACACATTCGGCGGTCACCGCGTCAGCCGCCGGGCTCAAGAAACCGCGCAAAGAAGCCTTGGCGGATCTCCGTACGATCGATTTTTCCGCCCGCGGCGACGTAAACATCGATTCGGCTAAACGGCTTCGAGATCTCCAGGGCGTCGCCCTTTTCGCGAGGGAACGAGATCAACATCCACATATCCGATGCCGGAAACATCGCGGTCGGTGACGAAACAGACTGCCCCGGCGTAAGAAGAAATCGGGTCGTGTCGTGATTGTCGTTGAAGAAGACAAGAAGCTCAGCCTGTGCATCCTGCGCATAGTGCAATGCGACCACCGGCCGGCAGAAGTACAGGAACAGCACCCAGATTATTGGCGCCGCACATAGAAGGATTGCGGCCCATCTGACCGCACGGCGCGACGTCAATTTCTCGGTTCTCTTCTGCATGTGTGCGGTTCTTTCGCGACGTCCTTTCCATACCCCCAGGGCAAAGGCACCGCGCTGACGCGTTGGAGAAGGATGCCTGCGGTCAGTTCGTGAGGCTTGGTCGCCCGGTATAGATCGATTCCCAGCTTGATGGAAATGTGATCCGTCACGTCGTCCGCGCTCGCCGGCCATGGGCCGTTCTGCGGGTGATTTTGTTGGGGTTTCCGCTTCCAGACATCAAGCGCGGCCTGTGCCAAGCCCGCCCCCTTGATTAGCTCGGCAGCGGTAAATCCTAGTGCAATACCGACGTATCCGAAGTGGATGTTGGACCAGATGTCAAAGTAGTAGTCAAAGTCGCCGTACTTTTGCCAGCCGATATTGAAATGTTCGCCCAGCATCTGCCGCAATGCAGGCTTGTGGTCCCAGGGGCGGTTCGGCCCGATGATATCCGCGAAGAGCGCGTACGCGTGCAACTTTTTCTCGGCCAGCAATTGCGCGTAGGTGTGCCGTCCTGAGAGCTTCATGTACCACGGAGCACGCTCCCAGTCTTCGTTGTACGCCTTTAAGTCGTAATGGTTGGCATCATGGATCTCGCGCCCCTGCCTGGAGAAGGGATTGGTTTTCATCTCCCGTACGATGAACTCAGCCAGCGGCACAGCCGTGTCGGCATGGGTGCAGCCGGGCTCGCGAAGGCTGTTGGCCAACAGACCGGCGTTGGGAGATGCACGCGCAACATCACCCGGACCGGGATCCAGCACTGCAATGTCCTGACTGGCGATCAGCGTAGCGCCGCAGGCTGTCTTCATGCCTTCAATTGCCACAAGGCCACCATCGACGACGAAGCTGGAAACACCTTCGACGATGGGATACGTGCCCTTGCATTGCGGACAGGCCACCAAGTGGCCCATGCCCGCAGCGGCCCTGCCCTCGATCGTGTACTGGGGGAATCCCTGCGTCACGGTCCCCCCGTGCGATGTCTTGTCACCGATTCGAACAACGGCGCGTCCTGCCATGCTGCGGCTCCTGACATTTTTCGGGTGCGCTTGAGTCTACGTATCGCAGACCGCCACTCAATAAGAAAAGTCGGAAACCACAGTCGTGAACTGGCCAGCCTTTGACAGCGCGAGGCGATTGGCGGACAGTCCCCTCGCCACGCAAAAAGACCCCCGAAGGCCGGATCTCGTCCAACCTTCGGGGGTCAGTTCATGCGGGGTGAAGCGGAGTGCGGCCTACTGCACCGCAGACACGTCCAGCTTAGCCGCCGTCTTGGACTTGATTTCGTCCACCGTCACGCCAGGCGCCGTTTCCAGCAGCTTCAGGCCGTTTTCGGTGACTTCCATCACGCCCAGGTCGGTGATGATGAGGTCCACCACGCCCACGCCGGTCAGCGGCAGGTTGCATTCGGGCAGCAGCTTGATGTCTTCCGAGCCGTCCTTCTTCTTAGCCACGTGTTCCATCAGCACGACCACGCGGCCAACGCCGGCCACCAGGTCCATTGCGCCGCCCATGCCCTTGACCATCTTGCCCGGGATCATCCAGTTGGCCAGGTCGCCCTTTTCGGAGACCTGCATCGCGCCCAGGATCGCCAGGTTGATCTTGCCGCCGCGGATCATCGCAAACGAGTCGGCCGACGAGAAGATCGACGAGCCCGGCAGCGTCGTGACCGTCTGCTTGCCGGCGTTGATGAGGTCGGCGTCGACCTGATCGTCGGTGGGGAACGGGCCGATGCCCAGCAGGCCGTTTTCGGATTGCAGCCACACTTCCACGCCCGCGGGGACGTGGTTGGCGACCAGCGTGGGCAGGCCGATGCCCAGGTTCACATAAAAGCCGTCTTGCAGCTCGCGCGCGGCGCGTGCCGCCATTTCATCGCGGGACCATGCCATGTCGTCTTCTCCTTAGGCCGGGCGAGTGGTGCGTTGTTCGATGCGCTTTTCGGGCGTGGCGTTCACCACGATCCGTTGCACATAGATGCCGGGCAGGTGGATCTGATCCGGGTCCAGGCTGCCGGTGTCGACGATCTGTTCGACTTCGACGACCGTGAACTTGCCCGCCATGGCGACGTTCGGATTGAAGTTGCGCGCGGTCTTGCGGAACACCAGGTTGCCGCTGCGGTCGGCGATGTGCGCCTTGACCAGCGACACGTCCGGCACCAGCGAACGTTCCATCACGTACTGATGCCCGTCGAACTCACGGATTTCCTTGCCATCGGCCACGATGGTGCCGACGCCGGTGCGGGTGAAGAATGCCGGAATGCCGGCGCCCCCGGCGCGCAGCTTTTCGGCCAGCGTGCCCTGCGGCGTGAATTCAAGCTCGAGCTCGCCCGACAGGTACTGGCGTTCGAATTCCTTGTTCTCGCCGACGTAGGACGCGATCATCTTGCGCACCTGACGCGTGTTGAGCAGTTGGCCCAGGCCAAATCCGTCGACGCCCGCGTTGTTGCTGATGCAGGTGAGATCCTTGACGCCCGAATCGCGCAGCGCGGCGATCAGCGCCTCGGGGATACCGCACAGGCCGAAACCGCCCACGGCGATCATCTGACCGTCCTTGACGATGCCTGCCAGCGCCTCCTGGGCGCTTGCATAAACCTTGTCCATCGCTCCAACTCCTAGTTAAGGTCTAAACAAAGTGAGCCCGTCCCGCCGCTACCCGGTTTGCCGTCAGGCTTACGCGGGTCCCGGAAAAATCGGGAATGCGGGACAGGCCCTGTCTTTCCTTGGGGCGCGGCTGTTGGCGGCAGCTACGCGGGCATCGCGGCGAGGCCCGATTTCCGTGAAGCGGCGGCGCCGAGGGTGGCGCGCCCTCATTGCTTTTCTGATTTTGCGCTAGATTTTACCGGCATGACCGGCCAAAGCACGCGCTATTTTGGCCGGTGCGCGACCCGCGGCCGCGCGCGCTCACTGGGCCGGCGTGAACTGCGTGGCCATCTGCGCCAGGACTTCGGGCGGCCACGGCGCGGACGTATTGGCCACGTAATCCATCCATACCAGCACGTTTCGGCCGCGCGCGTAGGGGCCGGCGTCGTCGCCAACCTTATCGAGCAACAGCTCAAATTCGGCGCTGGAGCGGCCGATGCGCGTCACCTTGTGGGTCACGCGGACAGTGGCCGGATACGTCAGCGGACGCAGGAAATCGCACGACGCGTGCGCCAGGATCGCGCCATCGTCGGCCGGCAGCTTGAAGCCCGCGTTATACAGAATCTGCATGCGGGCCTCTTCCATGAGGCGGAAATACAGCGTGTTGTTCAGATGGTTCAAGGCGTCTGAATCGCCCCAGCGCAAAGGCAATTCGAGCTGATGGGTGTCGCCCACCGAAAGCAGCCGCGCAGACAGGTTGTCCGGGTTCACCAATAACTCCTGAAGGCTAAAAGAAATGCGAAGGGGTACAGGACCCTCGCCTGCAATACAATCGCCGATAATACTTCCAGCCATATATGGAATACATACGGGGAGCTTTGCAATGTCTGAACGCGAGTCGATGGAATATGACGTGGTCGTGGTTGGCGGTGGTCCCGCCGGCCTGGCCACAGCAATCCGTCTGAAGCAGCTGGCCGCTGAGAAGAATCAGGAGATCGGCGTCTGCGTCCTTGAGAAAGGCGCGGAACTTGGCGCGCACATCCTGTCCGGCGCCGTCATGGATCCGCTGGCGCTGACCGAACTCATCCCCGACTGGAAAGAGAAAGGCGCGCCGCTGAACGTGCCCGTCACGCAGGACAAGTTCCTGTTCCTGTCCGAGACCGGCGCGCGCGCCACGCCAAACTGGCTGCTGCCGCCGTGCTTCCACAACGAAGGCAACTACATCGTCCGTCTGGGCGACGTCGTCAAATGGATGGGCGAGCAGGCCGAAGCGCTGGGCGTGGACATCTTCCCCGGTTTTGCGGCCGTTGAAGTGCTGTACGACGAAAACGGCGCCGTCCGCGGTGTGGCCACCGGCGACATGGGCGTGGCCCGCGACGGCAGCCACACCGACCACTACCAGCCCGGCATGGAACTGCATGCCCGCTACACGGTCTTCAGCGAAGGCTCGCGCGGCCAGCTTGGCCGCCAGCTCATCGAACGCTTCAAGCTGGATGACGGCCGCAATCCGCAGTCCTACGGCATCGGCATCAAGGAAATGTGGGAAGTCGATCCGGCCCAATCCAAGCCCGGCCTTGTGGTCCACACCGCCGGCTGGCCGCTGGACGCCGACACCTACGGCGGCTCGTTCCTCTATCACCTGGACAACAACCTGGTGGCCGTGGGCATGATCGTCGGCCTGGACTACGCCAATCCGTGGCTGTCCCCCTTCGACGAATTCCAGCGCTACAAGACGCACCCGGCCATCCGCGGCACGTTCGAGGGCGGCAAGCGCATCGCCTACGGCGCCCGCGCCATCACGGCCGGCGGCCTGCTGGCCCTGCCCAAGCTCACGTTCCCGGGCGGCGTGCTGGCTGGCTGCGAAGCCGGCTTCCTGAACGCTTCGCGCATCAAGGGCAGCCATGCCGCCATCAAGTCGGGCAAGCTGGCCGCCGAAGCGGCATTCGACGCCATCGTTGCCGACCGCCGCCAGGACGAGCTGACCGCCTACCCCAAGGCCTTCGAAGCCTCCTGGCTGCACGAGGAACTGAACAAGGCGCGCAATTTCAAGCAGTGGTTCAAGAAAGGCCGCACGGTCGCCACGCTGATGACCGGCATCGAGCAACTGTTGCTCAAGGGCAAGATGCCCTGGACGCTGCGCCACAACAAGCCCGACCACGCCTGTCTGCAACCCGCGTCGCAATGCGCGCGTATCGACTACCCCAAGCCCGACGGCAAGCTCACGTTCGACAAGCTCAGTTCGGTGTTCATCTCCAACACCAACCACGACGAGAACGAGCCGGTCCACCTGACACTCAAGGATCCGTCCGTGCCGGTAAAGGTGAACCTGGCCAAGTACGGCGGCCCTGAATCGCGCTACTGCCCGGCCGGCGTGTACGAGTTCGTCAAGGACGACCACGGCGACGACCGCTTGCAGATCAATGCGCAGAACTGTGTGCACTGCAAGACCTGCGACATCAAGGACCCCACGCAGAACATCGTCTGGGTGGCGCCGCAAGGCGGCGAAGGGCCGGTCTACAGCGGCATGTGACACGACGGGCGCACCGCGCCTGCCTACCAGGCGCCCCACGGGGCGCCTTTTTTCCGACTGTCTGGAGCGACACCATGAGCGAACGCGTACTTCTGATCGGCTGCGGCGACTTGGGCCTGCGCGCGGCGCAGCGCTTTCTGGCGCGCGGCGACGAGGTCCATGCGCTGCGCCGCCACCCGCCTGCCGGCGATGCCAGCGGCATCCAATGGCTGCAAGGCGACATCACGCGCCCGGACACGCTGGGCGGCCTGCCGCAAGGCGTGACGCGGCTCATCCACCTGCCCTCGCCCGGCGCACGCGACCCGCAGGCGTACCGCGGCGTGTTTGTCGATGGTCTGGCCAACGTGTTGAAGGCGCTGGACACGTCCAGCCTGAAGCGCATCGTGTTCGTGTCCTCCAGCGCCGTGTATGGCGAACATCACGGCGGCTGGGTGGACGAAGATACGCCGCCCGCGCCGCAGGGCTTTAACGGGCAGGTGCTGCTCGAGGCCGAGGCCGCGCTGGCCGCCCAGCCGGTTTCCGCGACGGCGCTGCGGCTGGCGGGCCTGTACGGTCCGGGCCGCATGCAGCTCATCGAACGGTTGCGCAGCGGCGCGGCCGGCGCCCCCGCCCAGCCCGAGCATTGGGCCAACCGCATCCATATCGACGACGCGGCCTCTGCGGTGGTGCATCTGGCGCTGCTTCCCCAGGTCGCGCCGGTGTATATCGGCTGCGACGACACGCCGCTCCCGCTGCATGTCTTGTATGCCGAATTGGCCGCGATGATCGGCGCGCCGGCGCCGCGCGAGGCGGCGGCGCCCGCCAACGTGGGCAGCAAGAAGCTCAGCAATGCGCGCCTGCGCGCGAGCGGCCTGACGCTGCAATGGCCCGATTCGCGGCAGGGCTACGCCGCGTTGCTGGCCGAAGGCGGCACGGCGCAGGCATAGTTCGGCGAACGCCGAATCGTTGCCCGCGGCGCTGGCGGATACTGGCGGCCAGATCCCTCCACGGACATCACCCGCCCCCAATGCCGCCCGCCCATCCCCTGGACGCCGTCACGCATCCCGACCCGTATTCCTACTACGCCACGCTGGCGCGCAGCCGCCCGCTGTATCGCGACGCGGCGCTGGACATGTGGGTCGCCGCACACCCCGAGACCATTGCTGCCGTCATGCGCCATCCCGCCGCCCGCGTGCGGCCGGCAGGCGAGCCCGTGCCACGCGGCCTGTGGCCGGGTCAGGCGGGAGAATTGTTTGGCCGGTTTGTGCGGATGAACGACAGCGCGGCGCACGCGCGCCTAAAGGCGTTGCTCGTCGCGTTCATCCAGGAACAGGAACAGGAACAGCGGCTGGACCCAGCCCGGCCGCTCCCCCCTGCCCCGCGTGACGCCGCGGGCATTGATCGCTACCTGTACGACGCACCCGTTCACGCGCAGGCCTCCTTCCTCGGGCTGGACCATACGCTGCATGCGGACTGCGCCGCGGAGATCAACCGCTTCCTGTTTGCGCTGCCCGCCAACGCAGACGCGGAACGGATCGCGGCCGGTCATGCCGCTGCCGCGCGCCTGATGGCGCGGCTACAGGCGAATCTGACCGGCCCCTGTTCCAAGCCAGCGCTACGCCGGCTGAACGAAGACGCGGCAGCAGACGGCATCACACCCGACCTCGTGACCGCCAACCTGGCTGGCTTGCTATTCCAATCCTGCGAAGCCGGCGCAGCGCTGCTCGGCAACGCGCTCGTCATGGCCGGTCGGCGCGGCGTATCCGAGCCGCTGACGCGAGACGTCGCCCTGGCGCTGATCGACGACGTCGTGCGCCACGATCCGCCCTTGCACAACACCCGCCGCTTCATGACCGAATCCGCCGACATTGGCGGTCAGCGCATCGCCGCCGGCCAGACCGTGCTGCTCGTCCTTGCGGCAGCATCTCAGATAGAACCGGACGCGGGCTGGACCTTTGGCGCACAGGGCCATGCCTGCCCGGGCACGGCCCTGGCGCGACGCCATGCGGCCGACGCCCTGCTCCATTTGCTACGCGCCGGGACGGACCCGGCCGCGCTTGCCAAGCGATTCCGCTATCGCCCGCTCCCCAACGCGCGCGTGCCCCAGTTTGATTTTCAAGAGGACAGCAACTCATGATTGCCGTGATATTCGAAGTCGAGCCCGCCCATGGCGACCCCGCCCCCTATCTGGAGATTGCCGCCGGCCTGATCGACGAGCTGCACACGATCGACGGATTCATCTCCGTCGAACGCTTTCAAAGCCTGTCCACGCCAGGCAAGCTGCTGTCGCTGTCATTCTGGCGCGACGAGGCAGCGGTGCTGCGCTGGCGCTCGCTGGAATCGCACCGCCGCGCGCAGGAGGCCGGGCGCGGCGGCGTCTTTCAGAACTACCGTCTGCGCGTCGCGCAGGTGCTGCGCGACTATGGCATGCAGGAACGCGACGAGGCGCCCGCGGACAGCCGCAAGCGCCACGGCTGAACCGTCCCGCGATGGGGCGATCGGTTTCGGACTGGCGGCTTAACGCAGCAGCCGCCCCACCGCCTCGACCACGCGCCGCACATCGTCGGCCGACACGTTCAGATGCGTGACAAGGCGCGTCGGACCGCCATAGACGGCGCGCATCAGGATGTCTTCCTTGGCCAACGCCGCCGTCAGCGCATCGCAGCGTGACGGCTCGAACTCCACGAACACCATGTTGGTGTCCTGGCTCAGCACCTTGACGCCGGCGATGGCGCGCAGGCCTTCGGCCAGGAGGCGCGCATTCTCGTGGTCCTGCGCAAGCCGTTCCACGTTGTGCTCCAACGCATGCAGGCACGCCGCCGCCAGCACGCCGGACTGGCGCAGCCCGCCGCCCAGCATCTTGCGCCAGCGGTGCGCGCTGGCGATCAGCGCTTCGCTGCCGACCAGCACCGATCCCACCGGCGCGCCCAGTCCCTTCGAAAAGCAGATGGACACCGTGTCGAACGGCTGACAAAGATCCGCCACGGGCTTGCCGCTGGCGACGGCCGCATTGAACACGCGGGCGCCATCCAGGTGCGTGGCAAGGCCCTGCTCGCGCGCCCACGATGTGGCGGCCTGGATGTACGCGGCCGGTATCAGCTTGCCGTGGAAGGTGTTTTCAAGCGCCAGCAGGCGCGTGCGCGCAAAGTGCGGATCGCCCTTGGGCTTGAGCGCCGCGGCCAGCTTGTCCAGCGGCAGCGAGCCATCGGGCGCATGCTCGATGGGCTGGGGCTGGATGCTGCCCAGCACCGCCGCGCCGCCGCCCTCGTACTTGTAGGTGTGCGCAAGCTGGCCAACGAGGTACTCGTCGCCGCGGCCGCAATGCGCCATGAGCGCCGCGAGGTTGCTTTGCGTGCCCGACGGAAAGAACAGGCCGGCGGCCTTGCCGGTGCGCTCGGCCAAGGTCTTTTGCAGGCGGATCACGGTGGGATCATCGCCCATCACGTCATCGCCCAGCGGGGCATTGGCCATCGCCTGCAACATGGCGGCGCCGGGGCGGGTGACGGTATCGCTACGCAGATCAATCATGAAGGTTTCCAGGGGATCGGAGAGAACAGGATTTCGAAAAGGTCAATCGGCGCGCGTCGCAGGCGCGGCGCGGCTCACCACAAAGATGCCGGCCAGGATCAGCGCCATGCCGCCAAGCTCGACGGGCGTGGGACGCTCGGACAGGATGGCCCACGCGAGCAGCATGGCCACCACGGGCACCCCCAGACTGGACAGGCCCGCGATCGACGCGGGCACCCGGCGCACCACCTGCAGCCACAGCAGCCAGCCCGCTGCGGTGGCGATCAGCACAATGTAGGTCATGCCAGTCCAGAGCGACCAGCCCCATTGGGCGGTCATCTGCGGCACCAGATAGGCGACGGGCACCATGACCAGGCCGCCGAACAGCATCTGCCACGCGGTGAACGTCATCACATCCGGCGCATGGCGGTCGAACATGCGCTTGGACAGCACCGTGCCCACGCCCCAGCACAGCCCGCTG
Organism: Achromobacter sp. Root565; assembly: GCF_001427425.1. Classification (NCBI taxonomy): domain Bacteria; kingdom Pseudomonadati; phylum Pseudomonadota; class Betaproteobacteria; order Burkholderiales; family Alcaligenaceae; genus Achromobacter; species Achromobacter sp. Root565. The sequence continues at coordinate 429,331 of NZ_LMGO01000005.1, forward strand.
CCCAGACCCAGCAGCACGGTGCGGATGTCGCCCAGTCCGTTCCAGGGCTCGACGAAACAGATCAGGCCCACGGCAGCCAGCGCGATGCCGGCCGCGTGCCGGGCCGTGGGACGCTCGCCCAGCAACCACCATGCAAACAGCACCACCCAAAACGGCATCGTGTAGGCCATGAGCGACACCTTGCCCACGCCCCCATCCACCAGCGCGGTCTGCACAAAGCCCTGAAAGCCTGCCGTCTGGGTCAGGCCGATCAAGAGGGTCAGTTTCCAGGGCGGCATCGCCAGCGGCCGGCGCGTGGCGATCGCGAGCGCGAAGAGGACCAGGCTGCCCACCACATAGCGCAGGGCCACGAAGTCGAACGGCCCGATGTAAGGCACGATCAGCTTCATCGCGATCCAGCTTCCCGCCCAGACCAGGATGGTGCTGAACATCAGGGCAAGCCCTGCGCGATCGAAACTGCTGCTCACGGGTGTGGCTCCATGCAAGGAAATCTGGCAATCCAGGAATGACGACGCCCGTGCCGCAACTTGCCGGCACGGGCGTCGTCATTATGCGCCTGTCGCGCTGCAAACGGCCGGCGTAAGCCGGCCAGTTGCATTTACAGCGGCTTGGCGAGCTGCTCCAGGATGGCGGGGTTTTCCAGCGTGGACACATCCTGCGTCACTTCCTCGCCCTTGGCGACCACGCGCAGCAGGCGGCGCATGATCTTGCCCGAACGGGTCTTGGGCAGGTTGTCGCCAAAACGGATGTCCTTGGGCTTGGCGATGGGGCCGATCTCGCGGGCCACCCAGTCGCGCAATTGCTTGGCGATGGCCTGGGCCTCTTCGCCTTCCGGACGCGAACGCTTGAGCACCACGAAGGCCACGACGGCCTCGCCGGTCGTGTCGTCGGGACGGCCCACGACGGCGGCTTCGGCCACCATCTCGTGCGCCACCAGCGCCGATTCGACTTCCATCGTGCCCAGCCGGTGACCCGAGACGTTCAGCACGTCGTCGATACGGCCCATGATCCAGAAGTAGCCGTCCGCGTCGCGCTGCGCGCCGTCGCCCGCGAGGTAATACCCGCGCAGTTCAGACGGGAAGTAGCTCTTCTTGAAGCGCTCCGGGTCGCCCCAGATGTTGCGGATCATGGCGGGCCACGGACGCTTGATGACCAGGAAGCCGCCATTGCCCTTTTCGACGTCGCCGCCGGTCTCGTCCACGATGGCCGCGGCGATGCCCGGCAGGGGCAGCGTGCACGAGCCAGGCTTGGTGGGCGTGGCGCCCGGCAGCGGCGTGATCATGTGCCCGCCGGTTTCGGTTTGCCACCAGGTGTCCACGATGGGGCAGCGCTCGCGGCCGACGTTCTTGTGATACCACATCCAGGCTTCGGGATTGATGGGCTCTCCCACCGTGCCGATGATGCGCAGCGAGTCCAGGTCGTAGTTCTTGGGATGCGCCTCGGGCGTGCCTTCCGAGGCCTTGATCAGCGAGCGGATCGCGGTGGGCGCCGTATAGAACGTGGTGACCTTGTGGCGCGCGATCATGTCCCAGAAGCGGCCGGCGTTGGGGAACGTGGGCACGCCTTCAAAGACGACCTGCGTCAGGCCCGCGGCAAGCGGACCGTAGGTGATGTACGTGTGACCCGTGACCCAGCCCACGTCGGCCGTGCACCAGTAGACGTCGTCCTTGCGGGCGTCGAAGGTCCACTTGACGGTCAGGAGCGCCCACAGCAGGTAGCCGGCGGACGAATGCTGCACGCCCTTGGGCTTGCCGGTGGAGCCGGAGGTGTAAAGGATGAACAGCGGATGCTCGGCGTTGACCGGAACCGGTTCGCAGATGTCGGACTGGCCGGCCTCGACGTCCTGCATCCAGACGTCGCGGCCTTCGTTCCATTGCACCTTGCCGCCCGTGCGGCGGTACACGACGACCTTGGTGACGGCCTCGCAGCCGCCCATGGCGATGGCTTCTTCGACGGCAGGCTTGAGCGGAATGGTCTTGCCGCCGCGCACTTGTTCGTCGGCGGTGATGACGAGCGATGCACCCACGTCGACGATGCGTTCCTGCAGGCTCTTGGCCGAGAAACCGCCGAACACCACCGAGTGCGTCACGCCAAGGCGGGCGCAGGCCTGCATGGCGACCACGGCTTCGATGGACATGGGCATGTAGATGATGGCGCGATCGCCCTTCTTGTAGCCCAGCGCCGCCAGCCCGTTGGCAAAGCGGCACACGCGCGCCAGCAGCTCGCGGTAGGTGACCTTGTCGACCTTGCCGTCATCGGATTCGAAGATGATGGCGGTCTTGTCGGCGTTGCCGTTGGTCAGGTGGACGTCCAGGCAGTTGGCCGAGACGTTCAGTTCGCCGTCGCCGAACCAGCGGTAGAACGGGGCATCGGACTCGTCCAGCACCTGCGTGAAGGGCTTGGTCCACTGCAGATTGTCGCGGGCCTGTCCGGCCCAGAATCCGTCGAAGTCGTTTTCGACCTGCGCGCACAGCGCGTTGTAGGCGTCCATGCTGGAAATCGCGGCGCCCTGCGCGGCGCGCTCGGGCGGCGGAAACACGCGGTTTTCCACCAGGACGGACTCAATAGCGTTCGACATGATCTTGTCTCCAATCGGTGATTCTGTTGTTTATGCTGCTTTTTTATTACCCACCTGCAACCGTATCGCCGCGCTCTTACGAGCACCTTACGCAAAATGCGGGCCGGAGCCCGCAGATTGACGAGGCCCAAGGCGATGCGTCTGCGCCGGATCTGGGCAGGAAGACGCCGCAAGGCGCCGACCGGGCAGCATGCACAAGCCAACGACGCGCCGCCCTGCGACGCGTCAACAATGCCAAGCAATCAGCATGCGCCGCCGCATCGAGACACGGCGGCACAAGGCAGTCCATAAGGATAGCAGCCGCTTGCAGCTTGGCGTATACCGCATTCAGGCGGCCTGCCGGGCAAGGCCCCGCTTCATGTCCACCCGCGACAACAGGACCAGTCCGCCGACGAAGAACAGCCCGGTGACAAGGATGGCCAGGCGATGATTGCCTTCCGTGACCCACGTCACCAGCCCGTACGTCAACGGGCCGATCACGGCGGCAAGCTGCACGGCGAAGGTCCACAGCGAATAGAACTCGGCCAGCCGGCCCGCCGGCGCCAGCGCGCCGGTCATGGCGCGGCCCGCGCTTTGCGTCGTGCCCATGCACAGGCCGGCCAGCACGGCCGCCACCCAGAACACCGGCGCGGTCACGGCCGCATAGGCCACCAACACCATCACGATCCACCCGACCAGCGTGATCGCCAGCGCCGGCTTGTGGCCAATGCGGTCCTGCACGTAGCCGAACGAAAACGCCCCGGCCGCCGCGCCGATGTTCACGGTGAACACCAGCAGCATGATCTGCGGCGTGGTGAATCCCATGACTTCCGACGCATACACCGCGGCCAGCGTGATCACGACCGAGATGCCGGCCTGATAGCAGGCAATGCACATCAAGAGGCGCCGGAATTCCGGAAAATGCAGGCCCGTTTCGCGCCAGGCATAGGCCAGGCGTTTCAGCATATGCAGCGCGGGCGGATTGCCCGGCTGCGGCGTGGCACGCTCGCGCAGCATGAAGAACGACGGCAGCGCGGCCAGCGCAAACACCGAGCCCGTCACCACGATGACCCACGGCACGAATTGCTCTGCAGTGTCGCCGCGCGCTTCGGCCAACGTCACCACCACGAGCGACAGACCCAGCGTGAGCATGCCGCCGAAATAGCCAAAGCTCCATCCCCAGCCAGAAACGCGGCCCAACGCCTGCGGCTTGGCAAGTTCAGGCAGAAACGCCGCGACCACGGATTCGCCGACGCAATAGCAGAAGTTGGACACGACGATGGCGGCCAGCGCCAGCCAGACGTCGCCCGGCCCGGCCTGCGTCAGGACCAGCGTAGCCGCCACGCAGCCGGCCGTGCTGGTGTAGAGCAGCCGCCGCTTGCCGGCCCGCGCATCGGCGCGCGCGCCCAGTGTGGGCATGGTCAGCATGATGAGGAGGTACGACAGCGACAGCGCGGCCGTCCAGGCCAGCGTCGCCCAGGTGGCGCGCCCGGCGACCACGCCGACGAAGTAGGTGCTGAAGACCGCCGTGAGGATCACGGTGGTGTAGCCGGAGTTCGCGAAGTCGTACATGGCCCAGGCCCAGACTTCGCGCCGTTTCACGCCGGGGTTCAGCGGACCGCTGTCCGCCCCCCGGGTGTCCTGCGCGGAAACGCCGGCCGGCGTTTCCGGCGGCAGCGCCTGGCTCATAGGCCCAGCGCGGCAATGCCTGCTTGCGCGATCTGCACGTCTTCGGTCGACTTCACGCCCGAAACGCCCACCGCACCCACGACCTGGCCGTCAACGACGACCGGCACGCCGCCCTCGAGCATGCCTTCGATCAGCGGCGCCGACAGGAACGAGTAGCGGCCGTTGTTGATCAGTTCTTCGTAGATGCGCGATTCGCGGCGGCCCAGCGCGGCCGTCTTGGCCTTGGCGGGCGCGATGTGCGACGAGATCGGCGCCGCATCGTCCAGACGCAGCATGCCCAGCAGATGGCCGCCATCGTCGGTCACGGCGATGGTGACGGCCCACTTGTTCTGCAAGGCGTGTGCTTCGGCCGCGGCCAGGATCTTTTTGACGTCGTCGGCGCTCAGCACGGGTTTGGTTTTCATTGCAGTGACTCCTTGATCTGTTCGAGGGCGTTAGGGTCTTCCATGGTGGTCAGGTCGCCGGGATCGCGCGATTCGCATACCGCGACGATCGCGCGGCGCAGCACCTTGCCGGAACGGGTCTTGGGCAGGGCGCCCACGAACCGGATCCTGGCCGGCCTTGCCACCGCCCCCAGCTGTTCTTCCACCAGCCGCATGATATCCGCTTCCAGCTGCTTTGCCGCTTCCGGCGTGTCGGCGCCGGCGGGATTCTTCAGCACGGCAAACGCCATGGCGACCTGCCCCTTGAGCGGGTCGGACACCCCCACCACCGCGCATTCCGCGATGCCGTTGTGGCTGTTGACCGATTCCTCGATTTCACGCGTGCCCAGCCGGTGACCCGCCACGTTGATCACGTCGTCCGTGCGGCCCAGGATGAACCAGTAGCCATCGGCGTCCACCCGCCCCCAGTCGAAGGTCGAATACACCTGCCGGCCTGGAATCGACGTGAAGTAGGTCTCGACGAAGCGCGCGTCGTCGCCCCAGATGGTGGACATGGCGCCGGGCGGCAGCGGCGGCACGATGGCGACCACGCCCTTCTCGTCGGGGCCCAGGTCTTCGCCGGAGGACTCGCTGACGATGCGCGCATCAAAGCCATACACCGGGAACGAGGGGCTGCCAAACCGGGTGGCGACTTTTTCGACGCCCGGCTGCGCCGACAGGATCGGCCAGCCGGACTCCGTCTGCCAGTAGTTGTCGATGATGGGCTTGCCCAGACCCTCGGAGATCCATTGCGCCGTTGGCTCGTCGAGCGGCTCCCCGGCCAGATACACGGCGCGCAGCGTCGACAGATCGTGCCGTCTCAAGAGCTCGGGATCCTGGCGCTTGAGCACGCGCACCGCCGTGGGCGCCGAAAACAGCGTGTTCACCCCGAATTGCTCGACCAGCTTCCAGAGAATCGCGCCGTCCGGGCGCACGGGTGTTCCTTCGTACAGAATGGTCGATTGCCCACCGATGAGCGGTCCATAGACGATATAGGAATGCCCGACCACCCAGCCGATGTCGCTCGTGCAGAAATAAGTGTCGCCGGGCTTGCCATCGAACAGGTACTCCATGGACGACGCCAGCGCCACGGCGTAGCCGCCCGTGTCGCGCTGCACGCCCTTGGGTCGGCCGGTGGTGCCGGATGTATAGAGGATGTAACTGGGCTCGGACGATTCAAGCCACTCGACGGGCACGCGCGCGCCGCGGTGCCGTTCGCGCAGCGTGGCGTAATCCAGGTCGCGTCCAGCCACCGGCTCGAACGGGGCCAGACCGCGGTCGAACACCACCACCGACGCGGGCGGTGATTTTGCCAGGCTCAAGGCGCGGTCCAGCAGCGGCTTGTACGGCACGACCTTGCCGGCCCGCGAGCCGCCGTCCGTGCACACCACCACCTTGGGCGCGGCATCGTCGATGCGCTGCGCCAGGTTGACGGACGCAAAACCGCCGAACACCACCGAATGCACGGCCCCGATGCGCGCGCAGGCAAGCATGGTGAACACCGCTTCCGGCACCATCGGCATGTAAAGCAGCACCCGGTCGCCGCGTTCCACCCCCAACTCGCGCAGCATGGCGGCGGCGGCATTCACTTCTTCAAAGACGTCCTGCCGCGTATAGATCTGCTCGCGGTCCACCTCGGTGGATACCCAGATCAGCGCCGGCTTGTCCGCCTGGGTCGGCAGCCAGCGATCCACGGCGTTGTAGCAAAGATTTGTGTGCCCGCCGACGAACCACTTGGCGAAGGGCGGACGCGAGAAATCCAGCACATTGTCAAAAGGCGTTTCCCAGTGGATGCGCGTGGCCTCTTCGCGCCAGAACGCGTCGCGGTCATTCACCGAGCGATAGTGGAAATCCCGGGTTCTTTGCATGTTTGTCTCCTGGTATTGTTCATAGGCCTTAAGGCTGATTGATTTCTTGTCAAATCATTTCGGTCATTCTGGTAGGCAAACCTTGCACGAGGCTTGCCGCAAGTCAAAAAATTCTTCCAGATGTCCACGCTGCATGGATATTTAGGGCCGATACGTAACGAAGCGGCACTAAAAGTTTGGTAGAATCCCCGCGAAGTTGCACATAATTGTTGAATTTGCTGACATCTCGGCCCCAACCGCGGCTAATGCGCGGTTTTTGCTGTGTTCAGTGAATCATCCCCAGGCGAATGCATCGACACTCCATACCCGCGCGATTCAATTCAACCACTGGCCTTGCAAAGCGCGGTCTGCGCATGCTCGCGTTGGTTGCTTGCGTTGCGGGTCTGGCGGGTTGTGCAAGCACTAGCCAAAAGTCAACCGCCCATACGTCCGAGATCGATCCCTACGAGATGGAATGGGTTGCCACCGCCGATGACCCGATCGGCATGCTGGTGGTTCAGAAATTCAAGCGTGAACGCCAGCGCACCCATTCGGGTGTCGGCACCGACAACGCCATGGTCAGCGAAGCCCTGAATCACCTGGGCATCCGCTATCGATTCGGCGGCAGCTCCCCCGACACCGGCTTTGATTGCAGCGGCCTCGTCGCTTACTCAGCCGAACGTGGTCTGGGCCTGAAGCTGCCCCGCAACGCCGCCGAGATCGCGCAGCAAGGCGTGGCCGTCGCCAAGAACGAACTGCAGGCCGGCGACCTCGTCTTCTTCAACACCATGGGCCGCCGCTACTCCCACGTTGGCATCTATCTGGGCGACGACCGCTTCGTGCACTCCCCCAGCGCCGGCGGTGTGGTGCGTGTCGAAAAAATGACCATGGCCTACTGGTCCAAGCGCTACAACGGCGCTCGCCGCCTGGACAACACCCTGATGGCATCGGCCCGCGCGGCCAACTGACGCCCTGCCCTGTCTCAAGGCAACATAGTCGCACGCAGGCCTGCCCGCCGCCATCGTCCAAATGCAAAACGCCGCCCGACTTTCGTCCGGCGGCGTTTTTGTTTGTTCTCTTCGCGGCGGTCAGGCCGCAGGCCGTATCGGCCTCCCCAGTTTGTCGTGGATGCGCGGCAAGACGCGTCCCGTCAATGAACCGTGCCGGCGCGCGGGCACAGGCCGCATTGCTGCAGGGCCTGCTGCATGCTGCACACGGAACGGCGACAAGCGACGACCCGGATGCCGCCGCGCTGCGCGGCGTTGCGGAAGGTCTTCATGACGTTGTGGCCAAGAAAATCGGTAAGCAGGATGACCAGCTGCGTGCCCGAGGGCAGTTGCAGGGTCTTCTTCTGATGCGAGGGATCGCGCCCGCTGATGTGGTGCGTGATCGAGATGTTGTGTCCCTTGAGCAGATCGGGAATATTGCCGAGGCGGTCGGCGCCCACTACCACTGCACTAAGTCCTGCCGTCATGATTTACCTCACTGGGTCGTTGAGCCTGGATGTAATGATAATGATTCCTATTTTTTCGTCAACTCAAATGAGATCGGTTCTTATTTAATTATTTTTATGAGCTTATGGAAAGGGATAGCCGTCTCACGCTTTTCCAGGGGCAACGGGCAAAAAAAACGCGACGTCGTGAGGACGTCGCGCCATGTCGATGCGGGAGCCAGCAGCCGGGCTACTTCGGCGGGCCCTGCACCGCATCCGTGACGACCGCCCGGGTCAGCGACGGCGCCAGCATTTCCAGGAAGGTGTAGACGTAATCGCGCAGGAACACGCCCGCCTTCACGCCCACGCGGGTGGTGTGCGTGCCGAACAGGTGCCCCACCGGCAGGCCGACCAGATTGGAATCGCGGCGCGGGTCGTAGGCGACGCCCGCGATGATGCCGATGCCCAGGCCCACGTCCACGTACGTCTTGATCACGTCGGCGTCGATGGCTTCGAGCACGATGTCCGGATGGATGCCCTGATTGGCAAAGATCTCGTCGATCGTGCTGCGGCCGGTGAAGGCGCGGTCGTACGTCACGATGGGGTACTCGGCCAACTGCGCCAGCGACAGGCGCTTGGCGGCGCTGGAGGTCAATTCGGCCAACGGATGATCGGGCCGCACCACCACGGTGTGCTCCCACGCATAGACCGGCAAGGTCGCCAAGCCCGGCGTCAGTGCCAGCGATTCGGTCGCCAGCGCCAGATCCGCCTGCTCATGCAGCACCATCTCGGCAAGCTGGGCGGGGCTGCCCTCGGCCAGCGACAGGTGAACCTTGGGGAATTGCTTGCGGAACGCGGGAATCACGCGGGGCAGCAGGTAGCGCGCCTGCGTGTGGGTGCAGGCAATCACCAAGCCGCCTTCATCGCGGCGCGCGAATTCGTCGCTGACCTTCTTCAGGTTATCGACTTCGCGCATGATGCGGTCGATGACCTGCGACACGGCCAGACCCGGCTTGGTCAGCCCCTTGATGCGCTTGCCGTGGCGTTCGAAGATCTTGATGCCCAGCTCGTCCTCGAACTCGATGATGGCCTTGGAGACGCCGGGCTGCGACGTGTACAGCATCCGGGCGGCTTCGGTCAGGTTGAAGTCGCGCCGGATGGTTTCACGCACGAAACGAAATTGCTGGAGGTTCATTAATTGGCCCCTGATAGACGGGCCAATTATAAGTAATAAGAACGCCTTGCTATATGAATTATTTGTATAAGCTTAGGAGCAAGGCGTCCCCTCTTTTAGCGCATCGAGATCGTGGTGTTGACGGTCTTGGCGTGCGCCGACCAGCGTGCGGTGACGGTCTTGGTCTGCGTCCAGAACTGCACGGCCTGCTTGCCATTGGGACCCAGGTCGCCCAGCTTGGAACCACGCGAACCCGTGAAGCTGAACCACGCCACCGGCACCGGAATCGGCACGTTGATGCCGACCTGGCCCACGTCGATGTTGTTCTGGAAGTAGCGGGCCGCGCCCCCGTCCTGCGTGAACAGGGCGACGCCATTGCCGTTGGGGTTGCGGTTGATGAAAGCCACCGCGTCTTCCAGCGTCTCGACGCCGACGCAGCACAGGACCGGCCCGAAGATTTCCTCGGTATAGATGGTCATGTTCTCGGCAACGCCGTCGAACACAGTGGGGCCGACGAAGTTGCCTTCCTCGAAGCCCGAGACCTTCAGGTTGCGGCCGTCGAGCAGCAGCTTGGCGCCTTCGTCCACACCCTTCTGGATCAGGCTTTCCACGCGCTTCTTCGCATTGGGCGACACCAGCGGACCCAGATCGGCTTGGCGATCCGTGCCGGCGTTGACCTTGAGCTTCTTGGCGCGTTCGACGAAATCAGGCAACCAGTTGCGGGCCTCGCCCACCAGCACGGCCACGGACGACGCCATGCAGCGCTGGCCGGCCGCACCGAAAGCGGCGCCCAGCAACTGGTTCAGCGCGACTTCCGGATCCGCGTCCGGCAGGACCACGCAGTGGTTCTTGGCGCCCATCATCGACTGGCAGCGCTTGCCGGCGGCAGACGCGCGGTTGTAGATCTCGGTACCCACACGGGTCGAGCCGATGAACGACACCGCCTTGATGTCCGGATGCTCGCACAGGCCGTTGGCCGTCTCGGGACCGCCGTGCACGACGTTCAGCACGCCCGGCGGCAGGCCGGCTTCCAGCGCCAGCTCCGCCAGGAACAGGGACGAAGTCGGATCCTGCTCGGACGGCTTCAGCACGAACGTGTTGCCGCAGGCCACGGCGATGGGGAACATGAAGCACGGCAGCATCACCGGGAAGTTGAACGCGGTGATGCCCGCGCACACGCCCAGCGGCTGGATCAGGGTGTAGACGTCGATGCCGGTCGCCGCGTTTTCCGCGTATTCGCCCAGTTGCAGGTTGGCGATCGAGCAGGCGTGCTCGACCACTTCCAGGCCACGACCGACTTCACCCTCGGCGTCCGGCAGCGTCTTGCCGTGTTCGCGGGTGATCATCTCGGCCAGTTTGCCGGTATTGGCGCGCAGCAGTTCCTGGAACTTGAGCATGACGCGCATGCGTGCGCCCTGCCCGGCGTTGCGCCAGGTCTTGAAAGCCTCCTTGGCATTGGAGACGGCCAGGTCCAGTTCTTCGCGCGTGGCGAAGGGCACCTTGGCAACGATCTCCTGGGTGGCGGGGTTGATCACGTCTCGCCATTCGGTGGTTTTGGACTGCACAAGCTTGCCGCCGATCAGTAGCGGAACGCGCGGGACTTCACTCATTTTGATGCTCCTCACACTGCGTAGTCGATGCGGATGGTCGTCCGCGTTCTTGGATCGAGCCGGGCCCGCGCGACAAGCGTCCGCGGGCCTCGGGTTATTTCTTCACCAGCGGGCAGGTCGAATCGGCCAGGGGCTGGAAGGCTTCGGCCGCCGGAATGGTGGCCACCAGCTTCGAATAATCCCAGCCGCCCTTGGAGTCCGCGGGCTTCTTGACTTCGTACAGGTACATATCGTGAATCACGCGGCCGTCCGGGCGGATCGACGCGTTGCGCATGATGGGATCCTTGATGGGGAGGTCGCGCATCTTGTCGGCCACGACCTTGCCATCGGTGCTGTTGGCAGCGGCCACCGCGCGCAGGTAATGCAGCACGCTCGAATACACGCCGGCCTGCGTCATGGTGGGCTTCAGGCCGCGGAAGGCCTTTTCAAAACGCCCGGACCACTCGCGCGTCGCATCGTCGTAGTCCCAGTAGAAGCCGTCCACGTAGGACAGTCCCTGGGCGTTCTCCAGGCCCAGCGCACGCAGGTCGGACAGGAAGATCAGCAGCGAAACCAGCCGCTGCCCGCCGGCCACGATGCCGAACTCGCGCGCCTGCTTGACGGCGTTGACGGTGTCCTGGCCGCCGTTGGCCAGCGCCACCACCTGCGCCTTCGAGCTTTGCGCCTGCAGCAGGTAGGACGCAAAGTCGGGCGCGTTCAGCGGATGACGCACGCTGCCGGCGACCGTGCCGCCCAACGCCTTGACCGCCTTGACCGTGTCGGCTTCCAGCGAGTGGCCGAATGCGTAGTCGACGGTGATGAAGAACCACGACTTGCCGCCCTCGCGCACGGTCGCCTTGGCGCCGCCAGCGGACTGCGAGTAGGTGTCGAACATCCAATGAAAGCCGACCGGCGAGCACTCTTTGTTGGTCAGCGCCGTGGTGGCCGGACCGGAGAACATCACCACCTTGTTCTTTTCGCGGGCGATGCCTTGCACGGCCAGCGCCACGGCGGAATTGGTGAGGTCGGCAATGGCGGTGACGCCGTCGCGATCGAACCATTCGCGGGCGCGGGCAGCGCCGACGTCGGCCTTGTTCTGGTTGTCCGCGGACACCAGGTCGATCTTCATGCCCTTGCACTCTGCCGCCAGGCAGTCGTCGATGGCCAACTGCGCCGCCGCAACCGAACCTGCGCCCCCCATGCCGGCATAGGTGCCGGACATATCCGTCAGAATGCCGATCTTCACTGGCGGCTTATCCGCCGCCTGGGCCTGCCCAAGCAATCCGGCGCCCAGACACAAGCCTGCGGCGAGCCCGCGTGCGTGCAATTTCATGGATTTGTCTCCTGAGTTTTTATGCGCTGAGTGGTAGCGTTGTGGCGCCGTCTTCGCGGCCTGCGGTCCCAGGGCATAGCCCAAGGCCTGCCGATCCAGTGTAGATGTGTGAAAATCAACAAGCAACACTACAAATGCACATTCCTTGTGCATTCATGCACACACAAAAAAAGCCGTTCGGCAGCGTGCTGCCAGGGCCTTGGAGCGTTGGATCTTGCTTGATTGGGACAGCCTGCGGTACTTCCTGGAAGTGGCCCGCACGCAGCGCGTCAGCGCGGCGGCGCGCAAGCTTGGGGTGGAGCACACCACCGTCTCGCGCCGCATCCGGGCGCTGGAAACGGAACTGGACACCCTGCTCTTCGAAAAATCCCGCAGCGCGGGCTTCGTGCTGACCGAAGACGGCCAGCGCCTTTTCGTCCACGCCGAGCAGATGGAAAGCGTCGTGCACACCGCGCGCGAGAACCTGTCCGGCATCGGGCAGGCGCTGTCGGGGCATTTACGCATTGGCGCCACCGAGGGCTTCGGCAGTTACGTGCTGACCCCGCTGGCCGCCGATTTCCAGCGGCGCTATCCGCACATCACGCTGGACATCCTGCCCGTGCCGCGCTTTGTCAGCCTGTCCAAGCGCGAGGCAGACCTGGCCATCACCATCGAGCGCCCGCAGCGCGGCCCGTATGTGTGCAGCAAGCTGTGCGACTACACGCTGCGGCTGTATGGCACGCCGGGCTACCTGGCAAACCATGCGCCGATCACCCGCCGCGAAGACCTCGCGGATCACACGTTCATTGGCTATGTGGACGAGCTGCTGTTCAGCGAGCGCTTGCGGTATCTGGAAGACCTGCTGCCGGCGAGCAAGGTGGTGTTGCGCAGCACGAGCGTCGTGGCCCAGTACCACGCAGCGCTGCAGGGCCAGTCGCTCGCGATCCTGCCGTGCTTCATCGCGGCCCAGGATCCGAGGCTGAAACCCGTGCTGCAGGACGAGATCGCCATCACGCGCTCGTTCTGGATGTACTGCCACGAAGACCTGCGCAAGCTCAAGCGCGTGACCGTGCTGTGGGAGTTCATCCGCAAATCGGTATTGAAAAACGCCGACCTGTTGGCAGGCCGGCGTGGAACGATGAAGTATCTGCCCTGAAGACGCCGACCGGCGGCGCCCGCTTCGCTAGGTGCTGTTCTTCGGCGCCTTCACGCGCAGGCGGCGCATCAGCAGGAAGGCGGTCAGCAGCGCAACGGCGCCATGGATCAGCCACACCCCCAGGCCAAAGCTGAGCTTGCCGTTGGAGATCCAGGCGCGCGACAGGTTGATCATATTCATATAGAGCAGGCCGACCAGACCGGCGATGAGCAGGTCGCCCGAACGCCCCAACCGCGGATTCACGGCGCCAAGCGGAATGGCCAGCAGCGCAAGATTCAGCGCGGCGAGCGGCAGCGAGATCCGCCACATGACCTGCGACCAGCTGCTGTTGGTGTTGTCTTCGACGAGCTGCGGCGTGCTGCGCGCCTTGGAGGAACGCTCCGCCGCCGCGCGGGCCTCGGCCATCGGATCGCCCCCCGACTTGCTCTCGAGGCGCAGGCCGTATTTTTCGAAATGCACGAGGCGAAGCTCGGGCGTGCCCGGCTTCAGGTCGTACCGATGGCCCTCGCCCAACACCAGGAAACGGTCGCCGTTGGGCAGCGTTTCGCTGTGCGCGCTGCTTGCGGTCAGCACGCTGAGCCATTCAGGGCCGATCTCGCGCGCGAACACGTTGCCGAGTTCGTCGGCGGGATTGACGGGGTCTTCGGCAAAGAACACTCGGTTGCCGCCAGAGGACTCGGCAAACTGGCCGGCCGTGACCTTGGACAGGTCGGAGCGCTGCTCGAAGCGTTCGTGATATTCGCCAATCTGACGGTAGGCCCAGGGCGACGCCACCAGCGTCAGGCCCGCCACGGCAAGCGCAACGGGCACGGCCACGCGCAGCACGGGCTTGAGCCAATCCGCCAGCGACAGCCCGCTGGCAAACCACACCACCATTTCGGATTCGCGGTAGTTGCGCGTGACCGTGGTCAGCACGGCGATGAAGATCGAGACCGCCAGGATGGTCGGCAGCGCGGTGATGGTGGAAAGCGCGGCAAGCACGACCACCACGTCCGCTCCGATGTTGCCCCCCGCGGCCTCGCCGAGCAGGCGCACGAGAAGCACGCTGAGCCACACGACGAGCAACGTGGAAAAGACAACGCCAGCGTGACTGGTGATCTCGCTGACGACAGAGCGTTTGAATAGAGACATGGGAGAATATGCGGGATAATCGACCGCATCATACACAGACGCACACGGGAAACCCTCATGGAATTTAGCACACAGACCACCGCTTCCCTGCACCAGGTCAAAACCGCGGCCCTTGCCGTCGGCGTGTACGCGGACGGCGTGTTGAGCCCCGCCGCCGACATCATCGACCGCGCTTCCAACGGCGCCGTACGTGCGGTGGTCAAAAGCGAATTCCGCGGCCGCGCCGGCGCGACGCTGACCCTGCGCACGCTGCCGGGTGTCACCGCGCAACGCGTGGTCCTGGTCGGTCTGGGCAAGCAGGAAGAATACTCGGCCCGCACCCATGCGTCGGCCGAGCAGGCATTCGCCGCGTCCTGCGTCGCTGCCCAGCTTACCGAAGGCGTGTCCACGCTCCTCGCCAATCCCATCGCCGGCACCGACCTCATTGCGCGCGCCCGCAGCGCCGCGATCGCGGCCGGCAGCGCGGTCTACCACTACGACGCCAGCTTCGGCAAACCCGACCGCGACGCGCGCCCCAAGCTCAAGAAGATCGTGCAGGTCGTCGAGCGCGCCGACGCGGCACAGGCTCAGAAAGGCCTGCGCGAAGGCAGCGCCATCGCCAACGGCATGGAGCTGACCCGCACGCTGGGCAACCTGCCGGGCAACATCTGCACGCCCACGTATCTGGGCGACACCGCCAAGCGCCTGGCGCGCGAATTCAAGTCGCTGAAGGTCGAGGTTCTGGACCGCAAGCAGGTCGAAGCACTGGGCATGGGCTCGTTCCTGTCTGTTGCGCGCGGCTCCGAGGAAGCGCTGCGCTTCATCGTGCTGCGCCACGCCGGCGCCAAGGCCGCCAAAAAGAGCGCCAAGGCCGCGCAGGGTCCGATCGTGCTTGTCGGCAAGGGCATCACGTTCGACGCCGGCGGCATCTCGCTCAAGCCTGCGGCCACCATGGACGAAATGAAGTACGACATGTGCGGCGCCGCCAGCGTGCTGGGTTCGTTCCGCGCCCTGGCCGAGCTCGAACTGCCGCTGGACGTCGTCGGCCTGATCCCCGCGTGCGAGAACCTGCCCAGCGGCAAGGCCAACAAGCCGGGCGACGTGGTCACCAGCATGGCCGGCCTGACCATCGAAATCCTGAATACCGACGCCGAAGGCCGCCTGGTCCTGTGCGACGCCCTCACCTACGCCGAACGCTTCAAGCCGTCGGCCGTGATCGACATCGCCACGCTGACCGGCGCCTGCGTCGTGGCGCTGGGCAACGTCAACACGGGCCTGTTCTCCAAGGACGACGCGCTGGCTGACGCACTGGCCTCGGCCGGCCGCCGCTCGCTGGACACGGCATGGCGCATGCCCATGGACGACGCCTACCAGGAACAGCTCAAGTCCAACTTCGCCGACCTCGCCAACATCGGCGGCCCTCCGGCCGGCGCGGTCACCGCCGCCTGCTTCCTGTCCCGCTTCGCCAAGGCCTATCCCTGGGCGCATCTGGACATCGCCGGCACCGCCTGGCGCGGCGGCAAGGACAAGGGCGCGACCGGCCGTCCGGTCCCGCTCCTGATGCAATACCTGCTGGACCAGGCTTGAAACGCCTGACGCCGACCGCCCCATGACGCGCATCGACTTCGCCTTCGGCGCGCCGGACCGCCTGCGCATGGCCTGCCAGGTCGTGCGCAAGCGCGTCCTGGCAGGCCAGCGGCTGGTGGTGTACTGTAAAGACGGTTCGCGGCTGTCCGCGTTCGACCGCATGCTGTGGGCGTTCGACGACACGGCCTTCGTGCCGCACGTGCTGGCAAACGATCCGCTGGCCGCTGAAACCCCGGTGGTCCTCACCGCCGGGGACCCGCTGCAGGCCTTGCAGGCGGCGGGGCAACCCGACCAGCCGCAGCCTTGGCTGATGAACCTGGACGACGATTGCCCGCCCGGATTCGATGCTTTCGAACGTCTGCTGGAAATCGTCTCCGACGACCCCGACGACAAACAGGCGGCCCGGCAGCGCTGGCGGACCTACCTGACAGCCGGTCATACGCCGCAAAGCCACGACCTGAGCCGCAAGGCCACGCCTTGAGCGGCAACGCCCAAGGCGGCTGAACCGCCCCACGCGCGCCGCGCCCTCCAGAATCTCGGGAGTTTCCATGCCCGCTCGCCCATCCGATCCCGGCATTCCTACCCTGACCCATCGGGCCGAACCCTCGTTCCACGACCCGGCCGACGACGACGCCGATGCGCCGCTCTTGACCGAACTGGCCGACGAGGCCGGTCCTGTGTATGAAAATGACCCGTATGAACATGACCCGTTTCCCGTCCTGACGGACGTGGCGGACGAGGACGAGCCGCCGGCGTTGCCGGTCTCGCGGACGTCCGAGCCAGCGGCAAACCCGCTTGCCGCGCCAGCGGCAACCCCGGCGGCAGTGCCGGCAGTGGCGCCTTCGCCGGCCACCGCCCCCGCACCGACCAGGCCCCTGCCCGACGCCACCGTGCTCGCCGCGCGCCTGCAGGCCGAGGTCGAACAGCTCATGCAGCAGGCGCTTGCCGACGCCATCAAGCAGCTTCAGGCGCGCATGGATGCGGAATTGCCTGCTATTGTTTCCCGTGTGCTCCATGAAGTTCGACGGGGGTGACCTTCGTACATGCGCAGGACCAATTTGCCCCGCAACGGCCAGTCCTACTTCTTTCGCGAACTGGATTCTTCAGGGAACTGTAAGGTATCCTTCGCATCTAAGCCTTCTAGGCAATCACCATATTTGCCGTATACAGGAGTTCTCCATGAACGAATATCGTCCGTCCCCTTTTAACCGTTCCGGCGCTGTCGCCGGCGCGCCGGGCGAGGTCGCTCGCAACCAGGTCCTGCGCAACACCTACTGGCTTCTGGCCCTGTCGCTGATCCCGACGGTGCTGGGCGCGGCGGTCGGCCTCTACACCGGCATCAACCGCGTCATGGGCGCCAGCCCCGGTCTGTCGGCCATCGTCTTCCTGGTCGGCGCTTTCGGCCTGATGTTCGCCATCGAAAAGAACAAGAACAGCTCGCTGGGCGTCGTCCTGCTGCTGGCCTTCACGTTCTTCATGGGCGTCATGCTTTCGCGCCTGCTGGGCTTCGTGATGGGCATGAGCAACGGCTCGCAGCTCGTCATGACGGCATTCGGCGGCACCGCAATCGTGTTCGGCACCATGGCCACCCTGGCCACGACCATCAAACGCGATCTGTCGGGACTGCAGAAATTCCTGTTCATCGGCGCCGTCGTGATCCTGGTCGCCGCGCTGGCCAACATCTTCCTGCAACTGCCGGCCCTGATGCTGACCATCTCGGTGCTCGCCATCGTGATCTTCTCGGCGTTCATGCTGGTTGACCTGCAGCGCGTGGTCAACGGCGGCGAGACCAACTACGTCTCCGCCACGCTGGCCATCTACCTGGACGTCTACAACGTCTTCTCGAACCTGCTGATGCTGCTGGGCATCTTCGGCGGCAACCGCGAGTAACGCGCCGTCGCCAGACCAGCACCGAGAGGGCCTGCATGCACAACATGTGGGCCCTTTTTCTTTGGCCCTTTTTCTTTGGCCCGCCTGTCACTTCTTCCCGCCCGGAGCCCCGCCATGCCCGATCGCCGCCGCTTCCTCCAGACCGCCGCCAGCGCCGCCCTCCTCGGAACCGCCTGGCCGGCATGGGCGGCCGATCCGGCGCAGGCCATGCTCAAACGCCCCATCCCGTCGACGGGCGAAACGCTGCCGGTCGTGGGGCTGGGCACCGCAGACACCTTCAACGTATCCCCGGGCGACGCGTCGGCCATGGCGCCGCTGGCCCAGGTGCTTGAAACGCTCCTGAAGGCAGGCGGCACGCTGATCGACACGGCGCCCAGCTACGGCGAGGCCGAGGCCGTCACCGGTGCCCTGCTGGCTCGCGATGGCGGCCTGCGCAAGCGCGTGTTCCTGGCCACCAAAATCAGCACACGCGGCCACGACTCCGCGATGCGCCAGGTGCGGCAGTCGCAAGAGGCGCTGCGCAGCGATAAGCTGGACCTGATCCAGGTGCACAACCTGATCGATACGCGCAACCAGCTCGCCCTGCTGCGCGACCTGAAACAGCAGGGCGTGACGCGCTACATCGGCATCACGCATTACACGGACCATGCCCACGACGATCTGACCGAGCTGGTCGAAAAGGAAAAGCCCGACTTCCTGCAGGTGAACCTGTCGATCGCCTCGCGCAGCGCTGAAAAGCGCCTGCTGCCCGCCTGCCAGGCCAACGGCGTCGCCGTGCTGATCAACCGTCCGTTCGAGGATGGCGCGCTGTTCCGCCAGGTCAAGGGCGTGGCGCTGCCCAAGCTTGCCGACGAGATCGACTGCACGTCCTGGGCGCAGATCTTCCTGAAGTTCATCATCGGCCATCCCGCCGTCACGGCTGTCATCCCCGCCACGTCCAAGCCCGCCAACATGGCGGACAACGCCCGCGCCGGCTTTGGCCGCCAGCCCGACGCCGCCCTGCGCGACCGCATCGCCGCGCTGCTCGCCTGACGCCATGGCGGCCGCTCCCCTGTCCTGGCGCGCCCGTATGTCGCGGGCGCTGGGGATCCAAGAGGACGAACTCGCCCCGGCCGCCTGCGGCTTCGCGTTTTTCTTCTTCCTTTTCTGCGGCTATTTCATGCTGCGCCCCATCCGCGAAACGATGGGGATCCAGGCGGGCGTCAATCAGTTGCAATGGCTGTTCACCGCCACCTTTCTTGCCACCCTGGCCGTCGTGCCGCTGTTTGGCTGGATCGCCACCCGCGTGCCGCGTGCGACGCTGGTGACCTGGGTCTACGCGCTTTTCGCGCTGACCATGGTGGGTTTTGCCGCCCTGCTCCACCAGCAACCCGGCAGCGTCTGGGCGGCGCGCGCGTTCTATGTCTGGCTGTCGGTGTTCAACCTGTTCGTCGTGTCCATCGCCTGGAGCCTGATGGCCGACGTGTTCCGCATGGAATCGGCCAAGCGGCTGTTCGCGCTGATCGCAGCGGGCGCCAGCGCGGGCGGCCTGAGCGGCCCGCTGCTGGGCGCGCTGCTCGCTGGTGTGCTGGGTCCGGCGGGCCTGCTCGTGCTGTCGGCTCTGCTGCTGACCGCCACGCTGCCGCTCAAGCAATGGCTGCTGGCATGGCGCGCCGCCTCCCGCCCGGACGTCGGCCGGGAGGACATGCAGCGCCCCATCGAAGGCGGCATCCTGGCCGGGCTGGCGCGCATCTTCCAGTCCCGGTACCTGCTGGGCATTTCGCTGCTTGTCGTGCTGCTGGCCACGCTGAACACGTTCCTGTACATGGAACAGGCGCGGCTGGTCGCCGATGCGTTTCCCGACACGGCCCAGCGCATCCGGGTCTTCAGCGCCCTGGATTTCACCGTGCAGGCGCTGGCGCTGCTGTCGCAGATCTTCATCACCGGGCGCGTGGCCGCCCGCCTCGGGTTGCGGTTCCTGCTGACCGCGGTGCCCTTGGCGGTCGCGCTTGCGTTCCTGGCGCTGGCTGCGTTCCCCGTGTTCGCCGTGCTGGCGGCCGCCATGATCCTGCGCCGCGCCGGCGAGTATGCGCTGATCCGGCCCGGGCGCGAGATGCTGTTCACGGCAGTCACGCCGGAAGACAAATACAAGACAAAAAACGTCATCGACACCGTCGTCTATCGCGGCGGCGATGCCGCCAGCGGCTGGGTCAAGGCGGGCATTGACATGCTGGGCTACGGCGCGGCGTTGATCGCGCTGTTGGGCGCCGTCGTGGCGCTGGGCGCGGCCGCCGTGGGATATGGACTGGGTAAACAGGCCGATCGGCAAAACGGCGACTTTAATTAGTTTTTTCTAAACAACCATCTGATTTAGCCAAACGGAAATATCGATTGCCGGTCGCACAATGGCGCAGCCCTCAACGCCTCGGGAATCGTCATGAAACGCACCGCCAGCCTTGCCGCCCTGTTGCTTTGCCTTGCCGCGCCGCACGCGCACGCCGACTACCCCGAACGCGCCATCACGCTGATCGTGCCGGCCGCCGCGGGCGGCAATGCCGATATCACCGCTCGCCTCATTGGTCAGGAGATGAGCCGGCTGCTGGGCCAGCCGGTCGTCGTCGAAAACCGCGTGGGCGCAGGCGGCCGCATCGGCACGCAAGCCGTGGTCCGGGCGCCCGCGGACGGCTACACCATCGGCTATGCCCATGTCGGCACGCTGGTGTTGCACCGGTACCTGTTCAAGCAGCAGCTTTACGACCTGGACCGAGATCTCAAACCCATTGGCCTGGTCGCCGAGACGCCCAACGTGATTGTCGTGAATGCCGCGTCGCCGTACCGCGACCTGAAAGGCTTCATCGACGCCAGCCGGGCGCAGCCGGACCGCCTGACCATGACGTCGGCCGATCCAGGCACGACCAGCGAGGTCGGCGTCAAGCTGTTCATCGCCCAGACCGGCGCCGCGGTTCGCCAGATTCCCTACAAGGCCACGGCCGCGCAGCTCTCGGACCTGCTGGGCGGCCATGTGGATTCCATGATGGAAAATCTGCCGCCCTTGATCGGCAACTTGAAGGACGGGCGCCTGCGCGCACTCGCCGTCACCACCCGCAAGCGCGCCGCGTCCAACCCCGATGTGCCGACCGTGGCCGAACAGGGCTACCCCGAGTACGAGCAGTCCGCGTGGAGCGCGCTGGTTGCACCCGCAGGCACGCCCACTGCCGCGATCTCGCGGTTGAACGCCGCGATGAATCAGGCGTTGCGCTCGGACGCCGTGAGCCGCGAGTTGCGCAGCCGCTCGCAGGAACCCCTGGGCGGCACGCCGCAGGATGTTCAGGCCCAGATCAAAAAGGAGCTGCCCAAGTGGGAAAGCATCATCAAGGCCGCCACGCTGGATTGAACCGCGCGCCAACCCCCAACGGAGCCGCCGCATGGCCAACGTAACCCGCGAGGATTTCTCCGTGGCCGCCGCCACCAATACGTCGGCTTACCGGCGCGTCACGATTCCAGTGCTGCGGATCGAGGCGGGCCCGGGGCCTGCCGTCGCGCTCATCGCCGGCGTCCATGGCGACGAATGGGAGGGGCAGGCCGCCATCCTGGACCTGTGGCATCAGTTGCCGGAAATCCTGCAACGCGGCACCGTCTATCTGCTTCCCGCAGTCAATGCGGAAGCGTCACTTGCCGGCACGCGGCTGTCGCCGTCCGACGGCGGCAACCTGAATCGCGCTTTTCTGGGCGCGCCGGCGCGCGGCTACACCGAAAGCATCGCGGCGGCCTTGGAGGCCCGGCTGCTTTCCCGGGTGCAGGCCATGGTCGACGTGCACAGCGGCGGCGCGTCACTGCGCTACCTGCCGTCCTCGGTCATCACGCGCCATGGCAACGATGCCTATGACGATCGCCTGCCGGCGCTCGCTCGGGCGTTTGGACTGCCCGACTGCGTGTTCTTTCGCGGCGGCGAAGCCGGCTCCATGCCGGCGGCGGCCAGCCGGCACAGCGTGCTGCGGCTCTCTGCCGAGATCGGCGGCGGCCGGGAAACCAGCCAGTCGCTGGTGGACCGCTGCCGCGACGGGCTGCTTGGCTGCCTGGCGGAATTGGGACTGCTCACCCCTCGTGCGCGCCCACACGCCGCCCAGGACGCGGAAGTCCGCCTCTACGATCTGGACGCCCCCGCCGCGACGCTGCGCGCCCGCGAGTCCGGCGTATTCGTGCCCGCCGTGGAGCTGGGCCAATCCGTGGCCGCGCGGCAGCCCATTGGCCGCCTCATCGAACCGGCACGGCCCGACGCCCCGCCGCGCCCCCTGCTCAGCCCGCAGGCGGGCACCGTCGTCTGCTTGCGGCCTATCGCCCGCAGCGACGATGGCGATTGCCTGTTGCAGGTGGCGAGCGCCCTCCCCTTGGACTCTCTTGCATCAAAATACTGACCCATGCAGATGAACCCCCGATTGACCAGCATGCGCTGCATCCGCTGCGCAACCCTGTGGCCCGCCGGCGACTATCCCGAAGGCTGCCCCGCGTGCCTGGCGGCCGGCCATCCCGCCACGCTGGAGTGCCAATACGACGCAAACGTTGACGCAACGGCGCGGGACGAAGCCATGCCCCTGCCGGTGCTTTCTGCCGTGACGTTGGGCGAAGGCAGCACCCCATGCGTGTCCGCGCCCGAACTGGCGCGGGAAGAAGGCGTGGGCGCGCTGTGGCTCAAGTGCGAAAGCGCCAATCCCACCGGCAGCCACAAGGACCGCATGTCGGCGCAACTGGTCTCGCGCGCCCGCCTGGCTGGGGCCACGCGTGTTGCCGCGGCCTCCAGCGGCAACGCGGGCGTGTCGCTGGCCGCCTACTGCGCAGCGGCCGGCTTGCAGGCCGACATCGCCATCACCCGCAATTGTCCGCCGCTGCAGCGCGAGGCCATGGAGCGCTTTGGCGCGCGGCTGCGCGCCTTCGAGGACAGCCTGGGCCGCTGGCCGTACGTGGCCGATCTGTGCCGCAACCACGGCGCGTTCGCGGGCACCAATTATCTGAATCCGCCGGTGGGTACGCATCCGTACGGCGTCGAGGGGTACAAGCCGATCGCCCAGGAAATCCTGGACGAATGCGGGCTGCCCACGGACATCATCGTCCCGACGGCGCGCGGCGACCTGCTGTGGGGCATCTTTTTGGGCTGGCAGCATCTGCTTCAGACCGGGCGCATCGCCCGCCTCCCCCGGCTGCACGCGGTGGAACCCTACGCCCGCCTGTCGCGCGCGCTGGAAACCGGCGATGCGCGCGGCCAATGGGAAAGCGCGACCCAGCAGTATTCCATTGCGGGCGGCACGTGCACGCTGCAAGCACTGGAAGCGCTGTCACGGTCTGGAGGCATGCCGGTGGAGACGTCCGACGCGCAAGCGGTTGAGGCGCGGCAACGTCTGGAACGCATGGGACTGGGCGCGGAACTGTCGTCGGCCGCCGCGCTGGCGGCCATGGCGCGGCTCAGGCGGGCCGGCAGGCTGGATGCGGAATCGAACGTGGTGCTGATGCTGACGTCGGACGGTCGCCGGGGCTGATTCCCGCGCTAGACGCCGAACCGTTCGACCAGCGGCGCCAGTGCGCCACGCAGGCACGTCGCCCAGAACTTGCCGGCTTCGGACAACGGGCGGCTGCCGTGCACGATCATGTGGCATTCGAAATGCACGGGTGCCGCCAGTGGCCGGTAAGTGAGGCCCATGGCCTCCATGCCCAGCGCCGTCGCCGGGTTGGCGATGCCCACCCCGTGCCCGGCCAGAGCAAGCTGACACACGGTGCTGGAATACGGCGTCTCGATCGCCACGCGCAGGCTTTGACCAGCCTGACGCAAGAGCGCGTCCAGCCGCTTGCGCGAACCGTCCTCGGCGTTCAGCGCGATCACATCGACCTCGGCCAGCTGCGAAAAATTCACCGATTCCAGGCGCGTCAGCGCATGTCCGGCGGGAAACACCGCCACCGCGCGCAGGCTGGCCAGACGATGCCCGCGCAGCCCCTCGAGTTCGGACTCATCGGCCACCGCCGCCAGGTCCAGTTCCCCCGACACCACCATGTCGCGCAGGGTATTGGAGTCGCGGATCTGCAAGTACAGCGGCGTATCGGGGTAGCGCACGCGAAAGCGCGAAATCGCATCGCTGACGATCGCACCGCTGTAGGCGTGAATGCAGCCGATGCGCAGCCGCGGCTGCGCTGCCCCGCGGATTGCCCGGATCTTGCGTCCCAGGCTTTCCAGGCCGACATTCAGGCGGCGGATCTCTTCGTAAAGCAACGTGGCTTCGGGCGTGCGCTGCATGCGCTGGCGCACGCGCTCGAACAGGCGCAACTCGATGCTGGCTTCCAGCGCGGCCAGCGTCGCGCTGACGGTGGCGGGCGACACGTCCAGGCGCCGTGCGGCGGCGGTGACGCTTTCCGTCTCGTAGACGGTGCGGAAGGTTTCGACCTGTTTGAGCGTGAACGTCATGAGGCCGGCGCCGCAATCAGATACGTTGCAGGTCCAGCAGCACGCGCCGCGTGGACAGCGGACGACCCGCCAGAATCTCGGCCAGGCGCGCGCGCAGGTCGCTGCGCAGCGCGGGCTCGATGGTGGGGTCGTCGAAATCGGGCGGCGCCTCGTCGACACCGTAGCCCGTCTCGCGCAGCAAGGTCCATTCGAAGCGGCGCAGCGCTCCGGCCGCGCGGGTGCCCGCAGACAGTTGCTGCAAAGCCATGTCATACGCGTCGAACAACAGCGGATGTGCGTCCTCGCGCGGCAACAGGCGCAGCAGCAGTTCGTTCATGTACCACGCCGACATCAGCGCGGCGCCGGCCAGCGGCCGGATGCCGGCAATCTCGGCGCGCGTCAGCGTCTTGACCTCGCCGTTGCCGGTCCAGGACAGGAGCAGCGGCTGAAAGGCCGACAGCACGGGGCGCAAAACGGAATAAGGGCGCTTGGCGCCCTTGGCGACCATGGCCACGCAGCCGTGATCGCGAGAAAAAGTTTGGACAATCAGGGAAGTTTCACGCCACGCCGTGGCGTGGAGCATGAACCCTGGTCGATCCTGGACGCGTGGCGCCCGTCTACTCATAACCCAGATCGCGCAGCGCACCCTCGCGGTCGGACCAGCCCTTGCGCACCTTGATATAGACCTCCAGATGCACGGGTTTGTCCAGCAGCTTGGCAATGTCCTGCCGCGCCTCCGTGGCGATCCGCTTCATGTGCATGCCGCCCGTGCCCAGCAGGATGGGCTTGTGGCTGTCGCGTTCGACGACGACACAGGCGTTGATGGTGGCGCCCTTGGCGGTCTCTTCCCATTGCTCGATGACGACCGTGCAGCCGTACGGCAGTTCGTCGCCCACCAGGCGGAAGATCTTCTCGCGCACGAGTTCGGCGGCGATGAAGCGCATGGGACGGTCGGTCAGGGTGTCTTCCTCGAACATCGGCTCGCCTTCCGGCAGGCGCGATGCGATTTCCTCAAGCAACTGATCCAGTTGCTGATTCTTGGTGGCGCTGACCGGCACCACGGCGCCAAACGGGTGCAGCGCCATGATCTTGGATACGAACCCGAACAGATCATCGCGGTTTTTCAGGGCGTCGATCTTGGAGACGACCAGAATCGTGCGCTCGGGGTTGGGCAACAGCGGCAGCAGCTTGGCGTCGCCCTCAGACCACTTGCCGGCTTCAACCACATGCACCACCACGTCCACGTCGGCCAGGGCCTGCGTGACGACGCGGTTCATCATGCGGTTCATCGCGCCGCCATGACGCGTCTGGAAACCTGGGGTGTCGACAAACACAAACTGCTCGTGCTCGCGCGTCAGCACACCGTGAATGCGGTGGCGCGTGGTCTGCGCCTTGCGGGACACGATGGAGATCTTGGAACCGATCAGGGCGTTCGTCAGCGTGGATTTGCCCACATTGGGGCGGCCAACGATGGCAACGAAGCCGGTACGAAAAGGGGTATCGCTCATTTAGTCTCTTGAGCCACTGCCACGGGCAGCGACAATTGCGCGGTTTTGCGCGCCTTGCCCGACTTGCGGGCAGCCTTGGGGGCCGGGCTGACGGCCAGCGCGGCCTCGAGCGCCAGCTTGGCGGCCGACTGCTCGGCGGCGCGGCGGCTGGCGCCAGGCGCCATTACCTTGATATCGAGCGCCGGAATGGCGCACTCGACTTCGAACTGCTGGCTGTGGGCCGCGCCATGCGTGGCCACCACCGTATACAACGGCAGGGCCAGCTTGCGGCCCTGCAGGAATTCCTGCAGCAACGTCTTGGCGTCCTTGCCGAGCGTCTTGGGATCCACGGACGCCAGCACCGGCTGGTACTGGCGCACGATCACGCGGCGCGCCGCCTCGAAACCCGCATCCAGAAAGACGGCGCCAAAAATGGCTTCGACCGTGTCGGCCAGAATGGACGGTCGGCGGAATCCGCCGCTCTTGAGCTCGCCCTCGCCCAGGCGCAGGTATTGGGACAGCTCAAGGCGCTGGGCGATATCCGCCAGCGACGCCTGCTTGACCAGGTTGGCCCGCAGACGCGACAGATCGCCTTCGTCGATTTTTGAATAGCGTTCGAACAGCATCGCCGCCACAACGAAGTTCAGTACGGAATCCCCAAGGAATTCCAACCGCTCGTTGTGGCGCGCACCGTGGCTGCGGTGCGTCAGCGCCTGTTCAAGCAAGGCCGCATCACCGAAGTGGTGATCGAGGCGGTTTTCTAGCGTGGCTAGCGACATAATCAGTTGAATCGGCCGATGCGGCTCAGATCGCTGAAGTTCATCCAGATGAAGAAAGCGCGGCCGACGATGTTGGCTTCCGGAACGAAGCCCCAATATCGGCTGTCCGCGCTGTTGTCCCGATTATCGCCCATGGCGAAATAATTCCCTTCGGGTACTTTGCAGCGTACCCCATTGTGGCTGTATTGGCAGTTTTGGCGGTACGGAAAAGTCCAATTCTGCGCCGCATACACCTGCGGAGTCTTCTCTTCCAGCAGGATCTTGTGCTCAACTTCGCCCAATTTCTCTTTATATTGCGCGATATACGACACACGATCCGGCTCGAAATAGTCACCATCACGCACGTGCGGGACCAATTCACCATTGACATAGAGCTTCTTGTCGATGTATGCGATTTCGTCGCCCGGCAGGCCCACCACGCGCTTGATGTAATCGACGTTCGGATCGACCGGATACCGGAACACGAACACGTCGCCACGCTTCGGTTCGCCAATGGGAATGATCTTCTTGTCGATCACCGGCAGGCGCAGCCCGTAGCTGAACTTGTTCACCAGGATCAGGTCGCCAGATTGCAGCGTGGGCAGCATCGAGCCGGACGGAATGCGGAACGGCTCGACCACGAACGAGCGCAGCATGAACACGAACAGGATGACGGGAAAGAAGCTGACCGCGTACTCGACCCACCAGGGCACGCGCCGCGCAGCGTCGCCGGCTTCGCGCCGCAGGCGCTCGGCCTCTTGCGCGTCGCCCACCAGTGCCGCGTCGTACTGTGCCATCGCAGCCTGCGCGCGGCGCTCGCGCCCCTTGCGCAGCACCGCCAGATCGAGCACCCAGATAACGCCGGTAAGCACCAGCAGAATAAAAAGGATCAGGGCAAAGTTCCAACTCATCAGCTAATCGCCTTCTGGGGTTCTATTTGTCTTCCACCTGCAGGATGGCAAGGAACGCCTCCTGCGGAATTTCCACGCTGCCCACCTGCTTCATGCGCTTCTTGCCCGCCTTCTGCTTTTCCAGCAGCTTCTTCTTGCGCGAGATGTCGCCGCCGTAGCACTTGGCCAGCACGTTCTTGCGCAGCGCCTTTACGTTCTCGCGCGCGATGATTTCGGCGCCGATGGCAGCCTGGATGACCACGTCGAACATCTGGCGCGGGATCAGGCCGCGCATGCGGGTGACCACATCGCGCGCACGGTGGCGCGCATTGCTGCGGTGGACAATGACGGCCAGCGCATCAACGCGGTCGTTGTTGATCAGCAGGTCCACACGCACCACGTCCGCGGAGCGGTATTCCAGGAATTCGTAGTCCATCGAGGCATAGCCCCGCGACACGGACTTCAGCTTGTCGAAGAAGTCCAGCACGATCTCGGCCAGCGGGATCTCGTACACCAGGTGAACCTGGCGGCCGTGGTAGCTCATGTTGACCTGCACGCCGCGCTTGTTGTTGCACAGCGTCATGACCGGACCGACGTAATCCTGCGGCATGAACAGCGTGACCTTCACGATGGGCTCGCGGATGTCCTGGATCTTGCCGATCTCGGGCATGCGGGACGGGCTCTCCACGGTGATCACGGAGCCATCGCGCTGCTCGACCTCGTACACCACGGACGGCGCGGTGGTGATGATGTCCATGTCGAATTCGCGTTCCAGGCGCTCCTGCACGATTTCCATGTGCAAGAGGCCAAGAAAGCCGCAGCGGAAACCAAAGCCCAGCGCTTGCGAGACTTCGGGTTCGAACATCAGCGCGGCATCGTTGAGCTTCAGCTTTTCGAGCGAATCGCGCAGTTGGTCGTATTCGGAGCTTTCGACCGGATACAGCCCGGCAAACACCTGCGGCTTGACTTCCTTGAAGCCCGGCAGCGGGCCCGCGGCCGGCTTGTTGGCCAGGGTGACGGTGTCGCCGACCTTGGCGTCTTCGAGTTGCTTGATGCCGGCAATGATGAAGCCCACCTCGCCCGCCGACAGATGCGGACGCTGCTGCGACTTGGGCGTGAACACGCCCGTCTGCTCGCACAGGTGGGTGGCGCCGGACGCCATCAGCAGGATCTTGTCCTTGGGCTTGAGCACGCCGTTGATGATGCGCACCAGCATGACCACGCCGACGTAGTTGTCGAACCACGAATCGATGATCAGCGCCTGCAGCGGAGCATCGGGATTGCCTTCGGGCGCGGGGACGCGGGCGACGATGGTTTCAAGGATTTCGTCGATGCCCATGCCGGTCTTGGCGCTGGCCAGCACGGCGTCCGAGGCGTCGATACCGATGACGTCCTCGACTTCCTGGCGGGCGCCTTCAGGATCGGCCTGCGGCAGGTCCATCTTGTTCAGCACGGGCACGACTTCCACGCCCAGCTCGATCGCGGTGTAGCAGTTGGCCACCGTCTGCGCTTCCACGCCCTGCGATGCGTCCACCACCAGCAGCGCGCCTTCGCAGGCGGACAGGGAGCGGCTCACCTCATACGAGAAGTCCACGTGCCCCGGCGTGTCGATCAGGTTCAGGTTGTAGACCTTGCCGTCCTGCGCCTTGTAATGCAGGGCGGCCGTCTGGGCCTTGATGGTGATGCCGCGCTCGCGCTCGATTTCCATGGAATCGAGGACCTGCGCCGACATCTCGCGATCCGCCAGTCCGCCGCAGCGCTGGATCAGGCGATCGGCCAGGGTCGACTTGCCGTGATCGATGTGGGCAATGATGGAAAAGTTGCGGATATGCTGCATGCTTGAATTTATAAGGGACGGAACAGACGGCACACTGCCGGGAGACATCGCCGCCGGAATGTGCACGGCCGACGTGTGAGGCGCTGACGGGCAATGCCCGGACAAAACTGAGGGGGCGCCATGCGCCCCCTCTTGCGGCAACCAGCCATTTTAGCCGGTCTTGAGCCATTTTTTTTGCCCGGGGCGCACCCAGGGACAAAAAGCGCCCTGGGGTGACCGCACCTGGCGGCTTTCCGCCATGCCTTGCCTGGCCGCGGCGCCGGGCGGGCGCCGGCCAGTCCGGGCCGTCATCACTTGGACGCAGGCACCGCTACCCATTGCGTCTGGTCACCGCGGCGCACCAGGAGGCCCGTCGCGCGGCTCTTGTCCAGCTTGGCGACCAGTTCGCCGAACTGCTTGGCGCCGGTCACGTCGGTGTCGTTCAGCGCCAACACGATGTCGCCTTCCTGCAGGCCAGCCTTGGCGGCCGCGCCGTCAGCAACCTTCACCTGGACGCCGCCCTTGATGCGCAGCTTCTTCTGGGTATCGGCGGGCACGTCGATCACGCCCAGACCCAGCGCGTTGGTGACCTCGGGCTCAGGCGCCGGCTTCTTGCCGGCGGCGGCTGCCTTCTCGGTCGGGATTTCGCCGACCTTGACCGACAGCGTCATGCTCTTGCCCTTGCGCCAGACTTCCATGTCGGCGCGCGTTCCCGGCTTGGTCTCGCCGACGATGCGCGGCAGGTCGGACCAGCGCTTGATCGGTTCCTTGTTGAACTTCAGGATCACGTCGCCCGGCTGCACGCCCGCCTGCTCGGCAGGACCCTCGGCTTCGACGCTGCTGACCAGCGCGCCTTCGGCCTTGGGCAGGCCGATGGCTTCGGCCACATCCTTGCCGACTTCGCCGATCTGCACGCCAACCCGGCCACGCGTGACCTTGCCCGTCGTGCGCAACTGGTCGACCACGCGCATGGCTTCGTCAATCGGAATGGCCAGCGAAATACCCATGAAGCCGCCGCTACGCGAGATGATCTGGGAATTGATGCCCACGACCTCGCCGTCCAGGTTGATCAGCGGGCCGCCCGAGTTGCCGGGGTTCACCGCGACGTCAGTCTGGATGAATGGCAGGTACTCGCCGGTATCGCGGCCGATGGCGCTGACGATGCCGGAAGTGACGGTGGAATCCAGGCCGAACGGCGAGCCGATGGCGAGCACCCACTGCCCCTTCTTGAGCTTCTTGGGATCGCCGATCACGAGCGGCGTCATGTCCTTGGCTTCGATCTTGATGAGCGCCACGTCGGTGCGCTCGTCCGTGCCGATGACCTTGGCCTTGAACTCGCGTCCGTCGGTCAGGGTGACATAGATGTCCGTCGCATCCACAACCACGTGATTGTTGGTCAGGATGTAGCCGTCAGCCGACACGAAGAAGCCCGAGCCTACACCGCGCGGTACGGTGCGCTCTTCAGGCGGCGTCGGTTGCGGACGCTGCCGCGGATTGGGCGACTGCTGGCCGGGCGGCTGGAATTCGGGACCGAAGAACCAGCGGAACAGTTCGTAGGGATCGCTGCCGCCAGGACCATTGCCGCCGCCGCGCACGGGAACCGTGGCGGTCGTGCGGATGTTGACGACGGCCGGATCGGCCTTTTCAACGATGGCCGTGAAGTCGGGCAATCCGACCGCGGCAGGCGCCGTCTGCGCCACCGTTATCGGCACGTAGGCGGTGGACAGCATTGTCCCCGCCGCGACAGCCGCCAGAAAGCGCCGGAAAAAAGCGTTCGAGACCGTCATTGCTTTCATATGTCACTCCGAAATTGCTGCTTGCGGAACGGCGGGATTTATTTGGCCCCGCCCTCCGCGGGTGCGGGTGCGGGTGCCGCGGGTGCGGGTGGCACGTACTCGGTGGCCTGCGCAAGTTGTTCCAGCGTGGCGGCGGGCACTTCGCCTACCGCGGTCAGCCAGAAGTCCGCAATGCGCGCGCCATAAACATTGATCGCGCCGCGCTGGGACGCGCCGTGCGCGGGCTGGTTGTTGCGCTGGCTGTCATAGGGCTCGATGAAGACCGAGATCGCTGCCAGACCGTCGGACAGCACCATCTGGCTGACCGGCAATCCGCGCTTCATGGCGCGCGATACCTGCATGATCGTCTTGAAGCCGTTGGGCGCCGGAATGCGCCAGCCCTGCGCCGCAAGGTCCACGGGCTGCATGCTGGCCTCGAGCACCTTCCAGTCTCGGGTGTTCCAGCGCGAGGACAGCGACTGCGGATCCACTTCGGAACCGAGCCGCAGCGAAGTAAACGACACCTGCTCGACCACGCCGCGCGCGGCGTTCAGCGTCTGGGCTTTCAGCAGCAGATTGGTTTCGACGTCCGCGCACAGGCGATAGCCGTAGCGCAGCTTGTCCAGCGGCTCGATCGTGATGAGCCGGCATTCGCGGCCCGCGACGCGGTGCGGCGTGGGTTCGGTGCGGATCTTGTAGTGTTCCGACAGGTTGGCCGGATCGCCCAGCAGCAGACCGGGGAAGCGATCGCCACGGCGGCGCTCCACAAGCACGGTCTTGCGTTCAGGGATCAGACACTGCACGTCGTCGTTGTGACGCAGGTACTCGCGCGGCTGACCGTCCAGGATCTCGAGGCGCTCGCGCTCGCCGGTGCCGTCAAGAACGTGCACGAGGCGCGAGGACTGGATGACGTCGCCTTGCTGATACATGAAGACGCCAGCGTAGTCCTGCTTGCGCGCGGCCTGCTGAATACGCGTGAGAAGCTGCACGACATCTTCGGTCTGGCCGGCCGGCGTCGCGCCAGCAGCGGCCGCGGGACCGTGCGCGGCAAGGAAAGCAGTCAGGAGCGTGGCGGCGAACCAGCCGGCGCGGTGAGCCTGCCACGAAGCGGCACGTCCCAGCACCGGCCAGCGTGATGGAAGCACAAGCGCCATCAACGTCCCGCTCCGACATCGAACGACACCTGACGGACCGCGCTGGGGCCGGCCATCTGGCGATGGGCCTCCAGGTAGTCACGCAGGCCCGAGTCGTCGGAGGCCGAGGCCGGCGAGCTGGCATCGGCCAGCACGCGCACATCCGTCGCGGGCGAGCCGGTGACGTACGGCTGCGCCACCCACGCGACCGTTGCCACCGCGGCGGCGACGGCCAGGCCGGACAGGCCCATGCGCAATGGCGAGCGGCGCCGAGGCGCCGCTACGATGGGCAATTCCGCGTCCAGCGCGCGCGCCAGGCGGGCCGAGAAGGCCGCGCTGGGCGTCAGCGCCAGATCGGAATTGCGCAGGGAATCACCAATCAAGTGATAGGTGTCCCAGGTCTGACGTCCCTCTTTGGACAACAGACTGGGAAAAATATCGTCGGAATCTTCTCCGTCCATCCAGGCGGAAACCGATTCCTCCCAGGAGGACTCGGTGATCTCAACGGATTTGGCTGCTGTTTGCATGACTGCCACTCCTTACCAGCGACGCTCGACATCGGTGTCGAGCAATGGACGCAACTTGGTGGCAATGGCTTCACGCGCACGAAAAATGCGGGAGCGCACCGTACCGATCGGGCAGTCCATGCTCTGGGCGATGTCTTCGTAACTCATACCTTCGATTTCACGCAGGACAATTGCGGTGCGCAATTCTTCAGGCAAACCCTCAATGGCCGCGTTCACCGTCTCGGCGATTTCGCGGCTGGCAACCATGGATTCCGGCGTGCTTATATCCGTTAGGTTGTCGGTTTCGTTAAAAGTTTCACCGTCTTCCGTTTCAATCGCATTGGGCGCGCTAGGGCGCCGTCCCTGCGAGGCGAGCCAGTTGCGCGCGGTATTGATGGCGATGCGATACAGCCACGTATAGAAAGCGCTTTCCCCCCGGAACTGGGGCAAGGCGCGGTAGGCCTTGATGAAGGCCTCCTGCGCCACATCCTCGATTTCGGAAGGATCGCGGATCATCCGGGCCAACAGGCGGAGGATCTTGCGCTGGTACTTCAGCACCAGGAGATCAAATGCCTTCTTGTCGCCCCGCTGGACGCGCGCGACAAGCTCGGCGTCGACTTCGCGCTCACTCATGCGGCCTCCCGCATAGGACGCGCCGGGCGTGCCTGCCGCGCCGTGCCCGCGACGAGGCGCAGACGGCGCCAGGATTCGGGTCGCAGCGAGTGCTTCCAGACGGTGAGGGTGATTTTGCTAGTGGTAAAGGCCGTACTCCCGGTGGGCAAGGGCTGCAGGATAAGCGTCAGCCACGCTGGACCCCATTGCTGGTCCAGCAGCAGCGCGTCTTGCCAGCCTTGCGGCCGGCGTAGCTGCCAAGGGCCAGCCCCGGTCGCGGTACGTAGCGCCGTTACCGGGGACGGGGTGTTCCGTGCCGAGTGTAACAGCCCGGCCAGAAGGAACAGAAGGGCGAGCAGCCCGGCCGCCGTCCAGGCGTGACCATGCCAGGAAGCGGCGGTCAGCACGCTGGCCGCGGCGGCGGCCAGCGCCAGCCCAGAGAGCGCAACAGCGCCCCTGGGCTGCGAGACAGGTACGCAGAACGACCAACGCCCCCCGGCCAAGCCTTCCAAATCAGACCCGGCGAACGGCCATCGAGCCGTTGGTGCCGCCAAAGCCGAACGAATTGGACAGGCCCACGTCGATCTTCATCTGCCGCGCTTCGTTCGCGCAGTAATCCAGATCGCATTCCGGATCTTGATTGAAGATGTTGATCGTCGGAGGCGAGACCTGGTTGTACACGGCCAAGGTCGTGAACACAGCTTCGATGCCGCCGGCCGCGCCCAGCAGGTGGCCGGTCATCGACTTGGTCGAGTTGACCACCAGCTTCTTGGCGTGGTCGCCGAACGCCAGTTTCAGCGCGTCGGTTTCGTTCTTGTCGCCCAGCGGGGTGGACGTGCCATGCGCGTTGACGTACTGGACGTCTTCGGGATTCAAGCCGCCGTTGCGCAGCGCGTTGATCACGCCGCGACGCGGGCCGTCCTTGTCCGGTGCGGTGATGTGGTGGGCATCGGAGCTCATGCCGTAGCCAGCCAGTTCACCGTAGATACGCGCGCCGCGCTTCTTGGCGTGCTCGTACTCTTCCAGAACCAGGACACCAGCGCCCTCGCCCAGCACAAAGCCGTCGCGGTCGCGGTCCCAGGGACGCGATGCGGTCTGAGGATCATCGTTACGGGTCGACAGCGCGCGCATGGCGGCAAAGCCACCGATGCCCAGCGGCGACACGGTTGATTCGGCGCCGCCGGCGACCATGACGTCGGCATCGCCGTATTCGATCAGGCGTGCGGCATCGCCAATGCAATGCAGGCCGGTCGTGCAGGCCGACACCACGGCGTAGCTGGGGCCCTTCATGCCATAGGCGATCGACAGATGCCCGGAAATCAGGTTGATCAGCGAACCCGGCACGAAGAACGGCGAGATGCGCCGAGGTCCCTTGGCCAGGTACTCGACCTGGGTTTCCTCGATGCGCGGCAGACCGCCGATACCGGACCCCACGATCACGCCGATACGCTCGGCGTTTTCTTCGGTGACTTCCAGGCCGCAATCGCGCCAGGCCTGCATTCCGGCAGCCAGGCCGTAATGGATGAACGTATCCATCTGGCGGGCTTCCTTGGCCGAAATAAAGGTACTGATGTCGAAGTCTTTGACTTCGCCAGCAATGTGAGTGGTGATGGCCGAGGGATCGAAACGGGTGATGCGGCTGATGCCAGAACGTCCGTTGACGATATTGTCCCAAGCGGTGGTCAGATCATTTCCTACGGGGGAAACGATACCCAGGCCGGTGATGACGACACGTCGCTTCACGGATGACTCCTCAAACAGACAAAAGAAAGGCGGTTTTCGGGATGCGCTGCGCGTGTGGACCACATGAAGGCAGGTGAGGCATTACAACGCCCGACCTGCCGGTGGACCACACGGCACTCCAGAAACCGCCCTGATTCCAGGTTGGCCGACAAAATCGGGCAACCAGGACGATATAGGCTGAGCTTACTGCTTACCGTGCGAATTGATGTAGTCAATCGCTTGTTGCACGGTCGTGATCTTTTCGGCCTCTTCGTCGGGGATCTCGGTCTCGAATTCGTCTTCGAGGGCCATGACCAGTTCGACCATGTCGAGCGAATCGGCACCGAGGTCGTCAAGGAAGGAGGACTCGTTCTTGATCTCGGCTTCGTTGACGCCAAGTTGTTCAGCGACGATCTTCTTGACGCGCTGTTCGATGCTTTCCATGCAGATCTCCAATTGGGAAAAATCCCGCGAATTATAGCCAAGCGCGGAGTGATGCAACGCCTGACCGTGACAAAAATAACACCGCGCATTTGTTCTGTCGCCGAGACCGGCGCAGGATGACCATGTGCGGCGTTTCCGGAGAATCGCGCGCCGCCTTGCCGGTTGCCCGGCGGCGGCGCGTGATTCGTGATTTATTGCATGTACATCCCGCCGTTGACGTGCAGGGTGGTGCCGGTAATGTAACCCGCCTGAGGCCCGGACAAAAAGGCCACGGCATGCGCAATGTCAGACGGCGAGCCCAGACGGCCCAGCGGAATCTGTTGCAGCAGCGCCGCCGTCTGGTTTTCGCCCAGGGCACGCGTCATGTCGGTGTCGATGAAGCCGGGCGCCACGCAGTTCACGGTGATGTTGCGGCTGCCCAGTTCACGCGCCAGCGCACGCGCCATGCCCGCCACGCCAGCTTTTGCGGCTGCGTAATTGGCTTGGCCCGCGTTGCCGCTGGAACCCACAACGGACGTCACGTTGATGATGCGTCCCCAACGGGCCTTCATCATGCTGCGCAGCACGGCGCGCGACAGACGGAAGACCGAGGCCAGGTTGGTGTCGATAACGGCTGACCAGTCGTCGTCCTTCATGCGCATCGCCAGCGTATCACGGGTGATGCCGGCGTTATTGACGAGGATGTGCGGACCACCGCCTTCCTTGCCCAGCGCGTCGATCAACGCATCGCAGGCAGCGGCGTCGGTCACGTCCAGCACCACGCCGCGGCCACCCGACGGCGCCAGCGCTTCGGTGATGCCAGCCGCGCCCGATTCGGACGTGGCGGTGCCGACGACGGTTGCGCCGCGCGCGGCCAGTTCCAGGGCGATCGCCCGGCCAATGCCGCGGGTCGCGCCCGTGACGAGCGCGATCTTGCCCTGCAATTCGGTCGAGGTGTTGTCCATTGATCAGTTTCCGTTGACGGCAGCCAAAGCCGCTTCCAGCGAAGCAGGATCGGTGATGGCCAGGCCGGTGAGTTCGGGGTCGATGCGCTTGGTCAGGCCAGCAAGCACCTTGCCCGGACCGCATTCGATGACGTGCGTGACGCCTTGCGCCTTCATGGCGCGCAGGGTTTCGACCCAGCGCACAGGATGCCACGCCTGACGCACCAGCGCATCGCGGATGGCGTCGGGGTCGGTGGGCGAAGCCACATCGACGTTGTTGATGACCTGCACTTGAGGCGCGGACACGGCGGCGCCAGCGAGCGCGCCAGCCAGCACATCGGCGGCGGACTTGAGCAGGCTGGAATGGAACGGCGCGGACACGGGCAGCAGCAAGGCGCGCTTGGCGCCGGCGGCCTTGGCCAGTTCGCAGGCGCGCTCGACCGCGGCCTTGTGGCCGGCGATCACGACTTGCGCGGGCGCATTGAAGTTGACGGCTTCGACCACTTCGCCTTGCGCGGCTTGCGCACACGCGGCGCGCACGGCATCGTCGTCCAGGCCCAGGATGGCGGCCATGGCGCCCGTGCCGACCGGCACGGCGGCCTGCATGGCGTCGGCGCGCACGCGCACCAGGCGCACGGCGTCTTCCAGCGCCAGCGAACCAGCGGCGGTCAGCGCCGCGTACTCGCCCAGGCTGTGGCCGGCCACGACATCAGGCTTGCGGCCGCCCGCGGCGATCCAGGCGTTGTAGAAGGCGACGCCGGCGGTCAGCATGGCCGGCTGCGTGTTGGTGGTCAGATTGAGCTGTTCGACGGGACCCTGCGCGATCAGCGCGCCCAGGTCCTGCCCCAGGGCCTGCGAGGCCCGCGCCACGGTGTCGGTGACCGCCGCCACGCCGGACCAGGCGTCCAGCATGCCGACGGCTTGCGAACCCTGACCAGGAAAGACAAAAGCGATTTTCATGATTGAGCGTGTGGTTTGATTCAGTGTCTGTGTGGAATGCCAGGCGCGCTCTCAGGCCGCCCGCGGCACACATGCCGCCGCGGCCAGGGCACGCCCTTACATGCGAGCCAGTACCGAGCCCCAGGTGAATCCGCCGCCCACGCCTTGCATCAGGATGAGCTGACCCGGCTTGACGCGGCCGTCGCGGCGCGCCGCATCGAGCGCCAGCGGCACACTGGCCGCGGACGTGTTGGCGTGGCTGTCGACGGTGATGACGACCTTCTCGACGGGCACGTCCAGCTTGCGGGCCAGGAAATTCAGGATGCGCACATTGGCCTGATGCGGGATCAGCCAATCGACGTCGGCAACGGTGAGACCAGCTTCGGCGCAGGTGTCGCGCGCGGAGCGGTCCAGCACGGTGACGGCCTGCTTGAAGACGGCCTGGCCGTCCATGCGCAGGAAGGGATCGCCCGTCACGTCGCCGTAGGCCACGTTGCCCGCGGCGCTGAGGATCTTCATCTGGCTGCCGTCGGCATGCAGTTGCGCGGCCATGATGCCAGGCGTGTCGGAGGCCTTGAGGACCACCGCGCCGGCGCCGTCGCCAAACAGCACGCAGGTGCTGCGATCATTCCAGTCGAGGATGCGCGAGAACACTTCGGCGCCGATCACCAGCGCGCAGCGCGCGCGGCCCGCGCGGATGAAGCTGTCGGCGGTGGTCAGCGCGTAGACGAAGCCGCTGCACACGGCCTGCACGTCGAACGCGGCCGAGCCCTTGGCGCCGAGGTTGGCCTGCACCAGGCAAGCCGTGCTGGGAAACACGAAATCGGGGGTGGACGTGGCCACGATGACGAGGTCGACTTCGGAAGCATCGACGCCCGCATCGGCCAACGCCCGGCGCGAGGCCTCGGTGGCCAGCTGGCTGGTGGTCACGCCACGCTCGGCCAGATGGCGCTGACGGATGCCCGTGCGCTCGACAATCCATTCGTCTGAGGTGGCGATGTCGCGCGTCGCCAGTTCCGCAGCCAGTTCGTCATTCGAAACCACGCGTTCCGGCAGGAAGCTGCCGGTGCCCGCGATCACGGAGTATTTCATTGCGGTATCCATCAAGCGGTATCCCCAGCCACGTTG
The DNA here is from genome assembly GCF_001427425.1 of Achromobacter sp. Root565. Taxonomy (NCBI): domain Bacteria; kingdom Pseudomonadati; phylum Pseudomonadota; class Betaproteobacteria; order Burkholderiales; family Alcaligenaceae; genus Achromobacter; species Achromobacter sp. Root565. The sequence continues at coordinate 467,635 of NZ_LMGO01000005.1, forward strand.
GGCGACGCCGCCGAAGGGCGATCGCCGGATTGAACGCGCTTGGTAATTTGGGCGACCGTCTGCGCGGTGCGCTCCAGCAGTTTACTCACTACGGCTTCGCGGGCGCGTTGCAAGGCAAAACCGAAGGCGTAAACGTCCGCGGAACCGTGGCTTTTGATAACCACGCCACGCAAGCCGAGCAAGGCCGCGCCGTTGTAGCGGCGGTTGTCCACGCGGTTGCGCAGGCGGTTCAGCACAGGCTTGGCCACCGCGCCGGCGATCAGCGTGATCAGATTGCGCTTGAACTCTTCGCGAATGATGCTGGACAGCATCTTCGCCAGTCCTTCCACGGACTTGAGCACGACGTTGCCGACAAAGCCGTCGCAGACGACGACGTCGACCGTGCCCTTGAAGATGTCATTGCCTTCGACGTTGCCGTAGAAGTTCAACGGGCTGCCGCGCAGAAGCTCGGCGGCTTCCTTGACGACTTCGTTGCCCTTGATGACTTCTTCGCCAATGTTCAGCAAGCCCACGGTGGGGTTCTCGCGGTGGTCCACCGCCTGCGACAGCGCGGCGCCCATGATGGCGAATTGCAGCAGATGCTCGGCCGAGCAGTCCACGTTCGCACCAAGGTCCAGCACCGTGGTGGCGCGGCCCGTCTGGTTCGGAATGGACGTGGCGATCGCCGGGCGGTCGATGCCGTCCAACGTCTTGAGCACATAACGTGAAATGGCCATCCAGGCGCCGGTGTTGCCCGCGGAAACGCAGGCGTCCGCCCGCCCATCCTTGACGGATTGGGCAGCGAGGCGCATGGAGGAGTCTTTTTTGCGGCGCAGGGCGACCTCGACCGGGTCGTCCATGGTGACGACTTCGGAAGCCGCCACGATCTCAATGCGATCGCGCGCCACGTTGCGGTGCTCGGAGAGCGCCGCTTCGATAGCGTCGGGAAGCCCGACCAGCAATAGCCGGGTGTCCGGAAATTGCCGGGCGAACTCGATCGCAGCCGGAATCGTGACGGGCAGACCGAAGTCTCCGCCCATACAGTCTATGGCGATGCGTATCACGGGTGCCAGGTATCAGCGCTCAGCCGAAATGGTCCGAGTACGAGTTCGGCCCGGGGGCCTTATTCGTCGGCCTTGGTCTTCAGGACCTTGCGGCCACGGTAGAAGCCGTTGGGGCTGATGTGGTGACGCAGGTGCGTTTCACCGGTGTTGGGCTCGATGGCGGTCGACGGGGCCACCAGAAAATCGTGCGAACGGTGCATACCGCGCTTGGAGGGGGACTTCTTGTTTTGTTGAACGGCCATGATGACTCCTAGAAACGGGGCGCATTGTACGCGATGCGGCCCGATGTTGATCTCAATCTTTGTGCTTCAGTTGTTCCAGCACCGCAAACGGCGACGGACGCTTGACAGCGGGCTCCTCTTCAGGAGCTTCGCTGGCCTTGGCCTGCGCGCCCGGGCATACATCATGCTTGGGCACATACGGAATGCTCAGAATGAGCTCATCTTCGATCTGGGCCAACAGATCAAAATGATGCGAACCCACCACCTTTTCAGGCAGCTGGGCCACAGAATCCCTTCCTACGCCTTCGTCGTCCTCGTCGTCGTCATCGTCGCCTTGATCGGCAAAGGAATGATCATCGTCGAGGTCGTCTTCGGATTTGACCAGTTGCAGCACGACTTCGCTGTCGACCGGATACGCAAACGGCGCATTGCACCGCTGGCACACAACCACCGGATTCGCCTTCACGTGCAGCCGCAGAATCGACTGGCCCATCAGCAAGCCGATCTTGCCTTCTTCGCCTTGCACGGACCAGTTCACAAGTCCGGCTTCACCCAGCGGTTGCTCGGGCAAGCCCTCGACCACACGGGCAAGTCGCGCCAAGGCGATCGTGCCGTGCGCACTTTTACCCAGACGGGCAAAGGCAAAGGCGTCGATGCGTTTGACGTTAGCACTCACGTCAGCATCCCCGTCAGCTTTCACGTCGGCATTCACACCAGCACCGGCCGATCCGTCCGCGCGGCGACTCGCATCGCCAAGCTTTCCCTTCGGTGTCATGTTGATGTTCCTGCAAAAATGCCGCAAAACGTTAGATAATACTGTGACTTACGTATTACCGTCAAATGCCGCATGCCCCACAAGCCTAGTCTGATCCTCGCATCCAGCTCGAAATACCGCAAAGAACTGTTGTCGCGCCTGCGCCTGCCCTTTATCGCGATTTCCCCAGATGTAGACGAAACGCCACACCCCGGCGAAACCCCCGAGGCGCTGGCGCTGCGCCTGTCCGTTGCCAAGGCAATGGCGGTGGCGGCAACGCATCCGGGCAGTATCGTGATCGGCTCTGACCAAGTGGCCACCGTGGACGGCGCCCCCATCGGCAAGCCGGGCGACTTCACGCGGGCCCAGGCGCAACTGCGCGCGCTGTCGGGCCAGATGGTGGAATTTCACAGCGCGCTGGCCGTGACGGACGGCCAGCGGGTGGAAAAGGCCGACATTGTGACGCGCTGCCGGTTCCGCCACCTGTCTGACCATGCCATTGACGCCTACCTGCGCGCCGAAGAGCCTTACGATACCGCAGGCAGCGCCAAGGCGGAAAGCCTGGGCATTGCCCTGATGGAAAGCATACAAAGCGACGATCCCACCGCCATCATAGGCCTGCCGCTGATCGAATTGACGCGCATGCTGGCAACTTTCGGACTGGATCCGCTCGACGCCCCGGGAGCGCCCGCATGACCGGCGCCCTGCACCTGATTCCCGTCAGCCTGGGCGACGCCCCGCCCGAACGCTGGCTGCCCGCCGACGTGCGCGCGCTGGCCGGCCGGCTGGACACGTACATCGCCGAAAACGCCAAGACGGCCCGCGCCTTCCTGAAGCTCATCGGCACCACCCGGCCGTTGCAGGAAATCACCATCCACACGCTGACAGACAAGGCCGACGCCGCGCAGATCAAGGCCTGGCTGGACCCCGCGAAGCGCGGGGCGGAGATCGGCCTGGTTTCCGAGGCAGGCTGCCCCGCCGTCGCGGACCCCGGCGCCAAGGTCGTGGACGCGGCGCATCGCCTGGGGATCCCCGTCAAACCATGGGTGGGCCCCTCTTCCATCCTGCTGGGCCTCATGGCCAGCGGCCTGGACGGGCAGCGCTTCGCCTTTCATGGCTATGCGCCCGTCGACCCCGGCGAGCGCGCCAAGCAGTTGCGCGCCTGGGAGCAGCACTCGGCCCGCCACAATCAGACCCAGCTTTTGATCGAGACCCCCTACCGCAACGCCGCAATGTTCGCCACGCTGATCGCAACGCTGAAGGGCGACACCAAGCTGTGCGTGGCGCGCTCGATGACGACGGCGGACGAATGGGTGGTCACGCACACGGTGGCCGACTGGAAGAAGCTGCCGGCGCCGCAGTTGGACAAGTTGCCGACGCTGTTCCTGTACCTGGCCCGTTGACCATGATCCGCCTCTTTTCCACGCTGCTTGCCGCGGCGGTGCTGGCGGGCTGCGCGGCGCGCGGCCCCGCCGGCCTGAACCTGGACACCTCGATCACCGCCGCCAGCCAGAGCAGCCGGGTGCGGTCCGTAGTCGTGCACTACACGACGGTCGACGACGCCGAGTCGCTGCGCCTGCTCTCCAAGGGCAAGGTCAGCGCCCATTACCTGCTGGACCTGGACGGTCGCGCCTATCGGCTGGTCGACGAAAACCGCGCCGCCTGGCACGCCGGGGCCAGCTCCTGGTACGGCAACGTCGCGATGAACAGCACCTCGATCGGCATCGAGATCGTCAATCCGGGCTGGACCGAAGGCAGCAACGGCGAGCGCGTCTGGCACGCCTATGACGATCGCCAGGTCCAGGCGCTGACCATCCTGCTGCGCGACATCATCCGCCGGCACGATATCGTCCCGGAGAACGTAGTCGGCCACAGCGATATCGCGCCGCAGCGCAAGGTGGATCCCGGCCCCCTGTTCCCATGGAAGACGCTGGCGGACGCGGGCATCGGGCGTTGGTACAACGAAGAGGGCGCGGCCCGGCACCTGGCGCGCCTGCAGGTCGAGGGCGTGCCGGACGTCGCGTGGTTTCAGAAACAGCTGCAGCGGCTGGGCTATGCCAGCCCGCAGGACGGCACGCTGGACCGCGCGACGATCAACACGCTGGCCGCGTTCCAGATGCACTACCGCCCTGCCCTGCACGACGGCCAGCCGGACGCGGAAACCGCGGCCATCATGCTGGCCATGCCCTAGGCGACGCGGCGTACGGGTGCAGAGGCGCGAGTGCGCACTGGTGAACTACGCCCGCCGCCGCCACCAGGCGACGATGCGCCAACCCAGCAGCACCGCCAGCACCGCGGCGTAGATCGCGGGTTCCGACAGGTCATTCTTGCCGGCCTTGTGCCACCAGTAGTGCAGGATGGCCAGCAGGCCGATGGCATAGATAGCCCGATGCAGGGTCTGCCAGCGCTTGCCCAGCCGGCGCATCGCCCACTGCGTGGAGGTGGCGGCCAACGCCGTCATCAGCACGAACGCCGAAAATCCCACCATGATGAAGGGCCGTTCGACGATGTCACGCACCATTTCGGCTGAATCGAAGCCTCGATCCCACCACACCCACGCCATGAAGTGCAGCGCCGCGTAAAAGAACGCGAACAGCCCGCACATGCGCCGCACGCGCACCAGTGCGGGCTGGCCTGTCAGCCGCCGCAACGGAGTGACAGCCAGCGTAACCAGCAGGCACACCAGCGCCCACGTGCCAGACGAACGGGTCAGGAATTCGACGGGATTTGCGGTGAGCCCGTCGTGCGTACCCAGCCAGATCCAGCGCGCGAATGGCGCCAGGCCCAGCAGAAAGAGCAGCGGCTTGAAGCGTCCAACCGTCCGGGCCGACAACTGCGCCTTCCGGGGAGCCGCAGCCGGGGCCGCGCGAGGAGCGACGGACATGAATCCGCGCCTCAGTAATTGGCCTTCAGGTCCATGCCCTGATAAAGCGACGCCACCTGATCGCCGTAGCCGTTGAACATCAACGTCTTGCGCTTGGGCGTGAACAGGCCGTCCTCACCGATGCGGCGCTCGGTGGCCTGGCTCCAGCGAGGATGCGCGACGTTGGGGTTCACATTGGCGTAGAAGCCGTACTCCTGCGGTGCGGACTTGACCCAGGACGTGACAGGCGGCTTTTCGACCAGCCGGATCTTTACCAGCGACTTGCCGGATTTAAATCCGTACTTCCACGGCACAGCCAGCCGCAGCGGCGCGCCGTTCTGGTTGGGCAGCACGCGCCCATAGACGCCAAAAACCAGCATCGACAGCGGATGCATGGCCTCATCGAGGCGCAGCCCCTCCACGTACGGCCACTCGAGAATGGCGGCGCGTACGCCCGGCATGTTTTCCCGCTGAACCGCAGTGACAAACTCGACGTACTTGGCGTTGCCGTTCGGCTCCACCTGCTTGAGCACCTCGGACAGCGAATAGCCCACCCACGGAATGACCATGGACCAGCCTTCGACGCAGCGCAGGCGGTAGACGCGGTCTTCCATCGGCGCGAGCTTGAGCAGGTCTTCGATGGTGAACGTGCGCGGCTTATTGACCTCGCCCTCGACACTCACCGTCCACGGCCGAGTCTGCAACTTACTGGCATTTTTGGCCGGTTCACCCTTATCTACGCCGAACTCGTAGTAATTGTTGTAGGACGTGATGTCCGCAAGGGACGTCTGCTTGTCCATGACGCTGAACGCGGGATTGGACTTTCCGGGCAGCGCGCCGGTTTCCTGCGCGTGGGCGGCGCGCGTGGCCCAGCCCGGCAGTCCGGCGGCGGCCGCGGCCACACCGGCGCGCAGCATCAGCTCGCGGCGTGATCGCCACACGGTTTCGGAAGTGATTTCGGACGGCAGGTAGTCGTCGGGCTTGCGTATCAGCATCGTAATCTCCGGTATGGCGCCCGCTCAATGAGCGAGCGCCTGCGTCAACCATGGACGCTGGACAGCCCTATGTTATTCCGCCGCGTTCGCGCTGACTCGGGGCAGCAGCCATTCACGCACCAGCGGCACGGTGTCGAGCACCGCTTGCGGGGCACACCCCTGAAGCTCCTTCAAGGTGTGGGCACCGTAGGTGACGCCAAGACCGTGAACACCCGCATTGCAGGCCATCTGCAGGTCGTGCGAGGTATCTCCCACCATGATGACCCGCGACGGATCGACGTCCAGTTCCTGCATCAGTTCGTGCAGCATGGCGGGATGCGGCTTGCTGAAGGTCTCGTCGGCGGTGCGGGTGGCGGCAAACAGCGGACCGAGGCCGGTCGCGGCCAGCGCGCGCGTCAGACCGACGCGGCTCTTGCCCGTGGCAACGGCCAGCCGCACATTTTGGTTGGCCAGATCGGCCAGCAGCTCGTTGATGCCGTCAAACAGGCGCAATTCGGGATCGCGCAGCAGGTAGTGGGTGCGGTAGCGCTCGAGGAAGCGCGGCAGCATGGCCTGCGTCAATTCGGGGACGGCACGGCGCAACGCGCTTTCAAGCGAGAGGCCGATGACCCAGCTTGCCTCGGACGCGGACGGCACCGCCAGATCCAGATCGCGGCAAGCGCCCTGGATGGCGGCCACGATGCTATGTGTGGAATCCATCAGGGTGCCATCCCAGTCAAAGACGACCAGCGAATACGACATATCAGGCAGACTCCAGTGTTTTCAGTATGTTCCGGCAAGCGGGCGGCAGCTCGGCGGTCAGTGTCATGACCTCGCCCGTCAGGGGGTGAGGCAGGGTGAGGCGGTGGGCGTGCAGGAACATGCGGTTGAAGCCCTGCCGCGCAAACTGCGCCCGCACCTCGTCGTGGCCGTACTTGTCGTCCCCGACGATGGGAAAGCCGCTGGCGGCCAGATGGACCCGGATCTGGTGGGTGCGTCCGGTGCGCAGCTCGGCGTCGACCAGACTGTAACCGCCAAAGCGCTGCTTCAGCGTGACAATCGTGTGCGCCGCCTGCCCGTCCGGATCCACCTTGACGCGGCGCTCGCCGGACTGCGTGGTCCATTTGGACAGGGACAGCTTGATGTGCTGGCGGTCGTTGACCCAATCGCCCTCGACCAGCGCGAAATAATGCTTGTCGCTCCGGCCCTCGCGCAGCATCGCGTGCAGGGCCAGCAGCGCGCTGCGCTTCTTGGCGACCATCAGCAGCCCGGAGGTTTCGCGGTCCAGCCGGTGCACCAGCTCCAGGAACTTGGCCTGCGGGCGCGCGGCGCGCAGTTGTTCGATCACGCCAAACGACACGCCGCTGCCGCCGTGGACCGCGACGCCGGCGGGCTTGTCCACGACGAGCATGGCGTCGTCTTCGAAGACGATCGGAAATTCAGCCGCGGGCACGGGCCGGGGCTTGCCGGGGTCCGGCAGGCGCAGGGGCGGAATGCGGACCACATCGCCCTCTTCGATCCGGTAATCGACCTGGATGCGTCCCTTGTTGACGCGGACTTCGCCGCCGCGGATCGCCTTGTAGATGTGCGTCTTGGGCACCCCCTTGCACAGCCGCATGAGGAAGTTGTCCAGACGCTGGCCGGCATGCTCGGCGCCCACTTCAACCATGCGGACGGCGGGGGCTGCTTTAGAGGCGGATACGGGGGAGGAAGTTTCTTTGCGCATTGCGGAAAGCGACATATAATCGGGACAGCCTTAAGGGGCTGAACAAGCCGCCTGGCGTAGAGATGCAACCAACACGCAACTCCGTCGAGCGCGCGGGCCGCCATTGTACTGCCTGCTCATTCAACCCCTGGGTCTCTTGGTCGCCGGCGCAACCGAGCCCTGCGGAATAGTGGTGTGGCATTCATCTTGCCCGCTGTTCCGGCAGGTCCGTTGCATGCCGCAAGCGGCTCTGAAGCACTGCAAGAATCGTCGCATATTTAAAGCACCAGCTGCGTGTGGGCAACCAATCCGACCGCAGCTGCCGTTCACAGCATTTTTTCCGTCAAACCACATTCAGTGAAGCTGACCCTCCTGCTGACAGAACCCCGTGCCCCACGGCACGACGTGCCCGCCTGACCCGCGGCGGATACGCCTGGGCGCCGCCCAGGTACGGTCCGCACCTTCTTGCCCGCTTCAGCCGCAGCCCGAGTGGCCCGAGGTCACGCGCCGATATCGGCGCGTCATGACAACGGAGAAACCCTCTCATGAAGCGCATGCTGTTCAATGCGACGCATCAGGAAGAATTACGCGTCGCTATCGTCGATGGGCAAAAACTCATCGACCTTGACATCGAGACTGCCGGCCGCGAACAGCGCAAAGGCAATATCTACAAAGGTGTCATCACCCGGATCGAACCCGGCCTCGAAGCGTGCTTCGTCAACTACGGCGAAGACCGCCACGGCTTTCTGCCCTTCAAGGAAGTTGCACGCAGCTTCTTCAAGGAAGGCGTCGACGTCCGCACCGCCCGCATCCAGGACGCCCTGCGCGAAGGCCAGGAACTGATCGTCCAGGTCGAAAAAGAAGAACGCGGCAACAAGGGCGCAGCCCTGACCACGTTCATCTCGCTGGCCGGCCGTTACCTGGTCCTGATGCCCAACAACCCCCGCGGCGGTGGTGTTTCGCGCCGCGTCGAGGGCGAGGACCGCCAGGAACTGCGCGACACGATGGAACAGCTCGACCTGCCGCAGGGCATGAGCATCATCGCCCGCACCGCAGGCATCGGCCGCAACGTCGAAGAACTGCAATGGGACCTGTCCTATCTGCTGCAGCTCTGGACCGCCATCGACGGTGCCGCGCGCGACAACTCCGCGCCCATCCTCATCTATCTCGAATCCAGCCTGGTCATCCGCGCGATCCGCGATTACTTCTCGCCCGAAATCGGCGAGATCCTGATCGACACCGACGAGATCGCCGACCAGGCCACCGCCTTCATGAGCGTGGTGATGCCGGACAACGTCCAGCGCGTCAAACGCTACCGTGACGACATCCCCCTTTTCTCGCGCTTCCAGATCGAACACCAGATCGAGACGGCTTACTCGCGCACGGTGCAACTGCCCTCGGGCGGCGCCATCGTGATCGACCACACCGAAGCGCTGGTTTCCGTGGACGTGAACTCGGCCCGCTCGACCCGCGGCGCCGACATCGAGGAAACCGCGCTGCGCACCAACTCGGAAGCGGCCGACGAAGTGGCCCGCCAGTTGCGCCTGCGCGACCTGGGTGGCCTGATCGTCATCGACTTCATCGACATGGAAGACAGCAAGAACCAGCGCGCCGTCGAACAGCGCCTGCGTGATGCTCTCCATTTCGACCGTGCCCGCGTCCAGATGGGCAAGATCTCGCGTTTCGGCCTGATGGAACTGTCGCGTCAGCGCCTGCGTCCGGCCCTGAACGAAGGCTCGCACATCACCTGCCCGCGCTGCAACGGCACCGGCGTCATCCGTGATGCCGAGTCCAGCGCCCTGCACGTCCTGCGCCTGCTGCAGGAAGAGGCCATGAAGGAAAACACCGCGGCGGTCCACGCCCAGGTGCCCGTCGACGTGGCCACTTACCTGTTGAACGAAAAGCGTGCCGACATCACCAAGATGGAAGCCCGCCTGAAGGTCAACCTGATGCTGATCCCCAACAAGCATCTGGAAACGCCGCATCATCACATCGAGCGCCTGCGCCACGACGATCCGCGCCTGGAAGAGCTGAAGACCAGTTTCGAACTGGTGGAAGCGCCCGCCACGGACGCGCCCTGGCAGCCGCGCGAAAACGAAATCAAGTCGCGTCCGGAAGCCCTGGTCAAGGGCATCACGCCGTCGCAGCCCGCCCCCGTCTCCACGCCGGCAGCACCGGCCGCCGCCCCCGCCGCGCCCGCGGCAGGCGCCGGTCTGGGCGGCCTGTTCAAGCGTCTGGTCGGCTGGCTGACCGGTGGCTCCGAACCCGCCAAGCCCGCCCCCGCTGCCGCCGAGGAAACCGCCAAGCGCGCGGGCTCGTCGCGTGGCAAGGGCCGCGGTGGCCATGATGGCCAGGAACGCCGCGGCGAACGCCACGGCTCCGACCGCAACCGCAACCGCCGCGGTGAAGGCCGTGGCGAAGGCGCCGAGGCCTCCGAAGGCGGCCGTCATCACGTGCGCGGCAACCGCCGCTCGGATGCCGAGCGCGGCGATCGCAACAACCGTGGCGAAGGCCGCGGCGAGCGCGACACGCCGGCCGCCACCCAGGCAGCCCTGGCGTCCGCCCGTCCTGAACAATCGCCCGAGCTCAATGGTGAAGACACCGGCGCCGGCCGCAATCGCCGCCGTGGCCGTGGCCGCAACCGCCGCGAGGAAGGTCAATCCGACGCGCCGATGAGCGAACAGGAAAGCATGGTCGCCGCCTTGGCCCAGACGGTCGCCACCGCGCTGCCGGACGCCAAGTCGGATGCCAAGCCCGCCGCCGAAGCCCAGGACGACGTTGACGCTGACGAGTCTGCCGACACGTTCGCCGGTGCTGAAGGCGCCGAAGGCGCCGCGGATCCCGAGCGCAAGCGCCGCCGCCGCCGCAGCCGCCGTGGCCGTCGCAGCCAGGACGAAGCCGGTTTGGCCGGTACCGACGAGCAGCAGGAAGACGGCGCTGAAGATGCTGGCGAACAGCAGGCCGAAGGCGTTGAAGCCCAAGCCGCCGCGCCCGTCCAACCGGCCGCCGAGCAAGCCGCTCCCGCCCCCGTGCAGCAGGTTCAAGCGCCGGCCCAGCCCGTGCAGACCGCCGCCCAACCCGTGCAAGTCCAGGCCGAACCGGTTCAAGCCCCCAAGGCTGAGCCCGTCCAAGCCGCGGCCGAGCCGGCAGTTGAGCCCTCGGCGCAGCCCGCTGCCGAGCCCGTGACCCAACCGGCAGCCGAGCCCGTCCAACCGGTGCAGACTGCGCCGCAAGCGACCCCGCCCGTTGCTGTGCAACCCGCCAGCGAGGCTTCGGCCCCCGCGGCGCCGGTCCAGGCCCCCGTGGAAGCGCCCGCCGCCGAACCCGTGGTTCAGACGCCGGCAGTTGCGCCCGTTGCTCCGGCCCCCGCGCCGGTCGCGCCGGCCAGCGCGCAACAGCCCATCGTGGTGCCTGCCGTTGCCCCCGCTGCCAAGGCGCAAGCCCTGCACGACGTGGTCAACGCCGCTGGCCTGAAGTGGGTGGAAACCGACCCGGAACGCCACGCGCAAACGCAGCAGCGCATTGCCTCCTCGTATACGCCGGTCCGTCTGGGCCGCGAACGCAAGCCGGTGACGCCCGTCTCGAACGAGCCGCTGGTCCAGGTCGAAACGCGCCACTAAGCCGCAAGGCCGTCAGGGCCTCGCCCTGACAGACACAGCACCCCGCACGCCGGAAACGGTCTGCGGGGTGTTTTTTTTATGGCGTCAATCGCCCGCCGAGCGGCGCGACTGCGGATCGAGCGCCCGGCCCGCCTCCTCCACGAAGGCTTCCGCCAGGGCCGAATGCGGCATATGGCGCGCCCACAGAATGCCCATCCGGCGCAGCGGCGCGCGCCCGGGCAGCAGCACGCGCTTGACGCGCCGGCTGTCGAGCCAGTCCGGCGCCCAGTCGGGCACCAGCGACACCCCCAGCCCCTCCGACACCATGCAGGCGATGCCCATCAGGCCGTCGACCTCCAGGCGCTCGCGCGGCGCGATGCCGTGCTGCCGCAGATACTGGTCGGCCAGACGCCCGCCCCAGACGTTGCGGTCGTAGCGGATGAAGGGTTGTGTGCGCATCAGCTCGTGCGCATCGTTGCCCGGCGTATCGGGCGGCGCAAGCACAACCAGCGGCTCCTCGGTCACCTGCTTCCAGGCATAGCCCTTGGACAGGTTGAACTGCGGCTTGACGATGAACGCCGCGTCCAGGTCGCCGTTGATGACGCGGTGGTACAGATGGTTGGAGGTGCCGGGTTCCATGAAGACCGCCAGCTTGGGCATCCGCCGGTACAAGCGGGCCAGCACGATAGGCATGATGCCGGTCAGGGCCGAGGCCGAGACGCCCAGCCGCAGCTCGCCGAGCGGCGCGTCGTCCGTGGCGCTGGCTCGCAGGTCGCGCACCTCGCGCAGCACGCTGCGGGCACGCTCCAACACCTTCAGGCCGGCTTCGGTCGCCTTGACGCTGCGGCCGACGCGCTTGACCAGCGTGGCGCCCAGTTCTTCTTCGAGCGTGCGCACGCGCGCGGCAATGGCGGCGGGCGTCAGGTCCAGCCGCCGCGCCGCCTCGGCCAGCGAGCCGCTTTCGATGACCGATACAAAGCTCTGCACATATCGCGTATCCACGGTCTCCCCTTCTTGTAGCTGTGTGGCGCGACGGTTGGCAGACCACAACAATTTTATGGATTGAACCCATTAAACAGCAGATGTTCGGTGGGCGGATCGGTGCCAGAATCGGAAATCGCAGCCGCGCGGCCGCGGCGCGTCCTTTTCATCCATCCAATAACGAGTAGAGACATGACGACCCCTGCCCGCATTCCCGGCGTTTTTTCTCCGGTCCTCACGCCGTTCGATGAGCGCTATCGCCCGGCCTTGGGACGCTACGTGAAGCACTGCCGCTGGCTGCGCGAGCAGTCCGTCGGACTGGCGATTTTCGGCACCAACTCCGAGGCGAACTCGTTGTCGCTCGCGGAAAAGCACACGCTGCTGGATGCGCTGCTGGAAGCGGGCGTGGAGCCGTCGGCCCTGATGCCCGGCACGGGCGCGTGCGCGCTGCCCGACGCCATCGCGCTCACGCAGCATGCCGTGCGCAGCGGCAGCATGGGCGTGCTGGTGCTGCCGCCCTTCTACTACAAGGGCGTCAGCGACGAAGGCCTGTTCCGCTACTTTGCCGAGCTGATCGAAGGCGTCGGCGACGACAAGCTGCGCCTGTACCTGTATCACATCCCGCCCGTCAGCCAGGTGCCGCTCAGTCTGGACCTGATCGACCGTCTGCTGACCCGCTATCCCGGCATCGTGGCGGGCGTGAAGGACAGCGGGGGCGACTGGGCCAACACGGCGGCGATGATCGAGCGTTTCACGCCGCGCGGATTCCAGGTCTATGCGGGCAGCGAGGCATTCCTGCTGCAGACCCTGCGCGCGGGCGGCGTCGGCTGCATCACGGCCACGGGCAACGTCAATCCGGGTCCCATCGTGGCCCTGCAGCAGCGCTGGCAGGAGGCTGACGCCGACGCGCGCCAGGCCGGGCTGAACGCCACCCGCAACGTGTTCCAGCAGTTCCCCATGATTCCCGCGATGAAGGCGGCCATCGCCTGGAAGTCGGGCGACGCGGCATGGGCCACGGTGCGCCCGCCCCTGGTCGAGCTGAACGCCGCGCAGACGGACGCACTGAAGACCGCATTGCAGGCCAATGGTTTTGACATGCCGGGCGCCGGCTCGCTGTCCGACGCCTGAGCGCCGGGTCGCGCGCGCGGACGGTCACGACTGCCCGTCCGCTGTCTGCTTTCTGGACGCGGTCAGCTCACGACGCCGATGTTCCAAGGCACGAACTCGTGATCGCCCAACCCCAGCAACTCGCTCTTGCTGCGGGCGCCCGAGGCCACGCGCAGGATCTCCTCGAAGATCCGCTGCGCCACCTCTTGCAGCGTGGCGGTACCGTCCAGGATGTCGCCGCAATTGACGTCCATGTCTTCGGTCAGCCGTTCGTACATCGGGGTGTTGGTGGCAAGTTTCAGCGACGGCACCGGCTTGGCGCCGAACATCGAGCCGCGGCCCGTTGTGAAGCAGATCATGTTGGCGCCGCCGGCGATCTGCCCCGTTGCCGACACCGGATCGAACCCCGGCGTGTCCATGAACACCATGCCCGGCTGGCGGACGGGTTCCGCGTAGCGATAGACCTCCATCAGCGCCGTGGTGCCGCCCTTCATTGACGAGCCCAGCGACTTCTCGAAGATGTTGGCCAGACCGCCCATCTGGTTGCCGGGACTGACCTTGCCGTTGATCTGCACGTCGCGGCCCGGTGAATACTCTTCCTTCCACCAGCGGATGCGCTGGACCAGCCTCTCGCCGACTTCGCGGCTTCGGGCCCGCGACGTCAACGTATGTTCAACGCCATAGATCTCCGGCGTCTCGGACAGGATGGCCGTGCCGCCGTGGCGCACCAGGATGTCCATGGCCGCGCCCAGCGCAGGATTGGCGGTGATCGACGAGAAGCCGTCAGAGCCGCCGCACTGCAGGCCGATCTTCAGGTGACGCGCGGACACCGGCTCGCGGCGCACGTCATTGGCGGCGGGCAGCATCGTCTTCACGGCAGCGATGCCGGCTTCGATCGTTTTGCGGGTGCCGCCGGTCTCCTGCATGATGAACGTCTGCAGCCGCGCGCCTGCTTCCAGGCCCTGGTCCTTGAGCAGCGCATCGAGCTGGTTGCGTTCGCACCCCAGGCCGACGATCAGCACGCCCGCGAAATTCGCATGACAGGCGTACCCGCCCATCGTGCGCCGCAAGAGGTCCATGGGCTCGCCGGACATTTCCATGCCGCAGCCCATGCCGTGACTCAACGCCACCACGCCGTCCACGTTGGGATAGGCAGCCATAACCTCTTCCGTGAATGCGGACGCAATCCGGTGCACCACCGTGGCCGAACAGTTCACGGTGGCGAGGATGCCGATATAGTTGCGCGTGCCCACCTGGCCGTTAGCGCGCACGATGCCCTGGAATTGCGCCTGCTCCGATTCGGGCAGCACGGGCGTCGGCACGTAGTCACGGGCATGTGCGTAGTCGCGGTCGAACTCCTGAAAGTCCATGTTGTGCGAATGCACGTAGGTGCCGGCGGGAATGTCCGTCGCGGCAAAGCCGATGCACACGTTGTATTTCAGGATGGGTTCGCCCGCCCGCAGATCGCGCGCCGCGATCTTGTGCCCGGCGGGCACCTGGCTGCGGCTGACCAGGTCTTCGGAAGGCACGGCGGCGCCGATGCCGATGGGCACGCGCGCCACCACGACGTTGTCGGCGGAATGCAGCCGGATGACGGGACCGGCGGCGCGTTTTTCGGTGAAGTCGATCATTTTCGTTGTCCTATTCACTCCGGCTTGATGCCGATGTCGCGGATCAGCACCGACCAGCGCGGCAGTTCAGCGCCCACGAATCGGCTGAAGGCGGCTGAGTCGCTGCCGACCACCGTGAAGCCCTGCTCGCTCAGCTTGGCCTGCATGTCGTTCTGCGCCAGCGCCGTGCGGATCGAAGCGGAAAGCTTGTCGACCACGGACTTGGGCGTCTTGGCCGGCGCAAAGACGCCGTACCAGGTCGAGACCTCGAAGTCCTTGAAGCCCGATTCGGCCAGTGTCGGAATCTCGGGCGCTTTCGGATCGCGCTTCAGACTGGTGATGGCCAGCGGGCGGACCTTGCCCGAGGCAATGTGCGGCAGCGCCACCGGCAGGTTCGCGAACATGTAGGGCACATGGCCGCCCAATACGTCGGCGATGGCCGCCGACTCGCCCTTGTAGGGCACGTGCGTGACCTTCGTGCCGACCCGGTGCGCGTACAGCTCGCCGGCGATGTGCTGCGGGCCGCCCTGCCCGGACGACGCGTAGCTCAGCGCGCCGTTGCCGGCCTTGCGGATGTGCTCGGTGAGTTCGCCGACGCTCTTGACGTCAATCAGCGCCGGATTGACCACGAGGATGAGAGGCATGGTCACGACCTGCGACACCGGCTCGAAATCGGTCTCGGGCTTGAACGGCAGCGTGGGGAACAGGGACGGCGCCACGACCATGGTGGATTGCGATCCGAGAAACAGTGAATAGCCGTCGGCGGGCGAGCGCGCAACGTTGTCTGCGGCAATGGTGCCGGTGGCGCCCGCGCGATTTTCGACCACGATCTGCTGGCCCAGGCTCTCGGACATCTTGGCGCCGACCAGCCGGGCCACGATATCCGCGCCGCCGCCCGGCGCAAAACCGACGACCATGCGCAAGGGCTTGTTCGGGAACTCGTCGGCCAAGGCGGCGGACGAGACGGTGGCCAAGGCAACGGCCAGACCGGCGGCGCCGGCCATGCGCGCCATGTGGCGCACCTGCGTACAGGGGTATTTCATCTGAGTCTCCGTGTGCCGCCTGCCGGGCCTGGCCGCCATCGCCCGTGCAGCGGCGGATCGAAGCCCCGAGCGACGGCTCGTTGTGGTTTTGGGTGTCGCCAGGGCATTCTGGCCATTGCACTCAACACCAACAAGTACGTGGACACGCAGTCAAAACATAATTTTTTTGTGGTTTCAGCAGCGACGTGCATCCGTGCCATGCGCCGCGCCGGGGCGAAAAAAAACCACCCCGAAGGGTGGTTTTCAAGATCTGCGAGCAGGACGCCCGCTCAGGCGAGCGCGCCCCGCGGGTGCATGCGATCAGAACTGGTACGTATAGGTGAGCTGCACCACGTCCAGGCCCGGGTTCGGGCGCTTGATGCTGGCGTTCGAGAAGTGCGAGTAACGCACGCCGATACGGTTGTTGGGCGTGACCAGGAAGCCCACGCCGACGTGGTCGCCGAACTGGAACGCCGTGCTGATGTTTTCGTTGGCAAAGCGCGTGCTGGAGAACAGCGTGGCGCCGATACCCGCTTCGATGTAGAAGCGTTCGCCGGTCCACCAGCGGAACATCGGGATGGCGCTGAACTGCCAGACGTGACCCGGCGAGCGCGAGCCATCAGCCTGCCAGTACGACGCGCCGAATTCGGGCGTCAGGTCCAGACGCCCCCAGTTGCCGCCGAATTGATAGGTCCAGACCGAGGCAGTTTCGTAATTCAGGGTCAGGCGCTTGTAGTGGTCACCAATGCCATAGTGCAGGCTGACGCCGCCTTGGGTGCCCTCGGACGACTGGGCGCTAGCAAAGGTGGCAACCCCTGCCAAGGCAAGGCCGGCAAGGCGCGTCAGCATTTTCTTTTTCGTCGACTGCATGGGATCAACTCCATCTATTTCTGGACTAACGGGGAACCTTAGCAAAATCCGGACCAACACGCTTTGCGCATGTCGCAATATGGCAACAAACAGGCATGGAAAAGACTGTTCCGAAAATCGCGGGATTCAGGCTTGTGAAATTGCGCTAGCGGCCAGAGCAAGTCTCGTGCCCAGCCGAGTGCCGTTCGCGAAAAAAACCGCCGGAAGCGCAAGGCTGCCGGCGGCATCTTTTTTGACGCCGGCGCGGCCGTCATGCGGCAGCTCCGGCGACGACAGCAAGCTTAAGCGGTGACCACGTCGGCCGGCTGGTTGTTCAGCAGCGCGAGCAGGCGGGCGATTTCCTCGCGCAGCTGGCGGCGGTCGACGACCATGTCGATCGCGCCCTTCTGCAGCAGGAACTCCGCGCGCTGGAAGCCTTCGGGCAGCTTTTCACGCACGGTCTGTTCGATCACGCGCGGACCCGCAAAGCCGATCAGGGCCTTGGGCTCGGCAATGACCACGTCGCCCATGAAGGCAAAGCTGGCCGAGACGCCGCCCATGGTGGGATCGGTCAGCACGCTGATGAACGGCAGGCCGGCGGCCGACAGGCGGGTCAGCATGGCGTTGGTCTTGGCCATCTGCATGAGCGACAGCAGGCTTTCCTGCATGCGCGCGCCGCCCGAGGCGGCAACGCAGATGAACGGGGTTTTGTTGTCCAAGGCCGCTTGGGCGCCGCGCGCAAAGCGCTCGCCCACCACCGAGCCCATCGAGCCGCCCATGAATTCGAATTCGAAGCAGGCCAGCGTGGCGGGCACGCCGCGGATCGAGCCGCTCATGACGACCAGCGCGTCGCTTTCTCCCGTGGCCTTGACGGCCTCTTGCAGACGCTCGGGGTACTTGCGCGTGTCCTTGAATTTCAGGGTGTCGACCGAACGCGTGTTCTGGCCGATTTCGACGCGGCCTTCCATGTCCAGCAGTGAATCGATCCGGGCGCGAGCCCCGATCCGCATGTGGTGGTCGCACTTGGGGCAGACGTGAAGATTGGCTGCCAGGTCTTCGCTATACAGCACCGATTCGCACGACGGGCATTTCACCCAAAGGCCTTCGGGGACGCGGCGGGCGCCGCTGTCGCTGGTTTTGTTGATGCGAGGCGGCAGGAGTTTATCGATCCAGCTCATTGAGTATTCATCCCGTTTGAGATCGCGACCCGGCCGCTCAGGCCGACGCGTTCTCTCGTTTTACTTGATCCAGCGCCTGCCGGATGGTGCGCAGCCAGCCGCTGGCGGCGGCGACTGCGGCGTCGGTTTGCTGGGCAGCCGGTGCGTTGGCGACCGCCTGCTCCATGGTTTCAATCAGTTTGCTGCCGATGACCACCGCATCGGCGGCGCGCGCCACGCGCTGGGCACTTTCGGCGTCGCGGATGCCGAATCCCACGCCCACCGGGATGTCTCGCACGTGGCGGCGAATGACGGCCACGCGGTCGGCGACGTCGTCGGTGTTCAGCGAGCCAGCTCCCGTCACGCCCTTGAGCGACACGTAGTACACATAGCCGCGCGCAACGGCCGCGACGGCCTTCATGCGGTCTTCGGTGGAAGTGGGCGCCAACAGGAAGATGGGCGCAATGCCGTGTTCGCCCAGGGTGGCGGCGAACTCGATGACTTCTTCGGGCGGATAGTCGACGACCAGCACGCCGTCCACGCCGGCCTGCGCGGCGCGGCTGGCGAATTCGGCCTGGCCCATGCGTTCGATGGGATTGGCGTAGCCCATCAGGACCACGGGCGTCGCGGTGTCACGCTGGCGGAAGTCGGCCACCAGCTCAAGCACGCGGGCCAGACCCACGCCTTGCGCGATGGCGCGGTCTGCGGCGCGCTGGATGACCGGGCCGTCGGCCATGGGGTCCGAGAACGGCACGCCCAGTTCGATGACGTCGGCGCCGGCGTCAACCAGCGCATGCATCAGCGGCACCGTGGCGGCGGGGGAAGGATCGCCGGCGGCGATGTAGGGAATCAGGGCCGCGGCGCGGCCGGATTCTGCGGTGCGCGCGAAAGCCGCGGCAATGCGATCGGTGCGGGTTGTCATGTTCAGAGCTCGATACCGGCGCGTTCGGCGACGGTGTGCATGTCCTTGTCGCCCCGGCCAGACAGGTTGACCAGGATGACGGCGTCACGCGGCAGCGTGGCGGCCATCTTGACGGCCTGGGCGATGGCGTGCGACGACTCCAGCGCGGGCATGATGCCTTCGATGCGGCAGCAGTCGTGGAAGGCTTTCAGGGCTTCGTCGTCGGTGATGCCGACGTACTCGGCACGGGCAGAATCCTTGAGCCACGCGTGTTCCGGACCTACGCCGGGATAGTCCAGGCCGGCCGAGACGGAGTGCGTTTCCTGGACCTGGCCGTCGGCGTTCTGCATGACGTAGGTGCGGTTGCCGTGCAGCACGCCCACCTGCCCTGCGGCCAGCGATGCGGCGTGCTTGCCGCTGTCCATGCCCTCGCCCGCCGCCTCGACGCCGATCAGGCGCACGTTTTCGTAGGGAATATAGGGATGGAAGATGCCCATGGCATTGGAGCCGCCGCCCACCGCCGCCACGACGTAGTCGGGCTGGCGGCCGATGGCCTCGGGCATCTGCGTCAGGCATTCGTTGCCGATGACGGTCTGGAAGTCGCGCACCATGCGGGGATAGGGATCGGGACCCGCTACCGTGCCGATGATGTAGAACGTGTTTTCGATGTTGGTGACCCAGTCGCGCATGGCTTCGTTCAGCGCGTCCTTCAGGGTGCGCGAACCGGAGTTCACGGGCACCACCGTGGCGCCCAGGAGCTTCATGCGGTAGACGTTGGAGGCCTGGCGGCGCACGTCTTCGCTGCCCATGTACACCACGCATTCCATGCCGTAGCGGGCCGCGACCGTGGCGGTGGCCACGCCGTGCTGGCCCGCGCCGGTTTCGGCGATGACGCGCGGCTTGCCCATGCGCTTGGCCAGGAGGGCTTGGCCAATGCAGTTGTTGACCTTGTGCGCGCCGGTGTGGTTCAGGTCTTCGCGCTTGAACCAGATCTGGGCGCCGCCCACGAGTTCCGACCAGCGCCGGGCATGGTAGACCGGGCTGGGCCGGCCCACAAAATGCTTGAGCTCGTAGTTGAACTCTTCCAGGAAGGCGGGATCGACCCGGTAACGGTCGTAGGACGCCCGCAGCTCGTCGAGCGCGTGCATCAGCGTTTCCGCCACGAAAACACCGCCATAAGGCCCGAAATGGCCCTTGGCATCCGGAAAGTCGTAAGGTTTCACCAAAGCATCTCCCCCGGGATCGCGGCAGGCCACTGCCGGCCGCAAATCCGGTTTGCAACCCGTCATTTTACCTGACGCGGACGGCACCGGCGCGCCGCCCGCCCTCGGACTTCCCGCTGGTCAGAGGGACTGGCCCATGCGGCGCAGGAAGGTTTCGCACGCGGCGAGCTGGTCCAGGGCCACGTATTCGTCGGGCTTGTGGGCCTGTTCGATGTGGCCGGGGCCGCAGACCACCGTGGGGATGCCGATGCCCTGGAAGAGCCCGGCTTCGGTGCCGTAGGCGACCTTGCGCGTGGCGCGGTCTTCGGTCAGGGCGCGCACGAGCTGGGTGATGGCGGCTTCTTCGGAGGCCTCCAGGGCGGGCGCGGCGGCGCCGGTCTCGATTTCGATGGTGGCGCCGTCGAATTCGGCTTTCATCTTGGGCAGGAGCTCTTCACGCACGTATTTTTCGACTTCGGCCTGGATGTCGTCGGGACGCATGCCCGGCAGATTGCGGAATTCGTAGGTGAATTCGCACAGCTCGGGGATGGTGTTGACCGCGATGCCGCCCCGGATCTGGTTGGTCGTCATCGTGGAGAACGGGACGTCGTAGAACTGGTCGTAGGGACCGTTGGCCTTGAAGCTGTCGGCCAGGTCGCGGATGCGGCAGATCAGGCGGGCGGCGTATTCAATGGCGTTGCAGCCGCGCGGCGTGAGCGACGAGTGGGCCGCCTTGCCGTGCACCTTGCAGCGGAAGAGATTGATCCCCTTGTGGGCCACCACCACCTGCATGCCGGTGGGTTCGCCCACCACGCAGCCCTCTGGGCGGATGCCGCGTTCGTGCAGGTCGGCCAGCATGTACGGCGCGCCCGCGCAGCCGACTTCCTCGTCGTAGGAGAACGCCAGGTGGATGGGCTTCTTGCGCGGCATGGCCATGAATTCGGGGACCAGCGCCAGCGATCCGGCGATGAAGCCCTTCATGTCGCAGGCGCCGCGGCCATAGAGCAGGCCGTCTTTTTCGATGAGTTTGAACGGGTCCGAGCTCCAGTCCTGACCGTCCACCGGCACCACATCGGTGTGGCCCGACAGGACGATGCCGCCCTGCTGGTTGCCGTCTTGCGCGGGCAGCGTGGCGAACAGGTTGGCCTTGGTGCGCTCGGGGTTGTGCGCCAGCCACGCCTCGACGCCCTGACCCTTGAGCCAGTCACGGACGGTTTCGATCAGGGCAAGATTGGAATTGCGGCTGGTGGTGTCAAAGCCAACCAGCGTTTCCAGCCAGGTGCGCGCGTTCATGTCACTACTCTCGTGGGGAAAAGACGCAGTGTAAAGCCAGGCAGGGGCGGCGTGTCGGACGGGCCTGCCGCGAACGTGTTTCAGACGGCCGGCCGGACGCCCGATGCGGCAAAGCGCCTAGAATGTCGCCCGGAAATTAAAAGTCCCCAAGGAGATCCCGTGCAGCACAAAGCAGTCCCCACACGCAACATCGTGGCAGCGGTAATCGGCAACGCGCTCGAATGGTATGACTTCCTGGTGTTCGCGTTCATGACGCCGATCATCGCCAAACTGTTCTTTCCCACCGACCCCAGCGTCCCCGGCAGCGAACTGAACGCCATCCTCATGACCACCGCCATCTTCGGCGTGGGCTTCTTCATGCGCCCGGTGGGCGGCATCATCCTGGGCCTGTACGGCGACCGCAAGGGCCGCAAGGCCGCCATGGTGCTGGTGACCTCGCTGATGGCCGTATCCATCGCGCTGATCACCGTCGCGCCGACGTACCACGCGGCCGGCATCCTGGCCCCGATCTTCATCCTGATCGCGCGCCTCTTGCAAGGCTTCTCGGCGGGCGGCGAATTCGGCACGTCGACGGCGCTGCTGATCGAAATGGCGCCCAACGGCAAGCGCGGCTTCTACGGCTCGTGGCAGATGGCGGGCCAGATGCTGGCCCTGTTGATCGGCGCGGCCTGCGGCACGCTCATCACCGAGTTCTTCACCGAGCAGCAGATTGCCGACTGGGCATGGCGCCTGCCGTTCGCCTTCGGCCTGGTGATTGTGCCGATCGCCATCTATATCCGCCGCAACGTCGACGAAACGGACGCCTTCAAGCAGATGAAGGAAGCCGACCGTCAGGCCGCCGAACGCGGCGAGGTCAAGCGCCTGTCGCTGGGCCAGATGCTGCGCACCCACACGCGCGAGACGCTGATCGGCGTGGGCCTCGTGGTGACGGCCACCGTGTCGATCTACATCACCTTCACGTATCTGGTCACGTATTCGACCAAGGTGCTGATGCTGCCGCTGAACCACACGTTCCTGGTGCAGATGGCCGGCGCGGCGCTGATGGTGGTGCTGACCCCGTTCATGGGCGCCTGGTCCGACCGCGTCGGCCGCCGTCCCCTGGTGATCGGCTCCTTGATCGGCTACCTGATCGTGCTGTACCCGCTGTATTTCTGGCTGTCGGACGCGCCTTCGATCGGCCGCCTGCTGACCGTGCAGATCGTGGTCTGCATTTTCGTGTCGGCGTTCTTCGGCGTGTTCAGCACGGTGATGGCCGAGCTGTTCCCGGCGCGCGTGCGTTCCGTGGGCCTGTCGCTGGCCTATAACGTGGCGGTGATGATCTTCGGCGGATTCGCGCAGTTCATCGTGACCTGGCTGATCAAGACCACGGGCTCACCCATGGCGCCGGCCTACTACGTGATGTTTGGCGTGGCGCTGGGCCTGGTTGCCGCGTTCTACATGCGTGATCGTGCGCATGAAGCGCTGGAGCACTGAGGCCTGAACCGCCTCGCGCCGCTGCCTGGCCCTCGCGCCAGCGGCGGCCAGTGCGAAGACTTATCCGGCAGCGGTTCCCGCTGCCGGAGGCTGCGCCTAGCGGCGCATCGCCGACGACACGCCCTGCACCTCGGCCAGGGCGTCCAGCGCGCGGGACAGCGATTCGCCGCCGCGCACTTCCACCGTGAACACCATGTGGGCCAGCGACTGCTTGCTCTGCGTGTTCACGCCCACGACATTCAGGCGCAGGCGCGCAAACACTTCCGACAGGTCGCGCAAGAGGCCCGACCGGTCATGCGCGCGCACGCTGATGTCCACCGGATAGAAGGTGTCGGCCGTTTCGCCCCACGCCACCTCGATGACGCGTTCGGGCTCGCGCGCGGCGAGCGCCAGATAGCTGTGGCAGTCGCGGCGATGGATGGACACGCCGCGCCCCCGCGTCACGAAACCGGAGATCGCATCCGGCGGGGCCGGGCGGCAGCAACGGGCAAGTTGCGTCAGCAGCGACCCCACCCCCACCACCAGCACGCCGCTCTTGCCGCTTTTCTCGGCGCTGCCGGCGCTGGCGTGCCGCAAGGCGGCCGGCGTGGGTTCGACCGCGGGCGCCGGCTGCTGGAACACCGCGTCGATCTGGCGCAGGCTGAATTCTTCCTTGGCTGCGGCGACGTAAAGGTCGTCGGCGCGCGCAAAGCCCAGGTTCTGGGCCAGCTGTTCCAGGTTGATGGCCGTCTTGCCCAGACGCTGCAATTCCTTTTCGACGAGCGCCTGCCCCTGTGTGATGCGCTGCTGCAGTTCAATCGCGTTGAACCACATGCGCACCTTGGCGCGAGCACGCGGGCTGGCCAGAAAGCCGAGCTGGGGATTGAGCCAGTCGCGCGACGGGCCGCCGGACTTGGCGGAGATGATCTCCACGGTCTGGCCGGTGGACAGATGCGTCTGCAGCGGCACCATCTGCCCATCGACGCGCGCGCCGCGGCAGCGGTGGCCCAGGTCGGTATGCAGGTGATAGGCGAAATCCACCGGCGTCGCGCCGGCGGGCAGTTCAATCACGCGCGCCTGAGGCGTCAGCACGTAGATGCGTTCGTCGGTATGCGCCGGCGCCGTCACCGCGCCGCGGCTCTTGCCCGCGGCGGCCCGGCCCGTGGCGGGCTTGGCGGGTTCGGGCGGCGTGTCTTCGCCACCCTCGACATCGGTGTTCCAGGCCAGCAGCTGGCGCATCCAGGCGAGCTGCCGGTCGTATTCGCTGGACGCGGCGACCTGTCCGCCCTTGGCGCCCGCTTCCTTGTAGCGCCAATGCGCGGCCATCCCGTATTCGGCGAACTGGTGCATCTCGCGCGTGCGGATCTGCACTTCGAAGGGACGGCCGTCGTCGTCGGCCACCACCGTGTGCAGCGACCGGTAGCCGTTGGGCTTGGGCCGCGAGATATAGTCGTCGAACTCGTCGGACAGCGGCGTCCACATCTCGTGCACCATGCCCAGGGCCGCGTAGCAGGCGCGCACGTCGTCGACGATGACGCGCAGCGCCCGCAGGTCATACATCTGTGAGAAATCCAGGCGCTTGACGCGCATCTTGTTCCAGATGCTGTAGATGTGCTTGGGCCGGCCGCTGACCTCGGCATCGATCCCGCTCTTGGCAAGCGCCTGCTGCAGGCGCGTGATGGCGCCCGCGATGAAGGCCTCGCGCTCGACCCGTTTTTCTTCGAGCAGGCGGGCGATGTGCTTGTACTTGTCGGGTTCGAGGAAGCGGAAGGACAGGTCTTCCATTTCCCACTTGATCTGCCAGATGCCCAGCCGGTTGGCTAGCGGCGCGTACAGGTCCAGGGTTTCGCGGGCGAAGCTGGGTGAGCACGGCGCCTTGCTCTCGGCGTGCCAGCGCAACGTGCGCAGCCGGGACGCCAGGCGCATCAGCACGATGCGCAGGTCGGCCGCCATGGCCAGCAGCATCTTGCGCTGCATTTCCTTTTGCGAACCGCTTTCGGCCGAGGCATCGCTGGCCTGCCGGGCCACCACGCCCAGGCGCAGCAGCGCATAGGCGCCCTGCACCAGGCGCGCGATTTCCGCGCCGAAGGCAACGGCGACGGGATCGTTGCGCAACGAAGGCGCGGGGGCCATCAGGTCGGTGGGCAGCGCGGCCAGGAGGGCGGCGGCGCGCGTGGCGGCATCGGTGTGCATCGCCGCCAGGATGCGGACGACACCGGCGGCGTGTCCGGCCAGCGGCTCGCCTGTCAGGGCGTTCTGGCCTTGGAAGCGTGGTTCGGCCCAGCAGGCAACCCGGTCCAGCAATGCCAGGCCCTCGGCATCCAGGCCCGCCCCGGCCTCCTGCCGCCAGGAAGCGTCAAATGGCGAAGGCGCATCGGGAACGGACGGGGCGGACATGACGGGGCGTAGCGCAGGTATCGGGTTGAATATTTCGACACTCTACACTAGGGTTCAGTCACCCTGAACACACTGCCGCATCCCGGCATATGGAAGGAACCAAAGCTTATGTTGCGCTGGCTGAAGGGCCGCGGCGCCCGCCCGTCCGAAGTCGCCGAGATGCAGGCCCGCATCCCGCCCGAACTCTGGCGGCAGGTGCTGGACACCTACCCGTTTCTGGCGGCGCTGACCGAAGGCGAAGCCACCCAATTGCAGGCGCGCGCCGCCTGGCTGCTCGCCAGCAAGACGATCAATGGCGCGCAGGGCCTGGAGGTCTCGGATTTCATGCGGCTGTCCATCGCCGCGCAGGCCTGCCTGCCCATCCTGAATCTCACGCCCGAGCTGTATGAGGGCTGGGACGAGATCATCGTGTATCCCGCCAGCTTCCGCATCCCCCGGACGCGCGAGGATGAGGACGGTGTGGTCCACGAGTACATCGAGGACGCTGCGGGGGAAGCCTGGGAAGGCGGGCCGCTGGTCCTGTCCTGGGAAGACACGCAGCTGTCCGAGGGCGGATTCAACGTGGTGATCCACGAATTCGCCCACAAACTGGACCTGCGATCAGGGTTTGCGGACGGCATGCCGTCGCTGTCGGCGCATCCCGAGATCAAGCCGCGTGCGTGGCGCCAGGTGCTGGACGACAGCCTGGACCGCTTCATCGCGGCGGTCGACGCCGTGGAGGCGGCGATTCCGCGCGACGTGGATCCCGAAAGCGAGGAAGCGGACGCCTGGTACGGGCAATTGCCGATGGATCCCTACGCCGCCACGGACGAAGGCGAGTTCTTCGCGGTCAGCTCCGAACACTTCTTCGTGGACCCCTACCCCATGCAGCAGGCCCTGCCCGAGTGGTATGCGATGCTGCGGGCCTATTACCGGCAGGATCCGCTGGAGCGGTACGCATGAAGCAGTTGCTGATCGTCTGGCATTCGCGCACCGGCGCGGCGCAGCAGATGGCGCAGGCCGCGGCGCGCGGCGCGGCCTCGGCGGCCGCTGCCCTGGAGCAGCCGGACGATCTGCGCATCGAGATGCTTCGCGCGCAGGATGCCGGCGCCGACGCCTTGCTGGCCAGCCAGGGGTTTCTCTTCTGCGCCCCCGAGAACCTCGCCAGCCTGAGCGGCGAGATGAAGGAATTCTTCGACCGCAATTACTACGCGGTGCTGGACCGCATCCAGGGACTGCCCTACGCCGCCCTGATCAGCGCGGGCAGCGACGGCTCGGGCGCGGCCCGGCAGGTCGATCGCATTTGCACGGGCTGGCGGCTGTCGGCGGTGGCGCCGGCCGTCATCGTGAATATGGGCGCGCAGACGGCGGCGCAGATTCTGGCGGCCAAGACGGTGCCGGCTGCTGAACTGGCGCGGTGCGAGGAACTGGGCGGCCTGCTGGCGGGGATGATGCTGATGGGCGCGTAAAAAAACCCTCGGCTCACGCCAGAGGGTTTTTTCGCAAGGCCTGCCGGAGCCGGCCCTGATCGCGCATCAGAGCGCGGCCGTCACCACGATCTCGACCTTGTAGTCGGGGTTGGCGAGGCGGGCTTCGACGGTGGCGCGGGGGGGCGAGTTGCCGTCGGCGACCCATGCGTCCCAGGCCTTGTTCATGCCGTCGAATTCCTTCATGTTGGCCACGTAGATCTGGGCCATCAGGATCTTGGTCTTGTCGGTGCCGGCTTCGGCCAGCAGGCGATCGATCGTTGCGAGCACTTGCTCGGTCTGGCCGGTGATGTCCAGCGTGGCATCGTCCGGCACCTGGCCTGCCAGGTAGGCCACGCCGTTGTAAACGGCCATGTCCGACAGGCGCTTGGTCACGTGAAAGCGCTTGATGCTGCTCATGAGAATTCCCCTAGAGTCGAGTGGTTTGGGTGGAACTGGGCAAGGCTGCCCGCGTGCGGCGCGCGAGCGTCGTCAGGCGGGCGGCAATTGGAAAACCTGGCGCAGATAGGCCAGGTAGGCGGGATCGTCGCACATCGTCTTCTCGGGCGCATCCGACACCTTGGCGACCGGCTGACCGTTGCAGCGGACCATCTTCATGACGATCTGCAGCGGTTCGTGGCCGAGGTCGTTGGTGAGATTGGTGCCGATGCCGAAGGACACCTTGCAGCGGCCCGAGAACTGGCGCGCCAGCTCGATGGCGCGCGGAAAGGTCAGCGAATCCGAGAACACCAGGGTCTTGGCGCGCGGATCCACGCGGTTCTTGCGGTAGTGCTCGAGCAGGCGCTCGCCCCAGATGAAGGGATCGCCGGAGTCGTGGCGCGCGCCGTCAAAGAGCTTGCAGAAATACATGTCGAAGTCGCGCAGGAACGCATCCATGCCGTAGACGTCGGACAGCGCGATGCCGAGGTCGCCGCGGTATTCCTTGGCCCACACTTCCAGCGCGAACACCTGCGAATCGCGCAGGCGCGGACCGAGCGCCTGGCAGGCCTGCAGGTATTCGTGGCCCATGGTGCCCAGCGGCAGCACGTCGTGCTCCTTGGCGAGCAGCACGTTGCTGGAGCCCGCGAAATGCGGACCCATCTCGGCTTTCAGGGTGGTGACGATTTCTTCGTGCCAGGCCTTGGAGAAGCGGCGCCGCGTGCCATATTCGGCCACGCGGAAGTCGGCCAGCGCGGGATCGTCCAGCACGAGGTGCATCTTGGACTGCAGGCGCTTGCGGCCTTCTTCCCAGTCCGGATGCTTGCGCGTGTTGCGGAAATAGACCTCGTTGACGATGGCCAGCACGGGGATTTCGAAAAGGATCGTGTGCAGCCACGGGCCCTTGACCTCGATGCTGATCTCGCCGGGTCCCTCGCCTTCGCTGATGTGGATGCAGCGCTCCGGCATGTGGAACAGACGCAGGAAATCAACGAAGTCGCTTTTGATAAAGCGCAACCCGCCCAGATATTTAAGTTCGTCGTCCGTGAAGCGCAACTGGCACAGCTGATGCACTTCGTGGCGGATTTCGTCCATATAAGGGCGCAAATCCACGCCCTTCGTACGGCATTTGTACCGGTACTCGACCTGGGCAGCGGGGAAATGATGCAGCACCACTTGCATCATGCTGAATTTATACAGGTCGGTGTCGAGCAGCGAAGTAATAATCATGATTGCGCGTTTCGTTTCGCGACACCATAGCACGAAGAACAGGGCCTTCGGCACGATGGGCCACGCTGTCAATACGGGTATTGCCGACACATCCGCGCGGCATTGGGTAAAATCCGCCCATTAAGACACATCTGCCGCCGAGCCCCGGAGTTCCTGAATGACCCACGTAGTCACCGAAAACTGTATCAAGTGCAAGTACACCGATTGCGTAGACGTGTGCCCGGTGGACTGTTTTCGTGAGGGTCCGAACTTCCTCGTGATCGACCCAGACGAATGTATCGATTGCGCGGTCTGCATCCCTGAATGCCCCGCCAACGCGATCTACGCCGAAGAAGACGTGCCACAGGACCAACTCAATTTCATCGCGCTGAACGCCGAACTCTCTCCGGAATTCGCCAGCATCAGCCGTGCCAAGAAGCCCCTGCCCGACGCCGACGAATGGAACGGCAAGCAGGACAAGCTGCAATACCTGGAAAAGTAATCCACGGGCGCCGGCCGCAAACCGAACCGGCGCTTTCGTGCGATGTCCCGATGACCGACGACTCCAAATACACGCGCCAGACCATCACCAGCGTCCACACCTGGGTGCCGGACAAACTGTTCTCCGTGCGCGTGTCACGGGACGAGGCCTTCACCTTCCTGCCGGGACAGTTTGCCCGGGTCGGCCTGCCTGGCGCCGAAGACCCCGACGGTCCGCCCACCCTCTGGCGCGCCTACTCCATGGTCTCGGCCCCGCATGAGCCGGGCCTGGAGTTCTATTCCATCGTCGTTCCCGAAGGCCTGTTCAGCCCGCGCATGGCGCGTCTGCAGCCGGGCGATGCGCTGTATGTGGAAAAGACCCCCTACGGCTTCCTGACGCTGGAGCGCTTTGCACCCGGCGGCGACCTGTGGCTGCTTGCCTCGGGCACCGGCCTGTCGGCCTATCTGTCCATCCTGCGTGACCCCGCCGTCTGGCGCGCCTATAACCGCATCATCCTGGTGCACGGCGTGCGCACCGCGGCCGAGCTTGCCTACCGCGACGAAATCGACGCCTGGCGCCGCGATCCGGCCCTGGCCGAGGAGTTTGCCGCAGACCCGGGCAAGCTCGTCTACCTGCCCATCGCCACCCGCGAAACCGTGCCCGGCATGCCGCAAGCGCGCATCACCACGCTGATCGCCGACGGCGGCCTTGAACAATTGGCCGGGCGCCCGCTGGATCCTGAGACCGCCAAGGTCATGCTCTGCGGCAACCCCGCCATGTTGGCGGAGGCACGCAAATTGCTGGGTGAGCGTGGGTTCAAGCCCGGCCGCCGCGGCATTCCGGGCAACCTGGCAGTAGAAAACTACTGGTGATCCGCCACGCTGTGGCGTAGTGCATAAATCCTCCGTTTGGCATCACCGCGGGGCATAAAAGCGGCCCTAAACTGGTGCGAAACACATGACGGGTCGCTTTTTAGCAACATAAACCGGCAGTTTGCCGGCCATTCTTCAGGCTGATTGGGAATATCGTTACGCCCCGGAGCAATAATCGGGGCACACGCTCGACCCAGAAGGACTTCCCCGAAATGCTGTACCAATTGCACGAAATGCAGCGCGCTTTCCTGACTCCGTTCGCTGCATTCACGGATGCCGGTTCTCAGCTGTTCTCCAGCCCCTACAGCCCGCTCGCCTACACCCCGATTTCCCGCCAGATGGCTGCCGGGTACGAGCTGATGACCCGTATCGGCAAGGAATACCAGAAGCCCGCCTGGAATCTTCCCTCCACCCAGATCGCCGGCAAGTCCGTCCGCGTGATCGAAGCCGTGGCCCTGGACAAGCCGTTCTGCCGCCTGGTGCATTTCCAGCGCGACGTGCGGCTGGCCGGCAAGAACGATCCGAAGGTCCTGCTGGTCGCCCCGCTTTCCGGGCACCACGCCACCCTACTGCGCGACACCGTGCGAGCCCTGCTGCCCCACCACGACGTCTATGTGACCGACTGGGTCGACGCGCGCATGGTGCCGCTGGCGGCCGGTCCGTTCCATCTGAACGACTACGTGCGCTATGTGCAGGACTTCATCCGCCATCTGGGCCCGGACGTGCACGTCATTTCCGTCTGCCAGCCCACGGTGCCGGTGCTGGCCGCGGTGTCGCTGATGGCGTCGGCCAACGATCCCTGCCAGCCGCGCAGCATGGTGATGATGGGCGGCCCCATCGACCCGCGCCAGTCGCCCACGCAGGTCAATCGCCTGGCCACCACCAAGCCCTATTCGTGGTTCGAGAACCAGGTGATCCACCCCGTGCCGCCCCGCTATCCGGGCGCTGGCCGCCGGGTGTATCCGGGGTTCCTGCAGCATGCGGGATTCATGGCCATGAATCCGGACCGCCACATGAAGTCGCATTACGACTTCTACCTGGATCTGCTGCGTGGCGACGACAGCGACGCCGAAGCGCATCGCCGTTTTTACGACGAATACAACGCCGTGCTGGACATGCCGGCCGAGTTCTACCTGGATACGATCCGCATGGTGTTCCAGGACTTCTCGTTGCCCAACGGCACGTGGGAAGTGGCCGGCAAGCTAGTGCGCCCGGCCGACATCAAGGACGTCGCCCTGTTCACCATCGAAGGCGAACTGGACGACATTTCCGGCCAGGGCCAGACGCGTGCCGCCATCAAGCTGTGCAAGAACATCCCGGCCGACCGCAAGTCGCATTACACCGCCCCGAACTGCGGCCACTACGGCATTTTCTCGGGCCGCCGGTGGCGCGAAATGATCTGCCCTAAAATTGCCGAGTTCATCCGGCAATCGGCTTGACGACGGCCCCGCGCCGGCCGCCGGCAGCCTGATCCGTACACCGGGGCCCAAGCGGCCCCTTTTCATTACTGGCTTTACATGTCCTGTCGCTCACTAGCCGACCGCGTTGACGCCTTGCTGCCTCAGACGCAATGCACCAAATGCGGGTACGACGGCTGCCGCCCTTACGCCGAGGCCATCGCCGAGGGCGCCGCGCCGATCAACCGCTGCCCGCCCGGCGGCGACGACGGCGTCGCGCAGTTGTCCGCATTGCTCGGTACGCCCCTCCTGCCGCTTGATCTGTCGCGTGGCGAACCCGGCCCGCTGCTGGTCGCGCGCATCGACGAATCGCATTGCATCGGCTGTACGCTGTGCATCCAGGCCTGTCCGGTCGACGCCATCATCGGCGCGAACAAGCACATGCACACCGTGCTGGACGACTGGTGCACGGGCTGCGACCTGTGCGTGGCGCCCTGTCCGGTGGACTGCATCGAGATGGTGCCCGCCGGCCGCGCGTGGACCAGCGAAGACGCCGCGATCAGCCGCCAGCGTCATCGCAACCACCAGGCGCGCGCCGAGCGTCTGGCGGCCGACAACGCGCGCCTGATGGCGCCGGAAATACCGGATGCGCCCGCCCCCGCAGCGCCCGCTTCCGAGGACGTGCAAAAGGAAGACCGCAAGCGCTCCGCCATCGAATCCGCGCTGGCCCGCGCCCGCGCCCGCCGCAATCCCCCGCAGTCATGAACGCCGCCAAACGCCGAGAGATCTTTGCCCGCCTGCATGCGGCCAACCCTACCCCCACCACCGAACTGGAATACGACACGCCATTCCAGCTGCTGATTGCCGTGCTGCTGTCGGCGCAGGCGACGGACAAGTCGGTCAACATCGCCACGCGCAAGTTCTTCCCGCAGTACGGCACGCCCGAGACGCTGGCGGCGCTGGGCGAGGAAGGGCTGGCCGATTACATCAAGACCATTGGCCTGTTTCGCACCAAGGCGAAGAATGCGATTGCCACCAGCAAGATCCTGATCGAGCAGCACGCAGGCCAGGTGCCTCAGACGCGTGAGGCGCTTGAGGCCCTGCCCGGCGTGGGCCGCAAGACGGCCAACGTGGTGCTCAACACCGCGTTCGGGCAAGCGGCGATGGCGGTGGACACGCACATATTCCGCGTCTCCAATCGCACCGGCATCGCGCCCGGAAAAAATGTGCTGGAAGTCGAGTTGAAACTGATGAAGTTCGTGCCGCAGGAGTATCTGCTGGACGCGCATCACTGGCTGATCCTGCACGGCCGCTACGTCTGCGTGGCGCGCAAACCGAAGTGCCCGCAATGCGGCATTTCGGATCTTTGCGAATTCAAGCCGAAAACCCCTGCATAAAGCCTCCGGCGTCTGCACGCGGCTGCGGATTATGCGAGCGGAAAACCGGGTTTTCCCTCGCCTATTCATGCGTGACATCTTGATGACGATCAACGCGTAATTGCTGCAACGCATTTCCATATTGGAAAGGCTTTCTCCCCATGCGAGCCAAGCATTGTCGGCATGCCGACAATTGCCCTTTCCGCAGTGCAAAACCTATGACAAACCCTCATGGAATTTTGATTGCGACGTCCGCATACTCGCCGGCAACTCATAAGAAAACTACGCACGAAAACAGTTTTCCAACCCTGCGGGGGCCTGACGCAATGACGCCAGGCAGAGACCATATAAATACAACGCTGGTGCAGCGAACATGGATGACACAATCCTGGAGACAAAAGGCCTCACCAAGGAGTTCCGCGGCTTCGTCGCGGTCAACGGGGTCGATTTGCGTATCAAGCGGGGCGAGATTCATGCCTTGATCGGGCCTAACGGCGCGGGCAAGACCACATGCTTCAACCTGCTGACCAAATTCCTGGCGCCCACGTCGGGCAGCATCAAGTTCAATGGCATCGACATCACCGGCGAGCGGCCCGCGCAGATCGCGCGGCGCGGCATCATCCGGTCGTTCCAGATCTCGGCGGTGTTCCCCCACCTGACCGTGCTCGAGAACGTGCGGATCGGCCTGCAACGCAAGACTGGACTGTCCTATCACTTCTGGCAAAGCGACAAGCGCCTGGCCACGCTGAACGAGCCCGCGCGTGCGCTGCTTGAGCAGGTGGACCTGGGCAGCTTTGCCGACGAAACCACGGTCAACCTGCCGTACGGCCGCAAGCGCGCGCTCGAGATCGCCACCACGCTGGCGATGGAGCCCGAGCTGATGCTGCTGGACGAACCCACCCAGGGCATGGGCCACGAAGACGTGGACCGCGTCACGCAACTGATCAAGCGCGTGAGCGCCGGGCGCACCATCCTCATGGTGGAACACAACATGAATGTCGTGTCCTCCATCGCCAACACCATTACCGTGCTGGCGCGCGGATCGGTGCTGGCCGAAGGTTCCTACGCCGAAGTCTCCCGCCATCCGGCCGTGATGCAGGCTTACATGGGCACGACCGACGGCGAACTTCAAGGAGCGCACGCATGAGCACCCCCGCACTCGAAATCTCGGGCCTGAATGCCTGGTACGGGGAATCGCATATCCTGCATGGCGTGAACATGCGCGTGGGACAGGGCGAGGTCGTCACGCTGCTGGGCCGCAACGGCGCCGGCCGCACCACAACGCTACGCGCCATCCTGGGTCTGACCGGCTCGCGCAAGGGCTCGGTCCGCATCCATGGCACCGAAGCCATCGACCTGCCCACCTACAAGATTGCCCACCTGGGCGTCGGCTACTGCCCCGAGGAACGCGGCATCTTCGCCAGCCTGTCCTGCGAAGAAAACCTGCTGCTTCCGCCGGTCGTCGGCTCGCTCGGCGGCGGCATGTCGCTGGCCGAGATCTACGACATGTTCCCTAACCTGCAGGAGCGCCGCAATTCACCCGGCACGCGCCTGTCGGGCGGCGAACAGCAGATGCTCGCCGTCGCACGCATCCTGCGCACCGGCGCCAACCTGCTGCTGCTGGACGAAATCTCCGAAGGCCTCGCGCCCGTCATCGTGCAGGCGCTGGCCCGCATGATCACCGCGCTCAAGCAACGGGGCTACACCATCGTCATGGTGGAACAGAATTTCCGCTTCGCCGCGCCGCTGGCAGACCGCTTCTACGTCATGGAGCACGGCCAGATCGTCGAGCACTTCGAAGCCGCCGAACTTTCAGAAAAACAGGACACGCTCAACGAACTGCTGGGCGTCTAAAGCAACCTGTGTCATCCGCCGGAACCCCGGCAAACACCACACTGTAGGGAAGAGGAGTCATCCCATGAAGCTGCACACCATCACTGCTGCACTGGCCATGGCGGGCCTGGGATTCGCGGGGGCAACCGCCCACGCTCAAGGTATCTCCGACGATGTCATCCGCATCGGCTTCATCACCGACATGTCGGGCGTGTACTCCGACATCGACGGCAAGGCGGGTCTGGAAGCCGTACGCATGGCTGTCGAGGACTTCGGCGGCACGGTCAACGGCAAGAAGATCGAAATCGTTTCCGCGGACCACCAGAACAAGGCCGACGTCGCCTCGGCACGCGCCCGCGAATGGTTCGACCAGCAGAAGGTCGACGTCATCATCGCCGGCACCAACTCGGCCACCAGCCTGGCCATGGCGGCGGTCGCCGCAGAAAAGAAGAAGCCCTTCATCGCCGTGGGCGCCGGCTCGTCCGACCTGACCAACGCGCAATGTTCGCCCTACACCGTGCACTACGCCTACGACACTGTGGCGCTGGCGCGCGGCACCGGTTCGGCGGTGGTGAAGGACGGCGGCAAGAGCTGGTTCTTCCTGACTGCCGACTACGCTTTCGGCCACGCGCTTGAGCGCGACACGATGGCGGTCGTCAAGGCTGCGGGCGGCGAAGTGAAGGGCCAGGTGCGCGCACCGCTGGGCGCCTCGGACTTCTCGTCATTCCTGCTGCAGGCGCAATCGTCCAAGGCGCAGATCCTGGGCATGGCCAATGCCGGCGGCGACACCATCAACACGGTCAAGGCCGCCAACGAATTCGGCGTCACGCAGACCATGAAGCTGGCCGGCCTGCTGGTGTTCATCAACGACGTGCACTCGCTCGGCCTGGATGCCACCAAGGGCATGTACCTGACCGACGGCTGGTACTGGGACCAATCCGACGCCTCGCGCGCCTGGTCCAAGAAGTTCGAGTCCAAGGTCGGCCGCAAGCCGTCCATGCTCCAGGCGGGCGATTACTCGTCGGCGATGTTCTACCTGAACGCCGTCAAGGCCACCGGCTCGGATAACGGCGACGACGTGATGAAGTGGATGAAGTCGAACAAGGTGAACGACTTCTTTGCCCAAGGCGGCGTCGTGCGCGAAGACGGCCGCATGGTCCACGACATGTACCTGATGCAAGTGAAGACCCCGGCCGAATCCAAGGGCCCGTGGGACTACTACAAGGTGGTGGCGACGCTGCCTGGCGACGAGGTCTACACCAAGTTGTCCGAGTCCACCTGCAAGCTGGTCAAGAAATAAACCAGCCCATGTGATCCTGGATGCGGTCCGGGCCGATGGCCCGGCCGCATTCCTCCTGACTAGCTCGCTTCCTTCCGTACCGCGCAGGACTTTCCCAAGATGACTGACATTTTCGGCATCCCCATACAGGCCTTGTTCGGCCAGCTGTTACTGGGCCTGGTCAACGGTTCCTTCTATGCAATGCTGTCGCTCGGACTTGCCGTCATCTTCGGGCTGCTGAACGTCATCAACTTCGCCCACGGCGCCCTCTACATGCTGGGCGCCTTCATCGCATGGATGGGGCTTTCGTACTTTGGCCTGAACTACTGGGTCATGCTGATCCTGGCGCCGCTGATCGTGGGGCTGTTCGGCATCATCATTGAAAAACTGCTGCTCAGGCATCTCTACAAGCTCGACCACCTGTATGGGCTGCTGCTCACCTTCGGGCTGACGCTGCTGATCGAGGGGCTGTTCCGCAGCTTCTACGGCGTGTCGGGCCAGCCTTATCCCACGCCCGAGGCCCTGCGCGGCGCGACCAACCTGGGCTTCATGATCCTGCCGAACTACCGCGGCTGGGTCGTGGCGGCGTCGATCATCGTCTGTTTTGCCACGTGGTATGTCATTGAGCGCACCCGCCTGGGCGCCCTGCTGCGCGCCGGCACCGAGAACCCGCGCCTCGTGGAGTCATTCGGTGTGAACGTGCCGCGCATGATCACGCTGACCTATGGTTTCGGCGTCGCGCTGGCGGGCTTTGCCGGTGTGCTGGCCGCGCCGGTGCTGCAGATTTCGCCGCTGATGGGATCGAACCTCATCATCGTCGTGTTCGCGGTGGTCGTGATCGGCGGCATGGGGTCCATTTTCGGCGCCATCGTCACCGGGCTGGGCCTGGGCGTGATCGAGGGCCTGACCAAGGTGTTCTGGCCCGAAGCGTCCAGCACGGTCGTCTTCATCATCATGGCCATTGTTCTGTTGATCCGCCCGGCCGGGCTGTTCGGAAAAGAAAAATGAATCGTCAATTCCTGGGCTATGCGGTCCTGGCCATCGTGGTGGCCTTGCTTCCCTTCATGGGCGTGTATCCGATCTTCGCCATGAAGGTCATGTGCTACGCCCTCTTTGCGTGCGCCTTCAACCTGCTGCTGGGCTTCACGGGGCTGCTGTCCTTCGGCCACGCCGCCTTCCTGGGCAGCGCGGCCTACGCGGCCGGCCACAGCATGAAGGTCTGGGGCCTGCCCACCGAGCTGGGGCTGCTGTTCGGCGTGGCCGTGGCGGCGCTGCTGGGCCTGGCGATGGGCGCGATTGCCATCCGGCGCAGCGGCATCTACTTCGCCATGATCACGCTGGCGCTGTCGCAGATGGTGTTCTTCTTCTTCCTGCAGGCCAAGTTCACGGGCGGCGAAGACGGCCTGCAGAGCGTGCCGCGCGGCTCGCTGCTGGGACTGGTCGACCTGTCCAAGGACATCAACCTGTACTACCTGGTGATGGCCATCTTCATCATTGGCTACTTCATCATCTGGCGGACGGTGAACTCGCCCTTCGGGCAGGTGCTGCAGGCGCTGCGCGAGAACGAGCCGCGCGCCATCTCGCTGGGTTACGACGTGGACCGCTTCAAGCTGGTGGCCTTCGTGCTGTCGGCCGCGCTAGCCGGCCTGGCGGGCGCCACCAAGACGCTGGTGTTCGTGTCGGCCACGCTGTCCGATGCCACCTGGCAGATGTCCGGGCTGGTGATCCTGATGACACTGATCGGCGGCCTGGGCACGCTGACCGGCCCCGTCCTGGGTGCATTCATCGTGGTGCTGCTGGAGAACAAGGTGGGCGACTTTGGCCAGATGATGGCCAACGTGACCGGCGTCGAATGGTTCCTGCGCCTGGGCGAATCGGTCACGATCGTCAGCGGCCTGATCTTCGTGATCTGCGTGCTGGC
Source organism: Achromobacter sp. Root565 (assembly GCF_001427425.1). Classification (NCBI taxonomy): domain Bacteria; kingdom Pseudomonadati; phylum Pseudomonadota; class Betaproteobacteria; order Burkholderiales; family Alcaligenaceae; genus Achromobacter; species Achromobacter sp. Root565. The sequence goes on from NZ_LMGO01000005.1 coordinate 505,016, forward strand.
CTTCCGGCGCGGCATCGTGGGCGAATTGGGCGCCCTCTTCAACCGCCGCCGTACCGCGCGCGCGTGATCATCTGACCTTTCGCTTGATTGACCTCCGGGGCCGCGCACAGCGGCCCCGTTGCATTGGGACGCGCCATCGCCCCGTACAATGGCAGGCACCTCACTACACAGGTGCCGACCATGCGCATCACGCATCTCGTTCCCGGCCTAGGCGCGCTCGCGCTGGCCGCCGCCCTGCTGTCCCCCACCGCGGTCCAGGCCGCCCCCACCGCCCCGGCTTGCGAAGTCGACCGGCCCATCCGTTTCAGTGGCCTGAACTGGGAATCCAACCTGGTGCTTGCCGGCATCGAACGCTATGTGCTGGAACACGGCTACGGCTGCAAGACCTCCGTCGAAATCGGCGAAACCCTGCCCATGCTGGCCGCGCTGCAACGCGGCGACGTCGACGTCACGCCCGAGGTCTGGCCCGGCCAGATCGAAGGCGCCTGGAAGAAGGCGCTGGCCAGCGGCAAGGTGCTGGGCGTGGGCCACGTCTATGACGCGGGCGAAGGCTGGTATGTGCCCCGCTACACCGTCGAACGCCACCCGGAGCTCAAGTCCGCCGCCGACCTGGCCCGCTTCAAGGAAGTGTTTGCCGACCCCGAGGACCCGGGCCGCGGCCGCATCTACGGTTGCCCGGCCGGATGGGCCTGCGGCACGCTGAACGACAACCTGCTGCGCGCCCTGAAGCTGGACAAGGATTACTCCCTGTTCGCGCCCGGCTCCGGCGCCGCGCAAAAGGCGGCGATCGTGTCGGCCTACAAGCGCAAACGCGATATCGTCTTCTACTACTGGACGCCCACGTCGCTGGTCGGCGCGCTGGATCTGGTCAAGCTGGAGCTGCCCGCATTCGACCAGGCCGCCTACACGTGCATGACCGATCCCAAGTGCGCCAATCCCGTGGCCACGCAGTTCAAGCCCAACCCCGTGGTTACCGGCATGAACGCCGAATTCGCCAAACAGGCGCCGCGCATCACCGAGTTCCTGACCAAGCTGACGGTGCCGGACGACGCCATCGACGCCACGCTGGGCTGGCTGGAAAACGAAGGCAAGGAACCCGAGGACGCCGCGCGTTATTTCCTCAAGCAATACGCGCCCGTCTGGCGGCAATGGATGCCCGCGGATGCCGCCGACCGCGTGCAGGCGGCGCTGGCCAAGGAATAACGCGCCAGGTCATGTATTCTGGCGGCTCGGCCAGCACAGGCCAACCCGATTCAAGCGAAGGAAGACAATCATGGATGCCTTGTTCTGGCACAACGGTCACTGGACCACCGAAAACCCCAAACTGCTCGGCCCGGCCGACCACGCCTTCTGGATGGCCAGCATGGTCTTCGACGGCGCGCGCGCCTTCCGCGGCCTGACGCCCGACCTGGACCTGCACTGCCAGCGTGTCGTGCGCTCGGCGGAAAAGATGCTGATGAAGCCGCAACTGGCCTGGGAAGAAATCCAGGACCTGTGCCTGCAGGCCGTGGCGCGCTTTCCGGAAGGGTCCGAGCTCTACATCAAGCCGATGTTCTTCTGCGCCGACGGCTTCCTGCTGCCCGACGCCGACAAGACCCAGTTCGTGCTGCATGTGTTCAAGGTGCCGATGCCGGGCGACCAGGGCTTCTCCGCCTGCTTCTCCAGCTTTGCGCGTTCGTGGCCCAACATGGCGCCCACCGACGCCAAGGCCTCGTGCCTGTACCCCAACGGCCAACGCGCCATCCGCGAAGCCGCCGAAAAGGGCTTTGACAACGCCATCATGCTGGACGGCGCGGGCAACCTGGCCGAGTTCGCCACCAGCAACCTGTGGTTGGCCAAGGACGGCGTCGTCTCCACGCCCGTCGACAACGGCACCTTCCTGAACGGCATCACGCGCCGCCGCGTGCTGGCGCTGCTGAAGGCCGACGGCATCGAGGTGCAGGAACGCAGCCTGACCCGCGCCGACGTCGAAGCGGCCGACGAAGTGTTTTCGTCGGGCAACTACGGCAAGGTGGTGCATGTAAACCGCGTCGAGGACCGCCCGCTGGAGTACGGTCCGATCGCGCGCCGTGCACATCAGCTGTACATGGAGTACGCGGAAAGCACGCGCCGCGGCTGATCGCCGCCGGCTCAATCCCCCTGCGGCGGCAGATGCAGCATCGCCACGTGGGGGGAATCCTGAAATAGCGGATAGCGCTGCAGCACCGCCGGATCGTGGCCCGGCACAACATGCTGGTCCGATTGCGCGGCCGCATGCAGTCTGGCGTAACCCGACAGCATCTGCGCGGTGTTGTAAACGATGGGAAACGGCCGACCCCGCGCCATGTTCTCGTAGTAGTGGCTGGCATCCGATGCCAGCACCACCCAGCCGCGCGCCGTGTGCACGCGCACCGATTGCAGGCCTTTGGTGTGGCCGCCGATCTTCAGCAGTTCGATGCCCGGCAGCAGCGCGCCGTCGCCGTCATGGAACACCACACGGTCTTCATACACGCGCCGGACCAGCGACACCACGTCCTCGACCGCGTACGCGTGACGCAGCGGTTCAAAGCACATGCAGCGGCCCGTGGCGTAGTCCATCTCGTCGTCCTGCACGTGGAAGATCGCCTCGGGCAGCAGGTCCAGGTTGCCCGCGTGGTCGTAGTGCAGGTGCGTCAGCACCACGTGCTGCACATCAGCGGGCTGCACGCCCAGCGCCGCCAGCGCGCCGATCGGGCAGTGGATGAGCTCGCGCTGGCGCCGGCGCGCCATGCCGGCATTGAAGCCCGTGTCGATCAGCACAACCCGGCCCGCACCGCGCACCAGCCACACGAAAAAATCCATCGGCATGTCGCCGTCGTGGGGATCGCCGCCCAGGAAATTGTCGCGGCGCTGGCGCGCCATGCTTGCGTAGCGGACGGCGTAGATCTCGTACTCGGGTAGCGCGCCGGGCGCCGCCACCGCGCTTGCCCCATTCATCGCCGCATTCATTTCAGACTCCCAGGTAGGCTTTCTGCACGAAGGGATCCGCCAGCAGATCGGCGCCTTTGCCGCTGCGCACCACCTCGCCATGCTCGAACGCATAGGCCTGGTGCGCCAGCCGCAGGGCCAGCCTTGCGTTCTGCTCCACCACCACAATGGCGATGCCGCTGTCGCGGTTGATGCGCTGGATAGCGCCCGCGATCTCGGCCACGATCTTGGGCGCGATGCCCAGCGACGGCTCGTCCAGCATCAGTAGCCGAGGCTGCGCCATCATCGCACGTCCGATGGCCACCATCTGCTGTTCGCCGCCGGACAACGAGCCCGCGAGTTGCGCGCGCCGCTCCTGCACCCGCGGAAAGAGCGCGTAGATCTCGTCCAACCGCGCCCGCACGCCGGCGCGCGAACGCACCGCGTGGGCCCCGGCCAGCAGATTGTCCAGCACGGTCATCCGGCCAAACAGGCGGCGCCCTTCCGGCGACAGCGCCAGGCCCGCCGACACGCGCGCGGCCGACCCCAGCCGGGAAATGTCGCGCCCTTCGAATCGCACGCGGCCGCCTGCCACCGGCGCCAGGCCGATCAGCGCCTTGAGCGTGGAACTCTTGCCGGCGCCGTTCGAGCCGACCAGCGCCACGATCTCGCCCTGCTCGACGTTGAAGCTGACGCCGCGCACCGCCTCGAGTTGCCCGTACCGCACATTCAGATCCTGGACTTCAAGCATGGGCATAATCGGGCGCTCCCAGATACGCTTCGATCACGGCGGGATTGTCGCCGATGGCCTGCGGCGTGCCCTCGGCGATCTTCTCGCCCTGGACCAGCACGACGATGCGATGGCACAGCTCCATGACCAGCGCCATGTGGTGTTCGACCAGCAGCATCGTCAGCCCCTCCTCGTCCCGCAGCCGCCGCAGCAGACGGCCAAGCTCGTTGCATTCTTCATGGTTCAGACCGGCGGCCGGCTCGTCCAGCAGCAGCATGCGCGGCCGGCAGGCCAGCGCAATGGCGATGCCCAGCTTCTTCTGCAGGCCGTAGGCCAGCGATCCGGCCGGTGCCTCGCGCCACGCCTGCAGATCCAGCAGCGTGAGCAGGCGATCGACCTCGCGGGCGACCTCATCGGCGGACAACAGGTGCTCGGTACGCCCCACCAGCCGCCGCAGCCACGAATGCCTGACCCGCGACAGCATGCCGCGATGGATGTTTCCGGCCACCGTCACGTCGGGATACGTCGACGTGGACTGGAACGTGCGGGCCAGGCCATGCACAACGACACGGCTGGGCGGCGCGCCCGAGATGTCCTGGCCGCCGAAATGCACCGATCCGGCGCTGGGCGGCATGGCCCCGCTGATGACGTTGAAGGCGGTGGTCTTGCCCGCGCCGTTCGGCCCGATCAGGCCCACGATCTCGCCGCTGGCGACGGAGAACGTCAGCCCGCGCAAGGCCGCCAGGCCCCCGAAGCTGCGAGATAGACCGTTCACCTGCAATAAAGGCTGGCTCATTGTGACTCCTTGCGGCGGCGCGCCTGCCAGGGCCCAGGCAGACCAGCCAGGCCCGCGGGCAAAAAGCGCAGGATCAGGATCAGCGCCGCACCGTAAAAGATGTGTTGCGTCTGGACCGCCCCCCGGAACAGTTCCGGCAGCGGCGTCAGCACCATCGCGCCGATCAGGCCGCCCCATACCGAGCGCCGGCCGCCGATGACCAGCATGATGATGAAGCCGATGGAGATGCTGGCGTTGAACGATTCCGGCGAGACGTAGCCCACATACCGCGCCTGCAAGGCGCCGCCGGCCGCCGCCAGCGCGCACCCGCCCACGAATGCGCATAGCTGGATGCGCTGCACGGACAGGCCCGTGGATTCTGCCAGCGCGGGGTTTTCGGCCACCGCGTCGATGGCATGGCCGAACGGGCGCCTGGCCACCGCGGCCAGCAGCGCCACGGACCCCAGCGCCACGGCGAGCGCCAGGCCGTAGAAACTGGCACGGCTGTCGAACACCCAGCCCGCCAGTTCGGCCGGCAGGATGCCCGCGATGCCGTTGGCGCCGCCCGACCAGGATGAGCCGTCCAACAGCGCCAGCCGCACCAGTTCGCCGAACGCGAACGTCACCAGCACGAAGTACACGCCCTTCAGACGCAGGATGATGGCGCCCAGCGCCAGCGCAACGACGGCGGTGATGGCTACGCCCGCCAGCATGGAAGGCAGAAAGCCCCAGCCCAGATGGCGCGCCGCCAGCACCGAGCCGTAGGCGCCCACCGCGACGAAGGCGGCATGACCCAGCGACAGCTGGCCGCAGCGCGCGATCAACGCCAGGCCGTTGACGATGAGCACGTTCAGGCAGGTCAGCACTGCCAGATGCTGCACGAATGGCCCGGCAAACCACGGCGTCACGGCAGCCGCCGCCAGGGCCAGCCACAACAGCCATTGCACGGGCGCGGGCCGCGCCATGCCGGCTTCAAGCGAAAGTACGGTCATGGCTTATGCCTCCCCCCGGCCCAGCAGCCCCTTGGGCCGCACGACCAGCATGACGATCACGATGGCGAAGATGAGCATGTCGGCGGTGCTGCTTTCGAACAGCAGGCTGCCGTAGCTTTCCGCCAGCCCCAGCGCCAGTCCGGCAACGGCGGCGCCCGGAATGCTGCCCAGTCCGCCCAGGATCACCACGATGAACGCCTTGAGCAGCGGCGTGGCCCCCACGAAGGGCGACACCGAAAACAGCGGCGCCATCAGTGCGCCTGCCACGGCCGCCAGCCCCACGCCCAGGCCGAAACCGAGCGGGTAGTAAATGCGCGAACGGATGCCCTGGATCGCGGCGATCTCGAAGTCCTCGACCACGGCGCGCAGCGCGCGCCCGGGCCGCGAGTGCTTCAGAAAGCCGTACAGCAGCGCCAGCGCCAGCAGCGCGAACAGCACCACGTATACGCGCGACAGCGGCACGACCAGCTTGCCCATGCGCGCCGTGCCCTGAGCGACGGCCGGCATGGACAGCGGATCCGGTCCGAAGGACATCAGCGCGAGGTTCTGCAGGATCATCGCCAGGCCAATGGTGGCGATCATGCCGTTCAACTCGTCGCGCCGGAACGGCTTGAGCACGCCCCATTCCAGCACCGCGCCCCCGGCGACCGCCAGCGCGAAAGTGAGCGCCACGGCGGGCAGAAAAGTCAGCCCCGCCTGAGTGGTCAGGTAGTACGCGCCGAACGCGCCCAGCATGTAGAACTCTCCGTGCGCGAAATTCACCATGCGCATCACGCCGAACACCAGCGTGAAGCCCACCGCCATCAGCAGGTACAGCAGTCCCACGATCAAGCCGTTGATCGTGGCCTGCGCCAGCAGAATGCTCCAATCCACGTCGTGTCCTCCGCCGCGCTAGCGGCAACTCTCGACCGTGCAGCGGGCGCGGATGACCTCGCGGCCGTCCTTGACCTCGGCCACGTAGAACGGCGCATTGAGCTGGTGATTGATGCCGTACATGGCCTGCCCGGTCCAGCTGAGCTTGCCCAGCGAGCCTTCAAAACCATCCAGCTTCTCCAGTTCGATGCGCACCCGTTCGGTGTCTTCGACGGTGCCCGCGCGGCGCATGGCCTCGAACAGCATGTTGGTGCCATCGTAGAAAGCCGGGCTGAAGCCATTCATCGCGTGCTTGTACTTGGCCGCATAGCGTTTGGCGTAGGCCTGCGTGGCGGGCAGGTCCGGATCGATCGGCGTGTGGACCAGCATGCCTTCGGTGGCCTGCTTGCCCGCCACGTTGACGATCTCCTGCGTGGCCGGCCCGCCCGTGCGCACGATCTTGCCCTCGAAGCCCAGTTCGCGCGCCTGCTTGACGATGAGGCCCGCGGTAGTGGGGGAGTTGCCGTCCAGCTCGATGGCGTCGATGCCGCGCGCCATCATGCGGGTCAGCAGGGGCACGAAGTCGACGCGGTCGCGTTCGAAGAATTCCTTGGTGGCCAGCGCCGCGCCCGCCTTCTTGTAGGCGGCCTCCAGGTCCAGCGCGATCTGCTGGCCGGTCTCGTCGTTAGGGAACAGCGCGCCGACCTTGCGCAGGCCTTGCGCCTTGACCAGCCAGTCGATCTGCGGCTGCGAGACTTCGGCGGTCGTGACGTTGGGGCGGAAGGTGTAGGGCTTGTCGGCGGCCAGCGCCTTGGAGGTGAAACCGAGCGTCAGCAGGATGACCTTGTTTTTCTCGGTCATCGGCTGGATCGCCAACACCGGCGCGGAGCCCACCGGGCCGATCACGTAGCGCACCTTGTCCTCGAACACCAGGCGGTTCGCCACCGTGACGGCCTCGTTCGCCTGGTACTTGTCGTCATAGGCCACCACCTGCACGCGGTACTTCTTGCCGCCCACTTCCAGGCCGCCCGCCTCGTTCACCTGATCGGCCGCGACCTCCGCGGCGTTCTTCATGCCCTGCCCCCAGGCAGCGCCCGCGCCGGACAGGGTGACCAGCGCGCCGAGCTTCAGCGTTTCCTGCGCGTGGGCCGGGATTGCGGCGGCCAGCGCGAAAGCGCCGGCCAGGATGATCGGATAGCGCATGTCGTCTCCTGAGGATGCGGGCCACGGCGGCCCGTCGGTAATGCCTGCTCTATTGGCGGGCGATGGCGTCCAGCACCGGCAGCAGGTAGCCGCGGAACTGCTCGGGGCGTTCACTCATCGGGAAATGTCCCAATTCGCGCATGATGGTCACCTGCGCGCCAGGGATGCTGGCGGCAGTGCGCAGGGTGTCCTCTGGCGTGCAGGAAAAGTCGTACTCGCCTGTCAGCAGGTAGAGCGGACACAGATCGGTGCGGATGCCATCCAGGCGCCCGCGCAGGTCGCTGTCCACCCGGTAGAAGTGCAGGTCGCCGCGAAACACGCCGGGACCTCCCTGCATGTATTGCCACAAGGTTTCGTGGCGATGCACGGCGGGCGACTGCGGCGCGACCAGCCCGGACACCAGCGCCGCGCAGACCTCGCCGCCGTGCACGTCGCCGCGATGCAGCCATGACGTGTCGTACCAGGGGGCCTGGTGGTCCGCCGCTTCAACGCCGATCAGCGCGCGGAAATTGCGGGAATGCAGGTGCGCGAGCTGCAGCACAATGCGCCCGCCGATGGAGCAGCCGATGAGCGCCGGCCGGTCCAGCGCCAGCGCGTGGCAGAAGGCCATCACGGTCTCGACGTACAGGTCGGTGGAAAGCCGGTACTCCTCGTCCTGCCAGCCTTCGGGCGGATACGACTTGCCGTGCCACGGCAGGTCGAGCGCGATGACGCGATAGCGCGAGGTGATCTCCGGGTCGCACATCATGTGCCGGTACTGACGGCCGTCGGCGCCGGCGGTGTGCAGGCACACCAGCGGAATGCCCTCGCCCGCCTCCTCGAAATAGACGCGGCAGCGCCGGCCGGCGATGTCGAACGACACGTAGCGGCCGACGATGGGTTCCAGTGCCGCTTTCATGCCTGCACCTCCCGCGGCGAGGCCACCAGGTCCTTGACGAACTGCAGGTGCGCCATCAGGGGCTGGAGATTGCCCTCGATACGCAATTCGCCACGCTTGGCGAGCGCAAAGATGTCGTGCCAGCCGGCGTCCGGCACGGCCTGCCAGAAGCGCGACCAGGCGGCTTCCGAGGCCTGCATTGCCACGTCGCAAGAAGGCAGCGGGGCCGCGGGGCGCTCGGCGGCCGTGACGCGCCCGTCGCGGATACGCACGAGGATCGGATGGGCGCCGAACCGGACCAGCAGATCCATGTCGACCTGGCGTGGCCGCGAAAACGACAGCGCGCTGTCACGAAAACGCTGCGCGAGCTGCGCGCCGCCCGCGTCGCGCGCGGGCATGGCTTGGGTGTGCATTGTCTCTTCCCTATCTGACGCGTTCTTATATGCAGAACACTTATTCTTTCTGTTAGAACATTCTAAGGATCGGAAACTGGCCGTGTCAACACGGGGAAATCACGGGAATCGCTGTCTTGCCGGGCGCTGCGGGAAGCCGGCGCTGCCGCTGCGCGCAGCGCTCCGCTAATGCACCGAAAGCGTCCGCCAGCCGGGATCCAATGCGAGCGGGCACCCGGTAAGCGCCTGCAGTTCGCCGAACGCCAGCCCAGCCACCATCGCCCTGACCTGCATGCCTGCCGGCGTCACGTCCAGGATGGCCAGGTCGGTATAGATGCGGTCCACGACCCTGGCGCCGGTCAGCGGGTAGGTGCATTCGCGCACGATCTTGGGCTGTCCGTCCTTGGTGACGTGCTCCATCGTGACGAAGACCTGGCGCGCGCCGGCCACGAGATCCATGGCCCCGCCAACCGCCGGTATGGTATCGGCCGCGCCCGTGTCCCAGTTGGCAAGGTCGCCCTTTTCGGACACCTGGAACGCGCCCAGCACCGTCAGGTCCAGATGGCCGCCGCGCATCATGGCGAACGACACCACGTGGTCCGTGATGGACGCGCCCGGCAGCAGGGTCACCGCCTCCTTGCTGGCGTTGATGAGGTCCAGGTCCAGCGGCGCGCCGGGATCGCCCGGCCCCATTCCGACAATTCCGTTTTCCGTGTGCAGGATCACATCCCGTCCCGGCGGCAGAAAGGCCGAAACCTGCGTCGGAATGCCGATACCCAGATTCACATAGGCGCCGTCCTCGATGTCCGCCGCCACCAGGCGCGCGATGTCGCGCCGGCCGAGTTTTTCATAGCCCATGACCCGCTCCCACTTGCACCACCCGTTTGACGAAGATGCCCGGCGTCATCACGTGTTCGGGCGGGATGCCGCCCAGGTCCACGATCTCGTCCACCTGCGCCACCGTCGTGGCGGCGGCCATGCACATCACCGGCGCGAAATTGCGGCCCGCGTAGCGGTACACCAGATTGCCCCAGCGATCCGCCGTTCGCGCCTTGACGAACGCATAGTCGCCCTTGAGCGGAGACTCCAGCACATAGCCCACGCCGTCGATGACGCGGGTTTCCTTGCCCCGCGCGAGCGGCGTACCGAAGGCCGTGGGCGTGAAGAATGGCCCCAGGCCAGCACCCGCCGCGCGCATGCGTTCGGCCATCGTGCCCTGCGGCACGCATTCGAGCTCGACCTTGCCGGCCCGGTACGCGTCCGCGAAGGCTGCGGCGTTCGGGTTCTTGCGGTCGGACGAGCGCGCGAACGAGCAGATCATCTTGCGCACCCGGCCCGCCTGCACCAGCTCGCTCAGCCCCCGCTTGCCGTTGCCGGCGTTGTTGTTGACGATGGTCAGCTCGCGCGCGCCCTGGTCCAGCAACGCGCAGACCAGCTCGGTCGGCACACCCGAGGCGCCGAAGCCGCCGATCAGGATCACCGCCCCGTCCTGCACGCCCGCCACCGCGGCCGCCAGGGAATCGACTGTCTTGTCCAGCATGGATCTTTCTCCTGGGAACTCAGTGCGTGGCCGGGCCGCCGAGAATGGCGGTGGACTGGCTGGACAGCGTGCCGCCGTTGCCGTGGACCAGCGCGATGTCGGCGCCTTGCACCTGCCGCTCGCCCGCCTGTGCCCGGAGCTGGCGCACGGCCTCGATCACCAGGAAGATGCCGTACATGCCGGGATGCACGCAGGACAGCCCGCCGCCATTGGTGTTGACTGGCAAGCGGCCGCCGGGCGCGATCGCCCCGCCCTGCACGAAGGCCCCGCCCTCGCCCTTCTTGCAGAAGCCCAGGTCTTCCAGGAACAGCAGCGTGTTGATCGTGAAGGCGTCGTACAGCTCGGCCACGTCGACGTCGGCCACCGTCAGGCCCGCCATCGCCAGCGCGCGCTTGCCGGACTCCGCGGCCGCTGTGACGGTCAGATCCTCCATGGACGAGATCTGCCGGTTCCACACTGCAGTCGCGCTGCCCAGCACATAGACGGGGGGCTGCTTCAACTGACGCGCGCGGTCCGCGCGGACCATCACGTAGGCGCCGCCGCCGTCGCTGACCAGGCAGCAGTCGCGCACGGTCAGGGGATCGGACACCGGACGCGAAGCCAGCACGTCCGCGATCGACAGGGGGTCGCGCATTGCCGCCTCCGGATTGAGACGCGCCCAGGCTCGTGCCGCCACCGCCACTTCGGCAAGCTGCTCACGCGTCGTGCCGTACTGGTGCATGTGCCGGGCGGCCGCCAGCGCGTAGGACGTCACGGGCGACAACGGCGAGTACGGATACTCGAACGGCTGCGGGTCCAGCAGCGTGCGCGCCTTGACGCCCTCCTTGCGGCCGAACACCGCGGTCTTCTGCGTACTGCCGTAGCAGACCAGGACCGCGTTGCATTGCCCGGACACCAGCGCCATCACCGACGGCAGCAGGTGCGAGACGAAGCTGGATCCGCCCAGCATCGTGGCCTCGATGTAGCGCGGCTTGAGGCCCAGATACTCGGCAACCGGCATGCTCCACATCGTGGCCGACGAACTGCATGTCGCCAGGCCGTCGATGTCGCGCATGTTCAGGCCCGCGTCCGCGACCGCGCGCGCGGCGGCCTGCGCCAGCACTTCCATTTCGGTATGCCCTTGGGCCTCGCCCAGCCCCGCGTGTCCCACCCCCGCAATGGCGACCTGACCGCGCAGCGATTCCAGCGACATCATGCGACCTCCGTCGGAACGAACACCACCAGCGGCTGCCCCTCGCCGCGCAGCACGTGCGCCCGCACCGGCATGCCGATGCGCAGACCGCCGGGCGCGACGCCGTCAAGGCGGCTCATCATGCGCACGCCCTCCTGCAGATCGACCAACGCCACGTTGTAGTCGCCGCCCGCATCGGGCTTGCGCCGGACGATGCTGAACGAATAGACCGTGCCCGCGCCCGAAGGCTCGGTCCACGCCAGATCCTGCGCGCCGCAATGCATGCACAGCACGCGCGGAAAAAACTGATGCGCGCGGCATGCCGCGCAGCGCTGGATCCGGAAGCGGCCCTCGGCGAGATTCGAAAAATACTGCTCCTGCGGCCCGCTTGGCGCGGCGCCCTCCATTTCCCTCTGCATTGCACTGTCTCCTGATTCTTCTGCGGGGCGCATCCACGGCGCCCCTGTTCATCACAAGTCCGCGAAGGTCCGACCCTGCGCGACCAGCCTTTCCAGCAAAGGCGCGGGACGCCAGAGTTCGCCGTGCGCCGCGTGAAATTGCCGGATCGTCGCCAGTACCTGCGCCAGCCCCTGCTGCTCTGCGTAGAACAAGGGGCCGCCTCGGTGCACCGGAAATCCGTAGCCGTTCACGTAGATAACGTCGATGTCCGATGCGCGGCGCGCAATGCCTTCTCCCAGGATGCGCGCCCCTTCGTTGACCAGCGCATACATCGTGCGCTGCACGATCTCCTCGTCCGAGACCACGCGGCGCGCCACGCCGTCTTCACGCGCGCAGGTGTCGATCAGCGCCAGCACATCCGGGTCTTCCACCGGCGTGCGGCTGCCGGCCTCGTAGCGGTAAAAGCCGCTGCCCGTCTTCTGTCCGAAACGTCCCTGCTCGCACAGGCGGTCTGCCACGCGTGAGTAGCGCAGGTGCGCCGGCCGCGTGGGGGCCATGCGCTTGCGGAACGCCCAACTGATGTCCAGCCCCGCCATGTCGGCCATGCGCAGCGGGCCCATCGCCAGCCCGAAACGCTGCAGCGCGCCGTCCACTTGCGCCGGCGTCGCGCCTTCTTCGAGCAGGAAGTGCGCCTCGCGCGTGTACGGGCTGACCATGCGATTGCCGACGAACCCGTCGCACACGCCGACCAGCACCGGCAGCTTGCCCATCTTGCGCGCCAGCCGGAACACGGCCGCGACGACGTTGCCATCGGTCTTGCCGCCCTTCACCACCTCCAGCAGCCGCATGACGTTCGCGGGACTGAAGAAATGCATGCCCAGCACCTGCGCGGGACGTTCCGTGAAACCGGCGATCTCGTCGATATCCAACCGCGACGTGTTCGACGCGAGGATCGCCGAGCATTTGCAGACGCGGTCCAGCGCCTGGAAGATCTCGCGCTTGACAGCCATGTCTTCGAAGGCAGCCTCGATGACCAGATCCGCGTCGCGCAGATCGTCCAGCTGCAGGCTGGTGCGGATGCGTGCCTGGCGTTCCTCGACCTGCGCGGCGCTCAGCTTGCCCTTGGCGGCGGTTGCGGCGTAGTTCTTCGTGATCACGTCCCACCCGCGCGCCAGCGCCTGCGCGTCGCGTTCGACCAGCATCACGTTCAGGCCCGCGTTGGCAAGACTCATTGCGATGCCGCCGCCCATCGTGCCCGCGCCCACCACGCCCACCGTGAAGATCTGCGCCTGCGTGCGCCATTCGGGCGGCAACTTCACCGCGGCGCGCTCGGCAAAGAACAGATGCCGCTGCGCCTTGGACTGCGGTCCGTTCACCAGTTCCAGGAAGCGTTCGCGCTCGTACGCCAGCCCGTCATCCAGTGTTGAACGCGCGGCGTATTCCACGCAGTCCACGCAGGCGAGCGGCGCCACGCAGCCGCGATAGCGCCGCGCTGCTTCCTGGCGCGCGCGTTCGTAGACGCCGGAATCGGCGAGCGCTGCCACCGGCCGTGCGCCCACGATGCGCCCGGCCAACGGGGCGTCCGCGACGGCCAACGCGTAGGCAGACGCCCGATCGATCAGGTCCTTCGCGCAGACCTCGTCGACCAGCCCCCACTCCGCCGCCAGTTGGGCGTCGACGGGATCCCCACCGCCGATCATGGAGAGCGCCCGATCAACGCCCACGAGGCGCGGCAGGCGCTGCGTGCCGCCCCCGCCCGGCAGGATGCCCAGCTTCACTTCGGGCAGCCCCAACGACGCGCCGGCCTGTGCCACGCGATAGTGGCAGCCCAGCGCCAGCTCCAGGCCGCCGCCGAGCGCCGCGCCGTGAATCGCCGCCACGACGGGTTTGGCCGCGCCCTCGATCTGCGCGATCAGCGACCGCAGCGTTGGTTCGCGCGCTGGCAAGGACGTGTTGAATTCGCGGATCTCCGCGCCGCAGCAGAAGTAATCGCCGTCGCCCGCCAACACCAGCGCACGCACCGTGCCGTCCGCCAGCGCGGCCTCGATGGCCGCGTGCAACTCGGTACGCAGCGCCGCGCTCAGGCTGTTGACCGGCGGATTGCGCAATGTCAGCAACGCGACGCGCCCCGCTTCCCTGCGTTCCGTATGGATCAGCATGGCCGCATCACTCCAGTTCGACCACAGCCTGGCCTTCATCCACCTCGTCGCCCTCGCCGACGAGCACGCGCGCCACCACGCCCGCGCGCTCCGCTTCCACGGGGATCTCCATCTTCATCGATTCGACCTTGGCGACACTGTCGCCCGCCTCGACGCGCTGGCCGGGGCTGACGGTGACGGCGACCACACGGCCCACCACGGGGGTTTCCACTTTGAACATTGCCTGCTCCTGATAGTTATCGGTATGGATGTTTCGGTACGACCCTTGCGAGGGAACTACGCGGCCTGCGACTGAGCCTCTTCAAGCATGCGTCCCACCAGCCCGGTGCTGACCTGCCCCGCGCGGAACACCGGGTCTTCCAGCACCCGGCGCACAAAAGGAATGTTGGTCTTGACGCCTTCGACGCGGAACTGCACCAGCGCGGCCGCCAACAGATCCAGCGCCGCTTCGCGCGTCGCGGCATGCGCGATCACCTTCGCCAGCATCGGGTCGTAGTGGCTCGATACGCGGCAGCCCTCCGCGTAGCCGGTCTCGATGCGCACGCCGGGCATCTCGGGCGGCTGGAATACGCGCAGCGGGCCGGGCGACGGCAGGAAGCGCACCGGGTCTTCGGCATACACGCGCGCCTCGATGGCGTGGCCATTCAGCGGCGGCACGGCCGGCAGCACGTCCTGCATGCGCTCGCCAGCCGCCAGCCGGAGTTGCGCGGTCACCAGATCCACGCCGGTCACCGCTTCGGTCACGGCGTGCTCGACCTGCAGGCGGGTGTTGATCTCAAGAAACGAAAAGCCGGAATCGGGCGTGTACAGCATCTCCACGGTGCCGATCACGTCGTAGCCCATCCCCGCCAGCATGGCCTCCAGCCGCGCGCCCATGGCCTCGACCGCCGCACGCGGCAGCGCAGGCGCCGGCGCTTCCTCCAGCACCTTCTGATGGCGGCGCTGTGTGGAGCAGTCACGCTCATACAGGCAACGCACCTGCCCATGGCGGTCGGCGAGGAACTGGAACTCGACGTGGCGCGGGTCGCGCAGCAGCTTTTCCAGATACAGGTCCGAGCCGCCAAAACTACGTTCGGCAATCTGCCGCGCGCGCGCCCATTGCGCCTCGGCGTCCTGCGGCCCCTCCAGCGCCAGCATCCCGATGCCGCCACCGCCCGACGCCGGTTTGATCAGCACCGGATACCCGAGGTCCTCAGCCGCGCGGCGCAATGCCGCGAGGTCGTCGCCGAGCACCGCGCTGCTCGGCGCCATCGGCATGCCCAGCGCCCGCATGGCGTCGCGCGCCTGGGTCTTGTGTCCCAGCATCCGGATCCAGCGCGGCGACGGTCCGACAAAGACCAGGCCCGCCTGCTCCACGGCATCGGCAAACGCCGCGTTCTCGGACAGGAAGCCATAACCGGGGTGCAGGGCATCCGCATCGCATTCACGCGCGACGCGCAGCAGCGTTTCCTGGTTCAGATAACTCTGCGCGGCGGGCGATGCGCCGATCGGGACGGCCAGGTCCGCTTCCGACAGATACGGCAGATCGCGGTCGGCCTCGGAATAGACGGCTACCGACTCGATCCCCAGGCCGCGCAAGGCGCGGATGACACGCCGGGCGACGGCGCCGCGATTGGCCACGATGACTCGTTTCATGTTGGGCTCCTGGCGCGGCATCACGGGCGGTAGCCGAAGGCCCGGGGACCGGGTTCGCGCAGCGGCGCCACCAGCTCCACGAATTCCTCCAGCGCCTGACGGGTGGCGGCGGGATCGATGATGTCTTCCACGACGAAGGCTTCGGCGCTGCGGAAGGGCGAGGTCAGGCTGCGGACGCGCGCTTCGATCTCGCGCATCTTGGCCTGCGGATCCTCGGCGGCCTCGATCTCGGCCTTGTAGGCAACCTCGAGCCCGCCCTCCACCGGCAGCGAGCCCCACTGCGCCGACGGCCATGCGTAACGGAAGTTGAAGCGGCCAGCGCTCTGGTGCCCGCCCGCCGCCACGCCGAACGCCTTGCGCACGATGATCGAGCACCACGGCACCGTGGATTGCGCGACGGCCGTCAGCGCGCGCACGCCGTAGCGCATGGCGCCGGCCTTCTCGGCGTTCAGCCCGATCTGGAACCCGGGCACGTCGACCAGGTTGACGACGGGCAGGTGGAACGTCTCGGCCAGATCCAGCAGCCGGGTGAATTTTTCGGCGGCCGGGCCATCCCAGCCGCCACCGTAGTGATAGGGATCACTGCCAAACACCGCCACCGGCCAGCCGTCGATGCGGGCCAGCCCGGTGATGACGGCGCGGCCCCAGCGTTTGCCGATCTCCATGAACGAGCCCTCGTCGACCAGCGCCTCCAGAATCGGCCGTATCTTGTACACGGCGCGCGTGTCGGACGGAATTGCGTCCCGCAGCCAGTCCTGCGCGCCAGCCCGGCCGGGGTCGGCCGCCCGCGGCGGCAGCTCGTGCACCGAGCGCGGCAGGTACGAAAGAAAGCGGCGCACGCGCGCGAAGGCGTCCTCTTCGGATTCCGCCTCGTCGTCCACCACGCCGTTGCGGGTGTGGATGTCGCTGCCGCCCAGCTCGTTCTTGTCCAGGTTCTGGCCAATGCGCGCGACGACGGGCGGACCCGCGATGAAAAGCTGCGAGGTGTCACGCACCATGACCGAGTAGTGGCTGGCCGCCACGCGCGCCGCCCCCAGGCCGGCCACCGACCCCAGCGCCAGTGATGCGACGGGCACGGTTGCCAGGTTCTGCGCCATCAGCGGCCACATGCGCAGCTTGGGAAGTAGCGTGTGGCCCTTGATCTCGATGTTGCGCACCGAGCCGCCGCCGCCCGTGCCGTCCACCAGCCGGATGAGCGGCACGCGCAGGTCCTGCGCCATGCGCTCGGACTCGACCAGCTTGTCGCCGACCGCCCCGTCATTGGCGCCACCGCGCACGGTGAAGTCGTCAGCCGCGACGACGACCGGCCGGCCCTGCACCTTGGCTCGGCCGATCAGCAGGTTCGATGGCGTGAAGTCGATCAGGCGCCCTTGCGCGTCATAGTCGCCGCTGCCCGCCAGCGCCCCCACTTCCCGGAATGACGCCGGGTCGACCATCCTGTCGATCCGCTCGCGCACCGGCAACTTGCCGTTCTCGCGGTGCCGGCGCACCTTCGCCTCGCCCCCCATGCGCACCGCCAGTTCCTTGCGCAGCGCCAATTCCTGCAGTTCTTTCTCCCAGGACACCTTGTGCTCCTTCCTGTCAGTTGCCCAAGCGGTCATCGCCGCCGGTTCAGTCGATCTTGATGTTTGCGCGCTTGATGAGCGTCTCGTTCTGCTTGAGCTCGTCGGCGATCTTTTGCCGGAACTCCTTGGGCGATTGCGTCGAGGGATTGCCCTGCGCAGCGAGCCGCGCGCGCACCGCCGGATCCTTGGCTGCCGCCGCGATCTCGCGGTTAAGGCGGTCCACGATGGCGGGCGGCGTGCCCGCCGGCGCAAACACCCCCACCCAGAACGAGATGTCGAAGTCCGGGTAGCCCAGCTCGGCCACGGCGGGCACGTCCGGCAGGTCATGCCAGCGCTGCGCGGTGGATACGGCCAGCGCCTTGAGCTTGCCCGCCTTGATGAGCGGCACGCCGGACAACGTGTCAAAGCCGAAGTCGACTTCCTTGGACAGCAGTCCCGCCTCCATCGGCGCGGCCCCGCGGTAAGGCACGTGCAGCATCTGGACGTCCGACATCGTGGCAAGCTGCGCGCCCGCCAGGTGCATCAGGTTGCCGTTGCCGGCCGACCCGTAGCTGACCGTGTTGGGATTGCGCCGCGCCAGGTCGACGAGCGACTTGACGTCCTTCACGCCGGCCACGCGCGGATTCTCGGCGTTGATGGTCAAAATGAAGGGCACGGACACCACGGTGGTCACCGGCTCGAAGTCCTTCAGCGGGTGATATTGCAGGTCCTTGTAGAGCAAGGGATTGACGGTGATCGAGCTGGAATTGCTGACCAGGATCGTGTAGCCGTCGGGCTTGGCCTGCGCCACCATGCGGGCGGCAATCATGCCGTTCGCGCCCGTCCGGTTTTCGACCACGAACGTCTGGCCCATGCGGGTGGCCAGCGCGTCGCCGACGATGCGCGCCACGATGTCGATCGTGCTGCCGGGGCTGAAGCCCACGACAAACTTGACCGGGGCGTTGGGATAGTCGGCCGCGCTTGCGGCCGCCGGCAATGCGGCGCACCAGGCGAACGCGCCTGCTGCCAGCCATTTTGCAACTGTCATGATGTGTCTCCTCCGTGATTGCATGGATCCGCGCCGCGCACTGCGTTGGCGCGCGGCTGCGGATTGCGTGGTGTCTACTGTGCCGCGACGGCGCCGGAAGCCTTGACGGCCTGGCCCCACTTCTCCTCTTCCTGCTGCATGAAGGCGGCGAACGCCTTGGGCGTGCTGTTGACGACTTCGCCGCCAAGCCCTTCGATGCGGGTCTGCATCGCCGGCGTGGCCACGATCTTCGACACGTCTTCATAGATGCGCTGCGCCTGTTCCTGCGGCATGGCGGCCGGCGCCAGGATGCCGAACCAGGTGGCGGCCTCGAAGCCGGGCATACCCGCTTCGGCAAACGTCGGCACGTCGCGCAGCGCCTGCACCCGCTTGCCGTTGGCGACGGCCAGCGCACGCAGCTTGCCGGACTCGATCAGCGGCAGCGCGGACGTGATGGTGGCCAGCATCATCTGCACCTGCCCGCCCGCCAGATCCGTGAAGGCAGGCGCGTCGCCCCGGTACGGCACGTGCGTGATGGACGATTTCGTGGCGATCTTGAACAGCTCGCCGCTCAGGTGCTGCGCCGTGCCGTTGCCCGGCGAGGCAAAGTTCACCGAGCCGCCGTTTTGTTTCAGGTACGTCAGGAACTCCGGCAACGTCTTCGCCGGGATGGCGGGGTTGACCACCAGCACCAGCGGCACCTTGGTCACCAGCGTGATCGGCGCGAAATCCTTGACGGGGTCGTAGCTGAGCTTGCTGTACAGGTGGCCGCTGATCGTGTGCGCCGATGTCGTCATGAACAGCGTGTAGCCGTCGCCGCGCGCGCGGGCCACGGAACTTGCGCCGATCGTCGTGCCGGCGCCGGCGCGATTTTCCACGATGACCGATTGCCCCCACGTCTGCGTGAGCCGTTCGGCCACGGCCCGCGCGACCACGTCGGTGGCGCCGCCGGCCGGATACGGCACGATCATCGACACGGGTTTCGAAGGATAGGTGTCGGCGTGCGCCGCCGCCGTGAACAGCGTCGCGGCACAAGCCAGCGCACGCAGCCAATTGCGTTGCATGGGTAGGTCTCCTCTTGTCATCGATTGAAGGTTTGGTTTATTCTTATCGTTCCATTGTGCAGAACGCTTATTCTATTTTATATTTTTTCAAACCCGGGCTGTCAACGAATAAATACGCGCCGGCCACTTGCCGTGGGCGCGAAACAAAGCCATCAAGAGAGGAACGACACTTCATGTCCGAATCATCGGAAACCCTTAAACCCATGCTGATCGGCGGCGAATGGGTCGCGCGGGACGCCGCCGCCTTCGAATCCATCAACCCCGCCACCGGCGCGCGCAACTATCGGATCAGCGCGGCGTCGGATGCGCAGGTCGACCAGGCAGTTCAAGCTGCCTGGCACGCGCAGCGTCAGCCGGCATGGCGCGACATGCTGCCGCACCAGCGCGCCGCAATTCTGCGCCGCATCGCCGACGGCATGGACCAGAACGCGCAGCTGCTTGCGCAGTTGCAGATGATCGAAAACGGCAAGGTGTGGGGTGAGTGCAAGGCGCAGGTCGCCAGCGCGGCGGCCACGTTCCGCTACTACGCCGGGGTGTGCGAAACGCTGGGTGCGGAGGTCACGCCCGCGCGCGGCAACTACCTGTCAATGACGCACTACGACCCCTACGGCGTGGTCGTGGCGATCACGCCGTGGAACTCGCCGCTCACGATGGAGGCGCAGAAGGTCGCGCCCGCGCTGGCCGCGGGCAACGCCGTGATTCTCAAGCCCTCCGAAGTCACCTCGTCACCCGCGCTGGCGCTGGGCCGCATTGCCCTCGAAGCCGGCCTGCCGCCGGGCATCCTGAACGTGGTGACCGGTCTGGGCGCCACCGTGGGGCGGCGTCTGGTCGAGCACCCCGGCGTGCGCATGGTGTCGTTCACGGGCGGCACCGGCAGCGGCCGCGCCATCGCGCATGCCGCGGCGGAAAAGCTGATGCCCGTGGCGCTGGAACTGGGCGGCAAATCACCGCACATCGTGTTCGAAGATGCTGACCAGGACGCCGCGATCGACGGCGTCATCGGCGGCATCTTCGAAGGCAGCGGCCAATCCTGCGTCGCCGGTTCCCGCCTGTACGTGCAGCGCAGCATCGCCCAGGCCTTCATCGAGAAGCTCGTGGCGCGCGCCAGCCGCCTGAAGGTCGATTTGCCCGACGCGGATGGCGCGCAGATGGGTCCGATCGCGTCCTTCGGTCATCGCGAAAAGATCGAAGGCATGGTCGATGGCGCACGCCGCGATGGCGCGGAGGTGCTGCTGGGCGGCTCTCGACCAGAGGGCAAGGCCCTTGAGGCCGGCGCGTTCTACCGCCCCACCATACTTGGCGGCCTGTCGCGGGACGCCCATGTCGTGCGCGAAGAGATCTTCGGACCGGTGCTCTGCGCGCTGGTCTTCGATGACGAAGACGATCTGATCGACCAGGCCAACGACAGCGCTTATGGCCTGGCCTCCGGCGTCTGGACGGCGGACTACCGCCGCGCCTGGCGCGTGGCCCGGCGGCTGGAGGCGGGAAGCGTCTGGATCAACACGTACAAACAGCTCTCCATTTCGACGCCCTTTGGCGGCTTCAAGCAAAGCGGCATCGGGCGCGAGAAAGGCGTGAGCGGACTGCGTCTGTACCAGCAATCCAAGGGCATCTATTTCGGCATGTAGGCCGCCCTCTTTTTCCCAACATCATTCGGGGCCGCCGGCCGCGGCCCCTCCAACACTTCATCGGAGACTATCCTCATGCCTGAATTTCAACGAGCCGGCTTTATCGGCCTGGGCGTCATGGGCGAGCCCATCTGCCGCAATCTGGCCGTCAAGGGCGGCGTGCCCGTGCTGGGCTGCGACAACGACCCCTCCCCCCTGCAACGGCTGGCCACGCACAACGTCACCGCGGCGACCGCCCCGCAGATCATGCGCGAATGCGACGTGGTCTTCCTGTCGCTGCCGTCCGGCGAGGTCGTGGCGCAGCTTGCCCGCGGCGCTGACGGCCTGCTGGCGAACGCGCGCAGCGGTCAGTTGATCGTGGACCTGAGCACCTCGCCCGTCGACGTGACGCGCGAGCTGGCCGGCGAATTTGCGGCCAAGGGCGCGATTTTCATCGATGCGCCCGTCGCCCGCACCCGCGCCGCGGCCGAGGCCGGCACGCTGTCGGTCATGATCGGCGGCGATGAAAGCGTGTTCGCGCGCGTCAAGCCGCTGGTCTCCACGTTTGCCAACGAAATCACGCATTGCGGCCCGGTCGGCAGCGGTCAGGTCGTCAAGATCCTGAACAACATGGTGCTCTTCGAGACGGTAGTGGCGCTGTCCGAAGCCCGCGCCATCGCGCGCCGTTCGGGGGTCGATCCGCGCGTCCTGCTGGAGACCTTCACACGCGGCTCGGCGGACAGCTTCGCGTTGCGCAACCACGGCTTAAAGGCTATTCTGCCCGCAGACTTTCCCGAAAAAGCCTTCCCTGTGGACTACGCCCGCAAAGACCTGCGCTACGCGCTGGCGCTGGCAGAACAGACCGGCGTACAGGCGCTGGGAGCCCGCAACGTGGATCACTGGTTCGACGCTGCGCTCGCCCAGGGTCACGGCAACCGCTATTTCCCCGTCATCAGCCGGGTGATCGATCCGGACTCGGGAACCACCGCGTAATCACCCCCCTATCGTTCCAATGAGTCGTACCCCTACTCAGGATAATTCCACCGACGGCGTCGCCGCCGTCGAACGCGCCCTGACCATCGTCGGGGCGGTCGCGCAACGCACCGATCCCATCACGCTTGCCGATCTTTCCCGGGCCACGGGGTTCTACAAGAGCACGCTCTTGCGGCTCATCGCTTCACTCGAAAAGGCGGCCCTCGTGGTGCGCCGCGCCGACGGGCGCTATGCGCTGGGGCCGTATGCCCACCACCTCGGGCGGGCCTACGAGGCCACCTACCGCCTGACCGAAACCATCCTGCCGCTGCTGGAAGGCCTGGTCGACAAGGGCACCGAAAGTGCGTCCTTTCACGTCTATCACGACGCGCAGTCGCGCGTGTGCCTGTTGCGCGTCGATTCGCATCATTCGACGCTGGACCGCATCCGCGTCGGCGACCTGCTGCCGCTGGACAAGGGCGCTGCCGGCAAGCTGCTCACCGCATATCTGGTTGACGGACAGCCGCCGTCGCAGGCCGGGCTGATGCTCACCTCCATGGGCGAGCGCGACCCCAATTGCGCGGCGGTAGCCAGCCCGGTCTTCGGACCGGACGGCGACATCTGCGGCGCCATCTCGTTGTCGGGTCCCAAAGAGCGTTACTCGCCCACCGCCGTCAAGAAGATGGGCAAGCTCGTGCAGGACGCCGCGGCCGAAGCCACGCGCGCGCTGGGCGGGCGCTGGCCGTCGGGCAAGTGACTGCGGGCAAACAGCGACAGCCAAATGACGGCGCCGGCGTTTTCCCTATCCCGCCTGGCGTCAGGCCGCTTCCGCGCCCTTACCCAACCCCAGATAGCTTTCAATCACCTTCGGATCACCGGCCAATTCACGGGCCGGACCGTGCAGGATGACCTCGCCGGTTTCCAGCACGTAGCCGTAATCGGCCACCTGCAGCGCCGCGCGGGCGTTCTGCTCGACCAGCAGAATCGCCACGCCGGTCTCGCGCAGGCGCGCGATGATGTGGAAGATCTCGCGCACGATGCGCGGCGCCAGACCCAGACTGGGCTCGTCCAGCATCAGCAGCGTGGGCTTGGCCATCAGTGCACGGCCCACAGCCAGCATCTGGCGTTCACCGCCGGACAGGGTGCCGGCCTGCTGGGCGCGGCGTTCGCGCAGCCGCGGGAACAGATCGAACACTTCGTTCAGCGTGTCGCGCCAGCCGCTTTCGCGGGCCCGGTAGCGCCGGAAACCGCCCAGCAGCAGGTTGTCTTCGACCGACATGGTGCCGAACAGCTCGCGGCGCTCGGGCACTAGCGACATGCCCGCCGCCACGCGGCGTTCGACCATCCAGCCCGACACGTCCGCACCGGCGTAATGCACGGTGCCGGCGGCGTGGCCAGTCTGCGGCAGCGAACCCATGATGGCGTTGAGCATCGTGGACTTGCCGGCGCCGTTGGCGCCGATCACGGTGACGATGCTGCCGGCCGGCACGCTGAGCGTGGCGCCCGCCAGCGCGCCGACCTTGCCGTAGCGGGCCGACAGGTTGCTGACTTCGAGAACGGGGGAATTGGGTGCGCTCATTACACGCCTCCCGCCGGCACGGGCTTGGCTTGGTCAGCTTCGGGCAGGTCATCGTCGATGCCGCCCAGGTAAGCTTCCAGCACCGCCGGGTTCTTTTGCACGTCGGCCGGCACGCCTTCGGCCAGCTTCGTGCCGAAATCCATCACCACGAGGTGGTTGGTCAGGCGCATCACAAAATCCATGTCGTGTTCAACGAGCAGAATGCTCATGCCTTCGGCGCGAAGCTGTTCCAGCACGCGCGCCAGGTCCTGCTTTTCCTTGTAGCGCAGGCCCGCGGCCGGTTCGTCCAGCAGCAGCAGCACGGGATCGCACGCCAGCGCGCGCGCGATTTCCAGGATGCGTTGCTGGCCAAGCGCCAGGTTGCCGGCCTGTTCGTACAGGTATTCGCCCAGGCCCACGCGCTTGAGCTGCTCGGCGGCTTCATGGAGCAGTTGCGCTTCGCGGGCGCGGTCCGAGTGCAGCGCGCCCGACAGCACGCCCACGTCCGAACGCAGGTGCGCGCCCAGCGCCACGTTTTCCAGCACCGTCATGCCCGGCAGCAACTGCACGTGCTGGAACGTGCGGCCCACGCCCATCTTGGCGATCTCGCGCGCCGAACGGTTGTCGATGCGCTGGCCCATGAACGTGACTTGGCCGCGCGTCACCGGCAGCACGCCGCTGATCAGGTTGAAGGTCGTGCTCTTGCCGGCGCCGTTGGGGCCGATGAGGCCCATGATTTCGCCCGAGCTGACCTTGAAGGTGATGTCGTTCACCGCCACCAGGCCGCCGAACTCCTTGCGGATGGCGTCCACTTCCAGCACGACCTGGCCGGGCTGCGGACGCTCGCGCGTCGGCAGGGCCGGGGCCGCGGCAGGCGGCGCCAGATTGCGGCGCGAGCCGTTGGCGCCGGTAATGCTGCCCCACCAGCCCGCCAGGATCGGCCACAGGCCGTTGCGCGCGTATTGCAGCATCAGGATCAGCAGCACGCCGAAGACGATCATCTCGAAGTTGGCGTTGGTGTCCAGCAGCTTGGGCAGCAGGTTCTGCAACTGGTCCTTCAGCACCAAGATGACGCTGGAACCCAGCAAGGCGCCCCACACATACCCGGCGCCGCCGACCACCGCCATGAACAGGTACTCGATGCCGTAGTTCAGGCCGAAGGGGCTGGGGCTGACGGCGCGTTGCATGTGCGCATACAGCCAGCCCGACACGCAGGCCAGCAGGGCCGCCCACACGAAGATCACGATCTTGTAGGCAGCCGTGTTGACGCCCATGGATTCGGCCATGCCCGCCCCGCTCTTGAGCGCACGGATGGCGCGGCCGGGACGCGAGTTGAGCAGGTTGCGCGTGGCCCACAGCGCCAGCAGGACGCAGATCCAGATCAGGTAATAGATGTGGCGGCCATTGGCCAGCGACATGCCGAAGATGCTGATGGGCTCGATACCAGCGATGCCGTCGTGCTTACCCAGCCAGTCGATGTTGCCGAACAGGTAATACAGCGACAGGCCCCAGGCGATGGTGCCCAGCGGCAGATAGTGTCCCGACAGGCGCAGCGTGATCGCGCCTAGCAGGTAGGCCACGACGGCGGTCAGGATCAGGCCCGCGGGCAGCGCCAGCCAGGGGGACACGTCGTACTGCGTCGTCAGGTAGGCCGTGGTGTAGGCGCCCAGGCCGACGAACGCGGCCTGGCCGAAGGACGTCAGGCCGCCGACGCCGGTCAGCAGCACGAGGCCCAGCACGACCAGGCTGGCCAGACCGATGTAGTTCAGTTGCGTCACCCAGAACTCGGGCGTGGCCGACACCATCGGCAGGCCCGCCAGGACGACGAGAAAAACGGCAAGCAGAATGCGGTTCATGGCTGTTATTCCTCTTCGTCCGCGTGATGGGTGCTGAACGAACGCCAGACCAGAACCGGGATGATCAGGGTGAAGACGATCACTTCCTTATATGCGCTGGCCCAGAACGACGAGAAGGATTCCAGCACGCCGACCAGCAGCGAACCGGCCGCCGCGATGGGATAGCTGGCCAGGCCGCCGATGATGGCGCCGACAAAGCCCTTCAGGCCGATAAGGAAACCCGTGTCGTAATAGACCGTGGTGATGGGCGCGATCAGCATGCCGGACATGGCGCCGATGCCCACGGCCAGCGTGAACGTCAGCGAGCCCGACATGTTGGTGCTGATACCCACCAGGCGCGCGCCGCGGCGGTTGACGGCGGTGGCGCGCAGCGCGCGGCCGTACAGCGTCTTGCCGAAGAACACCCACAAGGCAATGATGAGCAGCGCGCACGTGGCGACCACGAACAGGCTCTGCGCTGACCAGGTCATGAAGCCCAGGTCGACCTGCCCGCTCACGAATGCCGGCGTGCGCCAGCCCTCGGCGCCAAAGAACACGAGCGCCAGGCCCATGAGCGCGAAGTGCACGGCGACGGACACGATCAGCAGCACCAGCACGGTGGCTTCGGCGAGCGGCTGGTAGACGATGCGATAGACCATCGGACCCATCGGAACCACCAGGAACAGCGTCAGCAGCATGTTCAGCCACAGCGAGTTCTCGGGACCGGTGTAGCTTTTGGTCAGCCAGAACAGCGCGAGCGGCAGCACGACGCAGGTGGCGATGGTCTTGGGCAGGCCGGCGGCGCTGCGCGTGCGCACGGCGCGCACCAGCTCAAGCGCCAGGCACACCAGGCCCAGCAGCGGCAGCAGATAGGCGGTGCCCGGCACTTTGCCGTCCACCAGCATGGCCAGGGTCAGGGCGCCGAACGCCACGAACTCGCCCTGGGGAATGAAAATGACGCGCGTGACGGCGAAAACCAGCACCAGAGCCATGCCCAGGAGGGCATAGATGGCGCCGTTGACGACACCGTCTTGCAGCAGGATCAGCGCAATTGAGGAATCCATCTAACAACTACCTTGTGGTTTCTTGGTGTTCCGACCCCACCCGGAACACTGATACGACACACCGGCCGGAAAGGCCGGTGCGAAGTCCTGCCGGGCGCGGCGCGGCGGGCGGTGTGCCGCCCCCCGCGCATGGGACGCCCGCGATGGGGCGGCCCGCGCTCGGGCGATACAGGGGGATTACAGGCCGGGCTGGTAGACCCACTTGCCGTTTTCCACCTTGACGATGACGCGCGAGCGCTCGTCAAAGCCGGCGTGGTCCGTGGGCGACATATTGAACACGCCTTGCGACACGGCCAGGTCCTTCACGCCTTCCAGGGCATCGCGCATCGCAACGCGGAATTCCGGCGTGCCGGGCTTGGCGCCCGTCTTCAGGGCCACAGGCAGTGCGGCGACGACCAGTTGGCCGGCATCCCACATGTGACCGCCGAACGTGTTGGTCGAACCGGCGCCGTTGGCTTTTTCGTAGGTTTCCACGTAGGCCAGGGCCGACTTCTTGACCGGGTTGCTATCAGGCAGTTGCGCGGCGACCAGCAGCGGGCCGGCCGGCAGGAGCATGCCGTCGCAGTCCTTGCCGCAGACGCGCAGCACGTCGTTGTTGGCGGCGCCGTGGGTTTGGTAGATGGTGCCGCCGTAGTTGCGGGCCTTCAGTTCCTTTTGCGGCAGCGCGGACGGGGTGCCGGCGCCGGCGATCAGGATGGCGTCCGGCTTGGCGCCGACCAGCTTGAGCACCTGGCCCGTCACGCTGGTGTCGGTGCGGCCGTATTTTTCGACGGCGACGATCTCGATGCCCTTGGCCTTGGCGGCCTTCTGCATCACGTCCAGCCAGCCGTCGCCGTAGGCGTCGGCAAAACCGATGAAGCCCAGGGTCTTGACCTTGGACTTGGACATCGCGTCGGCCAGGGCGCCGGCCATCAGCGCGTCGTTCTGCGGGGTCTTGAAGACCCAGCGGCGCTTGTCGTCAACGGGTTCGACGATCTTGGCGCTGGCGGCCACGCTGATCATCGGCACCTTGGCTTCGGCGGCCACGTCGACCATCGCCAGCGAACCCGGCGTGACGGACGTGCCGATCAGCACGTCGACCTTGTCGTCGGTGGCCAGCTTGCGCGAGTTCTTGACGGCCTGCGTGGTGTCGGTGGCGTCGTCCAGCACGATCCATTCGATCTTCTGGCCGGCGACTTCCTTGGGCAGCAGTGCCACGGTGTTGCGCTCGGGGATGCCAAGCGAGGCGGCGGGGCCGGTGCTGGCCACGGTCACGCCAACCTTGACCTGTGCGTTCGCCAGAAGCGGCAGAGTCAGGGCTACGGCGGCGGCGGCCGCGGACAAGCCGAAGTGCTTGCGCATGTTTTTGTCTCCTGTGGTTGGCTCTTATGTGCCTCGACCGAGGCGAAGCGAGCCTGTTTAAAGTTATACAGAAAAAAATATTATATGGTTAAAACAGTATCAGATGACCTACCGCAACTACGGTAATTCCCTGATGTGCTACGGAAATCATGATCTGGCGAACGCATTTGTTAATGGCGAACTTGTACTTGAAAGGGTCGCAGGCGTCATGTTGGGGGATTCCCTTGGCGATCAGCGGCCCAGCATCGGGAACACCCGCTCGACGCGCGAGGCCACCCACGCGGCCACCACGGCCTTGACCAGATCGCCGGGCAGGAACACCACGACCGCGCCCGCAGCCTTTGCCATGTCCATCTTCGCCACGGCCGCCAGCCACGGCACGCCGACCGCATACACCACCACGATGCCGCCGACGACGCAGGCGGCAACATAGCCCGCCAGCCCTTTCCAGGTGCCCGATCCGCGGGCGGCCAAACGGCGCGCCAACCAGCCCGTCACGAATGCGCCCGCCACCATGCCGATAAGAAATCCGCCGGTCGGGCCAAAAAACGCCCCCAGCCCGCCACGCCCACCCGGCAGCACCGGCAGGCCGATCGCCGCCAGCGCCAGATACAGCAGACACGCCAGCGCGCCGCGCACGGGGCCGAGCATGGCGCCGGCCAGCATGACCCCGAGCGTCTGCAAGGTGATGGGCACCGGAATGCCGGGCATCGGAATGGGCGGCATCAGGCTCAGCACGACGATCAGCGCCGCAAACAGCGCAACCAGCACCGTGTTGTTCGATTTCATGGTCTTCCCCTTGTAGATGAGTTCAGGGCGCGCGGCCCTCAGACGCTGCGCGCGTCGATCGCTTCAGAGACTTCCTGCGCCCGCTTCAACGTCAGCACGATCAGCGGCACGATCAGCGCGACCGGATCCGCCCCCAGCCCGCGCGCGGCCTGGGCCTCGCGGATCTCCTGAAAATTGCGCCAGATTTCGGGCACGAAGCGCAGCGTCAGCGCAAGCGCCAGCGCCACCTTTTCGGCGTCGACGAGACCCGTGCGCTCCAGCGGCCGCAATGCCTTTTCGCAAACGGCAATCAGGTCCGAGGTGCGGGTGGCCAGCGTGACGGCCAGAGCCAGCCCCACCATTGCCGCCACGCGCAGCACCACGGCCAGGGCCTCCAAGGGGCCCTGGAACCAGCCGGTGAAGAGCGCCACGGCCAGCAGCACCCAGAGCAGCCCGCGCACCTGACGCCAGACGGCCGCCGCGGCCACGCCCGTGGACCAGACCAGCACCACCGAGAAACCAAAGGCGAACGCCAGCCAGAGCGGATCGCGCAGCACGAACAGGCCCGCGCCGGCCACCAACAGCGCCAGCAGTTTCCCCCACGCCGGCAACCGGTGCAGCGGCGTGTCGCCCGTGACGTACAGGGGCTCCATCATCCGCAGTGTTCCCGGTACCAGCGCAGCGCCGCGGCGGGCGTGTCGTCGGCCGCTATCGTGCCGTCGCGCACGACCAGCACGCGGTCGAAGTCTTCGAGCAATTCCAGGTCATGGCTGACGACGATGGCGTCATGAGGCAGCCCGTCGATGGCGGCGCGCACCCGGTTGCGGTTGCGCAGATCGAGCTGCGTGGTGGGTTCGTCAAAGACGATGAGGGCCGGCTCCATGACCAGCACGGCGGCCAGCGCCACCAGTTGGCGCTCACCGCCGGACAGCGTGTGGCTGCTGCGGTCGGCCAGGTGGCCCACGCCCAGGCGGGCCAACTGGCTGTCGATGCGCGCCTCGCGCTGCTGGCGGTCGGGCGCCAGGCGCTTCAGGCCAAACGCCAGGTCTTCGCGCACGATGGGAAAGACGATCTGGTTTTCGGGATTCTGGAACACAAAGCCGACGCGCGCGCGCACGGCTTTCAGATCCTGCCGCGTATCCAGCCCGTCCACGCGCACGCTGCCCGAAGACGGCACCACCAGGCCGTTGACCAAACGCGCCATTGTGCTCTTGCCGGCGCCATTGGGGCCGACGATGCCGATGCGGCGTTCGGCCAGGGTGACGCTCACCCCGCGCAACACTTCCGCCTGGGGCGTCGACACTACCGCCTGGTCAAACTCGATTAACATGGGGCGGGATTATGCCCGAACCATTTCGGGCATCGCGACTCCAAGAGCTCATATGGAAAAAGTACGCAAAACCGACGCCGAATGGCGCGCCCAGCTTTCCCCCGAAGAATACGTGGTCACCCGTCAAAAAGGTACCGAACGCGCGTTCACGGGGCGCTACTGGGATACTTTCACACCTGGCATTTACCGCTGCGTCGGCTGTGGCACGGCGCTGTTCGCATCCGACACCAAATTCGACGCCGGCTGCGGGTGGCCCAGCTACTTCCAGGCCCTGGACCCCGAACTCGTCCGCGAGGAACGCGACACCACGCACGGCATGGTCCGCACCGAAGTCCTGTGCAACGTCTGCGACGCGCACCTGGGCCACGTCTTTCCCGACGGCCCCGAGCCTACCGGCCTGCGCTACTGCATCAACTCCCTGTCGATGACGTTTGAGCCCCTAGAAGACTGATGAAGAAGTTCCTGTTCGACCTCTTTCCGCTGCTCCTGTTCTTCATCGCCTACAGGTATACGGACATCTTCACGGCCACGGGCGTCGCCATGGCGGCTGCCGTGGCGCAGATCGTCTGGCTCAAGGCCACCGGCCGCCCCACCGAAGCCATGCACTGGATCAACCTGACGGTCATCCTGGTGTTCGGCGGCGCCACCATCTGGCTGCACAGCGACGTCTTCATCAAATGGAAGCCCACGGTGCTGTACTGGATGTTCGGCGGCGCGCTGGTCTTTGCCCGCCTGTTGTTCAAGCGCAACCTGATCCGGCGCCTGATGGAAAAGCAGATCCAGCTGCCGGATGCAGCGTGGGACAAGCTCAACCTGATCTGGGCCGGCTTCTTCCTGATCGCCGGCGCGCTCAATCTGTACGTTGCGTTCTCGGGCCACTTCACCGAGTCGCAGTGGGTCAGTTTCAAAGCCTTTGGCCTGATGGGATTGATGATCGTCTTCGTCATTGGCCAGTCGCTGTGGCTGGGCAAGCACATCCAGCCCGAAGAAAACACGCCGGCCGGCCCGGACGCCACGCCTCCCGGCAAGCCCTGAGCTTTTATGTCAGAAAACACCGACCGCATCGCCCTGATCCGGGAACGCCTCGCCGTCCTGGAACCCATCAGTCTGGACATCCTGGACGACTCCCATTTGCATGCCGGCCACGAAGGCAGTAAAAACGGCGCCGGCCACTATCGCGTAATCATCGTAGCGCCTTGCTTTGCGGGGCTCTCCGCCGTTGCGCGACACCGGCTGGTGTATCATCATTTGCAAGATTTGATCCCCTATCCGATTCATGCGCTTGCGCTTGACGCCCAGGCTCCCAAATAGAAAGTAAAAGGATATTCATGAAACGCATCGTCATGCTGGCTGCGGCCTGCGTCATCGCCGTGCCTGCTTTTGCGCAAAACGTGGCTACCGTCAACGGTAAGGCCATCCCGCAAAAGAGCCTGGATCAATTCGTCAAGCTCCTGGTCGGCCAGGGCGCCACCGATTCGCCGCAACTGCGCGAACAGGTCAAGCAGGAAATGATCAACCGTCAGATCTTCGTGCAAGCCGCCGAATCCAGCGGCATCGCCAAGCAGGCTGACGTCCAGACCGAGATCGAACTGGCCCGCCAAGGCATCCTGGTTCGCGCCCTGATGGCCGACTACTTGGCCAAGCACCCGGTCACCGACGCCCAAGTCACCGCCGAATACGAAAAGATCAAGAAGGAACAAGCCGGCAAGATGGAATACAAGGTCCGCCACATCCTCGTCGAAGACGAGAAGAAGGCGAACGACCTGCTGGCACAACTGAAGAGCAACAAGGGCAAGTTCGACGACCTGGCCAAGAAGAACTCCAAAGACCCCGGCAGCGCCGAAAAGGGTGGCGATCTGGGTTGGGCTCCTCCGACCAACTACGTGCAGCCGTTCGCGCAAGCCGTGACGCAACTGAAAAAGGGCCAACTGGTCGACAAGCCGGTCCAGACCCAATTCGGCTGGCACATCATCATGGTCGACGACACCCGTCCGGTCGAATTCCCGCCGATGGATCAGGTCCGTCCGCAACTGGAAGAAATGCTGCGCCAGCAAACCCTGGCCGACTACCAGAAGCAATTGCGCGAAAAGGCCAAGATCCAATAAGGCCCGCTCAGCTCAGAAAACTGCCCGCCGATCGCGGGCAGTTTTTTTTGGGCTGGGCAAAACCCGGTGTCAGACACCCCTTGAGACCCGCCCCAGGCTGACGACTATCTCTGCGGGGTGTCTGACACCCACCCCCCAGCAAGCAACAAAAAGGGCCACACACCGGTGGCGTGCAGCCCTTCATTCGAACGCGGCAAGGTCTCCTGGCTAGGAAACGCCCAACAGCGCCTTCAGTCCGTCCTCGTCCAGTACCGGCACGCCCAGTTCCTGAGCCTTGGTCAGCTTGCTGCCGGAGTCCTCGCCCGCCACCAGATAGGCCGTCTTCTTGGACACCGAGCCGCTGACCTTGCCGCCGGCCGCCTGGATGTGCATCGAAGCCTCTTCACGCGTCCAGGTCGGCAGCGTGCCCGTCAGCACGAAGGTCTTTCCGGCCAGCGTGTCGGCTTGCGGCGCGGCTTCGGCAACGGGGTTCACGCCCTGCGCCTTGAGCTGCCCGATCACGTCGCGGTTGTGCTGCTCGGCAAAGAAATGGCGGATCGACGCGGCCACGACAGGCCCAACGTCGGGCACCGACGACAAGGCGTCTTCATCCGCATCCATGATGGCGTCGATGCTGCCGAAGTGCCGCGCGACGTCGCGCGCAGTGGTCTCGCCCACATGCCGGATGCCCAGCGCGAACAGCAGCCGGGACAGATTCGGCGAGCGCGCCTTCTCGATGGCGGCCACCAGATTGTCGGCGGACTTCTGGCCCATCCGGTCCAGGCCCACGAGCTCCAGCGGACGCAGGCTGTACAGGTCAGCCAGCGTCTTGACGCGGCCGCTGTCCACCAATTGGTCCACGAGCTTCTCGCCCAGGCCTTCGATATCCAGCGCCTTGCGGCTGGCGGCATGCCACAGCGTCTGCTTGCGCTGGGCGCCGCAGAACAGGCCCCCGGAGCAGCGCGCGATGGTCTCGCCTTCCAGGCGTTCGATGGCCGATCCGCAGACCGGGCATTCCGTCGGCATGACGAATTCCCGCGCGTCCTCGGGCCGCTTTTCCAAAACCGGGGCCAGCACCTCGGGAATCACGTCGCCGGCGCGCCGCACAATGACCGTGTCGCCGATGCGCACGTCCTTGCGGCGGATCTCGTCTTCGTTGTGCAGCGTGGCGTTGGTGACGGTGACGCCGCCCACGAACACGGGCTTGAGCCGCGCGACGGGGGTGATGGCGCCCGTGCGGCCCACCTGCACTTCAATGTCCACCAGCGTCGTGGTGGCCTCTTCGGCGGCAAACTTGTGCGCCAATGCAAAGCGCGGCGCGCGCGCCACGAAGCCCAGCACCTTCTGCGCCGGCAGGGAGTCCACTTTGTAGACCACGCCGTCGATGTCATAGGGCAGGTTCGCGCGCACGGCGCCCACCTTGGCGTAGAAGTCCATCAGGCCTTCCGCGCCGCTTGCCCGGTGGTTGTGCACCACATTGACCGGCAGCCCCAGCGAGGCCAGCCATTCCAGCATGGCGCCGTGGGATTTTTCAGGCAGTTGCGACGCCTGGTCCGCGCCGGCCGAGGATTCATCAAACTGGCCGCTTTGCGAGCCGGGCAGGCCCTGGACCTCGCCCCAGCCATAGGCAAAGAAGCGCAGCGGCCGCTTGGCCGTGATGCGCGGATCGAGCTGGCGCAGGCTGCCCGCCGCTGCATTGCGGGGATTCACGAAAATCTTTTCGTCGCGCTTGGCCTGCGCCGCATTCAGCTTTTCGAAGTCGGCGCGATTCATCAGCACCTCGCCGCGCACCTCCAGCACCTTCGGGGCCGCGCCCTTCAGTTGCAGCGGAATCGCCTTGATCGTGCGGATGTTGGACGTGACGTCCTCGCCCGTCTGGCCGTCGCCGCGGGTGGCGGCCTGCACCAGGCGGCCGTCCTCGTAGCGCAGGCTGATCGCCAGGCCGTCGAGCTTGAGCTCACAGAAGTAGTCCGGCTGCTGCGCCGGCCCCAGCATGCCAGCGCCCCGCAGCGTGTCGGTGACACGGCGGTCAAAGGCGGCGACTTCCTCTTCGGAAAACGCGTTGTTCAGCGACAGCATCGGCACCACGTGGCGCACGCTGCCAAACGCGGACACCGGCGCCGCGCCCACGCGCTGCGTGGGAGACTCCGGCGTGACCAGATCCGGGTGCTCGGCCTCGAGGGCCTGCAAATCCCGCATCAGCCCGTCGTACTCGGCATCCGAGACGGAGGGCTCGTCGTAAACGTAATAACGGACGTTGTGCTGTTCGATCTCGGCGCGCAGCCGCGCGGCGGCTTGCGCCGGATTCTCGCCGGACCCGCTGGCCATCAGGCAAACACGCGCTGGGCGCGCTCGCTGCCGGCGGGCAGGCCCGCTTGTTCAAGCTGGCCGAACAGGACCTGCAGGCGCTCGTCGATGACGGTCTCGGAGCCGTCGGCCAGGGGCTTGCCCTGATCGTCGACCAGTTCGGCGCGCAGGCGCGAGGCCAGGTCGCGGCCCACGTCGACCATGCGGCCAAACGCGCGGGTGTCGGCGGGGCTGCAAGGCACGTCGAGCAGCAGGTACAGGCGCTCGATGCCGCCCATGCCCGCGTCGAAGGCCGCGCCGTCCGCGCGGGCCAGCGTGAAGCGGGCCACGCCGTTCTCGTTGGGCCAGGCCAGGCGGTTGCCGTCGGCAACAAAACCGATGTCACGTGCCACGGCCAGCACTTCGGCCGCCGGCTGGGCCGAGCCCAGCAGCAGGGTCAGGCCGACCTGGGTGTCCAGGGCCGCGCAGGTGTCGTCCAGGCGGGCGCCCTGCTCCAGCACGGCTTGCTGGTCGGGCCCTTCAATCGTGGCGTCGAAGCGTTCAGCCATGTCCTGGGCACGCGCCCAGGCCTGCGACCATTCGATGGCGGTCAGGGGACCGCTGCGGTTGGCCAGCAGCACGGCAAGCTGCATGGACGCATAGGACTCGCCCGAATGGACGCGCGCGCGGTGGCGGCGCTGGTCGGTTTCGGCAAACACGCGCACGGGTTTGCGGCCCACGCTGCGCAGGCTTTGCATGTAGGGCAGCAGATCCGAGCCGCGCACGGGCTCGGCGAAGTTGACTTCGATGACCACTTCGCAGGCGGGATCGGGTTCTTCCGTGTCGTCGGCATCGCTGCCGGGATCCACGGGCGCAGGCTGGCCGGGCTGGACGCGCGCAGGTTCGCCGCCCATGCCGGGTTCGCGCCGGGCAGCGCCGGCCGGGGCGGCGCTTGCGGCCCCCGCACCCGCGCCCAGCAGCGGATCCTGTTCGGAGGTGGGGAAATGGCTCTGCATCTTGCGACGGACGCGACGGTCCTGCCACCAGTTGAATCCCAACACCAGCAGTATCAGGAAGACGCCCAGGGCAATCAGCCCGATCTGCAAATCACTCATGTATAAATCCCGCGCCAGGAAGGCGGCGCCTTTCTCAATATTGGGTTTATGCCGCTTCGGAGGCCATCATCTGGACGGCCGAATCTATGTCTACCGCAACGATACGCGAAACCCCTTGCTCTTGCATGGTTACGCCGATCAATTGCTTTGCCATCTGCATCGCAATC
This sequence comes from Achromobacter sp. Root565, assembly GCF_001427425.1. Taxonomy (NCBI): domain Bacteria; kingdom Pseudomonadati; phylum Pseudomonadota; class Betaproteobacteria; order Burkholderiales; family Alcaligenaceae; genus Achromobacter; species Achromobacter sp. Root565. The sequence continues at coordinate 540,428 of NZ_LMGO01000005.1, forward strand.
TTGTTGTGCGAGATGAAGAGGAACTGCGTCTGCTCGCTCATGTTGGCGACCAAGTTCGCATAGCGCTCGGTGTTGGCGTCGTCCAGGGGCGCGTCCACCTCGTCCAGCAGGCAGAATGGCGCGGGGTTCAGCTTGAAGAGCGCGAACACCAGCGCGGTCGCGGTCAGCGCCTTTTCGCCGCCCGACAGCAGATGGATCGTGCTGTTGCGCTTGCCCGGCGGCTGCGCCATCACCTGCACGCCGGCGTCGAGGATTTCCTCGCCGGTCATGCTGAGCTTGGCCTCGCCCCCGCCGAAGAGCTTGGGGAAGAGCTCGCCGAAGTGGCCGTTGACGATGTTGAACGTCTCTTGCAGCAATTCGCGCGTCTCGCGGTCGATCTTGCGGATGGCGTCTTCGAGGGTCTCGATGGCGGTCATCAGGTCCTGGTGCTGCGAATCCAGGAAGCCCTTGCGTTCGCGCGAGGTGTTCAGTTCGTCGAGCGCGGCCAGGTTGACCGAGCCCAGCGCTTCGATCTGGCGCGAGATGCGGCCGACTTCCTGTTGCAGCCAGCTTGCGCGGCGCCATTCGTCGGGCTGGTTGGCCAAAAACTGGGCAAGTTCCTCGCGGTCGACTTCGCGTGCGTTGAGCTGTTCGGTGAACTGCTCTTCGGCCAGGCGCGCGGCCTGCTCCTGCAGTTGCAGTTCCATGATGCGCGCGCGGCGCGGTTCCAGGGTCTGCTCCTGTTGCTGGCGGTCTTCGTCGGCGCCGCGCAGCAAGGCGGCCAGGTTCTCGAGCTCCTGGCGGGCGCGCGACAGCGCTTCCTCGCGCTCTGCGCGCATTTCCAGGGCGTCCTGCAGGCCGGCCTGCGACGCGGACGCGTCCAGCTCGACCAGGTCGCCCATCAGTTGTTCAAGTTCCACCGCGCCGCGCTGGCTCTGGTCGGCGGCCAGTTGCTGGTTGCGTTGCAGGTCGGTGATGCGCACCTGGATGCCGCGCTCGGCAAATTCGGCTTCCTGGGCGGCGCGCTCCAGTTCGCGCAGCCGGGTGCGGGCCGCCTCGGCTTGCGCCGCCAGCGTCTCGCCGTCCATTTCGGCATCGGCAAACTTGGACTGGTGCTCGGCCAGTTCTTCGTCCAACGTTTCGAAGCGGGCCTCGGCCTCTTCGCGGGTGGCGCGCAGGTCTTCCTCGTGCGCCTTGATTTCTTCAAGGTCCTGGCGCAGGCGCGAGGCGCGCTCGCCGGACTGTTCGGCCTGCTGCTGCAGCCGGGAGTGTTCCAACTGGATGTCGTGCACCCGGCGCGTGACCTCGGCCACGCGGGTGCGCGCCGGGGAGATGGCCTGGGACACCTGCTGCCATGCGGCTTCCGCGCGGGCCACGGCGGCGCGCGCCTGGTCGGCGATCAGTTGCTGGGCCTTGATCTCGCGCTGCAGGTTCTCGATTTCCTGCTGGCGGGCCAGCAGGCCGGCCTGTTCGGAATCGGGCGCGTAGAAACGCACGCTGTGCGCGTCGATCAGATGGCCGGCCTTGACCACGCAGGCGGCGCCGGCGGGCAGGGTCGCCCGCAGGGCCAGGGCCTGGGTCAGGTCATTGGCCGTATAGACGCCGGCCAGCCATTCGTTCAGCAGCGTGCGCAGGTCGGGATCGGTGATGCGCAGCAGGCTGGCCAGTGGCGTGAAGCCGGCCGGCGCCGTGGGTGCGGGCGCCGCGACGGGCAACTGATAGAACGCCAGCCGGGCGGGCGGCGCGTCTTCGGCAAAGGCGCGCGCCCAATCCAGGTTGCGCACCTCCATCGAGGCCATGCGTTCGCGCAGCGCCGATTCCAGGGCGGTTTCCCAGCCCGGCTCGACGTGCAGCTTTTGCCACAGGCGCGACAGCCCGGCCAGTTCGTGCTTGGCCAGCCACGGTTCCAGCGCGCCCTGCTTCTGCACGTCCTCCTGCAGCTTCACGAGCGCGGACAAACGGGCTTCCAGGCGGGCCAGGTTCTGGGCTTCGGTCTGGGCGCCGCCCTGGGCACGGCTGCGCTCGGCGTCGGCCTCGGGCACACGGCCTTCCAGCGTGGCCAGTTCTTCCTGGGCGGCCTCGAGCTGGTCTTCGCCGGCGGCGCGGTCGCCAGCCAGTTGTTCAAGGCGTTCAGGGTCGGGGCTGTGCAGTTCGCGCAGTTCCTGTTGCAGGCGTTCGCGGCGCTGCTCCAGCGTCTGCATCTGGCGGTCGGCATCGCGCTGGGTCTGTGCAACCAGCGCCAGGTTCTGCTCGACGCGGGCCAGGGCCGCGCGCATCTCGTCGCGGCCGGCGGCGGCTTCGCGCACGCGCTGCTCGACCGAGGGCAGGCCGGCCTGCGCGTCTTCAGCGGTGGCGCGCGCCTCTTCGGTGCGGGCCGCGGCGGCGGCCAGGTCGTCTTCAGCCTGGGCGATCTGTTCCGTGCAGTGCTCGCGCTGGCTGGTCCATTCCGCGATCTGCTGCTGGAGTTGATCGCGGCGCGCCTGCAGGCGGTTGCGGGAGTCGACCACGTGCCGGATTTCGGCTTCCAGGCGGCTGACCTGGGCATTGGCCTCGTACAGGGCGCCCTGGGCGGTATGGACCGCGTCGCTGGCGGCGTAATGGGCCTGGCGCCGGGATTCCAGCGCGGCCTCGCCGGCACGCAGCCCGGCGATGGCGGCTTCCAGTTCGTTCTGGGCCTGCGCCATCTCCTGGGCCTTCTTGGCGCGCTCTTCGCGCGCCCCGGTTTCCTTCAGGAACCACAGCGAATGCTGCTTCTTCTCGCCGTCGGCCTGGAGCTCGCGGTAACGCGTGGCCACTTCGGCCTGGGCTTCCAGTTTTTCGAGCTGGCTGTTCAGTTCGCGCAGGATGTCTTCGACGCGGGTCAGGTTCTCGCGCGTGTCGGACAGGCGGTTTTCGGTCTCGCGGCGGCGTTCCTTGTAGCGCGACACGCCGGCTGCTTCTTCCAGGAAGACGCGCAGTTCTTCGGGACGGGCTTCGATCAGGCGGTTGATCATGCCCTGCCCGATGATGGCGTAGCCGCGGGCGCCCAGGCCGGTGCCCAGGAAGATGTCGTGGATGTCGCGACGCCGGACCTGCTGGTTGTTGACGAAATAGCTGCTGGTGCCGTCGCGGGTCAGGACCCGGCGCACCGCGATTTCGGCGTAGGTGCTCCATTGTCCCGCAGCGCGCCCCTCGCTGTTGTCGAACACCATTTCGACCGAGGCCCGGGCGGCCGGCTTGCGGTTGCCCGACCCGTTGAAAATGACGTCCTGCATGGATTCGCCACGCAGTTCCGACGCCTTGGCCTCGCCCAGCACCCAGCGCACGGCGTCAATGATGTTCGATTTGCCGCAACCATTGGGCCCCACCACGCCGACCAGCTGGCTGGGCACGGGGATGACGGTGGGATCGACGAAGGACTTGAAGCCGGCGAGTTTGAGCTGAGTAAGGCGCACAGTACGATGACGACGGGGTGGGTTGAACGAAAGGCGTTAACGGACCTGCCGCACAGATTGCAAACCGGCCCAAGAAGGGCCGGCTCTCATATGGGTCGTATGATACCGCAGGCAGTCTGAACCCAGACGTTGGGGCCGGGCAACCCGCGGGCAAACGCGCAATGGCTGGCCGCAAGGCTCCGGCTATACTCCCTGACACTTTTTGGCACGACACATAATTTTCACGCGGACTGGCCGGGCTCTGGCCGAAGAACGGGGACATTCTTGAAACGTGGTTTCTATCTGGTCATGGCGGCGCAGGCCTTCTCGTCATTGGCGGACAATGCGCTGTTCATCGCAGCGATCGCCTTGATACAGGAGTTGCACGGCCCTGACTGGCTGGCGCCCATGATGAAATGGTCGTTCGCGCTGGCCTATGTCGTGCTGGCCGCCTTCGTCGGCGCCATCGCGGACTCCTACCCCAAGGGCCGCGTGATGTTCTCCACCAATGCCCTGAAGGTCGCGGGCTGTCTGCTGATGTTTTCGTACGCCAGCATAGGCGTCGCCCCCGAATACCAGACCTGGCTGGTCTGCGCCGCCTACGGCGTGGTGGGCATCGGCGCCGCCGCCTACTCGCCCGCCAAGTACGGCATCGTGACGGAAATGCTGCCGCCGACCATGCTGGTCAAGGGCAATAGCTGGATCGAGGGCCTGACGGTCTTCTCCATCATCCTCGGCACGGTCCTGGGCGGCCTCCTGATCTCCTCGTCGGTATCCACCGCCCTGCTCAGCCACTCCTTCATTGGCAGCCTGGTCCACACGCCGGCCGAAGCGGCCATCCTTGTCATCGCCTTCGTGTACCTGCTGGCGGCGCTGTGCAACCTGATGATTCCCCGCACGCACGTGCGCTATCCGCCCCAGCAGAAGAACCCGGTGCGCCTGATCCGCACCTTCTGGGGTTACGTCTGCGTGCTGTGGAAGGACAAGCTGGGCCAGATTTCCCTGGCGGTCACCACGCTGTTCTGGGGCGCCGGCGCCACGCTGCAGCTCATCGTCATCGAATGGGGCCGCAGCCATCTGGGCTACCAGCTCGACAAGGCCTCGATGCTGATGGGCGTGGCAGCGCTGGGCACGGTGGTCGGGTCGATCCTGGCCGGGCGCATTCCGCTGCGCCGCGCGCTCGCCGTGCTGCCGGTCGGCGCCATGATGGGTCTCGTCGTGCTGCTGATGCCGCTGGTCTACCAGCCCTGGAGCGTCTATCTCCTCTTACTGCTGACGGGCGGCCTGGCCGGTTTCTTCGTAGTGCCCATGAACGCCCTGCTCCAGCACCGCGGCCACGTGCTGCTGTCGGCGGGCCATTCGATCGCCGTTCAGAACTTCAACGAACAACTCAACATCCTGCTCATGGTGGCGATGTACACGCTGCTGCTGTGGCTGCAACTGCCGATCAACGTGATCATCGTCATCTTCGGCACCGTGGTGGCCGTGCTGATGGTGGTGTTCATGCGCTGGAGCAAGCGCAACATGCAGGCCAACCCCGACCTGCATGACCAGATCGGCCAGGAAGGCCATGGCCGCGCGTTGGATTCGACGCACTGAGGCAAACGCGCCAAGTGCTTGATGCAGCAATAAAAAACCGGGCAGACGCCCGGTTTTTTATTGCCCGCTGCCCGCTACAGTTCGCGGGCGGCCAGCTTCAGATCCTGCCAGGCGCGCGCCTTCTCGGACGGGCTGCGCAGCAGATAGGCGGGGTGGTAACTCACGACCACCGGAATCTGCACGCCTTCGTCCGTCTTCAGGTGATGGACGCGGCCGCGCAGGTTGCCGATGGTGGCGTCGGTGCCCAGCAGCGTCTGCGCCGCGAACCGGCCCAGCACCAGGATGCGCTCGGGTTTCAGCAACGCAATCTGCCGCATCAGGTACGGGCTGCAGGCCGCGATTTCCTCGGGCTTGGGATTGCGGTTGCCCGGGGGACGGCACTTAATCACGTTGGTGATGAAAACGTCCCGCTCGCGGCTCATGCCCACCGCCGCCAGCATGGCGTCCAACAATTGGCCGGACCGGCCCACGAAGGGCTGGCCTTGGCGGTCTTCCTGTTCGCCGGGGGCCTCGCCCACCACCAGCCAGCGGGTGGGCTGGGCGCCCTGCCCGACGACCGCATGGCGGCGTCCCTTGCACAGGCCGCACGCCGCGCACGCCACGACCTGCGCCGCCAGCTGCTCCAGATTGGCATCCTTGACGGCCTCGGCCACGGGAATCGGCGGCGGCGCCGCTTCCTGGACCTCGACCTTCGGCGCGGGACGCGGCGGGGGACCGGTGCGGTTCAGGATCGAAGCGGGAATGGCTGATGCGCGTCCCGTTGCCGGCTCTGCCGGCTTGGGGGGTGCAACGGCGGGTGTGCTGACAGGTGTATCGGCGGGTGCAGCGGCCGGGGAGGCTTCGGCCGCGGGCACAATCGCCGGGCCGGGGCGCCGCGCTTCCACGGGAGCCAGGGCGACGACAGGGGAATGCGCCGCAGCGTTCGGCACGCCATCGGACACGGCGGCTGGCGCCACCACGGCCGTTTTGGCGTTCGGCGCGGCGGCCAGCGCCGCGGCCGGCGTGCGCAGCCACAGCCGCTCCATGCCAAGCTCGCGCAGCCAGATACGCTGCAACGGGTTGATGCGGGGCGGCGCCTGGCGCGGCGCGGCATCCATCGGGCTCATGCCGGTGCTCCGTGGGGTTCGCCGAAGCGCTTCTGCATGACGATGGCGTCCTCGCGGCCGCCCTTCTGGGCAGGGTAGTAGGCACGGCGGATGCCGATCTGCAGGTAGCCGTGTCCCTTGTAGAAACTGATGGCGGACGTGTTGGACGGCCGCACTTCCAGCAGCAGGCCTTCGAGCCCGCGTTCGCGCGCCTGCTGCTCGCACCAGTCGAGCATCACGCCGCCCAACCCCTGGCGATGCAGGTCCTGGGCCACCGCAATCACCAGCAGATGCGCCACGTCCGGCGCAAACATCAGGATGCAGAAGCCCGCCAGCTTGCCCTCGCGCCGCAAGGTCCAGGCGCCATAGCCCGACGCCAGCGCGTCCGTGAAGTTTCCGCGGGTCCAGGGGAAGGCCTGCACTTGGGCCTCCAGGGCCACGACATCGTCCAGATCGGCATCCGTCATGGGCTGCGGGACCGGCGCGGCAAGCGAGGGCTGCGCCTTGGGATTGCCGCCCTCGCCACGCAGGCGCTCGGCGGTGGTGAACGCCACCTTGTCGCGCACATAGAGCGGCGCGGCCAGCTCCGGCGCGAGCGTTTCGCCCCGCAACCAACCCTGGCGGGCAAGCCGCGCCACGCTGGCGGCCTGCGGCCGCTGGGCATCGACGGCCCGGCGCCATTCGGCGGGCACGGCCATGTCGGTGGCATAGGCCTCCCAGGCATCCCCGGCCAGCAGCGGCGTCAGAGGCTGGCCAGTCCGGGCCGACCAGTTCGGCAGATGGTGCGCCGTCCAGGGCACGACCTCGGCGGCGGCAATCAGCATGGGGGCCTGAAGCGTTTCCCAGACAGATTCATCGCCCGCCGCGTCGCGGCGGCGGTAGACTGCCAGATATACCTCGTTCATGCGGGCGTCCAGGGTCACGACGATCGCGTCGCCGGGCGTGCTCTCGACGTCGGCGGCCACGGCCTGGTGCGAAACAATGGGCAACACCGGGATGCCCAGCCCCAGGGCCATGCCCTGGGCGACCCCGCAGGCCACGCGCAGGCCAGTAAAGCCGCCGGGCCCCTGCCCGAACGCCACGGCATGCAAGCCGGACGGCGCGATGCCGGCCTCGGCAAGCAGCGCATCGGCCATAGGCAGTAGGCGCTCGGCGTGTTCCTGGGATCCTTCGTGTTCGCGGACGCTGATCTCCAGACGGCCGTCGACCGCCCGCAAAAGGGCCACGCCACAACGTGACGACGAAGTTTCCAGTGCCAGCAGGTTTAGTTCCATAGATGCAGATTGTACGAAATAAGCCGCTGTTACCCCCGGGTGTAAGGGGGATTTCAACCAGGGTTCGCAATGTGTAATATCTTGTGAACGCCCTCTAGCCCCGGGTTCTTGTCACTGTTACATTTCCGGCCATGAACACGCAAAACACCACCCCCACCCGAAAAATCCTCGTCGTTGACGACGATCCGCGCTTGCGCGATCTGTTGCGCCGGTACTTGTCCGAACAGGGATTCAACGTTTTCGTCGCCGAAGACGCCAAAGAGATGGGCAAACTCTGGCAACGAGAGCATTTTGACCTGCTCGTGCTGGACCTGATGCTGCCCGGCGAGGATGGTCTGTCCATCTGCCGCCGGCTGCGCGGTGGCCACGACAACACCCCCATCATCATGCTCACGGCCAAGGCGGAAGAAATCGACCGCATCGTCGGCCTTGAGATGGGCGCGGACGACTACCTGTCCAAGCCGTTCAATCCTCGCGAACTGCTGGCGCGCATCAATGCGATTCTGCGCCGCCGCGGCACCGAGGAACACCCCGGTGCCCCCAGCCAGGAAAACGAATCCATCGCCTTCGGCCCCTACGTGCTGAATCTGTCCACCCGCACGCTCACGCGCAACGGCGAACAGGTGCCCATCACTACGGGTGAATTCTCGGTGCTCAAGGTCTTTGCGCGCCATCCGAAGATTCCCCTGTCGCGCGACAAGCTCATGGAACTGGCCCGCGGCCGCGAATACGAAGCCTTCGATCGCAGCCTCGACGTCCAGATCTCGCGTCTGCGCAAACTGATCGAGCCGAACCCGTCCAAGCCCGTATTCATCCAGACCGTTTGGGGTCTAGGATACGTGTTCGTGCCGGACGGTGGTAGCTGATCGGCTGGCCCGCCCGGTGCAGGAGCGCAGCGTCGTGCCGCGCTTGCGCAGAACATTCAGGAACCTGACATCCCGTTTGCGGCTCGGCTTGTTCGGCCGCACGTTCCTTTTGCTCGCCGCGCTGATGCTGGTCAGCCTGGGCGCGTGGCTTCAAGTATTTTTCAGCATGGAGCTGGGACCGCGCGCCAATCAAATGGCGCAGCGGGTGATCACGGCCGTCAATATCACACGCACCGCGCTGATCTATTCGCATAACGGCGAACGCAGCAAGCTCCTTCTCGACCTGGCCACCAACGAAGGTATCCAGGTCTATCCGCGCGAAGTCACCGACTTCGCCGAAGCCCTTCCCGACGACGACTACTGGCAGCGTGTGGCGCAGCACATTCGCACGCGCTTCGGCCCGGAAACGCAGATCGCCTGGGGCGTGAACCAGGTGCCCGGCTTCTGGGTCAGCTTCCAGATTGAAAAAGACCTGTACTGGCTGGTGTTCGAGCGTGAACAGATAGGCCTCACAGGCGGGATCGAGTGGCTGGGCTGGGGCGCCACGGCGCTACTGCTGTCTCTGGTGGGCGCCGCGGTCAGCGTGGGCTTCGTGAACCGGCCGCTATCCAGGTTGGCGCGAGCCGCCCAGGTGCTGTCGCGCGGCGAAACGCCCGCGGCCCTGCCCGAACAGGGCCCGCTGGAAATCCGCGACCTGAATGCGTCGTTCAACCGCATGGCCAAGGACTTGCGCCAGGCCGAGGCCGACCGCGAGCTCATGCTGGCGGGCATCTCACACGACCTGCGCACGCCTCTTGCGCGCATGCGGCTCGAAATCGAGCTCAGCGGCGTGTCCGAAGACGCGCGGCAGGCCATCGACGAAGACCTGGGCCAGATCGACCACAGCATCGGGCAACTCATGGAGTACGCCCGTCCCGCGGGCACCCTGCCGCAGTTGGCCACCGACATTTCCGCCGTGCTGGCCGAACTGTACGAACGCGAACGCAGCCACACCGCCTCGCTGGGCGGCGAGTTGGACGCCTCGCTGGAACCTGGCCTGCGCGCCCGCATCACCGCCCTGGACCTGAAGCGTATCGTCAGCAACCTGATCGAGAACGCGCGCCGCTACGGCCGCTCGCCCGACGACGGCATGGCGCACCTGAACATGACATTGCAGGCCGAAGGCAGCATGATCGTCATCGAGGTGTCCGATCGCGGCCCCGGCATCGCGCCCGAGGACGTGGACCGCCTGCTTCGCCCGTTCTCCCGCGGCGAGGCCGCGCGCACCGGCGTCAGTGGCGCGGGACTGGGTCTGGCCATCGTCGAACGCCTGCTTAAGCACGTCGGGGGGTCGCTTCGAATGCTGCCCCGGGAGGGCGGCGGACTGACCGCGCGGATAGAGCTGCCCAAAGCCAAGTTTAGGAATTATCAATTAGACAACGATAATCCATAGCGTAGAATTTATGGTTTTGGGGCGATGCCTCATCTCCACCCAACAACTACGGGAGTAAACATGAAAACTGTTGGCGACAAACTCGAACCCTTCAAGGTCACCGGCGTCAAGCCCGGCTTCAACCAGCACGAAGAAAACGGCGTGTCCGCGTTCGAAGACATCACCGAAAGCTCGTTCCCCGGCAAGTGGAAGGTGATCTACTTCTACCCGAAAGACTTCACGTTTGTTTGCCCGACCGAAATCGTCGGCTTCAACAAGCTGGCCAAGGATTTCGAAGACCGCGACGCCGTCCTGCTGGGCGGTTCGACCGACAACGAATTCGTCAAGCTGGCCTGGCGCCGTGAGCACCCGGACCTGAACAAGCTGGGTCACTACCAATTCGGCGACACCACCGGCGCCCTGATCGACCAGTTGGGCGTGCGTGAAAAGGGTGCTGGCGTTGCGCTGCGCGCCACCTTCATCGTTGACCCGGACAACACGATTCAGCACGTTTCGGTGAACAACCTGAACGTCGGCCGTAATCCCGAAGAAGTTCTGCGTCTGCTCGACGGTCTGCAAACCGACGAACTGTGCCCGTGCAACCGTACGGTTGGCGGCGCCACGCTGTAATTTCCAGCCCGGCCCGGACCCTGCTCTGCAGGGGCCCGCGCCGGGCTTTAACTGCGCTAGATTATAGGTAAAAACTATGGAATTTCTTACGACCATTAAGGAACAGCTCCCGGATTGGGCCAAGGACATCCGCCTGAATCTGGACGCCGTGATCGCCCGCTCGACGCTGGCTCCCGAAGACGCCGTCGGCGCCGCCCTGTCCGCCGCCTATGCCGCGCGCAGCCCGGTGCTGGTTGAAGCCTTCAAGAGCGGCCTGTCGGAAGGCGACGCGAACGCCGCGCTGACCGCCTCCGCCCTCATGGGCATGAACAACACCTGGTATCCCTACGTGGAGATGACCGGCGACGCCCAGTTGAAGAGCCTGCCGGCCCAGTTGCGCATGAATGCCTACGCCACCCACGGCGGCGTGGACAAGAAGCGCTTCGAGCTGTTCGCGCTGGTGGCGTCCATCATCGGCAAGTGCCACTTCTGCGTGGCCTCGCACTACGAGAACCTGAAGAACGACGGCCTGTCGACCGAACAGCTGCGCGATGCCGGCCGTATCGCCGCCGTCGTCAACGCCGCCGCGCTGGCGCTGGCCGCCCAGGGCAAGTAAGCAGCCCTCGCCGCCCGTAAAAAAGCCCGCCTGCATGAAGCAGGCGGGCTTTTTCTTTTGCCGGTGGCGCGGCCCCATTGCGGGCAAGTAGAACGCCGGGCTATTTTCCGGCGGCGGGTTTCACCGGCGCGGTAGGCAGGCCGTTGGCGGTCCAGGCCTCCATGCCGCCGCGATACCAGTAGGCGCGCCAGCCGAGCGACCCCGCGCGCAACGCGCCGTTGTAGGCCGAGCGGTCATTCATGCCCGCGCCCATGAACACGATGGGCGCGTTGCGCTGCCCGCCGGTCTTCTTCTTCAGCCAGTCGTCCAGCGCGCCTTGCAGGTGGTCCGCGACGCTGCCGTCCGACCCGGCATCGGGCAGCGGGTAGGCGATAGGCAGCGTATCCCGCCCCGCGCTGGTGTCGATGATCAGGATGTTCTTCTCGTTATTGATCAGTTTGACCAGGTCGCCCGTCGTGATGACGTCGGCGCGCGTGTGCTTGACGGGCGTCGGGCCCCTGTAAGGCGACGAGAACAGCAGGCTGGTCGGCGGCACGCCGAAGTCCTTCAGTTCGTCGAAGGCGCCGGCGGGCAACGCGGGCATGCCCTGCCCCGCCGAGGGGGCTTGCCGCGGCGCTGTCTGCCCACCGCCCCCCTTGTTGGCAACGACCTCGCCACCGACCGTGCCCATTTCGATGTCGGAGATCATCACCGCGATGTTCTCGATCAGCTCGTAGCACATCGTGATCGATCCCTCACGCGGGTTGTACCAGGCGTTCAACTGGCCGCAATCCTTGAACGTCACATTGATCGGCCGCGGCAGGACGTAGGTCTTGCCCAGGTCCTTGACGCTGTTTGTGACGGCGTTGGAAAGGGCCGTCGCGAACAGGTTGCCGATCTTGCGCTTGGAGGGTTCGAGCACCACGTTGACCGGCGCGCCGGGCGCGTTGGCCGGTTGCTGGCCGTCTGGCGTCCAGGTGCCCACGCGGGTGTGGGGTGCCAACAGGTGGCGCCAGGCACGGTTCTGCTTGTTGAATTCGTCGGTGCAACGCGACTTGGTCCGGTCCTCGAACCCGACGTGCTTGACCACGGTTTCGAAGACGGCCGGATTACCGCCATACATGATGCAGAGCATGTTGCGAAAGCGCTTCAAGTCGCCTGTGTGCTCGTCCTGCCAGGCCGAATTTGTCGACGCCCCCCTTTTCTCCGCCAGCATGCCGCTGTAATACCACTGCAGGGCCGCATACGTGGCGGCCTCGCGGGCCATGACGTTGACGTCCTCATTGTCGGACGGGTAGATGGTGGGCTCGACGATCCGCAAGGCCGAATACATGTCGACCGCGTCTTCTTCCGCGCCCGTGGACGGCAGTTCCAGCTCGCCGATCAGGGCGTGCCCGAACTCGTGCAGGAAAATACTGCGCATGATGCCGATGTAGACCGCGACGATGCGCAGGGTGTCGCCGCCAAAGCGGGGATACGGACCGGCGCCGGCCAGCGCGGGCGTGTTGTCGGCGGGGGCCTGGGCGGGCGGCGACGCGGCCGACGGCACGCGGGGCGCGCCTGCCCCGGCGCTGCCCTGTCCGGCGGCCCCTTGCGCTCCGACCCCGACCGGCTTGCCGGCCACGTCCGAGATGATCATGAAATCGGCGATCCCGAACGTGCCTTCGTCATAGGCCATGATGCCGATTTCGCTGCCCAGTGCGGCCTCATCCTCGATATCGCCAATCTTCTGGCCATTGACCAGGAAGCGCGCGGCGCCCGGCACTTCCACCACGCGGATGCGGTCGGTGCCGTCCAGCTTGGCGACGTTGGGAACCGACGCGATGTCGCGGCGCTTCTGGCCTTCCAGACAGAACAGCAGGATGTTGCGGTCCGCGCGGATCTCCAGCAGGCACAGGCCCTTGCGCGCCGTGTTGTTCAGCGCGATGCCGATCGACGCCTTGGGACTCTTCGAGGTGACCATCACGTTGACATCGGTGATGCGGCCGTTCTCCGGGGCGGGACCCGGGTTGACGTAGAACGTCTGCTCGCCGCCCGGCACGTCGCTGTTGCGCAGCGTGAACCAGCCGTCCTGCTCGCCCACGTGCCAGCCCTGCAAAAGCTGCTGCTTGACCGTGCCGGCCAACGGACCCAGCTGCTTTTCATAGGCCGCGTGGGCAGAGGTAGCAAAAGCGGCCAGCACAAAAAGTAGCCCCGCGCCACGTAGTCGCATCTGAGTGTCCCTGATTAGTCAGATTTCAAGTCGCGCAGCGTAAGTCAGAACAAAGCGATCCGCTTATTTATTTGTTAAAGATGTATTCCAACGTAAAAGCCGCCCGGCCTGGCGGCACGGACGGCCGTCTATTCGAAGGGAGGGCGTGGCGCGAACGCCACGATGGGCATGGCGCGTCAGCTGTCCGCGCGCGCAAGCAAGGTGACGACCGTGGCCGCGATGCCTTCCTTGCGGCCCAAGTAGCCCAGGCCTTCGTTGGTCTTGGCCTTGATGTTGACCTCGGACTCGGCCAGGCCGGTATCTGCGGCGATGTTCTTCACCATGGCAGGGGCGTGCGGGCCGATCTTGGGCGCCTGGGCATGCAGCGTGGCGTCGATATTGACCGGCTTCCAGCCCGCCTTGCGCACGCGCGCCATGGCCTCGCGCAGCAGCACACGGCTGTCGGCGCCCTTGAACGCCGGATCGGTATCCGGAAAGTGCCGGCCAATGTCGCCCAGGCCCGCGGCGCCCAGCAGCGCGTCGGTGATCGCGTGCAGCAGCACGTCGGCATCCGAATGGCCCAGCAGGCCATGCGTATGGGGGATCGTGACCCCGCCGATGATCAGCGGCCGGCCTTCGACCAGCGCGTGCACGTCAAAGCCCTGCCCCACGCGAAAAGGAATGCTCATAGCCATTTTTCCATCAGTTCAAAATCGTCCGGCCACGTCACCTTGAAGTTGCGCATCGCGCCCGCGACCAGCAGCGGCGCATAGCCGGCGGCCTCGATGGCCGAGGCCTCGTCGGTGACGGTAACGCCGTTTACCGAGGCCGCGGTCAGCGCATCGCGCAGCACGCCCGCACGGAACATCTGCGGCGTCTGCGCCAGCCACAGGCCGTTGCGATCCAGCGTTCGCTCCACGCGCTCATGGCCGCCCTTGACCGTGTCGGCCACCGGCAGGGCCAGCAGCCCGCCCACCGGGTCGGCCAGGCACGCGTCGATCAGCCGTCCCAACGCCGCGGCGGGCAAACCCGGGCGAGCCGCGTCGTGCACCAGCACCCAGGTATCGTCTTCGACCCCGCTGTCGGCCAGCGCACCCGCGACCGTATCGGCGCGCGTCGCGCCACCGCAGGCACGCCAGACGGTGCGCGGCAAGCCGGCAAGCGCGGCGTCGACCCAGCCGTCGCCCGGCGTGACCGCCACGCGCACCTGCGACACGCGTGCGTCGGCCAGCAACGCGCATACCGCGTGGCGCAGCATGGGCTGTCCGGCCAATGGACGGTATTGCTTCGGAACGGCTTCGTGCCCGGGCCGGCTGGCGCGGGCGCCGACGCCGGCGGCGGGCACGATTGCGATGATTGAGTCAGACATGGTGCGGAGATTTTATAATCGTTCGCTTGATGTCCGCTTCCAGCCTGATGCCCGCCCCTTCCTCCTTCGCCACGGCCGCACCGCCCGTCCCCGCCACGGTCCCCACCCTGTCCGCGCTGAAGCCCGGCACGCGCTACGCCCAGCCCCGGCCGCCGGGCTCCGGCGACGCCTGGCTGCTGGCGGATCTGGCGCGCCAAGCCGGCGTGCCGCTGGTCATCCTGACCGCCGAGCCCCTCGAAGCGCAGCGGCTGGCCGAGGAAATCCAGCTGTTTGCGCCCGGCCTGCGCGTGCGGCAACTGCCCGACTGGGAAACGCTGCCCTACGACGCGTTCTCGCCCCACCAGGACCTGATCTCCGAGCGCCTGCACACGCTGCACTCGCTGATGACGAAGACGGTGGACGTGCTGACCGTGCCCATCACCACGGCGCTGTACCGCCTGGCGCCGCCCTCGTTCCTGGCTGCCTACACGTTCTCGTTCAAGCAGAAGGACAGGCTGAACGAAGCGGCGCTGCGCGCGCAACTGACGCTGGCCAATTACAACCACGTTACGCAGGTGACCTCGCCGGGCGAATTCTGCCTGCGCGGCGGCCTGATCGATCTGTTCCCGATGGGCTCAGTGGTGCCGTACCGGTTGGACCTGTTCGACGACGAGATCGAGACGATCCGCAGTTTCGACGTCGACACCCAGCGCAGCCTTTACCCCGTGCGCGAGGTGCAGCTGCTGCCGGGCCGCGAGTTCCCGATGGACGAAGACTCGCGCAACCGGTTCCGGGCGCGCTTTCGCGAAATCTTCGAAGGCGATCCTTCCCGCGCCCTGCCCTATAAAGACATCGGCAACGGCATCCCGTTTGCAGGCGTCGAGTACTACCTGCCGCTGTTCTTCGAAGACACCGCCACGCTGTTCGATTACGTGACCGAAGGCACGGTCATGGTCACGGTGGGCGACATCGACGACGCGATCCAGCGCTTCAACCAGGACACGACCAGCCGCTACGGCTTCCTGAAAAGCGACCGCGAACGCCCCGTGCTGCCGCCGTCCGCCCTGTTCCTGGACAATGAATCGCTGTATGGCCGGCTGAAGGCGTTCCGCCGCCTGTCGCTGACCACGGGCCAGCCGCACCCGGACTTCCGGGCCGCGCCCGATGTCAGCGTGGCGCGCCGCGCCGAAGACCCCATCGCCAAGCTGCGCACGCTGGTGCAGAAGCGGCACACCCGCGTGCTGCTGTGCGCCGATTCGGCCGGCCGGCGCGAAACCCTGGTGCAGATGCTGAACGAGTTCGGCGTCACGCCCGATGCGCAGCCCGATACCATCGAGGCCTTTCTGGCCTCGGACGCGCATTTCGGCATCGTCGCCTCGCCGGTGGGCATCGGGTTTGAACTGCCCGACGCAAACCTCGCCTTCCTGACCGAGAACGACCTCTACCCCGGATTGGCAACCACCGGCCGCCGCGGCAAGCGCGACCAGGAACGCGCGAGCAACGTCGAAGCCATGGTGCGCGACCTGTCCGAGCTGCGCGAGGGCGACCCCGTCGTCCACGCCCAGCACGGCATCGGGCGCTACCACGGCCTGGTCAACATGGACATGGGCGAAGGCGAGATGGAATTCCTCCATCTTGAGTACGCCAACGGCAGCACGCTGTACGTGCCCGTGTCGCAACTGCACGTGATCGCGCGCTACAGCGGCGCCGACCCCGAGGCCGCGCCGTTGCACCAACTGGGCTCGGGCCAGTGGGACAAGGCCCGCCGCAAGGCCGCCAAGCAGGTCCGCGACACCGCCGCGGAATTGCTGGCGCTGTACGCGCAGCGCGCCGCGCGCGAAGGTTTTGCGTTCAACCTGCCGCTGAACGACTACGAGGCGTTTGCCGAGGGCTTTGGCTTCGAAGAGACGGCCGACCAGGCCGCCGCCATCCAGGCCGTGATCAGCGACATGACCTCCGGCCGGCCGATGGACCGCCTGGTGTGCGGCGACGTCGGTTTCGGCAAGACCGAAGTCGCCCTGCGCGCCGCCTTCCTGGCCGTCGCCAACGGCAAGCAGGTGGCGCTGTTGTGCCCCACCACCCTGCTCGCCGAGCAGCACGCGCAGACCTTCTCCGACCGCTTTGCCGACTGGCCCGTGCGCGTCGTGGAACTGTCTCGCTTCCGCTCGGCCAAGGAAGTCTCCAGCGCCATTGAAGGCATCAACGATGGCCGCGTCGACATCGTCATCGGCACGCACAAGATCCTGTCGAAGGACGTGAAGTTCAAGCGCCTGGGCCTGGTCATCATCGACGAGGAACACCGTTTCGGCGTGCGCCAGAAGGAAGCGCTCAAGTCGCTGCGTGCCGAGGTCGACGTGCTGACGCTGACCGCCACGCCGATCCCGCGCACGCTCGGCATGTCGCTGGAGGGCATCCGCGACTTTTCCGTCATTGCGACGGCGCCGCAAAAACGCCTGGCCATCAAGACCTTCGTGCGGCGCGAGGACGGCAGCACGCTGCGCGAAGCCCTGCTGCGCGAGCTCAAGCGTGGCGGCCAGTGCTACTTCCTGCACAACGAAGTCGAAACCATCCACAACCGGCGCGCGCGCCTCGAAGAACTGGTGCCCGAGGCCCGGATCGCCGTTGCGCACGGCCAGATGCCCGAGCGCGAGCTCGAACAGGTGATGAAGGGCTTCTATCAGCAGCGCTACAACGTGCTGCTGTGCACCACCATCATCGAAACCGGCATCGACGTGCCCAGCGCCAACACCATCGTGATCCACCGCGCGGACCGCTTCGGACTCGCGCAGCTTCACCAACTGCGCGGCCGCGTCGGGCGCTCTCACCATCAGGCCTATGCTTACCTGCTGACGCCGGGCGAGGACGCGATCACCAGCAACGCCAAGAAGCGGCTGGAAGCCATTCAGGCCATGGAAGAGCTGGGCTCCGGCTTCTACCTGGCCATGCACGACCTCGAAATCCGCGGCACCGGCGAAGTCCTGGGCGATTCGCAGTCGGGCAACATCCAGGAAGTCGGCTTCTCGATGTACAACGAGATGCTCAACGAGGCCGTGCGCGCCCTGCGTGCGGGCGAAGAGCCCGACCTGGACGCGCCCTTCAACCTCGCGTGCGAAGTCAACCTGCACGCCCCGGCGCTGCTGCCGTCGGACTATTGCGCCGATGTGCACGCGCGGCTGGCCATCTACAAGCGGCTGGCGCACGCGGCCGACGAAGACGACCTGATCCGCATCCAGGAAGAGCTGATCGACCGCTTCGGCAAGCTGCCTGAAGCGGCGCAGACGCTGCTGGCCACGCACCGCCTACGCCTGGCGGCCCAGCCGCTGGGCATCGTCAAGATCGATGCCAGCGAAACCCAGGCGCTGATCCAGTTTGGTCCCAAGACCTCGGTCGATCCGGCCCGCATCATCGAGCTCGTGCAGCGGCAGCGCCACATCAAGCTGGCTGGGCAGGACAAGTTGCGCGTTGAAATCAAGGCGCCCCAAGTTCCGGCCCGCGCCGACGCCGTGCGCGCCGTCCTGCGCGCCCTCAAGTAATTCCCGACACCCTTATCCATCCGCCATGACTACCCACAATCTCGTCGTCCAATCCCCCGGCCTCGCCATCGAACATGCCGAGCAGCTCGCCGCCCTGGCCCAGGCCCAGGGCGTGGCGCGCATCAGCAACACCGCGGCCCGCCTGCTCGACGTGCAGCATGACGACGAGACGCGCGCCGTGGTGTGCGCCTGGGCCGACGCGCGCGGCGTCGACGCCGCCTTCGTGCCCGCCGGCCTGAAGCTGGCCAACTGCAAGATCCTGGCCATGGACATGGACTCGACCCTGATCAACATCGAGTGCATCGACGAGATCGCGGGCGTGGTCGGCGTGAAGGACAAGGTGTCGGAAATCACCGAAGCCGCCATGCGCGGCGAGATCAAGGATTTCGCGGAAAGCCTGCGCCGCCGGGTGGCGCTGCTCAAGGGCGCGCCGGCGGGCGCGCTGGACCAGGTCTACGAGGAAAAGCTGCGCCTGAATCCCGGCGCCGAGCGCCTGATCACCACGGCCCAGGCCGCCGGCATCAAGGTGCTGCTGGTGTCGGGCGGCTTCACGTTCTTCACCGAACGCCTGCGCGCCCGCCTGAACCTGGACAGCGCCCACGCCAACACCCTTGAAATCGAAAACGGCGTGCTCACCGGCCGCGTGTTGGGCGACATCCTGGACGCCGACGCCAAGGCCACGCACCTGCGGGAATTCGCACGCACGCACGGCGCCTCGACAGACCAGATCATCGCCATGGGCGACGGCGCCAACGACCTGAAGATGCTGGCCAACGCCGGCTTCCCGGTGGCTTACCACGCCAAGCCGCTGGTGCGTCAGCAGACGCGCTACGCGCTTAATGTCTCGGGGCTGGACGGCGTGCTGAACTGGTTCGAAAGCTGATCCCGCGACAAGGTGTCTGACACCCTAGGGAGATGACCGTCAGTTTGCAGCAATGCCTCAACGGGTGTCAGACACCGCGCAGCAGCGGACGCCCACCTTCGACAAGGTGTCTGACACCCTAGGGAGATGACCATCAGCTTGCAGCAATGTCTCAACGGGTGTCAGACACCGTGCAGCAGCGGCCGCCCACCCCTTTCGACAAGGTGTCTGACACCTTAGGGAGATGACCGTCAGCTTGCAGCAATGCCTCAACGGGTGTCAGACACCGTGCAGCAGCGGACGCCCATCTTCGACAAGGTGTCTGACACCCTCGGGAGATGACCGTCACCTTGCAGCAATGTCTCAACGGGTGTCAGACACCGTGCAGCAACGGCCGCCCGCCCCTTTCGACAAGGTGTCTGACACCCTAGGGAGATGACCGTCAGCTTGCAGCAATGCCTCAACGGGTGTCAGACACCGGACAGCAGCGGACGCCAGCCTTCGACAAGGTGTCTGACACCCTAGGGAGATGACCGTCAGCTTGCAGCAATGCCTCAACGGGTGTCAGACACCGGGCAGCAGCGGACGCGCCCCCTTTCGACAAGGTGTCTGACACCCTAAGGAGATGACCGTCAGCTTGCAGCAATGCCTCAACGGGTGTCAGACACCGGGCAGCAGCGGACGCCAGCCCCCTTCCAAAAGCAAAAGCCACCTCGACAAACGAGGTGGCTTTTTTCATGCAAGTCGGCGTCGCTGACGCGGCGCCCCTTGATCAGTACCGTACGCGCAGGGACAGCAGCGCCGCCCGGCCCGTGCCCAGCGCCGCGTAGTGCGCGGCATAGGCCTTGGTGTAGTACGTCTCGTCGAAGATGTTCAATACGTTCAACTGCGCCGAGAAGTGCTCGTTGAATTCGTAGCCGGCCATCGCGTCAAAGCGCCAGTACGACGGCACCCAGCGTGCCTTGGGCGAGCCGTCGGCGTTTTTCGTGGCGTCCGAATTCCCGTACACCTTGTCGACGTAATACGCGCCGCCGCCGATCGTCAGCTTGGGCAGCACCTTGTAGGTCGTCCACAGGCTGAAGGCATTGCGCGGCGTGTTGGGCAGATCCTGGCCGACGGCGCCGCTGTTGTACGCGCCCTTGGTCATTTCGCTGTCCATGAAGGTGTAGCCGCCGAACACGTTCCACTTCGGCGTGATGGCGCCCGAGAATCCGAGTTCGATGCCGCGCACCTTGGCTTCGCCCACCTGCGCCACCTCGGTTGCCGACACGGCCACGCTGGTGTTCTTTCGGATGTCCTGGAACGCCGCTGCGGACAGCGTCAGCTTGTCGTCAAACACCTGCCACTTCGTGCCCAGTTCCACCGTGCGGCTCTTTTCCGGCTCCAGCGAGGACGTCGACAGCGACGTCGCATCGCTGATCGCGCCGCCGGCAATGGCGGAAGGCGTCGACGAGGTGCCATACGTGGCGTAAATGGTGCCGTTGGGCACCGGCTTGTACGCCAGGCCGACCTGATAGTTGAAGAGGTTGTCCTCGCGGCTCGTGCTGTAGAACGCGGGGGTGCTGGCCGGATCGCTGCGGCCGCGCGCGATGTTGCTGCCGCTGGTGCGGTAGTTGTCCCAGCGCGCGCCCAGGCTGGCCTGCCACTGCTCGTTGAACTTGATGGTGTCAAAGCCGTAGAGCGCCAGCGTGTCCGTGTTGTAGACGGCCGGATTGTCGTTGCGGGTCAGCCTGCCGGTGTAGTCGTCGTGGGGATTCGGATCCCACAACGACGTGCACAGCGCCGGGTTCGACAGGTCGGTGGCGCTCACCTTGCAGTTCATCGGACCACGGGCGATCGTCTGCGTGTAGCTGTCCTTGTCCTGCTTGGTATTGCTGTACTCGAAGCCCAGGTCGAAAGAATGCTTCAGGCTGCCGGTCTCGAATTCGCCGGTCAGGTCGGTCTGGTTGGCGAACGTCTTGGTGACGTAGTAGCCCGACTTGAGCGCGCGGTACACCAGCCCATTCGGGATGTTGCCCTTGCTGTCGTCGGGATTGGTCGCCGCGAAATCGGTTGTGCCGCGGCCATAGCGCGTCACGTTGCGCAGTTGCAGCTTGTCGGAGAAGTCGTGCTGGAAGTCCACCGTGGCGACGTCATCGCGCGTCTTCATGAAGTCGCGGCCAGTCAGGCCGTAGAACGACTTGCGGCTCACCCCCATCGTCTCCGTCACCGGCTGGCCCGACTTCGGGTCATACGGAATGGAGTAGTCGGGCATGCTGTCGTCTTGGTAGTGGTAGTAGCTCAGCGTAATGCGCGTCGGCGTGCCCACGCCCAGCATCAGCGACGGCGCAACGCCCCAGCGCTCGAAGTCCACGGCGTCATCCCGGCCCGGCGTGTCGCCCTTGTTGCCCATCACGTTCAGGCGGAACGCCGCCTTCTCGCCCAGGCGCCAGTTGCTGTCGATGGTGGCGCGGTAGTTGTTGTCCGTTCCGATCTGCGCAGTGGCTTCGGTGAAGTCCGTGGCCTTCGGCGCCTTGCTGACCATGTTGATGCTGCCGCCCGCGCCGCCCCGTCCGGAATACACCGAATCCGGACCCTTGATGATCTCGACCTGCTCCAGGTTGAACGTATCGCGCACCTGGGTGCTGCTGTCGCGGATGCCGTCCAGAAAGATGCTGCCGGCGGAATTCTGGCCGCGGATGATCGGCAGGTCGCCGCCCGGGCGGCCGCCTTCACCGGCGCCGAACGTGATGCCTGGCGAGTTGCGCAGCACGTCCTGCAGCGTGGACGCAGCCTGGTCCTGGATCACCTGCTGCGGTACGACCTGCACCGTGCGCGGGGTGTCCAGCAAGGGCGCCGTCATCTTGGGCGACTGCGCGGTCGAGGTCTGGTACGACGAACTTTCGCCCTCGATGCGGACGGGCGACAGCTGCGTCACGCCGGCGTCGGCGGACTGGGCTGCTGCATAGGGGCTGACGAACAACGCGGGCGCTGCAATGGCGGCGGCCAGCGAGGTGGCGAGCGTATTCAGCGAATACGAATCTTGGGGCTTCAAACCGACTTCTCCAGAATGTAAATAACAACGATTCTTGTTTTTTTGTCGTTTGCGATTCTGAACGGCGGCGCTGAATGAAACCTGAACAAAAGGTCCTTGCAAATCAAAAGGATAAAAAAACAACAGCTTTGATCTTGCGCAAAATACAGGACGGATCAGACGTCAAAAAAGGGGCTGGATTGCATGCGATTTTCTTGCCGTGCAAGGCCGATGCCGGTATTGCTGCCGGCATAAAAAAACGCCCCGTTCGGGGGGCGTCTTTGGTGCATCGATACGCGGGCGGGCCGCTGCGTCTTCAAGTCCGCAGACGCGGATGCCGCTTGAACAGATACCGGTACACAAACCCAGGATACGCCAGCACCAGAAACAGGCTGAGCGTGATCGCGTAGAACTCCCAAGTCTGGGCAAAGCGGTTGCCCAGCGTGGACTCGAACGCGAAACCCAGCGCGCCGACGATGGCGTAGAACACCAGCACTTCGATCAGGCGCATCCAGAACGGCTTGACCGCCGCCGCCCCGCCCTGTTTCCAGGGCAGCACGGCAAAAACGCGCTCGGACAGGAAAGGAAGATTCGCGCTGACGAGCGCCAGCGCGATCAACAGCCATACCGCCAGTGTCTGGTTCATGGCCGCTATCCGTCCTTAGAGGCTCAGCGACGAGCGGATGGCCTGCACGCACAGCGCCATCAAGCCACCGGGCAACAGACCCAGCACCAGGATCAGCGCGCCGTTGATCGACAGCACGCCGCGTTGACCGGCCGTGGCCACCATCGGGGCAGCGTCGGCCGCCGGCTCGTCGAAGTAGACGACCTTGACCACACGGAGGTAGTAGAACGCGCCGATCAGCGAGAACAGCACCGCCACCACGGCCAGCGTGACGTGACCCGCGGAGATCAGCGCCTGCAGCACGGCCAGCTTGGCGTAGAAGCCCACCAGCGGCGGAATGCCGGCCAGCGAGAACATCAGCAGCAGCACGATGGCGGCATGCCACGGGCTGCGGCGGTTCAGGCCCTTCAGGTCGTCGATGTGTTCGCACTCGAAGCCCTGGCGCGACAGCAGCAGCACGATGCCGAAGCTGGCAAGCGTGGTCAGCACGTAGGTCAGCATGTAGAAGAGCGAGGCGCCGTAGGCGGCCGACGACAGTTCCGGCTTGCCCGCCACCGAACCCGACATCAGCCCCAGGAGCACGAAGCCCATGTGCGAGATGGTCGAGTAAGCCAGCATGCGCTTGAAGTTGGTCTGCGCGATGGCGGTCAGGTTGCCGATGGCCAGCGACAGCACGGCCAGGATCATCAGCATCGGCTGCCAGTCGGCGGCCAGGCCGTGCAGGCCGTCGACCAGCAGGCGCAGCGTGATCGCAAAGGCGGCCAGCTTGGGCGCGCCGCCCAGGATCAGCGTGACGGCGGTCGGCGAGCCTTGGTAGACGTCCGGCACCCACATGTGGAACGGCACGGCGCCCAGCTTGAACGCGAGGCCCGACACCAGGAACACGATGCCGAACACCAGCGCCATCTTCTCGGCCTTGCCGGCGGCGATGACGTTGGACACTTCGGTCAGGTCCAGGTGGCCCGTTGCGCCGTAGATCATGGACATGCCATACAGCAGGAAGCCCGAGGCCAGCGCGCCCAGCACGAAGTACTTCATGGCGGCTTCGGTGGCCACGACGTTGTCACGGCGCAGGGCGATCAGCGCGTACAGCGCCAGCGACATCAGCTCCAGGCCCAGGTAGATCGAGATCAGGTTCCCGGAGGAGATCATGACCATCTGGCCCAGCAGCGCAAACAGCGTCAGCACGTAGAGTTCGCCGCCACGCATCATGTCGCGAACCTGCGCATACACGCGGCCGTAGATCAGCGTCACGCCGACGGCAAGATACGAGGCGATCTTCAGCAGGTGCGACAGCTCGTCCGTGACGTACAGGCCGTTGAACGTCGAGCCAGCCACGCCGTTCTTCCACTGCACGGCCGACACGACGGTCAGCACGCCCAGGGCAAGCATGGTCAGCAGGAACGTCGGCTTACGCTCGGGGTGATTGCTGACCGCGTCGACGAGCAGGATAGCCAGGCCGAAAATCAGCAGAAGGATTTCCGGTGTCGCCAGGGCGAAATCGATTTGGGATTGCATCATTGTCTTGTCTTACAGTTTCGAGACGGCAACGTGTTGCAGCAGGGCCTCGACCGACACGTGCATTACGTCGGTAAAGGGCTTGGGATAGATCCCCATGTACAACACGGCGATCGCCATCACGCCAAGAATCACGAATTCGCGGCGATTGATATCGGTCAGCTCGCGCACGTGGTCGTTGGCGACATCGCCCAGGACGACGCGCTTGACCATCCACAGCGAGTACGCCGCGCCCAGGATCAGGGCCGTGGCTGCCAGCAGGCCGATCCAGAAGTTGTGCTCGACCGCGCCCATGATCACCATGAATTCGCCGACGAAACCGCTGGTGGCCGGCAGGCCGCTGTTGGCCATCGAGAACAGGATGAAGAACGTGGCAAAACGCGGCATCACGTTGACCACGCCGCCGTAGTCGGCGATGCGGCGCGAGTGCATGCGGTCATAGAGCACGCCAATACACATGAACATGGCGCCCGACACGAAGCCGTGCGAGATCATCTGCACGATGGCGCCTTCGACGCCGGCCGTGTTGAAGATGAAGAAGCCCAGCGTGACGAAGCCCATGTGGGCGACCGACGAATAGGCCACCAGCTTCTTCATGTCGTCCTGCACGATCGCGACCAGACCGATGTAGATCACGGCGATCAGCGACAGCGTGATCATCATGCCGGCCAGGCTGTGCGACGCGTCAGGGGCGATCGGCAGCGAGAAGCGCAGGAAGCCGTAGGCGCCCAGCTTCAGCATGATGGCGGCCAGAACAATGGAGCCGCCCGTGGGCGCTTCCACGTGGGCGTCCGGCAACCACGTGTGGACAGGCCACATCGGCACCTTGACCGCAAACGCCGCAAGCAGCGCCACGAAGATCAGGATCTGCGGGGTGTAGCCCAGCTTGGTCTGCTGCCACGTCAGGATGTCGAACGAACCGCCCGAGGCATGCCAGAGGTAGACGAACGCGACCAGCGTCAGCAGCGAACCCATCAGGGTGTAGAGGAAGAACTTGAAGGCCGCATACACGCGGTTCGCGCCACCCCAGACGCCGATGATGATGTACATCGGAATCAGCGTGGCTTCGAAGAACACGTAGAACAGCATGCCGTCCAGCGCGCAGAACACGCCGACCATCAGACCCGAGAGGATCAGGAAGGCGGCCATGTATTGCGCGACGCGGCTGGTGATCACTTCCCAGCCGGCCAGCACCACGATGATGGTGATGAACGCGGTCAGGAGCACGAACCACATCGAGATGCCGTCGATGCCCAGGTGGTAATTGACGTTGAAAGCCTCGATCCAGGAGGCCTTCTCCACGAACTGCATGGCGGCCGTGGAGGAATCAAAACCGGTGTAGAGCGGAATCGTGACCAGGAAGCCGGCGATCGAGCCGACGAGCGACAGGCCGCGCGTCAGGCCGGGACGGTCGTCACGGCCCACCGCCAGCACCAGCAGGCCGAATACGATCGGGACAAAGATCGCAAGCGTGAGCCAGGGAAAAGTGTTGGATGCCATCTCGCTTGCCATCATTGGGGAATCAGCACAAAGAAAGTCACCAGCGCCATGACGCCGATGATCATCGCGAACGCGTAGTGATAAATGAAGCCGGACTGCAGGTGACGGCTGATGGCTGCCACCCAGCCCACGACACGGGCGCTGCCGTTGATCAGGATGCCGTCGATGATGCCGCGATCACCCGTCTGCCACAGGCCGCGGCCCAGGCAGCGCAAACCGCGCGCGATGATCTGCTCGTTGACCCAGTCGACGTAGTACTTGTTCTCGAGGATCTTGTTCACGCCCGACAGGTTGGCCTTGATGGCGGCCGGCACCTTCGGGTTGATCAGGTAGCAGTACCAGGAGATGACGAAGCCAGCCACGACCAGCCAGAACGGCAGGGTCTGGAAGGCGTGCAGGCCGTAGGCGACCCAGCCGTGCCATTCCTCGCTCAGCACGTGCATCGCGGGATGCTGCTGCGGCAGGACCTTGATGACGCCGTCGAAGAACTTGCCGAACAGCATGGGATCGACCGCCCACGCGCCGACGAACACCGACGGAATCGCCAGCAGGATCAGCGGCAGCGTGACCACCCAGGGCGACTCGTGCGGCTTTCCGCCGTGATGGCCGTGGCCGTGGTCGTCGTGGCCATGGTCGTCATGACCGTGACCGTGCGCATCGTGGCCGTGGCCATGATCGCTGGTGTCGAAGCGTTCCTTGCCGTGGAAGACCAGGAAGTACACGCGGAACGAGTACAGCGACGTGACGAACACGCCGATCAGCACGGCATAGTAGGCAAAGCTCGCGCCCCAGACATTGGCCTGGCCGGCGGCTTCGATGATGTTTTCCTTCGAGTAGAAACCCGAGAAGAACGGCGTGCCGACGAGTGCCAGCGTACCCAGCAGGAAGGTGATCCAGGTGATGGGCATGTACTTGCGCAGGCCGCCCATATTGCGGATGTCCTGGTCGTGGTGCATGCCGATGATGACCGAACCCGCGCCCAGGAACAGCAGCGCCTTGAAGAAAGCGTGCGTCATCAGGTGGAAGATCGCGACCGAGTAGGCCGACGCACCCAGCGCCACGGTCATGTAACCCAGCTGCGACAGCGTGGAGTACGCGATGACGCGCTTGATGTCGTTCTGGATGATGCCCAGGATGCCCAGGAACAGCGCGCCGATGGCGCCGATCACGATGATGAACGACAGTGCGGTGTCCGACAGTTCGAACAGCGGCGAGAAACGCGCAACCATGAAGATGCCGGCCGTCACCATGGTGGCGGCGTGGATCAGCGCGGAGATCGGGGTCGGGCCTTCCATCGAGTCGGGCAGCCAGGCGTGCAGCGGGACCTGGGCCGATTTACCCATGGCGCCGATGAACAGGCAGATACACGCCACGGTCAGCAGCATCCAGTCCGAGCCCGGCAGCTTCATGCCGGCCAGCTTGTCGGCCTGCGCGAAGACTTCACCGTAGTGCATGGTGCCGGCGTAGGCGAACAGCAGGCCGATGCCGAGCACGAAACCGAAGTCGCCGACGCGGTTGATCAGGAACGCCTTCATGTTGGCGAAGATCGCCGTCGGACGGGTGTACCAGAAACCGATCAGCAGGTACGACACCAGACCCACCGCTTCCCAGCCGAAGAACAGCTGCACCATGTTGTTCGACATCACCAGCATCAGCATGGAGAACGTGAACAGCGAGATGTACGAGAAGAAGCGCTGATAGCCGGGATCGTCAGCCATGTAGCCGATGGTGTAGATGTGCACCATCAGCGACACGGAAGTCACGACGACCATCATCATGGCCGACAGCGGATCGATCAGGAAGCCGATTTCCAGCTTGGTCTGACCGATGAGGCTCCAGGTGTAGACGGCGCCGTCGAAACGCAGGCCGTTCAGCACGTCGCCCAGCACCACCACCGAACCGATGGCGGAGATGAGCACGCCCAGGATGGTAATGACGTGCGAGGCGCGGCGGCCGATGGGCCGGCCGAGGAACCCGGTGCCGAAGAGGCCCGCGAGAATTGCTCCGGCCAGCGGCGCCAGCGCGATGAGCAGGTAGAGATTGGGTGAGCTAGACATTTTCTTCCAATACCCCGTCAGCCCTTCAGGCGATCGAGTTCGTCAACGTTGATCGTGTTCAGGTTGCGGAACAGCAGCACCAAAATGGCCAGGCCGATCGCCGCTTCAGCGGCGGCCACGGTCAGGATGAAGAACACGAACACCTGGCCGGCGGTGTCGCCGAACCAGCTGGAGAACGCCACGAAGTTCATGTTGACGGCCAGGAGCACGAGCTCGATGGACATCAGGAGAATGATCAGGTTGCGGCGGTTCAGGAAGATGCCGAAGATCCCGATCGCGAACAGGATCGCGCCAAGGATCAGATAGTGGGCCAGCGTCAGCGTCATTGTTTTTCTCCTTGGGGCGCGGCACCGTTCGAGGCGTCACGCTTGGCCTGGGCGCGCTCGCTCTGGGCGGGCATGCTCACCATGCGGAAGCGGTCCTTCGAACGCACGCGGACAGCGGCGACCGGGTCGTTGTACTTGACGTCGCGGCGGCGGCGCAGGGTCAGCGCAATCGCGGCAACCATGCCGACCAGCAGCAGCGCGGCGCCAACTTCAACCGCGTAGATGTACTGCGTGTACATCGCTTCGCCGAGCGCGCGGGCGTTGTTGTAGTCGCTGGGCAGCTGCGCCTGGGGACCGGAACCGTACCAGATGGAGCCCAGCACGAAGGACACTTCCAGCACGAGCACCAGGCCGATGACCAGGCCGAGCGGCAGATAGGTCTTCATGCCCTGGCGCAGGGTGTCCATCCGGATGTCGAGCATCATCACGACGAAGAGGAAAAGCACCATCACGGCGCCCACGTACACCAGCACCAGCAGCAGCGCGAGGAACTCGGCGCCCAGCAGCATCCAGAGCATGGCCGCGTTGGCGAACGCCAGGATCAGGTGCAAAACGGCGGTGACCGCACTGCGCGCGGTGATCACGCGGAACGCCGCGATCACCAGCACGGCGGCCAGTATGTAGAAAAGGACAGTGGTAAAAGTCATGGATCAGACCCTGGGCTTCAGCGGTAAGGCGCGTCTTCGGCCCGGCGGCGGGCGATGTCGGCTTCGTAGCGGTCGCCCACGGCGAGCAGCATGTCTTTGGTGAAATACAGGTCGCCGCGCTTTTCGCCGTGGTATTCGTGGATGTGCGTTTCCACGATGGAGTCCACGGGGCAGCTTTCCTCACAGAAGCCGCAGAAAATGCATTTGGTCAGATCGATGTCGTAGCGCGTCGTGCGGCGGGTGCCGTCGTCGCGCTGGTCCGACTCGATCGTGATCGCCAGCGCCGGGCACACGGCTTCGCACAGCTTGCACGCGATGCAACGCTCTTCCCCGTTGGGGTAGCGGCGCAGGGCGTGCAGGCCGCGGAAACGCGGCGACGCAGGGGTCTTTTCCTGGGGGTAACGCAAGGTGACCTTGCGCTTGAAAAAATACTTGCCCGTCAGGCGCATGCCCTTGAGCAACTCGGTCAGCATCAGACTGCCGAAGAAATCCTTGATCGCTTCCATATCCTGCCTCTGCTTGGCGCTTAGCGCCAAATGTTCCAGGGCGTCTGCATCCAGATCGCCACCACGACCAGCCAGACGCCGGTCAGCGGGATGAAGATTTTCCAACCCAAACGCATGATCTGGTCATAGCGGTAGCGCGGGAACGAAGCCCGGAACCAAACAAACAACGAGACCACGAAGAACGTCTTGAGACCCAGCCAGATCCAACCCGGAATCCAGGTCAGCGGCGCGATATCGATCGGGGAAGCCCAGCCGCCCAGGAACATGATCGATGCCATGCACGACAGCAGGATCATGTTGGCGTATTCGCCCAGGAAGAACAGCGCGAATGCCATGCCCGAGTATTCGACCATGTGGCCGGCCACGATTTCGGATTCGCCTTCCACGACGTCAAACGGGTGACGGTTGGTTTCGGCGACGGCCGAGATCACGTAGATCACGAACAGCGGCAACAGCGGCAGCCAGTTCCACGACATGAACGTCAGGCCCTTTTCGGCAAACCAGCCGCGGTTCTGCACGTTGACGATCTCGGACATGTTCAGGCTGCCCGACACCAGCAGCACCGTCACCAGCACGAAGCCGATGGCCAGTTCATACGACAGCATCTGGGCCGAGGCGCGCAGCGCGCCCAGGAACGCGTACTTGGAGTTGGACGCCCAGCCGGCGACGATCACGCCGTACACGCCGATGGACGTGATGGCCATGATGTACAGCAGGCCGGCGTTGACGTTCGCCAGCACGACATCGGGGCCGAACGGCACGACGGCCCAGGCCGCCAGCGCGGGCATCAGCGTGACCACGGGGGCCACGATGAACAGCACCTTGTTGGCTTGGCTGGGGACCACGACTTCCTTGGTCAGCAGCTTGAACACGTCGGCAAACGGCTGCAGCAGCCCCTTGAAACCGACGCGGTTCGGACCCATGCGCACGTGCATGGCGCCGATCATCTTGCGTTCCCAGTACGTCAGGTAGGCCACGCACAGGATGATGGGCACCGCAATGATGACGATCTTGACGAGGGTCCAGAGGACCATCCAGACCGTCGGACCCAGCAATGCCTGACCGTGGCTTTCAAGAACATTGAGCCATTCCATCAGGCACGCTCCACGCTGATTTGACCAAATGCGCCACCCAGGGCAGCGGTAGTTTCGAAGGCGGCGGAAATGCGCACGGCGCGATCGGCCACGGCATCATCCTGCACGGTTTCCAGTTCGACGACGCCCTGCCCGGCCGACACGCGCACCTTGACCCCGGCCGTCAGGCCCAGGCTGGTGAGGGTGCGGCCGTTCATGGCGGCGGCGGGCTTCTTCGAAGCCGGCGAGGCCTGCAGCGGTTCCGAGCGGCGCACCATGGCGTCGGTGCGGTAGATCGGCACATCAGCGACGCGTTCCAGGCCGGTGATGGCCTGGCCGAGGCCCAGCGGAGCCTTGACGTCGTTGGACAGGCGGCCTTCGACGCCGCTTGCCAGCACGGCGTCGCGCACGGACTCGGAGGTCTCGTCGTCGAAGCCAGCCAGGTGCAGGACGTTGCCCAGCACGCGCAGGACCTTCCAGCCCGGACGGGTCTGGCCGAACGGCGCGACCGTGCCCTTGAAACTCTGAGCCAGGCCTTGGGCGTTGACGAACGTGCCCGAGGTTTCCGTGAACGGCGACACCGGCAGCATCACGTCGGCCCATTCGGCTGCGGCCGAACGGTAAGGCGTGAGCGCGACGGCGAACTGCGCGCCGCGCAGCGCGGCGATGGCTTGCTGGCCGTTGTCGGCGTCGAGCAGCGGTTCGGCGTGCAGGACGATGTAGGCCTTGAGCGGTTCGGCGAGCATGGCCGCGGCGGTCTTGCCGCCCTTGCCCGGGATGGCGCCGGCGAGATAACCGCCGACCGTGTTGCCGCCCGACGTCAGGAAGCCGAACTTGCCGCCGGTCAGGTCAGCCACGGCGCGGCCGTTGGCGGCCAGCGTGGTGGCCTGGGCGCTGGCGACAGCCAGGTTGCCCATCAGGACGGCGGTGTTGGCGCCCGAGGCGAGGCTGGCGGCGATGAGCTTGGCGTTTTCGCCCGGCGTGACCGAGGCGAATTCGGCCGGCACGGCCTGTTCCTTGGCCTGGGCCAGCGCGACGGCCACTTCGGCCAGCGCGCGCGCCAATTCCGAGGGGGCCACGGTGATGCGCGCGGTGACGGGCATCAGGGGATCGTCGGCGGCGCTGTCGACCATCAGGATCTGCGTGCCGCGCTTGGCGGCCTGGCGCAGGCGCTGAGCCATCAGCGGATGATCCTTGCGCAGGAACGAGCCGACGACGAGGACGCGGTCCAGGTTGTCGAGTTCGGCGATGGGCATGCCCAGCCACGGCGCGCCGGTCAGCGCGGCGTCGAAGGCCGGGTCGGTCTGGCGCAGACGGAAGTCGATGTTCTCGGAACCCAGCGAGCGGACCAGGCGGCCCAGCAGCGCGTATTCCTCGGTGGTGGCGTATTCGGACGCCAGCGCGCCGATCTGGCCAGCGCCGAAGCTGTCACGCACGCGCGACAGGCCTTGGGCCACGGCCTGCAGGGCGTCGGCCCACGAGGCTTCCTGCCACTTGCCGTCGGTGCCCTTGATCATCGGGGCGGACAGGCGGTCGTCGCTGTTCAGACCTTCGTACGAGAAGCGGTCGCGGTCGCTGATCCAGCATTCGTTGACGGCTTCGTCTTCGAACGGGACCACGCGCATCACGCGGTCGCCCTTGACCTGGACGACCAGGTTGGCGCCCAAGCTGTCGTGCGGGCTGACCGAACGGCGGCGAGCCAGTTCCCAGGTACGCGCGCTGTAGCGGAAGGGCTTGGAGGTCAGCGCGCCCACCGGACAGATGTCGATCATGTTGCCCGACAGTTCGGACTCGATCGAGCGGCCCACGAAGGTGGTGATTTCGGAGTGTTCGCCACGGCCCAGCATGCCCAGTTCCATGACGCCGGCGATTTCCTGGCCGAAGCGCACGCAGCGGGTGCAGTGGATGCAGCGGGACATTTCCTCGGCGGAAACCAGCGGGCCCAGGTCCTTGTGGAACACGACGCGCTTTTCTTCCTGGTAACGCGAGGAAGAACCGCCGTAGCCCACGGCCAGATCCTGCAACTGGCATTCGCCGCCCTGATCGCAGATCGGGCAGTCGAGGGGGTGATTGATGAGCAAGAATTCCATCACCGACTTCTGAGCGGCGCGAGCCTTCTCAGAGCAGGTGTGGACGACCATGCCGTTGGTCACGGGCGTGGCGCAGGCGGGCAGCGCCTTGGGCGCTTTTTCCACTTCAACCAGGCACATCCGGCAGTTGGCCGCGATGGACAGTTTCTTGTGGTAGCAGAAATGCGGCACGTAAAGCCCGACTTTCTGGGCGGCATGCATGACCATGCTGCCTTCGGGCACTTCGACCTTGTTGCCGTCGACGGTTAGTTCAACCATTGCTGTTCCTGAGACCTACAGATATTGCGGGACCACACAAGACTTGTGCTCGATGTGGTGCGCGAATTCGTCGCGAAAATGCTTGAGGAAGCCACGGACGGGCATGGCGGCGGCGTCACCGAGGGCGCAGATGGTGCGGCCCATGATGTTGAGGGCCACGTTATCCAGCAGCTCCAGATCTTCCGGACGGCCTTGACCGTTTTCGATGCGGTGCACCATGCGGTAGAGCCAGCCGGTGCCTTCGCGGCACGGCGTGCACTGGCCGCAGCTTTCCTCGAAATAGAAGTACGACAGTCGCAGCAGCGACTTCACCATGCAGCGCGTCTCGTCCATGACGATCACCGCGCCCG
Source organism: Achromobacter sp. Root565 (assembly GCF_001427425.1). Classification (NCBI taxonomy): domain Bacteria; kingdom Pseudomonadati; phylum Pseudomonadota; class Betaproteobacteria; order Burkholderiales; family Alcaligenaceae; genus Achromobacter; species Achromobacter sp. Root565. The sequence continues at coordinate 573,156 of NZ_LMGO01000005.1, forward strand.
AGCCCAGCATCGAGCCCGCCTTGGCGATGGAGTCATAGTCCATCGTGCATTCCATCATGATGTCGGCGGGCAGGACCGGAGCGCTGGAGCCGCCGGGGATGACCGCCTTCAGCTTCTTGCCGCCGCGCATGCCGCCCGCCAGTTCCAGCAGGGTCGAGAACGGGGTGCCCAGCGGGATCTCGTAGTTGCCGGGACGCTCGACGTCGCCGGTGATCGAGAACAGCTTGGTGCCGCCGTTGTTCGGCTTGCCGACTTCCAGGTAGGCCTGGCCGCCGTTGCGGATGATCCACGGCACCGCCGCGAACGTTTCCGTGTTGTTGATGGTGGTGGGCTTGCCGTACAGGCCGAAGCTGGCCGGGAACGGCGGCTTGAAGCGCGGCTGGCCCTTCTTGCCTTCCAGCGATTCCAGCAGCGCGGTTTCTTCGCCGCAGATGTAGGCGCCGTAACCGTGGAAAGCGTGAAGCTGGAAGCTGAAGTCGGAACCGAACAGGCGGTCGCCCAGGAAGCCGGCGGCACGCGCCTCTTCGAGGGCCTCTTCGAAGCGCTCGTAGACTTCGAAGATTTCGCCGTGGATGTAGTTGTAGCCGACGCTGATGCCCATGGCGTAGGCCGCGATCGCCATGCCTTCAATCACGATGTGCGGATTGAAACGCAGGATGTCGCGGTCCTTGAACGTGCCGGGCTCGCCTTCGTCGGAGTTGCAGACGAGGTATTTCTGGCCCGGAAAGGCGCGCGGCATGAAGCTCCACTTCAGGCCGGTCGGAAAGCCCGCGCCGCCACGGCCGCGCAGACCCGACGCCTTGACTTCGGCGATCACGTCTTCCGGCTTCATGCCGGTGGTCAGGATCTTCTTCAGGGCTTCGTAGCCGCCGCGCTTGACGTAGTCGGCCAGGCGCCAGTTGGCGCCGTCGACGTCGGCCATGATCTGCGGCTGCAGGTGGCGGCCGTGCAGGGCCATCGAGTTGGACAGGTCGTTCAGGGGATCGGGATCCAGCCCCTGCGCGAACTGTTTGTACAGGTCAGGCGCGTTCATGCCGACTCTCCTTGCTGCTTGAGGGCCGCGACCAGCGCGTCCAGCTTCTCGTCGGTCATGCGCACGCACATATGCTTGTTGTTCACGATCAGCACGGGGGAGTCGCCGCAGGCGCCCATGCACTCGCCTTCGACCAGCGTGAACTGGCCGTCTTCGGTGGTCTGGCGGTAGTCGACGCCCAGCTTGCGCTTGAGGTAGTCGCCGGCACGGTCGCCGTCGCGCAAGGCACAGGGCAGGTTCGTGCAGACGGCGATCTTGTTCTTGCCGACGGGTTTGACGTCGAACATGTTGTAGAACGTGGCGACTTCCTGGACCGCGATGGGCGGAACGCCAATGTACTTGGCCACGTCTTCGATGACTTCGGTAGCCAACCAGCCCTTCTCTTCTTGCGCGATGGCAAGCGAGGCCATGATGGCGGACTGCCGCTGGTCGGCCGGGAACTTGGCCAGTTCACGGTCGATTTTCTGGTAGGCCTGTTCGGAAAGCAGCATAGTTTGAATCCGGGTTATGCGGGCGTGCTCGTGACTGTCTGGGCGGATCAGCGATCGATCTCGCCGAAAACGATGTCCTGCGTGCCAATGATGGTGACGGCGTCGGCGATCATGTGGCCGCGCGACATTTCATCCAGCGCTTGCAGGTGGACAAAGCCGGGCGCCCGAATCTTCAGGCGGTAAGGCTTGTTGGCGCCGTCGGACACCAGATAGATGCCGAATTCGCCCTTCGGATGCTCGACCGAGGCATACGCTTCGCCCGGGGGCACGTGGAAACCTTCAGTGAAGAGCTTGAAGTGATGGATCAGCTCTTCCATGTTGGTCTTCATGGCGGTACGCGACGGCGGGGCGATCTTGTGATTCTCGATCATGACCGGGCCGGGATTGTTGCGCAGCCATTCCACGCACTGGCGGATGATGCGATTGCTTTGGCGCATCTCGGCGATGCGGACCAGATAGCGGTCGTAGCAGTCGCCGTTGACACCCACGGGGATGTCGAAATCAAGCAGGTCATAGACTTCGTAGGGCTGCATCTTGCGCAGATCCCAGGCGACGCCCGAGCCACGCAGCATCGGGCCGGTGAAGCCCAGCGCCTTGGCGCGATCGGGATCGACCACGCCGATGCCCACCAGACGCTGCTTCCAGATACGGTTGTCGGTGAGCAGCGTTTCGTACTCGTCGACGCAGGCGGGGAAGCGGTTGGTGAAGTCTTCGATGAAGTCCAGCAGCGAGCCCGAACGTGCGTCGTTCATGACGCGCATTTCCTTGTCGCCACGGAACTTGCTGGAGTCGCCATACTGCGGCATGGAATCCGGCAGGTCGCGATAGACGCCGCCCGGACGGTAGTAGGCCGCGTGCATGCGCGCGCCCGAGACGGCTTCGTAGCAGTCCATCAGGTCTTCGCGTTCACGGAAGGCGTACAGGAATACCGCCATGGCGCCCACGTCGAGGGCGTGCGAGCCCAGCGACATCAGGTGGTTCAGGAGGCGGGTAATTTCATCGAACATCACGCGGATGTACTGCGCGCGCAGCGGGGCTTCGACGCCCAGCAGCTTTTCGATGGCCATGACGTAGGCGTGCTCGTTGCACATCATGGACACGTAGTCCAGGCGGTCCATGTAGGGCAGCGCCTGGATGTAGGTCTTGTGCTCGGCCAGCTTTTCGGTGGCGCGGTGCAGCAGGCCGATGTGCGGATCGGCGCGCTGGATGACTTCGCCGTCAAGCTCGAGCACCAGGCGCAGCACGCCGTGCGCGGCCGGGTGTTGAGGACCGAAGTTCAGGGTGTAGTTCTTGATGTCTGCCATGATTCAACGCCCCATGCCGTAGGTGTCTTCGCGCACCACGCGCGGGGTGATCTCGCGCGGATCGATCGTGACCGGCTGGTAAATGACGCGCCGTTGCTCGGGGTCGTAGCGCATTTCGACGGTGCCCGACAGCGGGAAGTCCTTGCGGAACGGATGGCCGATGAAACCGTAGTCGGTGAGGATGCGGCGCAGGTCCGGGTGGCCTTCGAAGACGATGCCGTACAGGTCGAAGGCTTCGCGTTCGAACCAGCCGACCGTGGGCCAGCATTCCATCAGCGAGGCGACCATCGGGAACTCGTCGTCGGGCGCCCAGGTGCGCACGCGCAGCCGGCAGTTGTTCTCGAGGGAGAGCAAGTGCGCCACCACGGCATAACGCGCGCGGTGGATGCGGACGTTGGTTTCCTCGGGCAGTTGGCGCGTGCCGTTGCCCCAGGTCAGGTAGTCGACGCCGCAGAGGTCGATACAGGTTTCAAAGCGCAGGCCGGCTTCGGTGCGCAGCTTGTTGCAGACGGAGAACCACTGCTCCGCGGGCACTTCGAGCGTCAGCTCGCCCAGCGCCTCGGTCAGCGCGATGTCCGCACCGAGGGTGGTCTGCAAATTGTTTTTCAGGGATTCGAGCCTGGTCATCATCTTGTACGCTTAGGTGAACCGATACGCTGGTTTCGCAGGTTCGCGGCGGCTGAGGCCTGCCGTCGAACCGCACGAAGCATCAGCGCGCAATCGTGTTGGTCAGACGGATCTTGTTCTGCATTTGCAGCAAGCCGTAGACCAGCGCCTCGGCCGTGGGCGGGCAGCCCGGCACGTAGACGTCTACCGGTACGATGCGATCACAGCCACGCACCACCGAATACGAGTAGTGGTAGTAGCCGCCGCCATTGGCACAGGAGCCCATAGAAACCACCCAGCGCGGCTCGGGCATCTGGTCGTAGACCTTGCGCAGCGCGGGCGCCATCTTGTTGCACAGCGTGCCGGCAACGATCATAAGATCGGACTGGCGCGGACTGGGCCGGAAGATGATGCCGAATTGGTCCAGGTCATAGCGGGCTGCGCCCGCGTGCATCATCTCAACCGCGCAACAGGCCAGACCGAAGGTCATGGGCCACATCGAACCGGTCTTCGCCCAGTTCAGGAACTTGTCGGCGCTGGTGGTGATGAACCCTTGCTTGAGAATGCCGTCTATAGCCATATTCGTCTCTGATAACGTGCTGTGAAATGAACCCGAAGGTCACTCCCAATCCAGCGCGCCCTTTTTCCATTCGTAGATGAAGCCGACGGTCAACACGGCAAGGAAAACCATGACCGTCCAGAAACCGACGAGTCCGACGGTGCCCTGGGCGATGGCCCACGGGAACAGGAACGCGATTTCCAGGTCGAAAAGAATGAACAGGATCGCCACGAGGTAGTAGCGCACGTCAAACTTCATGCGTGCATCTTCAAACGCTTCGAAGCCGCACTCGTAAGGCGAGAGCTTCTCAGCGTAAGGACGCCGCGGGCCAAGGAGGGAGCCGGCCGTTAGAAGCGCGAACCCGATAAGGGTGGCCACTACGATAAACAGCAGGACGGGAAAATACTGTTGCAGGTTCATTCAGGCGTCCGTCAAATGCGCAAACCTTAGGATTGTAGCATTCGCGCGGTTACTTCCGGCTGAACTCTGTAGCTTGAATAGCAGGCGAAAGACTGCATTCCTCAAATGGAACAATCGCAGCTTTCGTCGGTGCATGTCGAGCATGTGCGGCTCGAACGACACGAAGTCGTAGTATGCCTGAATTCAGTCAGCAGACGAAAAAAAACCACCCCCGAAAGGGTGGCTTATGCGAACGGGCCGAGGCCCGTTCGACTTTGCTTTAAATCCACACAGGGCTTGCGCCCTGCATTGGATTAGAAGCGGTGACGGACACCGACGCCGACAGCGGTCGACTTGACGTCGTCGATGAAGGCGTAGTTCTTGGCGTACGAACCGTAGGCGTACAGGTTGGTGCGCTTGGACAGGTCGTAGGTGTAGCCCAACGAGAAGATTTGCATCGTCTTGTCGGTATCTTCCAGACCGCTCAGACGACCGTCGCTGGGGTCAACCATTTGCCACGAACCGAACAGGTTGCTGGCGCCACCGATGGGAGCCGACAGACCAACCATGTACGAGTTAGCCTTGAAGCCATCCGAGAACACGTTGCTGCTGAAGCCGATGTTGCCGGCGCTGCTTTGCAGGCCTTGGCCAGCGAACCAGCCGTCGGTCGTGCGAGCGTAGGCCAGAGCCAGCTTCACGACTTCGAAGTCATACGAAGCGCCCAGAGCATACATGCGCGGGGTAGCGTCGGTCTGAGCCGTCGGCAGGTTGTTCGAAGCATTCAGCTGGTCGTACGAGAAGGCCACGTTCAGGGGGCCATTCACGTAGCGCAGACCGGTCGTGATAGCGCGCGTGTTGTTCGCAGTGCGCCAGCCGGTTTGAGCGGTGTTCGTGTCGTCAGCATTGAACGAGTAGCCAACGCCGAACTGGAAGCCGCTGAACGACGGGGTCTGATACAGAACCATGTTGTCGTAGCGGTTGGTGTTGGCCGCGCTCAGCGAGGCGCCGATGTTAGCTTGACCGAAGCCAGCGCCGAACGGATCGATCGAACCGAAGTACTTCGAAGCGATGTTGGTTTGGCGACCGAAGTCCAGTTGGCCCCAGCTGTCGCTGGCCAGACCGACGGTGGCTTGACGACCGAACAGACGGCCACCTTGAGCCGAACGGCCGTTACCCGAGTCAAAGCCCGATTCCAGTTGGAAAACAGCGCGCAGGCCGTCACCCAGATCTTCCGAACCACGCAGACCCCAGCGCGAACCGTTTTGGACGCCGTTGATCATGCCGAAGCGGCTGCCGTTCAGAGCGTCGTTATCGGCGCCGCTGATCTTGTTGTAGCCGATACCCGTGTCGATGATACCGTACAGGGTGACAGACGTTTCTGCCTGGGCGACACCGGCGAAACCGGCGAGCAGGGCGGCAGCGAGCAGAGTCTTTTTCATTTAAGAAATCTCCGTTGATTTGAGTGACAAGAGCAGCAATCCAGCAAACCAGCCTGCCGCCCCCCTAACTCCGCGAAGGGAAGTTGACGCTATTGCATCAAAAATCGGGGGGACTGGCTATGGTCGGCATCAGAAAAGTGCAGGTTTGCGACAGGCTTGTTGGGAAGTTGCAACATCCCGCTGATGCTTGCCGCGTATCGCTAGGGCTTACCCTTACCGAACTGCCCGAGCGCGCAACCATGCGACTTTCGGCCCTGCCCCCAATTTTCCGGGCAATTCCGAAACCCATTCGTCACGCTACTTTCTTCGCGGCTCCGGCTGCCGTGCGGCGCTAAACCGGAGCGGCCGGGATGATGCCGGCACTGAAGATCATCGTAATCACGTGCAGGGTGAATAACATTGTTATTAATAAAAATCGTCGATATGATCGGTGGCATCGAATCGCCGCCGAGCACCATGTCCACGCCCTCCCCCCGTGCCGACCGCAACGAACGTCTGAGCGCACTGCGCAGGCAGATCATCCTGGACGCCGCGCAGCGCGTGTTCGAGCAGGATGGTCTGGAAAACACGACGATCCGGGCCATCGCGAAGGAAGCCGGTTGCACGACCGGCGCCATCTATCCCTGGTTCGCGGGCAAGGAAGCGCTGTATGGGGAACTGCTGGATGGATCGCTGCAGCGGCTGCTCGCGCATCTGGCGCAGGCGGGCGAGGCCGAGGCGCCGCAGTCGGCCGCACGCGGCGTAATCCGGGCGTTCTTCGAGTATTACGCGCAGCGGCGCACGGATTTTTCGCTGGGAATGTATCTGTTCCAGGGACTTGGCCCGCGCGGGCTGGGTCGGGACATGGACGAAAAGCTCAATAGCCGGTTGCGGCAATGCATCGATCTGATCGGACAGGCGCTGGCACGCACGAAGGGCTGGCGCGACGAGTTCGTTCAGGCCGAGCAGATGAACGTGTTCACTTATCTGATGGGACTGTTGCTGCTGGTGCATACCCGCCGCCTCAAGTCCCTGGGCCAGCAGGCCGACGCGCTGCTGGACAACTATTGCCACGCCCTGGAACAACGATGACCGCAACCGCCCTCGCCGCCGATGCGCGCGCGCCGCTGATCAGCCTTGCCGACTTTCACGTGCTGCTGGCCGACCAGCACCCGTTCTCGATGCTGTTGGGGATCGATATCCTGCACATCGGCCACGGCACGGCGCACGCCGTGCTGCCCGCCCGGGACACGCACCAGCGGCTGGGCGGCATCGTTGCCGGGCCAATGCTGATGGGACTGGCCGATCTGGCCATGTATGCAGCCGTGGTGGGCGCGACCGGGCAGGCCCACGCGGTCACGGCCAGCCTGACCATCAATTTTTTGCGCAAGAGCCCCGCGGGCGCCATCCATGCCCACGCCCGCCTGCTCAAGGTGGGCCGTCTGTCCGCGGGAGAAGTCGTGCTGACGGGCGAAGGCTCGGACGAGCCGGTCGCCCATATCGTGAGCACGTGGTCGGTGCCCAAGCCATGAGTCCGCGCGTCAGCATCGTCGGCATGGGCAGGATCGGCACGCGTGCGGCGCGGCGGCTGCTGGCCGCCGATCCCGACATTGCGTTGACGCTTTACGACATCGAAGCGGACCGCTGCGAGGATTTTCGCGGCAACGCGACGCTGGCGACCTCGGCGCGCGAAGCCTTGGCCGAGTCCGACACCATCGTGCTGGCCCTGCCCGGGGAACGCGAGATCGATCGCACGCTGGAACGCTTCAGCGACGGGCAGGTCACGGCGCCCATTGCCGGCAAGCTGATCATCGATCTGGACCCGCCGCCCGCCGACCGGATGCGGCAGCTTGACCGGGCCATTGCGTGCGCGGGCGGGCGCTACACCTGCGCGCCGCTGCAGGCGGGCGCCGTTGCCGGCGTCGAGGCGCGCCTACTGGACGCGCTGAACCGTCCTGCCTGAGACGTGCAGCCGCTCGACGGCCGCCACGCACAGGACCAGCCACCCGAGGCTGACCGCGAACCCGGCGGCGACGTCGCTGGCGAAATGCACCTGCAAGAGGATGCGGCTCAGGCCGATGGCCATGATGAGCGCGGCCATGAACGCCACGCACGGCAGGCGCCAGCCGGGCGGCGCGAATCGCCACATCAGGTAGCAGGCCGTGCCGTACACAGCCATCGCCGCGGACGAGTGGCCGCTGGGGAAGCTCCAGCCGGTTGCCATGGCGTAGCCGTGGTCGTGGTCGGGGCGTACGCGTTCGAATGTGTGCTTGAACAGCCAGTTGAGCGCGCCGTTCAGGCCGGTCGCGACGGCGCAAAAGAGCGCGAGCTGCCATGACCCGCGCCACAGCAGCGCTAGCGTCATCAGCACGGCGACGACCGTGAGCAGGCTGCGGTCGCCCAGGTACGTGATCCAGGACAGCAGCCAGAGCATCGACGTCGACATGGACATGCTGAGCGCGTTGGCGAGCGCGCTGTCGAACGCCACGACGGTCCCGCGCCGTTCGACGGCCAGCGCCAGCGCCAGGAACACCGCAAAGGACACGCCCGCCGTCGCGGCGAACAGTACCGCGCGGCCGTTGCCGGACAGCCGGCCGTGGCAACGCATGAACAGTAGCGCCACGCCGCCAGCAGCCAGCGGCAACGCGACAAACAAAGAGAGGGCATGGGCCGCAGCCCATGCCGCGTAGACATCGGTCATGAAAGCGCCATCAAAAAGGAACGTGCGCGGCGCCGCCGCGCACGGTTACAGCGAAACCAGGGTTTTGTCGACGGGCGCGAATGCGTGCGCGCCTGCTGCATAGTCCCACCGCTCGACGTGGCAGACCGACTGGCCGTCCTCTTGCGAGCGGGTGATCACGCCAAGCGAATTGGGCACGGTGCCCCGCACGCGGTGCGAACACGTGGTTCCCGCCTGGACGATCCAGCCGGCCGGGCCCGTGGGCGCGGTCAGCGGCAGCACGTAGGGCAAGTGTATGTGACCGCCCAGCACCAGGTCGACGCCCGCCTGCGCCCAGGCCGCAAGCGCACGCTCGCGGCCGATCAGCAGATTGGACAGGTCCGATTCAACCTTGGCGCGCACGGGGTGATGCGCGACGACGATCCGCAACTGGCCCGGCCGGGCCTGCCGCAACCGCTGGCCGACACGGGCGATCTGTGCGTCGGAGATCTCGCCGTCCTTATGGCGTTTTGGCCGGGTGGTGTTCACCCCGATGGCAAGCACGCCGTCGTTCTCGAACACGGGTTCGAGGATCGGCCCCAGCGCGCGCTTGTAGTTGCCGTAGGGATTGAGGGCGCGTGCGAATACGTTGTACAGCGGAATGTCGTGATTGCCGGGCACCGCCAGCACGGGCAGCGCGAGGCGCTCGATGAACCGGCGGGCAGCGGCGAACTGGCTGCGGCGTGCGCGCTGGGTGATGTCGCCGCTGAGCACCACCAGATCGGGCGACAACTGCCGCGCCAGGTCCAGCACGGCTTCGACGACCGCCTTGCGCTCAGTGCCGAAATGGGTGTCCGACAGATGCAGGATCCGCGTCATGAGCGGTCCAGGAGCTCGGGGTCCGCCGGCACCACCAGGGGCAGGCGATCGCTTGCCACCTTGAACTCGAGCGGCGTGTCCATCCAGAAGATTTCGCCGTCCATCGCGACCTTGACCCGGCGACGCCCGCGCACGCCTACCGTGAGCTTGTCGAAGGCGAAGCTGATCACGTTCTCGGCTTCGCCCATCCGGCTGAGCAGGCCGCGCACCAGCAGGCCATAGAGGGCCAGCGTGCCCACGGGCCGCGCCGCCATGGCGATAAGCCGGTTGCGGTCAAGCTCGTCGTTCTCGATGCCGATGTGTTCCAACTGCAGTTTGTTGTTGCCCACGACCAGCGTCGGCGACCGCAGGCTGCGCGACTTGCCCTCGAATTCGAGTTCCAGGCCGAGCTGGCGCGGTTGGCGCCAGAGCGTGACCAGGCCCGACCACAGCGCGACCCAGCGCCTGCGCCCGTAGCGCTGCTTGTAGGCCTCGCGGTCTTCGAGTAATTGCGGATACAGGCCGAGGCTGGCGTTGACGAGGAACAGGCGGCCGTTCAGCAAGCCGACCTGCACAGGGCGGATGCTGCCTTGCAGGAAACCGCGCAGCGCCACGTCGGTTTCTTGCGAGATGCCGTAGGTGCGGCCGAAGTAGTTGAAGGTGCCCTGCGGCAGGATGCCGAAAGGCACGCCTTGCCCCAGCACCGTGCCCGCGACGGCGTTGAGCGTGCCGTCGCCGCCCGCGGCGATGACGACGCCCTGCTCGTCCTGGGCGCGCTTGACGGCCTTGCGGGCCACTTCCGTCAGCCGCGACGGGTCGTCGACGGGCATGAGTTCGTAGCGCCGCCCGGCCTCGTCGAGGATAGTCCGGATGGTGTCCTGCAGGACCTGCGCGTCGCCGCGCCCCGATCCTTTATTGAGGACGATGAATAAGGGTTCTGTTCCCGTGAGGGGTCGAGCCGCTGTTGCCGGGCTCTGCTCGGATGGCGTCATGCGACAAACATACCCTATGCGGGTAAACCGCTGCAAGACGCCGCACGGCGCACGCTTTGTAAGAAAGCGTGCGCCGTCCGTTCGACGGCCGCTCAACGGCCGACGGCGTACGCCTGCATCAGGCGCGGCGTGGCCGCCGCGTGCAGCAGTCCGTCCGGATCGCGCGAGGCCGCGGTCAGCCGGCCGACCGACCATTCGGGCAGTTCTTCGATCTGGTGACCGCGCTGGCGCAGCGCCGCGATGACCTCGGGGCCGAAGCTGGTTTCCAGCGCCAGGTGGCCCGGTTTGCGGTCGCGCGGGTAGAAGGACGTCGGGAAATGCATGGTGTGCGACATGGGCAGGTCGATCGCTTCCTGCAGGTTCAGGCCGTGGTGCACGTGACGCAGGAAGAACAGCAACTGCCATTGCTCCTGCTGGTCTCCGCCCGGCGTGCCGAAGGCCAGGTAGGGCTTGCCGTCGCGCAGCGCGAGCGACGGGGTCAGCGTGGTGCGCGGGCGCTTGCCCGGCGCCAGCGTGCCGGGCAGGCCTTCTTCCAGCCAGAACATCTGGGCGCGGGTGTTCAGGCCGAAACCCAGTTCGGGAATGACCGGCGACGACTGAAACCAGCCGCCCGACGGCGTGGCCGAGATCATGTTGCCCCAGCGGTCGATCACATCCACGTGCGTGGTGTCGCCGCGCTTGGCCGACGCGCGCATGTCGGCAAGCGTCGGTTCGTTCGTGGCGCTGCCGGGCGCGGTGACGGGAGACAGGCGCTCCAGGGTGTCCATGACACGCGCGACCTGCGCCTCGAAGCCGGGCACCTGCCCGGGCAGCAGGTCGTGCGACGCGCCCTCTCCGATCAGTTGGCGGCGTTCGGCGTTGTACGCGTCGGACAGCAGATGGGCCAGCGGCACGTCGATGAAGGCCGGGTCGCCGTAATAGGCTTCGCGGTCGGCAAAGGCGAGCTTCATGGCCTCGGTGACCCGGTGGATGAACTCGGCGCTGGTGGGGCTGACGCCCGCCAGGTCCATGTCTTTCAGGATGGCGAGCGTCTGCAGGAAGACCGGGCCCTGGCTCCAGGCGCCGGCCTTGGCGACGGTGTAGCCGTGATAGTCGTAGGTCAGCGGTTCGTCGTAGCTGGCGGACCAACCGGCCAGATCGTCAGCCGTGATGACGCCGCGATGGGTCGTGCCGCTTTCATCCATGACGTCGGTGTTGCGGGCGAAGCGGTCGATCTCTTCGGCGATGAAGCCGCGGTAGAACGCGTCGCGCGCGGCCTCGATCTGGCGCTCGCGGTCGGCGCCGGCGCCTTCGGCGGCTTGCAGCACCCGGGTCCAGGTGCGGGCCAGCGCCGGATTGCGGAACAGCTTGCGGGCCTGCGGCACCTGCCCGCCTGGCACGTAGACCTGGGCGGTTGTCGGCCAGTGCGTTTCGAAGAAGTCCTTCAGGCCGGCGATGGTGTTGGAAATGCGGGGCATCAGGGCATGGCCGTGCTCCGCGTAATAAATAGCGGGTTCCAGCACGTCGCGCACGCGCATCGTGCCGTGGTCGCGCAGCAGCAGCATCCAGGCGTCGAACGCGCCGGGGATCACGGTCGCGAGCAAGCCGTTGCCGGGAATGAGCTTCAGGCCTTCGGCGCGGTAGCGTTCCAGCGTGGCGGCGGCGGGCGTGGTGCCCTGCCCGCACAGGACCTCGACCTTGCCGGTGCGGGCCGAATAGAACACGGCTGGCACTTCGCCAGCCGGGCCGACCAGATGGGGCTCGACCACCTGCAGCACGAACGCCGAGGCAACGCAGGCATCGAACGCATTGCCGCCGCGCTCCAGCAGCGACATGCCGGCCGAACTGGCCAGCCAATGGGTGGACGTCACGACACCGAAGGTGCCGAGGATTTCCGGGCGAGTCGTAAACATGGTGGGTCCTGGTGTTGGGAGGTAAGACCGATTTGGGTGTCTGACACCCGGGTGTTTTGTAGGACTGGTTCGGGTGTCTGACACCCATGGATTGGCCGACCGCGTTGCTATTGGCCGGTGTCTGACACCCTGGAGAGACGGTCGGCACCTCTGCACAGCATCTCAGAGGGTGTCAGACACCTGCGCATACGGGTAACCGCCTCACAACAGCAAGTGACGCCATCCGGGACACTGCGGATCCGGCTCCGCCGGTCCGCAGGTGTCGCCCCCTTGAGGGGGCCCGCGCTAGCGGGTAGGGGGTGGGTCTACTTCTTTGATACGCCTTTTAGGCGGATCAAGCCGTCGGGGTACGGGACGAAGCCTTCCACCTTGCTTTGCACGCCGAACGTCCACGGCAGGTAGAACAGGTAGATGATCGGACGCTGGTCCTGCATCGCGGCGAGCACTTGGTCGTACATGGCGCGGCGCTTGGTGGTGTCGGCCTCGGCGCGGGCGTCGTTGAGCAGTTTGTCGACGGCGGGGTCGCAGAATTTGCCGTCGTTCAGGTTGCCCTTGCAGCTCAGGTACTGGTGGATGTTGCCGCTGGGATCGACCCGGCCAGACCAGCCGCTCTGGCCGATCTGGAAGTCGCCGCGCGCCAGCGAGGATTGCAGCGAGGCGAACTCGACCGGGCGCAGGGAGATGTCAAAGCCCGCTTCGGCGCCCATGGCCTGCACCAGTTCGAAGACCTGTTGCATGGTGGTGTTGTTGCCGAAGGTGATTTCGACCTTTACGCGGTCGTAGCCGGCTTCCTTCAGCAGGGCCTGCGCCTTTTTGGGATCGCGGCCCGGGCGGTCGAAGGACTTGTTGTAGGCAAAGCTGGCGGGCGGGAACGGCTGGTGGGCGGGCTGGAACATGCCTTCGCCGATCACCTGGTTCAGGACGTCGCGGTCGATGGCCAGATCCAGCGCCTGGCGGACGCGCTTGTCCTTGGCGAGCGGATGGTCGGCGCGCGCGCCGTTGGCCAGGTTCACAGAAATGGACTGGAAGCCCAGGCCGGTGACCGGCGCCAGACGCAGGTTGGCCTCGTCCTTGACGGCCTTGGCGTCGCTGGGCGCCACGCGTTCGATGATGTCCAGGTCGCCGGCGCGCAGGTTGTTCAGGCGCACGGTGTTGTCCGGAATCGGCGTGTAGACGAGGCGGTCGAAATGGTAGTTGGCCGCGTCCCAGTACTTGGGGAATTTCTCGAGCACGATGCGATCGTTCTGCACGCGCTCCTTGAATTGGTACGGGCCCGAGCACACCGGCTTGCCGCCAGGATCCTTGTCGAAGCTGGCGGGCGAAATCATCATGCCCGCGCGGTCGGACAGTTGCGACAGCAGCGAGGCATCCGGCTCCGACAGGTTCAGCACCACGGTGTGGTCGTCGGGCGCGTCGATGCTGGCAACGGTGGCCAGTTCGCTCTTGCGGTTGCTGTCGGGCAGCGTGCGGGCGCGGTCGAGGTTGGCCTTGACGGCGGCGGCGTTGATGGGGGTGCCGTCATGGAACACGGCATCCGTGCGCAGCTTGAAGGTCAGCGTCTTGTTGTCCGGGCCGACGGACCAGGATTGCGCGAGCTGCGGCACGATCTTCAGGTCGGGGGTGATGTCGACCAGCCTGTCGCACAGCGAGGCGAACACGATGCGGCCGACAAAGGTGCGGGCGCGCGCCGGGTCCAGCACGTCCGGGTCGTCCTGCAGCCCGATACGCAGGGTGGACTGGGCTTGCGCCAATCCGGTGACCAGCATTCCCGCCATGGCCATGGCGAGGCAAAGTTTACGCATGAAAGATCTCCGTCGATTCCGGAAGATCTGTCGTCTCGTGCGCGGTCGCACCGCCTGGCAGGGAGCAACAGACCCCGGGTCGTGCCGCATCGCCGGGCCCATCCCCCTCGCGCGCACGTTGTTGTTGGATTCTGCGCCAGGCGCGCGGCGATTGTATAGACCGGCGGATGGCGCGCCGCCCACTATACGCCCGTGGCGGCCGCCTTGCGGACGAATGGCTCAGGGCAGACGGCAAGGGGCCGAGAAATCGGCCGACGCGGCGACCGTGTCGCGCAACATGGCGACCAGCGGCCGGGCGTCGTCGCGCCGGTACTGGAACGCATAGGGCAAGGCGGCCAGTTCGGGCTCGCCGTGCAGAACGCGCAGGCTGCCTTCTGCCTGGAGCTTTTCGGCCCAATGGCTGGGCAGCAGCCCAACGCCCGTGCCCTCGATCAGCAGCCCGACGATGGCGCCCCAGTTGTTGCAGCACAGGCGCTCCCCGGCAGCTTCGCGTCCGCCAAGCCAGTCGTCGATGATGCGCGTGGTGCCCGCGCCTTCGGGCAGGGTCACGAGCGGCAGCCGGGCCAGCAACGCCATCGTCATGCCGGTCTCCGAAGGTTGCAGCACGGAGGGCGCGGCGACCCAGGCGAATTGCGCCTCGCCGATGGGCGAGGACGCGATGCCGGCGCGGGAAGACCGGCCGGCGATCACCGCGAAGTCCAGTTCGCCGTCCGCGACACGCTGCTCCAGCACCTGGCCGATGTCCACGTACGGTTCCAGCACCAGCTCGGGGTAGGCGGCGCGCACGGCTCGGATCAATCCCGGCAGCCAGGTCAGCGCGGTCAGCTCGCCCACGCCGAAGCGGCAGCGGCCGCGCAGGCCGGGCGTTTCAGTCATGGAAGCGCGGACCTGGTCAGCCGCGGCGAGCAGGCTGCGCGCCTGCGGCACGAGGCGCTGGCCCGCGTCGGTCAGCACGGCCTTGTGGCCGCTGCGGTCAAAGAGCGGCTGGCCCAGCCCCTCTTCCAGCTCCGTGATGCGCTTGGACAGCGAGGACACGGACAGATGCAGCCGCTCGGCCGCCACGGCAAAACTGGCGCAGGTGGCGGCCCAGTAGAAGGCTTCGAGCTGCTTGAGCGTCATGGCCGCTCGCTGACCCGTTCACTGACGCGGTACGCGCAGCGCCGCGCGCCGGCCAGGATGTGTTCTTCGCGGTCGACCTGCACGCCCGCGCCCAGCACCTTGCGGAACAGTTCCAGCTCGCTGCGGCAAAAGCCCATACAGGCCTTGGCCGCGAAACAGATCGGGCAATGGTTCTCGATGAAGATGAAATCCGCACCGTCCTCGCGCAGTTCCGCCATGTAGCCCTCGGCGCAGCGCACGTCGACCAGGCGCTCGAGCCGCGCCTTCAAGTCTGGCGCGTCCTGCATGGCCTGCTGATAGACATTGAGCATGGCGCCTTCGCGCACCTGCACCAGCTTGTCGATGCCGTCGTCGCCGAACACCTGGCGCACCGCGGCGATCATCTGCACCGTCATCTCGGCGTGCGTGTCCGGGAAGCGCCCGTGCCCGGCCTCGGTCAGGAACCAGATCTGGGTGGGCCGGCCGCGACCCGCGCTGCGGCTCTCAAAGTCGACCAGCCCGTCGGCATGCAGGCGCGTCATCTGCTGGCGCACCGCCTCGGCCGTCACGTCCATGGCGCGCGCGATGACCGCGATGGATTGCGGCCCGCGCGTCTTCAGGGTCATGAGCACGCGATCCGCAGGCTGGTGCGGCATCGCGGCCGCCGGATGGGACAGGCTGTCAGACATGAGGGGTATCGATGCTCCGCAAGAAGGTTCCTATGGTGCCATGGACGGCTCGCCGGGGTCAGCCGGCGCGGGGAAAACCGCCGCCACCGCAGCGGCGGGCCGGGCCTGCCAGCCGCCCCCCAGCGCCTTGTACAGCGCAATGAGGCGCGTGTAGGACTCGGCTTCGGCCACGGCCACGGCGTCCTGGGCGCGCAAAAGCGTACGCTGCGCGTCCAGCACGGTCAAATACGGGGTGCTGCCTTCGCGGTAGCGCAACCGGGCCAGTTCCGCGGCCCGTCCGCTGTGGGCGGCCGCCTGCGCCAGATTGCCCAGGCGCTGCTGCGTCTGCCCGTACTCGGCCAGGGCCTCCTCCACCTCCTGCACCGCCCGCAGCACCGCCTGTTCGTAGCGCGCCGCTTCGCCTTCCAGGCGCGCCTCGGCCCCGCGCTTGCGGGCAAGCGCCGAGGGCAGGTGGAAGGCGGGCCAGCCGGCGTCGGCCGCCACGCTGAATCCGCGGCTGGCTGCCGACCCGAAATCCGCGCCGCGCAGCGCAACGAATCCCAGGAATCCGCCCAGGTCGATGCGCGGATAGAGCTCGGCCGTGGCCACGCCCACGTCGGCATTGGCGGCGGCCAGGTTGCGTTCGGCGGCCAGCACGTCCGGACGCCGCGACAACAGGGCGCCCACGTCGCCGATGGGCAGCCGCGCCGTCAGCGGCGCGAGCGGCGTGGCGGCATCCAGCGCGCCCAGTTCCACCGGCCGCAGGGCCGCCAGCACCGCGATCCTGTACAGCGCCAGCCGGCGCGCAGTCTCCTGCACGGGGATGCTGGCCTGCACCGTCTCCAGTTCCGCCCGCGCGCTGGCCAGGTCGCCTTCGTCGCCGCGGCCGGCCGACACCATGGCCTGGGTCACGCGCAGGCTGTCCTCTTGGCTGGCGAGGTTGGCCCGCGCCACGGCCAGCCGCTGCTCGGCGCCGCGCAGCTCGAAATAGTTGCGCGCCACCTCGGCCGCCACCACGATGCGCGCCTGCGCCAGATCGGCCGCCTGCGCTTCGCTGCGGGCGGCGGCGCCCTCGGCCGCGCGGCGCAGCCGGCCAAACAGATCCAGCTCCCAGGTCGCGTCAAAGCCCGCGCGATAGCTTTCGGCCAGATTTCGCTCGCCGGCTGCGCCCGGGTTCGCCTGCGACAGGCTGCGCGCGTAACCGCCGCCCAGCGTCACGGCGGGCAGCTTGTCCAGCTCCCTTTCGTCCAGCACCGCGCGCGATTCGGCAAGGCGTGCCTGGGCGATGAGAATGTCCAAATTGCGGGCGAGCGCCATGCCGATCAGGCGATCGAGCTGCGGGTCCTGCAACTGCTTCCACCAATCGCGCTGGACCTGGTCGGTGGAAAACAGCGTCTGCTCGGGGCTGGCCAAGACAACGGGCGCGGGGTTCGGCTGTTGGTAATCCGGCCCCACTGCGCAACCGGCCACGGCCAGGGCCGCCAGCAGCACGACGGCGCTGCGGCGCAGCCGGATGGAGGGGTGTAGCGTATTCATGTTCGATTCCTCAATGCGAGGCCGCGGCGCGCGCGTCCTCGGCGTCGGCCTGCGCCAGTTCGCGGGCGCGCGGCGTGTCGTTGGCCGCCCGGTGATCGCGGGCAAACACGGTGTAGACGGTGGGCAGCACGAACAGCGTGAACAGCGTGCCCACCAGCAGGCCCACCACGATGACCAGCCCCAGGCTGTAGCGGCTGTGCGCGCCGGCGCCGGTGGCGAACAGCAGCGGGATCAGGCCCATGACCATGGCGGCCGTGGTCATCAGGATGGGACGCAGGCGAATGCGCGCGGCCTGCTCCATGGCGGCCCGCCGGTCCAGGCCGTGGCTGACCTGCATTTCGTTGGCAAACTCCACCATCAGGATCCCGTGCTTGCTGATCAACCCGATCAGCGTCACCAGCCCGATCTGCGTGTAGATGTTGACGGTGGCCATGCCCAGCGCCAGCGGAATCAGCGCGCCGCAGATCGACATGGGCACGCTCACCAGGATGATGAACGGATCGCGCAGGCTTTCGTACTGCGCGGCCAGCACCAGGTAGATGACGATGATGGCGAAAATGAAGGTGATCATCAGCGCCGAGCCTTCCTGCGTGAACTGACGCGCGTCGGACTGCCAGTCGTAGCTGAAGCCCGCAGGCAGCGACTGCGCCTCGCGTGTCAGGAACCGCACCGCATCGCCCATCGTGACGCCCGGCATGGGAATGGCCTGGAACGTGGCGGCGTTCAACTGGTTGAACTGCGTGAGCTTGTTCGGCTCGACGCCCATCGACACCGTCACCAGGTTGGACAGCGGCACCTGCGCGCCCGAGGCGCTTTTCACGTGGTACTGCGCCAGCGCCTGCGGCGAGATGCGCTGTTCGCGCAGGCTCTGCGGAATGACGTCATACGAACGCCCGTCCATGCCGAAACGGTTGACATAGTTCTCGCCCACCAGCACCGCCAGCGTGTCGCCGATGGCCTTCATGGTGACGCCCAGGCTATTGGCCTTGCTGCGGTCCACCTTCAGTTGCACAACCGGATTGTTGTAGTCCAGGTCGCTATCGACCACCATGAAGAGGCCGCTTTCGCGCGCGGCCTTCTTCAGGCTCTCCATGGCGTCGAAGACCACGGCATAGTCGGACGCGCTCATCAGCACCATCTGCACGGGCAGCCCGCCGGTGGAGCCGGGCAAGGACGGCAACTGGAACGCAAAGATGTTGCTGCCTTCCACGCGGTTTGCCATGGCCTGCATGTCGGCCTGGATCTCGTCGGCCGAGCGCGTGCGATCCTGCCAGTCCACGAAGTCCACGCCGCCGATGCTGTTGGACACACCGTCCGACCCATTGATCAGCCAGCGCCCTTTCTGTTCGGGCAGCGTCTTCATGACGTCGTCCCACTTCTTGCCGAACTTTTCCACGTAATCGATGTTTGCCTGCTGCGGCGACTTGATGGCGGTCAGCACCGTGGACTGGTCCTCGACGGGCGCCAGCTCCTGCTGCGCGGCGTTGTACAGGAATGGCAGGCTGGCCAGCACGGCCACCGCCAGCACGCCGGTGATCCAGCGATGATGCAGCGACACGTCCAGCACGCGGCCATAGGCGTCGCCCAGCCGGCCAAAGAAGTGTTCCGCCTTGCGCGCCATCCACCCGTCTGCCACCCGGCCGTTCAAGAGAAACGAGCTCATTACCGGCGACAGCGTCAGCGCGATTACGCCGGACACCACCACCGCCCCCGCCAACGTGAACGCGAACTCCTTGAAGAGCGAGCCGGTCAGCCCGCCCATCAGCCCGATCGGCGCGTAGACCGCCGCCAGCGTGATGGTCATGGCAATCACCGGCCCCGCGACCTCGCGCGCGCCGATCAACGCCGCGCGCACGGGCGACTTGCCCTCCTCGATGTGGCGGTGCACGTTTTCGACCACCACGATGGCGTCATCCACCACCAGGCCGATGGCCAGCACCATCGCCAGCAACGTCAGGAGGTTCACACTGAAGCCGAACAGGGCCATGATCGCCGCGCCGCCCAGCATGGACAGCGGTATGGTGACCACCGGAATCAGCACCGCCCGCAGCGAGCCCAGGCACAGGAAGATCACCGCCACCACGATGACGATGGCCTCCAGCAGCGTCTGCGTCACGCCGTCGATGGACGCGCTGATGAATCGGGCCAGTTCGAACGGCACCTGCACGCTGGTGCCGGGCGGCAGGTTCTGCTTGATGTTGGGCAACTGTTCGTTCAGGCGTTTCACGATGACCAGCGGATTGCCGACCGGCGTGGCGTTCAGGCCGAAGTAGACGGCCGGTTCGCCGTCCATCAGGCCGCTCGAATCCGTGGACGCCGCGCCCAGTTCCACCGTGGCCACGTCGCCCAGCCGGACGACGGCGCCGCCGTCGTGCTTGACGACCAGGTCGCGGAATTCGGCCACGTTGACGAGGTCGGTGTTGACCTGAATGTTGGACACCACATACAGGCCCTTGGCCTGGCCGGGCGCCGCCTGCACATTGTTCTGGCGCAGCGCGTCGGCCAGCTCGCCGGCGGAAATGCCGCGCGCCGCCATGCGGTCGGGGTCCAGCCACACCCGCATCGCCAGCTTCTGCCCGCCGTACAGCTCGACGCTGGCCACGCCGTCGATGGACGAGAGCTGCGGCTGCACCACGCGAGACAGATAGTCGGTCAGCGCGGCCAACGAGAGGTTCGTGCTGGAAAAGCCCACGTAGGCGACGGCCGTGGCCTCGCCCGCGGACTTGACCAGGACCGGATCGTAGACGTCCTGCGGCAGGCGGTACTTGACCTCGTTGACCTTGGCCATCACCTCGGTCATGGCCTTGTTGGAATCGGCGTTCAGCTTCATCCGCACGGTGATCACGCTGCGGCCCTGCGTGGACGAGGACGACAGGTAATCAATGCCTTCGACCGTGGCCACGGACTGCGCGATGGGCTGCGTCACGAAGCCCTGCATCAGGTCGGGCGAGGCGCCGGGATATTGCGTGGTGATGGTGATGGTGGTGCTTTCGGTCAGCGGATACTGGCGGACGGGCAACCCGCTCAGCGCCTTGATGCCCAGCAGCAGGATGAGCGTGCTGACCACCAGCGCCAGCACGGGACGGCGCACGAAAAGATCGGTGAACTTCATGGGAGCCTCCGTGCCTTATCGGGCTTGCGCCACGGTCTGCCCCGGCGCGGTCAGCGCCACGGTGTCGTCCGGCAGGATCTCGACGGCAGCCCCGTTGTGCAGCCGCAACTGGCCCGACGTGACGACCTGGTCGCCGGCCTTGATCCCCTCGGTCACCACCACGCGGCCCCGCAGGCGTTCGCCGGTCTTCACATAGGCTTGCCGGACGGTGGGCGCCGCACCGTCCGTGCCGGCATCGGGCGCGGCCACGACATAGACCGAATCGCCATAGGCGCTGTAGCTCACGGCCGTCTCCGGCACGGTGATGACGTTTAGACGATCGGGCAGGCTGATCCTGCCCTGCGCATACATGCCGGCCGACAGCGCGCCGTCCGGATTGGCCAGCAGCGCCTGCACGCGAACCGTGCGCGTGCCCGGGTCGACCTGCGGCTCCACGGTCGTGACCTTGCCCGGGAACGCACGGCCGGCGTGGGCGTCCACGGTCACTGCCACCGGCTGACCCACGCGCAGCGCGCCCAGCGCCTGCTCGGGCAGCGTGAGATTGGCGAACATGGAGGACGCATCCGTCAGCGACACCAGCGGATCGCCGGCGCGGGCAAACTGGCCCAGGTTCACGCGGCGCACGCCCAGCACCCCGTCGAACGGCGCCTTGATGCGCTTCTGCTCGATCAGCGCCTGGATGCGCCGCACGTCGGCGGCGGCCTGCTCATGATCGGCCTGCGCCTGATCGAGTTGTTCGCGCGTCGCAGCCTGCAGCGGCACCAGCCGGCGCGTGCGGTCCAGCAAGGCTCGCGCGTTGCGCGCCTGCGCCTGCAGCCGCGCCAGCTCGCCCTGCTCGGGCGCGTCGTTCAGTTGCACGAGCAACTGCCCGGCCTTCACGGACTCGCCCGGCGTGAAGAGGATCTGCGCCACCCGCCCGTCAACCTCCGCGGGCACCATCACCTGGCGCGTGGCCTCCAACGAGCCAATGCCGGCGAGTACAACCGGGAAATCCGCCTGCACCGCGGCCGCCACGGCGACTTTGGCCGGCGGCATGGTCCACCCGCCGCCTTGCGCCGCCCCACTGGATTTCCAGTACATCGCCCCGCCGACCAGCGCCGCCGCCACTGCCAGAGCGACAACCGCCCATGCTCCTGCCTTCGCCTTCATCTTTCGCTCACTTTTTATTTAAACAAGAATTTGCTTGGATAATCCACGAATCGCGATGATTCGTCAAAGCAGCGAAAGCAATGAAGGGGATAGCGGCGGCCTATGGGCGAAAAAAAGCCACGCGAAGCGCGTGGCCAAAGGGGAAAACGGAGCCGGCGGGCAGCGCGGGCGGCTTACCCGCGCACCATGTGCAGGTAATGACGATGCCGCTCGTATTGATCCAGGATGTCGCCGATTACTGCGTCGCGGCTCCAGCCCATGATGTCGTAGTCCTGGCCGCCTTCGCGCAGATGGACTTCGGCACGGAAATACTTGCGCTCGTCTTCGTCGGCCGCCTCGTCGGGCGTCAGGCTGGGACGCACGAAGGCCTGCGGCTGGACGGCGTAGGAAAAGTCCAGATGGTCGCCGTGGGAGACTTCCAGGATCACCCCGCCTTCGTTTTCATCGTCGCGCACCTCTACGGCATAGCCCTGCTTGCGCAGTTCATCGGCCACGTCTTCCAGGGCCGGCCGCGCCACATCGGAGATGAAGCGCAGCACATGGGCGCGGCGCGGCATCATGACCATGTTGCGCAGGCGTCGTTCCCAGGACTGGCCGCCGCGCGCCGGCCGCGAGAGCGTCAGGGACTGGTAGCGGATGCCGCGCTTGGTCGCATCGAGCTTGAGCGCCTTGAACAGCCCCCACAGCGACAGCAACAGGATGATCGAGAACGGCAGCGCACTGGCGATGGTGGCCGTCTGCAGCGCGGTCAGGCCGTCGGCCAGCAGCAGCGCAATGGCCACCGCGCCCATGGACAGCGACCAGAATATCCGCTGCCACACCGGCGTGCGGTCCGCGCCGCCCGAGGCCAGCAGGTCCACGACCAGCGCCCCCGAGTCGGCAGACGTGACGAAGAACACCGCCACCATCGCGATGGCAAAGACCGATATCACGCTGCTCCAGGGCAATAACTCTAGAAACGCGAAGAGCGCCAGGGAACTGTCCTTGTCCACCGCCTGCGCCAGGCCCTGGTCGCCGCCCACCAGGATGTAGTAAATGGCCGTATCGCCAAACACCGTCATCCAGAACAGCGTGAAACCAGCCGGCACCAGCAGCACGCCGCAGACGAATTCGCGGATGGTGCGGCCGCGTGAGATGCGGGCGATGAACAGGCCCACGAACGGCGACCACGCGATCCACCAGCCCCAATAGAACAGCGTCCAGCCGCCCAGCCAGTCGGTCGGCTCATAGGCGTACAGGTTGAAGGTCTTGTTGACGATGTCGGACAGGTAAGCGCCGGTGTTCTGCACAAACGTCTGAAACAGGAACACCGTGGGGCCGGCGATCAGCACGAACAGCAGCAGGATCACGGCCAGCACCATGTTGGCTTCCGACAGGATGCGGATGCCCTTGTCCAGCCCGCTCGCCACCGACATGGTCGCCAGGCCGCAGGTGATGACGATCAGGATGATCTGCGGCACGACGCCGACGGGAATGCCGAACAGGTGATTCAAGCCGCTGTTCATCTGCGCCACGCCCAGGCCCAGCGACGTGGCCACGCCCAGCACGGTGCCGATGATGGCGAAGATGTCGACGGCGTGGCCGATCGGGCCATGGATACGGTTGCCGATCAGCGGATACAGCGCGGACCGCAGGGTCAGCGGCAGGCCATGCCGGAAACTAAAGAACGCGAGCGTCAACGCCACCGCCGCGTAGATCGCCCATGCGTGCAGGCCCCAATGGAAGAAGGTGATCTTCATGGACTCACGCGCCGCTTCGACCGTGCCGCCCTCGCCCACGGGCGGCGACACGAAGTGCATGACGGGCTCGGCCACGCCGAAAAACATCAGCCCGATGCCCATGCCCGCCGAAAACAGCATCGCGAACCAGGTGAAATTGCGGTAATCGGGCTCGCTGTGGTCCGGGCCCAGTTTGATGTCGCCGTACCGGCTGATCGCCAGAAAAGCGACCGAGATCAGGATGATCGCGACGACCAGGATGTAGAACCAGCTGGCGTTGCTGATGATCCATGCCTGCATCGCGCCGAAGACGTCCTGCGCGGCCTTGGGCGCAATGATGGCGAAGGCGACGAGCAGCACAGTGAAGAGGGCCGCTGAAAAGAAGACGGGTCGATGGATGGTCGTGCCGGGTCGGGATTCCGAAGTCATGGATGCACTCCTTGCGCCCGAGGGTCGCGGAACGTGGCGCTGGCCCCCTCAGCACGACCGGTGCGCCGCCGGTATTACTATCACGGGCGCACCCAAGCTGACAATCACCTGAGTCAGAAATCGGAAATATTCAGACCGGCGCCGCGGCCTCAGTCCAGCTTGGCGTCACCGAAGACCACCCGGCGAAAGAACCCGGCCAGCACGGCCTCGGTCATCTCGGGCGTGACGGCCTGCGGATCGAAGGCATAGCTGAACTGCATGCCGTCCGACAGCGCCAGCAGGCCCAGCGCAAGCTGCTCGGCCGGCAGCGGCAACGGCGTGCCGACGTGGGCCGAGAACTGGCGGATGTATTCGGTGGTGGCGGCGCGCAGCTCGCGCAGACAGGCGATGAACCCCACGCGGAAGTCCGGATCGCGCGCGGCCTGCAGCTTGCCTTCCATCCACAGCAGGAAACAGTCGTTCTCGCGATAGTGCGTGCTGTAGTACTCGAGCACGCGCGCTTCCATCTGCTGCCGGGTCTCGCCGGCTTCGAAGATGGCGCGCATGTCGGCCATGACGTTTTCATGGTCGCGCTTGAGCAACTGCAGGAAGAGTTCGGACTTGCTGCCGAAATTGGAATAGAACGCGCCGCGCGTGTAGCCCGCCTGTTCGACGATGTCTTCGACGCTGGCCGCCACGAAACCCTTGGACAGAAAAATCGACTGCGCGGCGTCGAGCAGGCGCTGACGCGTCTGGTCACGGCTCTGCTCTCGGGTTAGGCGGACTTTTGACATGGCCGGAGTTTAGCATCGGCGCTAGTTTCAGATTCAACATTGAATCCAGATACATGACTGTATTAGAATCCAGTCCGTATCGAGTTCGACTCGCCCTTTTCTGCCCTTTTCCGCGCCGCGAGGTGTTTCGTGAATTGTCCTGGCCCGGCCGCGCGTTCCACCGCGCGCCACGCCGCTGCGGATGCAGCGCCGCTTCTTCCCATTTCCCTGCCCCGCCGCCGGACACGCCTGATGGCGATGTCTGCCGTGCTTGCGCTGGCTGCCGCCGTGGCCGGTTGCGGCCGCGACGAGGCGCCCCCCGCCGCGCCGCGGTCCGTGGTCGCCATGCCCGCGCAGGCGGACGAAGCCCTGCCCGCCTGGACGTTGCCCGGCGAGGTGCAGGCGCGCTACAGCACGCCGCTGTCGTTCCGCGTGGGCGGCAAGATCATCGAGCGCAAAGTGCGGCTGGGCGACACCGTTGCGCCCGGCCAGGTCCTCGCCAAGCTGGATCCGGCCGACGCGGCCAAGAACGCGGCCGCCGCGCGCGCGGCGCTGTCCGCGGCGCAGCACCAGTTTGACTACGCCCGCCAGCAACTGGAGCGCGACCGCGCCCAGGCACGTGAAAACCTGATTGCCGCGACGCAGCTTGAACAAACCCGCAACGCCTATGCCTCCGCGCTTGCGCAGCGGGACCAGGCCGCGCAGCAGTCGGCGCTCGCGGCCGACCAGCTCAACTACACCACCCTCACGGCCGACCACGCGGGGGTCATCACGGCCGAACAGGCCGACACCGGCCAGAACGTAGCGGCGGGCACGCCCGTCTACCAGCTTGCCTGGTCGGGCGACATCGACGCGCTGTGCGACGTACCTGAAAGCGTGCTGGCGGGATTGGCGATCGGCCAGCGCGCCAGCGTCACGCTCGGCCCGTTGCCCGGCCAGACCTTCACGGCGGTGCTGCGCGAGATTGCGCCGGCCGCCGACCCGCAAAGCCGCACCTACCGCGCCAAGCTCACGCTGGAATCGCCCTCGCCCGAGGTCCGGCTGGGCATGACCGCCAACATCAGCTTCGACAACCGGTCGGCCAACGGGCAGACCACCTTTACCGTGCCGGCCACTGCCCTGTTCCATGAAGGCCGAGAGCCGGCGGTGTGGATCGTCAAACCCGACGCCGACACGCTGGAGCTGCGCCGGGTGCAGGTGCTGCGCTACGACGCGCGCACCGTCACGCTGTCGCAAGGCCTGCAGCCTGGCGAGCGCGTGGTGTGGCAAGGCGTGCACACGGTGTCGGCGGGCGAGAAAGTGCGCCCGGTGCCGCCGCTGCATCCCGAGGACTTCGCGTCATGAGCGCCCCCGGTCAGGAAGTGGGCGAGGAAGGCGGCAAAGTCGCTGGCCAGAACGCCGGTCAAGACGCCCATCGCCACGAGGAAGGCAGGTTCAACCTGTCGGCCTGGGCGTTGCGGCATCAGCCACTGGTGATCTTCATCATCACGCTCGTCACGCTGTTTGGCGTGCTGTCGTATTCGCGGCTGGCGCAGTCCGAGGATCCGCCCTTCACCTTCCGCGTCATGGTCATCCAGACCCTGTGGCCTGGCGCCACCGCGCAGCAGGTCCAGGAACAGGTCACCGACCGCATCGCCAAGAAGCTCCAGGAAACCGCCAACACGGACTTCCTGCGCAGCTACTCGCGCCCCGGCGAATCCTTGATCTTCTACACGATGAAGGATTCGGCGCCCGCCAATACGGTGGCCGACCAGTGGTATCAGGTGCGCAAGAAGGTGGGCGACATGCGGGCCACGCTGCCGCAAGGCGTGCAGGGCCCGTTCTTCAATGACGAGTTCGGCGACGTCTACACCAACATCTACACCCTGCAGGGCGACGGCTTCTCGCCGGCGCAACTGCACGACTACGCGGACAAACTGCGCACGGTGCTGCTGCGCGTGCCAGGCGTGGCCAAGGTGGATTACTTCGGGGACCAGCCCGAACACATCTATATCGAGATCACGAACACGCAGCTCACCCGGCTGGGCGTCTCGCCTCAACAGATCGCGCAGGCGATCAACAGCCAGAACGCCGTGCAGGGCGCGGGCACGCTCACCACCGCCGACGACCGCATCTTCGTGCGGCCTTCGGGGCAGTTTCCCAACAACCGGGCGCTGGCGGACACGCTGATCCGCGTGAACGACAAGTCGATCCGGCTGGGCGACATCGCCACCATTCATCGCGGTTACGACGATCCGCCCGCGCAGCAGATGCGGTTCAGCGGGGAAACCGTGCTGGGCATCGGCATCACCATGCAGCCGAACCAGGACGTGGTGCGCCTGGGCAAATCGCTGGACGCGAAGTTCAAGGAATTGCAGGCGCAACTGCCCGCGGGCCTCACGCTGAAGGAAGTCTCCAGCATGCCCACGGCCGTATCGCATTCGGTCGACGACTTCCTGCGCTCCGTCGCGGAAGCCGTGGCGATCGTACTGGCCGTCAGTCTGGTGTCCCTGGGCCTGCGCACCGGGATGGTGGTGGTGATCTCCATCCCCGTGGTGCTGGCCATCACGGCGCTGTTCATGGAGATGTTCGGCATCGGCCTGCACAAGGTGTCGCTTGGCACGCTGGTGCTGGCGCTGGGCCTGCTGGTGGACGACGCCATTATTGCGGTCGAGATGATGTCGGTGAAGCTGGAACAAGGCTGGAACCGGACGCGCGCCGCCGCGTTCGCCTACACCAGCACGGCGTTTCCGATGCTGACCGGCACCCTGGTCACCGTGGCGGGCTTTCTGCCCATTGCGCTGGCCAAGTCGAGCACGGGCGAATACACGCGCTCCATTTTCCAGGTGTCCGCCATCGCACTGATCACCTCGTGGTTCGCGGCCGTGGTGCTGATTCCATTGCTGGGCTATCGCCTCTTGCCCGAGCGCAAGCGCGAGGCGCATCTGCCGCACGACCACGAGCACGACATCTACAACACCCGCTTCTACCGGCGCCTGCGCGGCTGGGTGGCGTGGTGCGTGGACCGGCGCTTCCTGGTGCTGGCAGGCACCGTGGTGGTGTTTGCCGTGGCCATGGCGGGCTTCAAGTTCGTGCCGCAGCAGTTCTTCCCCAGCTCCGACCGCAGCGAACTGCTGGTCGACGTGCGCCTGCAGGAAGGCGCATCCTTTGCCGCGACGCTGCGCCAGGTCGAGCGCCTGGAAAAGGCGATCGAGGGCCGGCCCGAGATCGCACATTCGGTCAGCTTCGTCGGCACGGGCGCCCCGCGCTTCTACCTGCCGCTGGATCAACAGCTGGCCACGCCCAACTTCGCGCAGCTCGTGATCACAACCCATTCGGTGGAAGATCGCGAAAAGCTTGCGCAGTGGATGGAGCCGATGCTGCGCAGCGACTTCCCCGCCATCCGCAGCCGCCTGTCGCGGCTGGAGAACGGACCGCCGGTGGGCTATCAGGTGCAATTCCGCGTCAGCGGCGACAAGATCCCGGACGTCCGCGCGGTGGCCGAGAAGGTGGCAGCCGAAGTGCGCGCCGACAAGCGCTCGGCCAACGTGCAGTTCGACTGGGACGAGCCTTCAGAGCGCTCCGTGCGCTTCGAAGTCGACCAGCAGAAGGCGCGCGAGCTGGGCATCAGCTCCAGCGACATCTCCGACTTCCTGGCAATGACGCTGTCGGGCTACACCGTGACGCAATACCGCGAGCGCGACAAGCTCATCAACGTCAGCCTGCGCGCCCCGCGAGAAGAGCGGGTCGACCCCGCCCGGCTCGCCACGCTGGCGATGCCGACGGCGAACGGTCCCGTGCCGCTGGGCAGCATCGGCCAGGTGAAGTACGACCTGGAGTACGGCGTCATCTGGGAACGCGACCGCCAGCCCACGATCACCGTCCAGGCCGACGTGGTTGGCGGCGCGCAAGGCATCGACGTCACGCGCGCCATCGACAAGAAGCTGAACACGCTGCGCGCCGAGCTGCCGGTCGGTTTCCGCATCGAAGTGGGCGGACCAGTAGAGGAAAGCGCCAAGGGCCAGACGTCCATCAATGCGCAGATGCCGCTGATGGCGGTGGCCGTGCTGACGCTGCTGATGGTGCAGCTGCAAAGCTTCGCCCGCGTGCTGATGGTGGTGCTGACCGCGCCCCTGGGGCTGATCGGCGTGGTCGCCGCCCTGCTGCTGTTCGGCAAGCCCTTCGGTTTTGTCGCGATGCTGGGGGTGATCGCGATGTTCGGCATCATCATGCGCAACTCGGTCATCCTGGTGGACCAGATCGAACAGGACATCAGCGCGGGCCACAAGCGCGTGGACGCCATCGTCGGCGCCACGGTCCGGCGTTTCCGGCCGATCACGCTGACGGCCGCTGCCGCCGTGCTGGCGCTGATTCCGCTGTTGCGCAGCAACTTCTTTGGTCCCATGGCGACGGCCCTGATGGGCGGCATCACCAGCGCCACGGTGCTGACGCTGTTCTTCCTGCCGGCCCTGTACGCGGCATGGTTCCGCGTGAAGCACAACGAACGCGACGAACCCGAAGGCGTGCCGCCCGGCGCCAACGCGGGCGACACGGTGGAACGAGGAGCCTGACGATGCGACATCCCATCCCTTCCGCATGCCTGCGATTTGCCGCGCTTGCGCTGGTGCTGGCGCTGGGCGCCTGCGCCTTCGCGCCCGACAGCAGGCCGCCCGCGGTGGCCGAACCCGCGCAGTACGGCGTCGAGGCCGCACCTGCTGCCGGCGCCGCCGCGCAAGGCGTGGCGCAGCGCTTCGAGCGCGGCGCGCACCCGGTGCCGCAATGGTGGACGCGTTACCAGTCCGACGCGCTGAATACGCTGGTCGAAGAAGGCCTGGCCAACAGCCCGGACCTGGCCGCGGCCGAACGCAATCTGGCCGGCGCGCGCGAGCAATTGCGCGGACAGGTCAATTCGTCGCTGCTGCCCACGGTGGATGCAGGCGTCAGCGCCACGCGCAACCGTGCGCTGACGATGCCCAACCTGCCGCAGCCCACCGCGCTCTTCAATGTCTTCACGGGTCAGGTGCAGGCCAGCTACAACCTGGACCTCTTCGGCGCGGCGCGCTTTGCCAACACGTCGCTCGCGGCGCAGGTCGAACAGCAGGCCTACCAGCTCGAAGCCGCGCGGCGTTCGCTGGCAGCCAACATCGTCACGGGTGCGATCACCTCGGCCTCGCTGGCCGAACAGGTGGCGCTGACGGAAAAGCAGGTGGTGCTGTTGCGACAGGTCGCGCGCGATACGCAGCGCCGGTACGAACTGGGCGCGGCGTCGCAGAACGACGCGCTGGATGCGGACCAGGATGCCGCCACGCTGGAGGCCTCCCTGCCCGGGCTGCGCGCGCGGTGGCATGCGACGCGTCACGCGCTGGCCGTGCTGCTGGGCCGCAGTCCCGATCAGGCGCCGCCGGATCTGGCCTTCAGCACGATCGCCGTGCCCGAGGCGGTGCCGGTGGTGGTGCCGTCGGAACTCCTGGCTTCCCGGCCGGACGTCCAGGTTGCCGAGGCGGCGCTGGTGGCGGCCGCGGCCGACGTGGGCCTGGCGACCGCGCAGCTATTTCCGAGCCTGTCGCTGACGGCCTCCATGGGCAAGGGCGGGTTTGCGTGGGCAGATGCCTTGTCGGGCGCCGGCTCCATCTGGGCCATCGGCGCGTCGCTGACGCAGCCGATCTTCCACGGCGGGCAGTTGCTTGCCGAGCGCAGCGCCGCCAAGGAGCGTTACGAGGCCGCCGTGTTGCAGTACAAGCAGACCGTGCTGACCGCGTTCCGCGACGTGGCCGACACGCTGTCACGGCTGGATGCCGGCGGGCAGGCGCTGGCCTCGGCGGAAGGCTCACGCCGCGCGGCGGAGCAGTCCTACCGGAACACGGCCAGCCGCGTGCGGCTGGGCGCGCTGGCGCCGTACACCCAGTACGCATCCGAACAGCATTACGTGGCAGCGCGCCTGCGCGAACTGGAATACGCCAACGCCCGCATGACGGAAACGGCGGCGTTGTTCCAGGCAATGGGCTCGCCGGCCAGCGCCGCGCCGCAGCAGTAGCGGAGCGTCAGCCCTTCTTGAACAGGCGCTTGATGCCGCTCACTGCGCCCAGCACCACCGCGCCGGCGACGATGCCGAACAAGGCATTGAGCAGCGTGGACACCAGCGCGTGAACGACGCCGCCCCCGCCGACCGCGGCGGCGGCGTGTTCGACGGCCGCATGCACCGGCGGGATGCCGTGGGTCAGGATGGCGCCGCCGACCATGAACATCGCGGCCGTGCCCACCACCGACAACGTCTTCATCAGATAAGGCGCCGCGGCCACGATGCGCTCACCCAGCCAGGCCATCGCGCGCGAGGATTTCTGGCTCAGGTACAAACCCAGATCATCCAGCTTGACGATGCCGGCAACCAGGCCGTAGACGCCCACCGTCATTCCGATGGCAATGATGGAAAGCACCGCGACCTGCCGCGTGAAATCGGCGCCCGCCACCGCGCCCAGGCTGATGACGATGATTTCCGCCGACAGGATGAAGTCGGTGCGCACCGCGCCCTTGATCTTGGTCTTTTCGAACGCCACCATGTCGACCGACTGGTTCTGCAGCGCCTCGGCGCGCGCCGCATGGTGGCCTTCGGGGGATTCGCCATGCGACAGGTACTTGTGCGCCAGCTTTTCGACGCCCTCGTAGCAGAGGAACGCGCCGCCCAGCATCAGGAGCGGCGTGATGGCCCAGGGCGCGAACGCGCTGATGAGCAGCGCAGCGGGCACCAGGATCAGCTTGTTGATGAAGGAGCCCTTGGCCACTGCCCAGACCACGGGAAGCTCGCGGTTGACCGGCACACCGCTGACCTGCTGGGCATTAAGCGCCAGGTCGTCGCCCAGCACGCCCGCCGTCTTCTTGGCCGCCACCTTCGTCATGACGGAAACGTCATCCAGGATGGTGGCGATATCGTCGAACAACGCGAAGAAACTGCTTCCGGCCATCAAGTACCCCTGTCGCCCTGTAAGGTGTTCCGAGTGTACAGGCGGCGGACGCCGGTTACCTGCAACGGAGATGGCGCTTTTCATTCCTTTTGTGTCCGGTTCGGGGCTGGCGCGGCAGGCGGCGAAACGGGTACGCTGACGCACCGGTCTCTTCCCGATGTTGGAGCCTTCCATGCTTGCCTTGCGCCCCACCTGCGAACACTGCGACACCGCCCTGCCGCCGGCGTCCCCGCTGGCCCGGATATGCAGCTTTGAGTGCACCTTCTGCGCCGATTGCGTGGAAGACGTGCTGGGCAACGTCTGCCCGAACTGCGGCGGCGGCTTCGCGCCCCGGCCGGTGCGCCCGGCCATGGACCGCAAGGGCGGCAACTTCCTGGGCAAGTATCCCGCCAGCGCCGAACGCAAGCATCGGCCGGTGGACCGGGACGCGCATGCGGCCTTGCGGCGCGCGCTTGCGGGCATTGCGCCCGAAGACCGCTAAGGCCGCCCCGCGCTACATGGCTTCGATGCGCGGATAAAGATCGTGGTTTTCGCGCTGCATGCGTTCGTGGACGCGGCGCAGCACGGTATTGGCGTCGTTCCGGAAACCGCGCTCGTCCAGCTCAAGGCTGCGGGCGTTGTTCCAGCGCTTGGCAAAGCCTTCGTAGGCGGCGGCGATAGCGTCCATCTCTTCCTGGAACTCCCGCCCCTTGCGCGCCAGTTCGGCGTCGGCGCTGCGCGCCACGGCCGGGTACAGCGCGCGGTCTTCGACCGCCAGATGCAGCTTGATTGTGGCGCTCATGGCCACGATGCCCCGGGCGATCTCGGCGGCGTTGCGCGCCACGCCCGCCAGGGCCAGCTTGCGCAACGACGCGATGCCTTCCAGGATATCCACGTGCTGCTGCTTGAATTTGTCGATATTCATACGGACCTCTTCCCTGCTGATGCCGCGGGGCCGGCAGGCCCCGCCCTTCCTTGCCGCGCGTGCCCGTCAGGCCGAGGCGCGCGCGCCTGCGTTTTCAAAGAGGATGTTGTTCTCCAGGTGGATGTGCGCCATCAGGTCTTCCTTGAACTGGCGAATGCCCAGGTATAGCGCGCGCCAGGTATTGCAGGCGGCGCGCGGCAGCGTCACGTTGTTGGTCAGGGCCATCAGGCGTTCGAGCGCGACGCCGTGGTCGTCGTGTTCCATGCGCATCACCATGATCGGCATGGTCGCCATGGCGCCGTGACCGCGGGCCAGCATGGGGAACAGCACCTGTTCTTCTTTCTGCATGTGGCTTTCCAGTTCCTGCTGCATGGTGCGCAGGTGGTCGGCCAGGCCCGTCGGGCAGTCCGGGCTGTCGGCATGCACCTGTTCGACCTTCAGCGCCAGGCGGATGAGTTCTGGAAACTGCTGGCGGTGCACCTCGTGATAGCGCGCCAGGATGTGCTCGACCAGTTCGGCCGGGGACGCCAGCCCCCAGTCAATTTCCTGCGAGGGATTCTGCGCCAGGGCCACCAGGCGGGCCTCGATCTGGGCGGGGTCCAGCGAACGCTGGGCGGCCGCCTCGGCCAGGCTCTTTTTGCCGCCACAGCAGAAGTCCAGTTCGAACTCGTGAAACACCTGCGTGGCGCCGGGAATGCTGCGGGCCAACTGGCCCAGGGATTGCTCAACCATGCTCATCGCGTCTCTCCATTGATCATGACGGTGCTTCCCTACTTGCGAAAACCGTGCCAGGAAAAACTTGCGATATATCAACCACATGCGATTTAACGGGTAAATATCACCATTTAACAGGAGGGTTCTATTCACCTTGCAACGGTAGAATTCACCCATGCAAAATCTCCTGCTTGCGGACCTGGTCGCCGACCTGCCGCCCGCCATCCGTCTTCAGCGCCTGGTCTCCAGTCTTCGCACCCATTTCCGCTGCGGCGCTGTCGCGCTCTTGCAGCTTGAAGAAGACCACCTTCGCCCCATCGCGGTAGACGGTCTGACCCAGGATGCGCTGGGCCGCCGCTTCGCCGTGCAGCAGCACCCGCGGCTGGCGGCCATCCTGGGCCGGCGCGGCGTCACCTGCTTTCATCACGACAGCACCCTGCCCGATCCCTACGACGGACTCATCAATGGCATGGCGGGCGAACCGCTGCCGGTGCACGACTGCATGGGCACCAGCCTGCACATCGAGGGCAAGACCTGGGGCGTGCTGACGCTGGACGCGCTGGAGGTCGGCACGTTCGACATGGAGGCGCAAGCCGACCTGCGCGACTACATCGTGCTGCTCGAAGCCGCGCTGCGCACCACTCGCCTGGAGGCCGAGATTCGCGCCCTGCGTGTGGCGCGCGGGCAGGCGCCGGCGGACAGCGCCGCCCCCGCCAGCAGCGAGATCCTGGGCCAGAGCGACTCCATCGCCCGGCTGCTGCACGAGATCGACGTCGTGGCCGATTCGGAGCTGCCCATCCTGCTGCTGGGCGAGACCGGCGTGGGCAAGGAGCTGTTCGCGCATCGCGTGCACGGGTTGTCGCGCCGCCGCGACCGGCCGCTGGTGCACGTGAACTGTGCCGCGCTGCCCGAATCGCTGGCTGAAAGCGAGTTGTTCGGCCACGCGAAGGGCGCGTTCTCCGGCGCCGTTGCCGACCGCCCCGGCCGCTTCGAAGCCGCCAATGGCGGCACCCTGTTCCTGGACGAAGTCGGCGAACTGCCGCTGCTGGTGCAGGCCAAGCTGCTGCGCACTTTGCAGAACGGCGAGATCCAGCGGCTGGGCGACGACCGCCCGCGCACGGTGGACGTGCGCATCGTGGCGGCCACCAACCGCAGCCTGCGCGATCTGGTGCGTGCGGGCGACTTCCGCGCCGACCTCTATCACCGGCTATCGGTCTACCCGATTCCCATCCCGCCCCTGCGCGACCGCGGCAACGACATCCTGCTGCTGGCCGGCCGCTACCTGGAACTGAACCGTGCGCGGCTCGGCCTGCGCAGCCTGCGGCTATCACCCGAGGCCGAGGAAATGATGCGGCGCTATCGCTGGCCGGGCAACGTGCGCGAACTGGAACACGTCCTCAGCCGCGCGGCCATCAAGGCGGTCAGCCACGGCGCCACCCGCAACGAGATCGTCACGCTGGGCGCCAAGCTGCTGGACCTGTCCGACGGCGATATGCCGGCGTCGCTGGAAGACGATGCCGCCGACGTCCCCGATGCAAGCGTGCCGGTGCAGTCGCTGCGCGACGCGGTCGACGCCTGCCAGCGTCAGGTCATCCGGCGGGCGCTTGACGCCAACCAGGGCAATTGGGCGGTGGCTGCGCGAGCGCTGGATGTGGATCCGAGCAACCTGCACAAGCTGGCGCGGCGCTTGGGCTTGAAGGCCTGAGGCGGCTTACCGTAATGTTGTACGGCAGCGGGCGTGCTGATCGGAAAGCCCTTTCAGACGTCTTTACCCGCCATCGCCACACTGAACCCGCGCTGCCCAACATGAAAATGGGCCGCCCCCGTAACGAGGACGGCCCTGTCTGGTTTTTGCACCGTGCATGGGCAGCGATTCGCGCTACCCCGCGGCTCGCACAGCGCCGTCACACTGCCCGGGAATGCGCATCCACCATCAAACGGCCATGCGTGATCGCGGCGTCGACTGCCATGCCGGGCGTGGCAACACACCCGCCGGAGTCGAACAGCGGCACGGCATGCGGCTCGCCGAGCCGGTCCTGATCGCCCGCCAATTCCACGGCGACCGTTGCGGTAAAAGCCGGTCGGCGCGCGTTCCCGATTGCAACCCGGGACACACTCGCGGTAAGCCGGTAGCCCTTGTAAACCATATTGTTATGAAACATGGGACCTCCAGTATCTGACCGATAGGCCGTGCGGCCGCCGATCACAATGCGCGAATCTGCGTCGCGTGAGGGCCCTTGGCGCCTTGCGCGGTCACATAGCTGACACGCTGATTTTCAAGAAGCACTTTATGGCCGTCGCTGACGATCTCCGAAAAGTGCGCAAAGATGTCCTTGCCACCGTCCTCGGGCATGATGAAGCCAAACCCCTTGGCATCGTTGAACCACTTCACAATTCCGGTTTCCATGACGCTTTCCTTTAAATGCGGGCGGGCCCGCGAAATGAGGCCAGTCAAGGAAAGGATCGCGAACAATTAGGCGCCCCTCGGAGGGTGCAAGACCGGACGAAAATCACGATGCTCGAAAAGCTTCTAGACCACTATGGGCGGCCTGCGGGGGGAAGTCAACGCGCTTTGTGCTTAATGCGTAACCAAATCACCTCAGCGCGTAAGCCGGCCGCCTAAAGCGCGTATGCTGGGCGCGTGGTGCTTGAACGCGCGTCGCCTCGCCGTATCGCCATATGAGGAACAACCCGTGGTCATTCAGCGCCAGCCCCTGCCGCCAGTCCCCTGCCCGATTGATTTTTCCGCGATGACGGCAGGCGCTGCGTGAGCGCCATCAGAAGATCCATTGCCCGATTCGCCAACGCGTGCATCAAACGCCTTCCTTCGACGCCACTGCCGTCCGGCGGTAGTAGCGACCCCGGGTGCGTCACACATCCCCGTCACACCGCGATTTCGTCGCCTTGGCGCATTTACCGTATCTATGCCCGCCCCGGCCATCTGCTGCTGCGCAACGAGCAAGGCCAGATCCTGAATCTGGGCGTGATGAAGGGCGCTGAACCCAATCTGCGTTACCGGCTGTTTGCACGAGACCTGCAGGGCCGGGGATTCGCCACGCGCACGCAATTGCTGGACGACATTGCGCGTCGCATCGAAGCGGGTGAAGTCAGCGAGGAACTGCAGACGCTGCCTGCATGGGACAGGTCGCTTGGCGCGGATCTGGACCGTGGCACGCATACGGACGTATCGACGAAGCTGGCACGCTAGCGCGGCCCCGGCGCGGACCGTCCCCCGCCCACGTCACCGGTCCGCGGCAAGCGACGCCATCGGATATCCTCCCGGCTCGATCAATTCTGGACGGGCCGATGAAAACCGCCACCGAGATCCTTGACGCTTACGAACGCCTGGGCTGGAAGAACAACGACCCCATGGCGCAGACGCTGCAATTGCGGCGGGATGCGCCGGCGGCGCTGGCCGATCTGGTTCTGCAGGCGCTCCACAGGCCGCCGAACCACGCCACCTTCATCGACGCTGCGCTGGACCTGATGGACGACGAGGCCTACGTAGCCACGGTTCGCGACGTCTGGCGGCGCGGCGCGGATTCCGAACTGGCGCGGGGGATCCTGGACTCCGCAGCGGTGCAGCATCCCGAAGCCTTTGCCCCGGAATGGGAGCGGCTGCTCACCGCCGTGCAAGACGACGACGGCGGTCCGGAATACGCGGCCGACCACGCATGGCGCGCCCTTGACGACGCCACGCTGTACGACTGGCTGCACCGGCTGGACGACGACCTGTCCGAAGGCAGTCCAGGCCGCGCGCGCGCCGTCGCATTGCTGCGTTCGCGCCGACCGCAGGCGGTGTACGCGGCCTGGCGCCGCCTGTTCCCCGAGGCCGGCCACTCCGATGCCGCAGCGTGGTTGCAGCAGGCGGGCTATACGGAACACGAAGGCGGCCTGCGCGCCCTGCACGGCGAACAGCCGCTGCACATCGGCTTTAACGCCGCGCAACGAAAATCGATGCTGGCGCAACAACCGGCGTGGCGGCGCGAGGTGCATCGCGCGCACCCGACCTGGAACGCCGAATCAACGGGCGGCTTGCAGGCGCGCATGGGCGGCACGTTGGCGAGCCAATGCGGCCTGTGCCACGGCCCCCTGCACCGGCTGCTCGCCATTCAAGATCCCGCCGCGGCCGGCATCGATGGCAATAGCGCGATTGAATTCGCCACCTGCCTGTCGTGCCAGGGTTGGGAAACCGACGGCGCCCTCTTCTTTTGCCACGGCGAGGACGGCGTGCCGCGGACGCATCCCAGCCAGGAGCGCGATGCCCCTTTGTCGCCGGACTTCGTCGCGACTCCGCTACTGGCGGCCGACGTGACGCTGTTCAAGGCGCCGGCGCGCTGGCATTGGCAGGACTGGGGCGAATCCAATGGCCGCCAGAACCTCAGCCGGGTCGGCGGCGCACCGAGCTGGGTGCAATCCGCCACCTATCCGGCGTGTCCCGATTGCGGCGAGGACATGCCCCTGGCCATGCAGCTGGACTCGGGCCTGCCGCAAGAAGACGGCGGCGAATGGCTGTGGGGTAGCGGCGGCTGCAACTACAGCTTCTGGTGCGCGGCCTGCCGCGTCAGCGGGCATCTTTGGCAGTGCACCTGACCGGCCGCCTTTGGCCGCGCCCTGACGCAGGGCTGCGATTGCATGCGGTAACGGGGCCGTGCTACAAGACGGCCCTTCCCGCCATCGATCCCATGCACCATGTTCACCGTCACGACCGCCAGTCTGTTTGTCGCAGGCGTCGCAGTCATCCTGGCCATGCCGGGTCCGACCAATACGCTGCTGGCCGCCGCCGGCCTGCGCCAAGGCTTTCGCAAGTCCGCGCGCCTGACCCTGGCCGAACTGGCGGGCTATCTGGTGTCGATCACGGTGTGGGGCCGATTCCTGGGCGAAGCCGCGCAGGTGGTGCCGTGGTTGCCGGCCGTGGTGCGGGCGTCCAGCAGCCTGTATATCGCCTGGCTCGCGTGGCGCATGTGGCGCGCTGCCACCGCCGTGCCCTCGGCGGCCCAGCAGCTGATCGGCATGCGCACGCTGTTCGTCGCCACGCTGCTCAACCCGAAGGGCATCCTGTTCGCCAGCGCCATCTTTCCCGCCCTGGCCTTCCAGAGCGTCCCGGCGTATCTGACGGCGATGGGCGTCTTTGCAGTGTTGCTGGTGCCCATTGGTCTGGCCTGGGTGCTGTTCGGCGCGACGCTGGGCGGTGAACGGATGAAGTGGATCGATCCGGCAAAGATGCAGCGCGGCGCCTCAATCGTGCTGGGCGTGTTTTCGGCGACGCTGGCCTGGTCGGTGTTTCGCTGACAACGGCGCAGCGGTCGAAACTGCGATAAGGTGTCGGCCCTGCTTACCTGCCCCAGGCAGATCAATCGGAGCCCGCAGCATCATGACACCCGGCATTTCATCCGCTCACCCCGTCGCCATCGATCCCGATCAGGTGGGCGAATACCCCGCCATGACCAAGTCGGGCGGCGGCTATTTCTACGACGACGTCCTGGAATATCGCGTGTGGGTGCACCCGCATGCGGGCGGTGAGGACCTGCACGACGGCGACGATTACTACTACGCCTTTGACACCTTTGAAGACGCCGCGGCCTTTTCGCAAGACACGCCGGGTGCGGAACAACCGCTGGTATTGGTGCGACAGTTGGAGTCCATCAACGAGCCCACGCCAGGCGTCTTTGAACACTACACCGACGAGCGCATCACCGAATGGCGCGTGGAATGGCTGGCCGACAGCAAGCGCACCGCGACCTCCATCGCCGACTTCCTGAAAAGCCGCGCCGTCTGACGCCCCTGCATCAGCTCATGTACACGCCGCCGTTGATGGCGTAGTTGGCGCCGGTGACAAACGCGGCCTCGTCAGACGCCAGCCACACGCACAGCCCGGCCAGGTCCTGCGCGGTGCCCAGCCTGCCGACCGGCACGCTTTCGACGATGCGGTCCAGCAGCGCGGGCGGGAAGGCGCGGACGGTATCGTCGGCGATGAAGCCCGGCGACACCAGGTTCACCGTCACGCCGCGCGCCGCGACTTCCTGCGCAAGCGAGCGCGTGAAGCCGATGACCGCGCCCTTGGCGGTCGCGAAGTTGATCTGGCCGATCTGGCCTTTCTCGGCCGCGACCGACCCGATGTTGATGATCCGCCCCCAGCCCCGGTCCGCCATGCTGTCGACGACCTGCTTGGTGCTGTTGAAGAGCGTATCCAGGTTGCTGCGCAGGACGGCCGACCAGTCGGCGTGACTCATCTGCCGAAAGCGCATGTCCAGCATGGAGCCCGCATTGTTGACCAGCACGTCGATCTCGCCGACCTCGCGCCGGACCTTGGCGAAGGCGGCCTCGGTCGACGACCAGTCCGTGGCGTCGCCTTCCGAGGCGATGAAGTCGTAGCCGAGCGACTTCTGTTCCTTCAGCCAGTGGTCCTTGCGGGACGAGCGCGGACCGCAGCCGGCGACTACGCGATGGCCGGCGCGATGCAGCGCCTGGCAGATCGCGGTGCCGGTATGGCCCATGCCGCTGGTGACGTAGGCGATGCGCAAAGCCATGGTTCTTCCTTTCAAAGTCGTGCGGCAGGCGCCGCGGGGAATCAGGCGGCCGCGCCGACCAGGGGGAACAGGCCGAACGCCAGGGCGGCGACCAGCATCACCATGCAGACCATCGTGGCCCACTTGAGCGCATAGCGCTGGTGGTCGCCGAACTCCACGCCGGCCAGGCCGACGAGCAGGTAGGTGGACGGCACAAGCGGGCTGAGCAGGTGGACGGGCTGGCCGATCAGCGAGGCGCGCGCCATCTCGACGGGCGTGATCCCGTAACCTTGCGCGGCTTCGCTCAGGATGGGCAGCACGCCGAAGTAGAAGGCGTCGTTCGACATGAAGAACGTGAACGGCAGGCTGACCAGCGCGGTGATACCCGCCAGATACGGTCCCAGCGCGTCGGGAATGACGGCGAGCAGACTGCGCGACATGGCTTCGACCATGCCGGTGCCCGACAGGATGCCGGTGAAGATGCCCGCCGCGAAGATCAGCGACACCACCGACAGCACGTTGCCCGCATGCTGCGCCACGCGGCGGCGCTGCTCGGCCAGATTCGGGTAGTTGATGATCAGCGCAATCGCGAACGCGATCATGAACAGCACGGGCAGCGGCAGCACGCCCAGCACCAGGCTCACCATCAGCGCCAACGTCAGGCCCGCATTCACCCACAGCAGCTTGGGACGGCGCAGGTCGTGGTCGACCTCGATCTCGGGCAGATTCTTCGGACCGTCCTCGTCGTAGCCGGCATGCAGCGACGCGCCTTCCGGCAGCGCCAGCACGCCCAGGCGGCGGCGCTCGCGCAGGCCCAGGAAGAACGCCAGGATAAGGATCGCAACGATGGACACGCCCATCACCGGCACCAGCGGCACAAAGATGTCGCCCGCGTCCACGTGCAGGGCGCTGGCCGCGCGCGCCGTCGGTCCGCCCCACGGCGTCAGGTTCATAACGCCGCTCGCCAGCATCGCCAGGCAGGTCATGGACAGCGCATTCATCTTCAGGCGACGGTACAGCGGCAGCATCGACGCCACGACGATCATGTAGGTGGTGGAGCCGTCGCCGTCCAGCGAGATCACCAGCGCCAGCACCGTCGTGCCCACCACGATCTTCAGCGGATCGCCCTTCACCGCGCGCAGGATGCGGCCGACGATGGGGTCGAACAGGCCCGCATCGATCATCACGCCGAAGTACAGGATGGCGAACATCAGCATCACGCCGGTCGGCGCGATCTTGCGGATGCCGTCCAGCATCATCTTGTCGATGCCCGCGCCAAACCCGCCGAGCAGCGCAAAAATAATGGGGACAAGGATGAGGGCGACAAGCGGCGACAGGCGCTTGGTCATGATCAGCGTCATGAACGTGATCACCATGCCGAAGCCAAGCAGGGTCAGAAGCATGAGGGTTATCTCCAGCTAGTCGTTGTTATGTGTGCCCGCCTCCGGCTGGGGAAGCAGGAGCGCAAGACTAGGAAGAAAAGCTGTCTGGAACCTGTCGTTTTTGTTGGCCGCGGAGACACATTCGTCGCTTGGGAACTCCTTTTCCCGCCGGGCCGCCCCAAGGGAAAAGCGCCCCCTCGGGGGCAGCTAGCGTGCGAAGCGCGCGCGGCGTGGGGGCTCCCCCTCATGCGACAATCGGCGCTATGCGCATCCTGGTAATCGAAGACGATGAGGATTTGTCCGACGCACTCGTGCGCCGGCTGCGTCGTCTCGGCCACGCGGTCGACAGCCAGAACGATGGCCTGAACGCCGATGGTGTCCTGCAATACGAGACCTTCGATCTCGTCATCCTGGACATCGGCCTGCCCCGTATGTCGGGGTTCGACATCCTGCACCGGCTGCGCGACCGCGGCAGCAAGACGCCCGTCCTGGCGCTGACCGCGCGCATCGACATCGAGGACCGCGTGCACGCGCTGGATACCGGCGCCGACGACTATCTGGCCAAGCCCTTCGATTTCCGCGAGCTGGAAGCCCGGTGCCGCGCGCTGCTGCGCCGGCCCAGCCCGCAGGCCACGGGCACCCTGCGCTTTGGTGAACTGGTCATCGACAGTGCGGCGCGGCAGGTGACGCTGGCCGGCCGGCGCATCGACCTGCCCAAGCGCGAGTTCAGCCTGCTGGAGATCCTGCTGGCCGGCATGAACCGCGCCGTCAGCAAGTCGGAAATCGCGAACAAGCTGTTTGCGTTTGACGACGACGCCGCGCCCAACGCCATCGAGGTCTACATCGCCCGGCTACGCCGCAAGCTGGAAGGCTCGCCCCTTCGCATCGAGACGCAGCGCGGCACCGGCTACCTGCTGACGGCAGCGGAAGGCGCGGACGGCGAGCCCGCGGCCCCGCCGCATCCGTAGCGGCTCGCAGCGCCATGAACCGGCCGCGTTCCGAGCAGCCCCGCCGTATTTCCGTGCGCCGCCGGCTGCTGACCGTGCTCGGCGCGCTGTTCGCAGTCGGGCTGGGCGCGATCTACCTGCTGGTGCGCGGCTATGCGCACCAGACCGCCGACACCACTTACGACCAACTGCTGCGCGCTTCCGTGCTGTCCATGGCCGACAGCCTGCAGCTCGTGCAGGGCGAGTGGCAGATGGACATGCCCTATGCGGCGCTTGCACTGCTGGAACAGGCGCCGCGCGACCGTGTGTTCTACCGGGTGGCCTCGGCGCGCGGCGCGCTGATCTCCGGATACGGCGACCTGCCCGCGCCACCCGCGCGCGGCAATGCCGACGCCAGCACGCCGCAACTCTACGCCGCCGAGTACCAGGGCGAACCGGTGCGCATCGCGTGGATGGAACGCAAGGTGGCGGGCCCGCAAGAGACCGAAACCGCGATCATCCAGGTCGCCCAGACACGCGAGGCGCGCAACGCGCTGGCCGAGCGCATCCTGTGGCAAGGCACGCTGGCGCTCATCGGCTTTACGGCGGCAGCGCTGGCGCTGGCCTATTGGGGATTGCAGCGGTCGCTGTCGCCCATCCAGCGGGTCGAGCGCGAGCTGGCTGGCCGCACCGCGTCGGACCTGCATCCCATCGCCGCGCCGGTGCCCGAGGAACTGGACATGCTGGTTCACTCGCTGGACGGCTTCATGGGCCGGCTATCGGAAAACCTGGACACGCTGCGCCTGTTCATCGCCGAGGCCGCGCACCAGTTGCGCACCCCGCTGGCCGCGCTGCATGCGCAGATGGAAGTCGCGCTGGACGAGGACGATCCGGCCGAGCAGCGGCGCAGCCTTCTGGCCGTGCTGCGCAATGCCGAAAAGCTGTCGCGGCTGGTCAATCAGCTTCTTAGCGACGCCAGCGTCATCCACCGAAGCAATGTCCGGCAGTTCCAGCCCGTCGACGTGGCCGAACTGCTGAGCCAGGCCGTGTACGACACCGTCCCGCAGGCCGACCCGCAGCCTGATGTCCGCCTGCATCTGCCATCCGCCAACAGCAGCAAGCCGCCGCGCGTGCTGGGCGACAACCTGATGCTGCGCGAAGCCTTCAAGAACCTCATCGACAACGCCTTGCGCCACGGCGCCAACGACGACGGCCACATCGACGTGCGGCTGGATCCGCACGACGGCGGCTGGCGTGTCACGGTGTCCGACCAGGGGCCGGGAATTCCGCCGGCGCTGGCCAACACGGCCTTCGAACGGTTTGCGCGCGGCCCCGATCCCCGCTCGCCCGGCGCCGGGCTGGGCCTGTCCATCATCAAGCGCGTCGTCGACATTCACGGCGGCACGCTCAGCCTGAGCAACCGCGTGGGCGGCGGCCTGGATGCCGTCATCACCCTGCCCGCCACTCCCTTGCCCACCCGTGCCGATCATGCGTGACGCCCTGTCCTTTCTGCGCGGCCTGACCGTGATCGCCGCGCTGACGCTGGCACCGGTCAGCCACGCTGCCGAAGTGAGCAGCAGCGGCCTCACGCTGGGTCCCGCCGACAGCAGCAACGTGCTGATCGTGCACGCGTCCAACAGCGTGCAGGTGTTTCGCGGCGTGCTGGAGGACTTCAGCAGGCTCAATCCGTCCGTGCGGCTGGAATACACCGAGCTGTCGACGCAGGAACTCTATAGCGACACCGTGACCCGCGCCGCGAAGGCACCTGGCGTTCCGTCGGGCCCCGACATCGTCATCAGCAGCGCCATGGACCTGCAGACCAAACTGGTCAACGACGGCTATGCGCGCGTGCACATATCGCCGCAGACGCGCGCACTGCCCGGCTGGGCGAACTGGCGCGATGAGGTCTTCAGCATCGGCACCGACCCCATCGTGATGGTCTACAACACGCACAAGCTCGATGCCGCGCGCGTGCCGCACACCCGCCGCGAACTGCTGTCGCTGCTGCAGGCGCCCGACCAGCCCCTCGCCGGCCGCATCTCCACCTACGACGTGCAGGGCAGCGGCATCGGCTATCTGGCGGCCACGCAGGACACGCGGCTGGACAGCATGGCGGGCGCGCTGCTTGGCGCCTTCGGCCGCAACGGCGTGTCCATCCACGAGTCCACCGAACACGCGCTGGACAAGCTGGAAAGCGGCGACGTGACGCTGGCCTACAACCTGCTGGAGTCCTATACCCGGCACCGCATCGACAACGGCGCGCCGCTCGCCATCATCTACCCGCAGGACTACACGCTGATGCTGTCGCGCTCGGCCATCATTCCGAAACAGGCGCCGCGCGGCGACCTGGGCGCGCTGTTCCTGGACTATCTGCTGTCGGCGCGGGGGCAGGATGCGCTGGCGCGCGAGTCCGGCATGCGGCCGGTCAGCGCATCGGTCGTG
This sequence comes from Achromobacter sp. Root565, assembly GCF_001427425.1. Lineage (NCBI taxonomy): Bacteria > Pseudomonadati > Pseudomonadota > Betaproteobacteria > Burkholderiales > Alcaligenaceae > Achromobacter > Achromobacter sp. Root565. The sequence goes on from NZ_LMGO01000005.1 coordinate 617,446, forward strand.
CCAGCGGCCGGCGTGCGACCCGTGGCATTGGGCGTCGGCCTGCTGGTGTACCTGGACCCGCTGAAAAAGCGCCACTTCCTGGACCTGTGGCGCGCGGCGATCTTTCCGCCACGCTGACCGAACTGGTGCCGCGCCTAGCGCAGCGCCACGCTCATGCCGCCGTCGGCCATCACCACCGCGCCCACGATGTAGCTGGCTTTCTCCGACGCCAGAAACGCAATGACCTCCGCAATCTCGCGCGGTTCGGCCGCCCGCCGGATCGGCGCGTTCTTGCCATGCTCGGCCAGGAAGCCGGGACCGTCCGCATGGATGTGGTTGGTGATGTTGGTGACCACGTCGCCCGATCCCACGGCGTTCACGCGGATGCCGTGCTCGATGGCCTCCAGCGACAGGGCGCGGGTCAACTGCGCCAGCGCGCCCTTCGACGCGGCATAGGCCGCAATGGTCGGAAAGGCCTGGTAGCACGCATACGAACCGATGTTGACGATCGCGCCGCGGCCCGCCGGCGCCATGACGCGCATCGCTTCGCGCGAAAACAGGAAGGCGCCGGTGGCGTTTACGGCAAGGATGCCGTTCCAGTCGTCCAGCGTCATGTCGATCACCGGCTTGTTGATGATGACGCCCGCGTTGTTCACCAGGATGTCCAGCCTGCCGAAGCGGTCCATCGCGGTCTTGACTGCAAGCTCGGCGCTGTCTTCCCGCGAGATGTCGGCCACCAGGGGCTCGACGCCGGGCCGCGCCAGCGCGCACACAGCGTCATCCCGGTCCACCGCCACGACGCGGGCGCCCTGCGCGTGCAGGAGTTCCGTGGTGGCCAGGCCGATGCCGCTGGCGGCGCCGGTCACAATGGCGGTCTGGCCGGAAAAGGGTTGGTCTTTAGAAGTTGTCGCAGTCATGAGTGATTCCTTTGGATTGATCGTTCAATACGGACTGGCCGTCGGGCGCACCACCACTTCGCTGACGTCCACGTCGTCAGGCTGTTCGATGGCGTAGGCAATGGCGCGGGCAATGGCGTCCGGGTGCAGGGCCACGCGGCGGAACGACTGCATCGCCACGCGCGCGGTGTCGTCGGTGATGGTGTCGGCCAGTTCCGATTCGACGACGCCGGGGCACAACACGGTCACGCGAATCTTGTCGGTCTCCTGGCGCAAGCCATCCGAGATCGCACGGACCGCGAACTTGGTCGCGCAGTACACCGCCGCCGTCGGCGACACGGCGAGTCCGCCGATGGAAGACACGTTGATCACCTGTCCGTGTCCCTGGCGCTCCATGCCCGGCAACACGGCGGCGATGCCGTGCAGCACGCCGCGGATGTTCACGTCGATCATCCGATCCCACTCGTCCACCTTCAGCGAATTCAGCGGCGACAGCGGCATCACGCCCGCGTTGTTGACGATCACGTCCACCTGCCCGTAGGCCGCCTCGGCGCCGCGTACGAAGTCCCGCATGTCCTCGGCCGAAGTGACGTCCAGCGCGCGAAACGCTGCCGTGCCGCCGTTTGCCCGAATCTCTTGCACCAGTGTTTCCAGCCGGTCCGTGCGGCGCGCCCCCACATACACACGGTGGCCCTGCGCGGCCAGAAGCCGCGCCGAGGCCTCGCCGATGCCGCTGCTGGCGCCGGTGATCAGCACCACTTTGGATTGCCGGTTCTGAGTCGAAGTCATGGTTGTTTCTCCAAGTCGTTTACGTGACTGAAATGCTAAGGATTGCGGCGCCGCGCGCGAATACCTGCGTCTATCGCACCCTTGCCCATTCCTATCGCGCACCCTGTTCCGCCCCGGTTGACGCCGGTAGAATGTCCCCCACCGGAACCGAACCACGGATGCCCCATGACGCTGCCGTCCAATCCGCTGTCGCGCGAAATGATTGCGCTCATCGACCGCCTGGCGCCCAACGAGGGCTACAGCCTGTCCGCGCTGGACGGCGTGCGCTTCATGCGCTCTGACCGGCCGCTTGGCCGCACGCCGGTGCTTTACGAGCCCGGCATCGTGATCGTCTGCCAGGGCCGCAAGCTCGGCTTTCTGGGCGACGAAACCTACGTCTACGACGCGCAGCACTTTCTGGTGCTGTCCGTGCCCCTGCCCTTTTCCACGGAAACGCAGGCAAGCAAGGAAGAACCCATGCTCGCGGTGTCGATACGGATGGATCTGGCCACCGTGGCCGATCTGGTGGTGGCGATCGACAACCGCTCAGGCGATGGCTCCGAAGCCGCCGCAGGCACCGGCGCAGACACCCAAAACGGCGACGCGCCGCTCGGCATCGCTTCGACCCCGCTGTCCGTTGAGCTGGCCGACGCCACCGTGCGCCTCTTGCGTGCGTTGTGCCATCCACTCGATGCCGAGATCCTCGGCCCGGCGCTGGTGCGCGAGATCTGCTTTCGCGTCCTGAGCGGCGAGCAAGGCGGCGCGCTGCGCGCCGCGCTGGCGCACCCGGGACGCTTCGGCCGCGTCGCGCGTGCGCTGCGCCGCATCCATACGGACTATTCCCAGCCGCTGGACGTCACGCATCTGGCGCAAGAGGCCGGCATGAGCGTCCCGGCGTTTCACGTCAATTTCAAGGCGGTGACGCAGACCTCGCCCATCCAGTACATCAAGTCCACGCGGCTGCATCACGCCAGGCTCATGATGATCCGCGACGGGCTGACGGCCGCGTCGGCCTCGGCCCGCGTCGGCTACGAAAGCGCGTCGCAGTTCAGCCGCGAATTCAAGCGCTTCTTCGGCCGCACGCCAGTCGAGGAAGTGCGCGACATGAAGGCGTCATTCGCGCTGTCGCCCGCGGCCGCCATCGGCGATTTCGCGTCGCGGCACTGACGCTGGCCTGGCGCCCCATCGTGTAGCATTCGGCGCAACTGTTGCAACCCTCACGAATCACGATGTCCCACGACTCCCGCGCCATTGGCCTGCATCACAAGACCGCCCAGCAGATCCAGGATGAAACGCTTGCCGCCATTCATGGCTGGTTCGACAAGCTGAAAGCGCGCGATGACATCGACGCGATCGTGGCCCGCACGCCGCTGCAGGCCGGCATTCACAGCGAAATCCTGCTGGAGTACGAGCCCTCGCGCATCATGTTCGACGTCATGCCCAGCTGGGAGCCCGACGACGAGGACGGCCTGCGCGCCGAAGGCCGCAACGGCCCGCTCAGTCCCGAAGCCATCCACCAATCGCTGGCGCCCGTGCTGCGCGAGGCCGTGCTTGAACGCATCGCCCGGCTTGCCGGCAAACCGCACCTGGACCACCATTTCCGCTTTCGTGCGCAATTCCCGACCACCGAAGGCCGGCTGCGCCTGACACTGGTGGACCACACCGACGAGGCCAAGCAGCAAGGCCTGCGCGAGCGCGTGGCGCAATACGTGGACCACGAAGTGCTGAACGGCAGCCAGCCTACCGGCCGCCTGCACATCAGCCTGCTGTGCAGCCATCTTCTGAACGAACGCCTGTTTCCCGAGTTCGATTACCCCTGGCTGATCGCCGTCTTTGCGCGCGTGCTGGCGCTGAACGCGGGCCAGGAATCGCTGGCGGAGCAGCGCGGCGCCATCATCCATGCGCTACGGCGCTGGTCCGAAGAGCAATATCTGCCGCGCTATTTCGACGTGGCACAGAACGCCTTCCGCCAGAACACCTACACGCTCAAGCCCGGCGCAACGCTGGATCCCGGCGACCGCGGCATCGACCTGCTGCTCTACGCGGCAACGCTGATCCTGCGCTTTGAACCCGGCTATGCGCGGCCGCTTGGCTTGACCTTTCTGGAGCTGGCGCGCGACGTGGGCAGCGCGCGTGCCGCAGCGATGCTGGTCACCGGCAGCGGAGCGCTTGCGCCAGCATGCACGCGCCTGACACACGAACACGTGGACTGCGCCGCCAACGACGTACTTGCCACGGTGTCCGTCACCATCCGGCAGGAATCGGCGGCAGCCTATATCCAGGCGCTCGATTTCATCGCGAATGCGTTGCGCGCGGGCTTTCCCGCCGGTTACCGCATCGAATTGAAAAGTCGGGCACGCCACTACCTGCCCATCAAAGGCCTGGCCAAGTCCGACACGCATCGCTTCTTTGCCAACGCCGCGCAGCACCTCGAGGCGCACGATGCGCTGGAGAATTACGCGCGCGCCGCCATCCAGCCTTATGAGTGGTACACCGACTCGGAGGCCGAGAAGGCCTGCCTGTCGGGCACGTACGCGGCCTTCGCGCTGGGCCTGGCCGACGCCGGCCGCTTTGCGCTGCTGCGCCACTACATGGATCTGGTGGACGACGAACACCAGTCGGTGCAAGATCGCTACACCACCGTGTTCCTCGAACAGCATGGGCTGACGCCGGACACTCTTGCCACCGCCGTGGCATGCCTGTGCGTCTGCACGGATGGCTTCAAGCCGCCTGCCGGGTTCGCGATTGAAGATGCGCAGACACTCGCCCTGCTGGCTGACGCGCTGGCCGAGCTGCCCGAACACCACAGGGCGCATGTGCGCGAACGGCTGTACGGATCCGACAAGAAGTTGGCCGCGCTGGCGCGCAAGGCCGACGAGCCGAAAAAGGCGCTGCTGCTACGGCTGCTGGCGCAGTAAGCTCAGCCGTGCCGCGCGGCAGTTTTACGGGGACTTCCGCAGCGGTTGAATTATCCCGGTATCGCCGCATCAACACGCAATTTTCCTTGCGGACAAACCCGGCGAAATCATCATCGCGCGCAAATTTGCGACGATAATCGGCCCTGGGTTTGCCGCCATCACCGCACGTTCCTTGCGGCGCGCCCACCGCTTTGATCCGCAGCAGCGGTGCGCCGCCATGCCTTGCCGGCCGGCGCCACCTACAACCATGTGTGACACGTAGCAGCGATTACGTTTGAACCAGCGTTGGAGGCACGCCATGCCCGATCATCGAATCGCATTGCGCCGCGCCGTCGAGGCCGTCGATCATTTGACCGACCCCGAGCCGCCATGGCGCGACATTCTTGGCACGGCCCGCGATCTTGTCGGGGCCGACAGCGGAACGCTCATCGTGTTCGACGCCAGGAACGAACTGCTGACGCTGTCCGCCATCGGATTCTCCGACGCGTGCACCTCGGAATACCAGGAGCATTACTCCACCTGCGACATCCTTGAGCAGGACGGCCGCAATGCTCCCGCCGGCACCTGGCTGGACACCGCGCGGTTGTACGAGCCCGCGCAGTTGCACCGCACCGAGTTCTACGCGGACTTCATGGTCAGGCATCGCATGGAGCAACTGCTGTCGCTCATCATCGAATCGAACACCGTGCTGCACGCCGCGATCGGCTTTCAGCGTTCTTCCGTGGATGCCAAGGCGAGCGACCGGCTGCAATCCGGCGATTACGCGCGGTACTTCCGCGTGCTGCGCCATCAGTTGTCGCAACGCGAACGCAACCGCGCCATCGGCTGGAAGTCGCTGGAAAGCGCGTTTTCCGAGGTCAACGAAGCGGTGCTGCTGATCAGCGTGGATTGCATCGTCGACAAACTGTCGCCGCTGGCCGTGGGTTTTCTGGACGACGTGAACGGCTGGACGCTGCATGGCCGACGGCTGCGCCACGCGGACGCCAAGGTGCAGCGGCTGTTCGATGCGCACTGCGCCGCCGTGGCGGGCGACGGCCATATGCGTTCGATGGCCACGGCCTCCGGCTGGGGCGAGCTGTTCTGGGTGGACATCAGCACGGCGCCCCATGCGCTCAGCCTCATCGGTGGCCGGATGCTGCTGGTGCGCATGCGCAAGAAAAGCGCCTTCGCGATGCCGGACGTCACCAAGCTGCAATCGGTGTTCTCCATCACGCATGCCGAAGCCGCGGTGCTGGCCGGGCTGGCGGCCGGCCACAGCGTCGAGGAAGTGGCCACCTTGCGCCACGCCTCGGTCCTGACGGTGCGCAAGCAGGTGGCATCGTTGCTGACCAAGATGGAGTGCAGCCGCCAATCCGAACTGGTCCGCCTGGCGTCATTGCTGTAACACGAGCGGCCGCGCCGCGCGGCGTACTCAATTTTGAGTATGTGGCCTGCACCCATGCGGCCCTACGATGAGCATGAAGGCATGAGACCCGGGCCGCCACGCGCCCGTCGGGTCACCATCCCGTCTGCGCTCGCTATTCGGCAGGCCCGCAAACCGGCGCCTCCCGCCCCGCCCGCCCATGACTCCACCCATCCGGCCCCGCAGCTGCCCTCGGCCGTGCGGCGCCATCGCGCACGCCCGAACGACACCGGCCCCAACGCTGCGCCCCCACGCGACCACAAGGAGCCATTCATGAAGCCTGTCCTGCCATTCCGCGCCCTTATTCCCGCTGCGCTGGCGGCCTTTGCCCTGCTGTCCGGCCCCGCCGGCGCGCAGTCCGCCTCCACGGCGCCGACCACCGCGGCGCCCCCCTCGGACTTCACGCCCACCCGGGCTGACGTCGAACGCGACCTGGCTGCATGGCGCGAAGCCGGCCTGGAAGAACAATGGGCCGGCGAGGAAAGCCCGAACATCAACTCGCCCACGTATATCGAGGACTACAAGAAATACGAAACCACCATCCGGACCAGTGGAATGGGCCAGCCGGCATCGCAGCCGCAGAGCGGCTCGCAGCGCCGGTGGTGACATCTGCAACGCAGTGACGGCGCGCGACGGCGAGGCACCTTGCCCGCCGCGTGCCGCCGTGTTCGCAACCATTCGGCGGATCGGCTTGCATCTGGTAACTGGGCGGACACCATGGCCCTTTATCCTCCAGCCTCTTCTTTATCCGGCCCCCGCCTTTTGGCATGACCGATACCCGCTACATCGAAGACCTGCGGCGCGCCACGGCCAACATCGACACCATGACCGCCATCACCCACGCCCAGGCGCTGAAGAAACTCGCCGCCGACATCCTGGTCCAGACTTTGGATGAAGACCTTGCGCGCCTGCTGGCGGACACCATGGCGCGCGCCCGCCATGACGCCAGCATCGCGGCCAACCCGTCGGCCAGCGTGCTGGCGCCCCTGCTGCGCCGCTGGAATTGCGTGCTGCAGGCCGGCGACGACGCGGCCTCGCCCCTGTATCGCGACAAGACCGCCGTCGCGCTGGCCATCCTGCTGCACAAGTACGGCATCGCCGACGCCGGCATCGCGGACCGCGCAGATGCCGCCATCGACGCCCTGAACGATGCCGTGGCCCTGAGCGACGATTTTCATCGCAAGACCGCCGCCATCAAGACCGCCTTCCTGCACACGCCGCCCGCGCCGCTCAAGCGCGCCCCCGGCCTGCCCGACAGCCTGACGTTCTACCGCGCGGGCGACGTGGTGTCGTACCGGCTCGACGGCCATTACTACGCCGCCTATGTGCACCATTGCGCGCAAACCAATCAAAGCGCCGTCATTGAGTTCTACGACGCAGTCTTTGACCATGTGCCCGCCATCGACGAACTACGCGACAAGCCCGCCCGCGGCCGCCGCTACAACGACGGCAGCGTGCGGATCGAACGGATGTCAGTCGCCGGCATGAAGTTCATGCCGGATCCGGCCGGCCAGTTCGTGCTTATCAAGGCCTGCATGGAAACCCCGCCCGGCACCGCCCATCTGCGCGAGTCGGTTGGCCTGTATGCCGCGTCGGACGTCTTTGACCTGCAAGACAGCGTGGACAAGATGTTCGAGCGGAGCTGAACCTGCGCCAGCTCACGCCAGATACGACGCCACATCCTCCGGCGTCAGATAGCGTTTGAACGTCATGGACGGCTGCTGGGCTTCGTGTATCACGCCGTTGAATCCCGACCAGTTGCGCTTGGTCCCCTCGTCCGTTTCCAACGCGATCAGCACGCGCCTGCCGTGCCGGGACGGATGGTCGCGCAGCGCGGCTTCGCCCAAGGCCCACTTCAGCATGTTCTTCAGTTCGCCCCCGGCGTAGGCGCCGGCCTGCAGCCACTGGAAGTCGGCCGTGTCGCCGTCCATGTCCGGCGTGCGCGGAGGGATCTCCCGTTGCACGCCCAACGCCTGCGCGTGTTCGCCGATCAGGATCTGCAGCAGCGTGAAGGCGTGGAAGGTGTTGTTGATGGCATGGGCCTCGGCGACGAATCCGGTCCCGGATGCCGGCAGGACCACCACCAGTTCGTCTTCATAGCTCACCCGCGACGCCAGCCACAGGAAATGCAGCTGGTCGAACGGCAGGCTGTCGTTGACCGTGGCCATGGCATACAGCAAACCCATCAGCGCCTCATCGGCGATGAAAGCCTGGTGATTGCCGCGGTGGCGCAACAACATGGTCATCATGGGCAGCACCAGCACGTCGACGGCGGCCTGCAAGGCTTCGACCTCCCAGAACGCATCCTGCGGCACCTGCGCCAACCTGGCCTGCGCATCCCTCCAAGCCTGGCGATCGGCTTCCTCGACCTCGTCATCGTCGTCTTCGACTTCCTGCGCGCAGAACGGGCGCAGGCGTTGCAGCCAGTCGCGCAGCAGCGCGTGCAGCGTGGGAAACAGAATGGCGGGATCGGCGCCGCTTTCCACCAGCGAACCGCCCATCAGCGCCAGCGCCGCCGCATGGGAAGGATGCAGTTGCGGCAGAAGATCGGCGCATTCCTGGAGGGCCGCGGCGGTGTGCGCCGGGTTGCGGGCATGGGTCAAAAAGGCGCCAACTTCGGGCCGCTGGAAGAATTGCTCCATCGACTCCAGGTCATCGGCGGCAAGGATGGGACGGGACAGGCTGCGTGCGAGGTCGGAGATCGGCATGAATGAATGGCTAGTTGCGGTGACGGCGGAACTGGGGCGCGCCGACGATATTCGGGGCGCCCGAGTTTACCGGCCGGCTCGCGATGTCGTGACCAAAAATTTCATGCCTGCGCGCGCATTTTGCGGACCGGCTATCAGCCGGCTGCGCTTCCCCCAGTGGGCGGTGTTCAACGAAGCGTTACAAGTCCTGCCAGATCTAATCAAATAAAACAGTTCTCCACACGCTTCTGCTTTAGTTGTAGTCGCTGCATGGTGTTGCGTTCGGCGCGGCTTCCAGCGTCCTGCGTACCGCCGGCAGAGAAAAGATCAATAACCGGAGGAGAAGTCTATGCGTACGTTCAAGCGCAGGGCCGCCGCATTGCTGGCAAGCGGCCTGATCGCAGTGCTGGCGGGTTGCGCCTCGCCAGGCGGCAAGAAGGACACGATTGCCATGGCGGGGCTGTCGCAGCCCGTGGAGATCGTCAGGGACAGACACGGCGTATCCCACATCTACGCCAAGAACCAGGCGGACCTGTTCTTTGCCCAGGGATTTTCGGCCGCACGCGACCGCCTGTGGCAACTGGACCTATGGCGCCGCCAGGGCGAAGGCAAGATGGCCGAACAATTCGGCCCGCGCTTCGTCGAGCAGGACCGCGCCGCGCGCCTTTTCCTGTACCGCGGCGACATGCAGGCGGAATTCGCCAGCTACCACCCCGAAGGCCAGGCCATCCTCACCGCGTTCGCCAACGGCATCAACGCCTACGTGAACTGGGTAAAGGCCAATCCCGACCAGCTTCCGCCGGAATTCAAGCTGACAGGCACCGAGCCCGGCTACTGGAGTCCGGAGACCTCGCTGATCCGCATCTACGGCCTGACGCGCAACGTCAGCGAGGAAGTGCGGATGTCCGAGCAGATCGCCGCATTGGGCCTGAACACCGTTCAGGGGCTGAGCACCTTCGAGCCGCCGTTGGCGCTGCAGGTGCCGGCCGGCCTGGATGTGCGTCAGATCAACAAGTCCGTTCTGAGCACCTACCGGCTGGCGCGGGACGGCCAGAAGTTCGAGGCGGGCGACTTCCCGCGCAGCCCGCTTGCCGCGGATGAACGCGTCAAGCTGGCCAGCGCGTTGTCCGAGGGCAGGCTCGCGTCGCTGGATCCGGCCTTCGATCCGCTGGCGCCGCGCTACGAAAGCAACAACTGGACGCTGAGCGGCGAACGCACCGCCACCGGCAAGCCCATCCTGGCGGGCGACCCGCACCGCTCCATCACGATGCCGTCGCTGCGCTACATGGTGCACCTGAATGCGCCCGGCTGGAATGTGATCGGCGCGGGCGAACCGTCATTGCCCGGCGTCTCGATGGGGCACAACGACCGCATCGCGTTCGGCCTGACCATCTTCGCGTTCGGCGACGAGGAAGACCTGTACGTCTACGACACCAACCCCGCGAATCCCGGCGAATACCGCTACCAGGGCCGCTGGGAAAAGATGCGCCAGATCGACGAGAACATCCCGGTGCGCGGCGCGTCGCCCGCCATGCGAAGCCTGAAGTTCACGCGTCACGGACCCGTCATCCATGAAGACCCGGTGCGGCGCAAGGCCTACGCCCTGCGCGCCGCCTACCTGGAATTCCCGGGCACGGCCGCCTATCTGGCCAGCCTGCGCTTGAATCAGGCGCAGAACTGGAACGAATTCGTGGCCGGCATGGAAAAGCACTACACGCCCAGCGAAAACATGGTGTATGCCGACGTAGACGGCAACATCGGCTGGTTCGGCGGCAGCATCGCGCCCATCCGTCCGCGCAACGACTGGTCCGGCATGCTACCCGTGCCCGGCAATGGCGATTTCGAATGGCGCGGCGTGCTGCCCGGCAGCTCCCTGCCCCGTGCCTTCAATCCGCCCGAGGGCTATGTCGCCACGGCCAACGAGTACAACCTGCCCGCCAACTATCCGTACAAGGACATGTCGGCGCGCACCTGGGCCGAACCCTTCCGCATCCAGCGAATCCGCGAGGTCGTGGCCGACGGCAAGGGGCTGACCGTGCAGCAGTCTCAGGACCTGCAGTTCGACAACCTGTCGATTCCTGCCCGCACGCTGGGCGGCTACGCCAAATCGTTGAATTCGGCGGACGCAAACATCGGGTCGGCGCTGAGCCTGCTGAAGGACTGGGACTATCGCATGGCCACGGACTCCCGGGCCGCCACGGTCTACGCCTTCTGGCTGCCCGAGGTCGTCAAGCGCGTGACCGACCTGTATGTGCCGGCAAACGGGCGCGCGGCGTTCGGCGAGCTTTCCACCCGCAAGACCCTGGAAAAGCTGGCCACGCCCGATGCCGCCTTTGGTCCTCGTCCGGATCAGGGCCGCGACGCCCTGCTGTTGCAGGCGCTGGCAGATGGCCTCACGAAGCTCACCGCGAAGATGGGGCCGGATTCGAAGCAATGGCAGTGGGGCAAGCTGCACCACATCCAGTTCGATCACAGTCTGGCCAGCCTGCTGCCGCCGGACACCGCGAAGGCGTGGGGCACGCCGCGCTATCCGGTCGGCGGCGACAACGACACGGTGCACCGCGCGACGTTCCGCAATAGCGACTACCGCGTGACCAGCGGCGCGTCGTACCGCCAGGTGATCGACGTGGCCGACTGGGACAACTCGCGCGTGCAGAACGTGCCGGGCCAATCGGCGGATCCGCGCAGCCCGCATTACCAGGACCTGCTGAAAGGCTGGTCGACGGGCGAGTATTTCCCGATGGCATTCAGCCGGGCAAAGGTGGACAGCCAGCGGTCGGACACGCTGACGCTGCAGCCGGCGGGTAAGTGAGCTGAGTTCCCGGCTGTTTTGTCGGGCTGCTTGCTTGGGACGGTGTCAGACACCCGTCGGAGATGGTCGTCAGCCTGCGGCGGCGTCTCAATGGGTGTCTGACACCTGGGTCCGAGTGTGTGGCGGCGTCACAACGGGTGTCTGACACCGGGGTCAATGAACCGCTGGATTCAACCCGGGCCTGCGCCCTTGATGTTTGTCATTTCGCGCCGTTATCCGCGGGCGGAGAATGCCGTCATGACCCTCTATCCCGCGCTGCTCATCCTGCACCTGCTTGCGGCCTTCCTGTTTGTCGGCACGGTGACGTTCGAGGTGCTGTTCCTTGAACCGGTGCACCGGCGCCTGCCGGCCGACGTGCGCAAGGCGCTGGGCAGCCAGCTCGGGCCGCGCGTGCGTTCGGTGGTGCCGTGGTCGGTGGTGGTGCTGTATCTGGCGGGGTTGGGACTGGCCTGGCAGCACCGCGGCGCGCTGTCCGCGCCGCTGGCCTCATCGTTCGGCCTGCTGCTTTCCATCAAGATCGCGCTGGCGGTCAGCGTGCTGGTTCATGTGGCAACCGCGCTGGTGATGGCCCGCCGGCGCAAGCTCACCGGCGCGCTGCAAGGCCGGCTGCACCTGAGCGTGTTCTGCCACATGCTCGCCATCGTGGTGCTGGCCAAGGCGATGTTCTACATCACCTGGTGATCGGGCCCAAGGGCGCTAACCGCGCTGATCGCGCTAACGCCCCCCTCGCTTACTTGCGTTTGCCCGATGCGTCCTGCTCCACCACCATGTCCAGCACGTAAACCTTGGACGGCGCATCGGCGGGCGGGTTCTTCCAGTCGTAGCGCTTGACCCGCAGCACGGTGCGCACGCCGTCCTGGTGCTCAAACCCCTCGATCGACTGGTACAACGGTTGCCACTTGTCCGGCGCCGGCAACGCGATGCCGGCGTCGTTGAACTTGCGTTCACGCACCATCAGGCACTGGTAATGCGGAATCATCGGATGGCTGCATTCGGCGCGCTTGGCCGCCACTTCCAGGAACATGATCTGGCCCGCGCTGCCGTACAGCGTTTCCGGCGTGGGTTCGCCCACGAACTTCAGCACGCTGCCGTCCTGCGTCGTGAGGTCCAGCGCCGGCTCGGCCTTGTCGCCCGACAGCGTCACGCGCAGATCGCCCTTCAGACGCTGGCCGATCTCGGCATCGAGCTGCATCAGGCTTTGTTCGCATGCCTTCATGGTCGACGCGAGGTTCGCGATGGTCAGCACGCCGTTCTTGTACGTGTATCCGCCAAACTGCGCATTGCAGCCTCCGCGGATGTTCACGCCGTCGTCCTTGAAGGTAAGCCGCACCTGATGCTCGACGCCCTTTTGCAGCGCGGCGATGGACTTGCCCGCGGCATCGGTGGCGGCGGTCAGGCGCCAGTGGTAGGCGCTCAGGCTGGCCTGAGTGGAAGCGGATGTAGTGGCGGACGTGGCGGCCGACGTGGTGGCGGAATCAGGCATGGCGGACGATCCTTCGCGGGGAGAGGTCGTGGGCGCGCAGGCAGACAGCAGCGCCGCACAAACGGATGCAAGAAGGATGGTTTTTTTCATGATTGGTTCCTGTCAGCCGCGTGGCCCTGATGAAAAGCGGGATTCTACGTCCGTGGCGTGGACGGAATTACCGCTGCGCGGAGCAGTCCGTTTCCAAATCTTGCGGCCGATCAGCTCCCGGGCGGCCCGATTGAAACGTCCGCGCGCCGCGTGCTGCACACGGGAAATGTCCATCCTGCGGGCGCGGCCAAGCCCTCACGGCCGGCGCGCGCGCAATTACAGTCTGACACCTTCCTCGTCTGACACCTGCGCGGCAGCGCCCGCCAGCAAGCGCTACTTTTCCTCGGGATACACCGGGCTCGCCAGGCAAGCCTGCGCCCATTCGTAGTCGTCGGTGTCGAAGATGTCGCCGTCGATCTTCGGCAGCGGCGTGTCGGCATAACTGAAATCAGGCTTTGCCGGGGATCGGTTCCAACGGGTCTTGCCATTGCCGTCGTCGCACGCCTCATCGGCGCTGCTGAACGAGCACGACGCGATGACCTTGGGCTTGCCATTCACCACGTTGGCCACGTAGCGCTTCGTGTAGACGCCGCCGGAAGCCCAGTACTCGTCGATCGAGCAGACGCGGTCATTGTGCTGGTAATGGCGGGTCGCAAAGCAGGAGTAGTTGTTGTAGTCGGGCGGCAGCACGTCGCACGAGGACGCGAAACCGGCAAACGGACCGCCCGTGAACTGCGCCCGGAACTTGCGCTGTTCCAGCGCCCGCGCGATCAGGACCGGGGTGTCAGATCCCTTGGCCTTTTCCTTGAACTCGGCGCTGCGCGCAAGCATCAGGCTGCGCGCGGCCTGTGCGGGGGTTTTGCCGTCGGGCAGGAGGTCGGGCGACTCGATCAATCTTTCCAGTGCGTTGTCGCGCGCCGCCAGCCAACGCTTCTGGCCGTCGACCAGCATGGTGCGTATCTCGGCATCGGGCGCGGCTTTCAATAGCGCGCTGTAGCTGCGATTCAATTCCGCATCGGCGGACACCGCGCCGCGATCGGCGCAGATCAGCTTCTCGACGCCGGTGGAGGCCTTCTTGCAATCAATGGCCAACGCGGGCGCGGACAATGCGAACAAGCCAGCCAGGGACAACAACCGTAGTGCGGGAATTCCAGGTTTCATCGGATTCTTCTCGGGTTCGATGGCGGTTGGACAGCCCGCAATTCTGGCATGAAACCGCCCCCGCGCCGAAAACGGCAAGCCGCCGATCGCCCTTCCCGTTCGCGATCGGCGGCGTCGTCAACGCGCGCTACAGCGCCGACGCCATCGCCAGCCGTTCCGCGTAATGCGGTATCGACAGACGCTCGACGACGGCCTGCTGTTGCGCGCCGAACACGTCGCGCTCATCCGGCGAAGCCGAAATGTTCGGGCGGTCGATGGTCAGCTTGATGGCGTTGCAGCTATCCACAAAGAACGTGCCGACCACGCGCTCGGGCGCCACGCCCAGCACCCGAGCCACGTTGGCCGGGCAGAACACGTTCGAGCGCAATGCGGCCTCGTAATCGGCGGCCGAGTTAAACACGATGTCGAACGTCAGCCGGTTGATGCCCGCGTCCTTGCTGCGGACCACCACGGCCATGTCGAGCAGCGGCTGTTCGCGCTGGGGCGTGCCTTCGGGCGGCGCATCGGCGATCAGGGACAGCGTGCGATCGTCCAGGTTGCCCGTGTATTCCGTGATGCCGATGTCGTAATACCGCGGCCGGCCGGATCCGCTTTCCGTCCACGTTGCGCCGTTGGCGCGGAAGTACGTGATCGGGAACATGCGGTTCTTGATGATGTCCTCGTTCAGCAGCAGGTGGTACAGCGTCCATTCGTAGGCATCGCCGGCATCCATGTCCAGCCGCGAGCCGTCGCGCGCGGCGGCCAGCGAAAGCAGACGTTGCAGTTCCGCGTGATGGCGATCGGCAAGCACGCGAGGATCCCGGTCGATGGTGCGCACCAGCGCGACCGGATGGCTCGCGTCTGCCTCATGGATTTTCCACGTTGCGGCGCGCAGCGCGTCCGGAAATTCCGCCTGGACCAGCGTGATGACCGCGTCCTTGATCATCGGGTAATTGGCCTGAAATACCGGATCGCGCGTGCCGCTGGGAACCACTGCGCCGTACTGCCCGTCCTCGCGCCGGAAGCTCACCAGATTGGGCGACAGCGGATAGGCGATGTTGCCGGCCGTGGCCTTGCGGCCCGCGTAACCATAGTGGATCAGATAGTGGGTCAGCAGGCTGGCCAGCGTTTCGGCGGCCTGCGGCGTCGCCGCGCACGTTTCGACGATCAGGCCCAGCTCCTTTTCGCCCTCGCGCAGCGGTACGGCCTGGACGCCATTGCGGCCATAGACCAGCACGTCGCCAGGCACACGCGGCAGGTCCGCGGGATCCAGGTGAACCAGCGACACCTTGCGCTTGCCCAGCCGCCGCGCGCCCTCCAGCTTGATGCTCCACGGCCACGGCTTGCCGGCATGCACGAACTGGCTGTTGCGGATGCCGGCGGTGCGGGCGTCGCGCGCGAAGAATTCCGTGTGTTCCATCGCCAGGATGCCTTCGGGATAGAACTGCAGTTGCGGATGGCTTTCCTCGTAGAGCGAGTGCGCCGCAATCGAATACGGCGTGCAGCGCCGTCCCGAGTCCGGCGCCACGAAAAGCGCCGTGCCGTCGTCGTAGATTTCGGCGACCAGGCAATCGGACGGCGAGCCCGGATCGCAGGCCAGCGCGCCGCATTCCAGCACGTGGCCAACGTGGTACGCCAGACCCGGGTCGATGCCGCGGCGGATCATGTCGGACGCGAACAGCGCGATGTCGCACGCGCGGCCGGCCAGCACATACTTCGCGCCGCTTTCCAGCGCGGTGATGAGAGGATGCACGCCCATCTGACCCACGATGGTGCTCTCTTCGAGCGCCGCTGCATCCAGCTCCGGCCCGGCGCCCGTGGGCCGAAGCGCGCCCGCGCGGAATTCGCGGATCACGCTGGCCGGGTCCAGCTCGGACCGGATGACCGCCACGGTTCGGTCCGCCACCCCCAGCTCGTCAAACACTTCCTTGGCGACGTCGATCATCCAGTCCAGGTTGCGGTTGCCGCCCGCCATGCCGCAGCTTCCCAGGATGACCGGACCCTCGATGCGTTCGCCCGCCTCGACCATGTGGCGAAAGTCCGCCTTCACGGCCTCGCGTTCGAAGTACTCGGTTCCCGTGCCCAGGTAATAGGGGCCGGCGTCCATCGATCCCGCATCCGAGATCACGGCGTCGATCCGCCCTTCCAGCGCCTTTTGCAGCGATTCACGGGGAAATCCATATCCCAGCGCGCCGCACGCGGACACCACGCGATAAACCAGCTTTGCCATCATCACTCTCCAGTTCTGCAGGTCGCAGACATTGCGGTTGCCGCATGGGAGTGAAGATTGCGCCTGCCGGCGCAACAGAAAAAATACTATGTTGATATGCGGGTATCGGCCGCGGATATGGCCTTTTAGCGGCCCGTCAGGAAGGCAGAGGCTCCGCGCCTGCCAGACCTTTTTCCTGCACGTGCTGCATCACGAACTCGCTGAGCAGCGTGCGCACCGCTTCGGCGGGCGGCGCCAGCGGCACGTCATTGGACGCAATGACCGCCGCCGTCAGATAAACCGGCGGTTCGATCAGCACGGCCGACACCATCGCGTTGCCCGGCTGGCCCGAGAAGTCGCCCAGCGGCAGGATGGTGTGGCCGATGCCCGCCTGCACCGCCGACAGCATGCCGGAAAAAACCTCGGTTTCCGCCACCACCTGCGGCGTGATGCCGGCCTCGGAAAACAGCCGGTCCAGCAGATTGCGCGTCATGTTGGGATGCGCGGGCAGGATGAGCGGCATGTCGGCCAGTTGCTCGAAGCGCATGGCGGACGGCCGGCGCCCGGGCTTGCGCGGGCTGATCACGAAAAGCCGTTGCCGGAACAGCGCTTGACGCGCAAAACCCGTGGTCGGTTCGTCCTCGAACACCAGCGCCAGATCCAGCGAACTGTCACGGATGCGGACGCCCAGCTGACCGCTGGCATCGCTGCTGAAGCGCAGGCTGATCTTGGGCAGCGCCGTGCGGCATTTTTCCATCAGTTCGCCGGCCAGAAACGACGCCAGCGTGGACGACATGCCGATGCGCACCACGCCCTGGATGTCGCCGCTGAGCGAGCGCACGATCTGCGGGATGCGCTCCATGCGGCTCAGGATGGAAGCGGCCTCCGTGTAGAGCGCGGCGCCCGCGGCCGTGGGACGCGCGCCCCGCGCGCTGCGATGCAACAGCGTTACGCCCAACTCTTCTTCCAGTGCCGCGATCTGCTGGCTAAGCGCGGGCTGCGCCACCGGGATGAGCGCCGCTGCGCGGGAAAAACTGCCCGCCTCAACGATCTTCACGAAGTACCGGAGATGGCGCAGCTGCACGGAAACGCTCCGGTCAGAATGTCACGGTGACCGATGGCGCGCTGCGCTGGGCTTCGCCATGGAACACGGCTTCGATGTTGTTGCCGTCCGGATCCAGCACGAAGGCGCCGTAGTAGCCGGGGTGATATTCGCGAAATCCCGGCGCGCCGTTGTCCTTGCCGCCGTGGGCCAGCGCCGCCTTGTAAAACGCGTCGACCATCGCCTGATCGCGCGCCTGAAACGCAAGATGGTGGCGTCCCGTCAACTGGCCCAGCGCGGCCTGGCTGTCGGCCGATGAGACGAAGAGCTCGTCCGCCCAGAAATAATCGTCGGCCGTGCCGCCCATTGGCACCTCGAGCGCATCGAACACCGCCTGGTAGAAACGCTGGCTGGCCGGCAGGTCGCGCACAACAAGCTGAATGTGATCGATCAGGCGGCCGCGATGGATCTCGTTGGTCTGCATGACGACTCCTTCCTGGTGGGGGATCGGTCGACTATAGCGCCATCCGGTGCGGCCGATATGGGGGCTCGATCAAATGACAAGGCCCGCATTGCCCTGCCGGGCAATGCGGGCCTGAAGACCGCGGTCATGTGGGGCGTGCGCGGCACGCCCCCGGGCTCGATCAGCCAAACACGCGGAAGCGCTCGGCATCGTCCATGAAAGCCTTGTCGCCGAAACCGGCTTCGTTCGAGCCAAACGGCATCTGCGCGCGCAGCTTCCAATAGGCGGGAACGTTCCATTCGCGCGCGACGGCGGCGTCGATCAGCGGGTTGTAGTGCTGCAGGCTGGCGCCGACGCCGGCGTTGGCCAGCGCGGTCCACACGGACAACTGGGCCATGCCGCCCGATTGCTCCGACCAGACCGGGAAGTTGTCGGCGTACAGCGCAAACTTTTCCTGCAGGCCGCGCACCACGTCCTGGTCTTCGAAGAACAGGATCGTGCCCACGCCGGCGGCAAAGCTCTTGAGCTTGGCTTCGGTCTTGTCGAAACCTTCGGCGGGCGCAACCTTGCGCACTTCTTCCGTGGCCAGGTTCCAGAGCTTGTCGCTTTCGGCGCCAAACAGAATCACGGCGCGCGAGCTTTGCGAGTTGAAGGAGGACGGGCTGTGCTTGATCGCGTCCTGGATCAGCGTGGTCAGTTCTTCCTTGGAGGCCGACAGGTTGCGGCCCAGCGAATACTGCGTGCGGCGCTGCTTGAGCGCTTCGAGATATGCGTTGCTCATTATTTGACCTTTCGACCAGTAGATAGAGATGACGATGGAAGGCATTCTACCGGCTCGACCATGACGCGAATACCCGTTCAAACGCACTTTGGCTGGAACATACTGTTCCACAGGTGATGCCAAAGGGGCCGAAACGTGCGATCTGCGCGAGCAATCGGCCGCCTTCGGGTGGCCGCCTCCCGACGGCCCGCCTTCAGTCGTTTGGTCTCGTCAGAGGTCCATGTCCAGGACGCGAGTCACCGTATTGCAGGAAGCGCACTGGCCCGCCACGATCAGGTTGCTGAAGAAGTTCTGTACCGTGTCCGGGTCTTCGTCCCAGAGCTCGTCCGTGCCGTCGTAGTCGAACTGCGCGAAGACGCTGAACCGCGTGCCCTGGCAGGCGGGGCATGCAAAGGCCTGGGCCGCTCCCTCGCCGCGGATCTTGGCCGAGCAATCCAGCTCGCCGTGGTAGCCGTGGATGTCGCTGTCGAACACCACGACGCCATCCGGCGCGCCGTCCCATTTGACCGCCAGCGGAGAGACGAACTCGTAGTCCTGGACGTGTTCGTTGTAATCGCGCAGGTCAAACCCGAAGATCTCCCCCGTCTGCGCCCCGTCCGCGCCCAGCAGGCGGAACGCGACAGCGACCTCGCCCCGATCCTCCACGAGCAGCGGCACGGGCGCGGTGCGCACGCCGTCCAGGCAACGGGGCGGATGGGAAAGGACGTGATCGTATGTGGGATCGGATGTGGGATCGGACATGCAGCGGGTCTCCTGTGAAGCACGAAGATTGAAGAACCCGTGACTATAGACAATTGCCGATCCCCTCGATCCGTCAGTCGGCGCGGAACCCCGTCGCCTTCACCACGTCGGCCCAGCGCTTCGATTCCGCCGTCAGCAAGGCCTGCAGCGCCTGCCGGTCCGAGCCCACCACGACGAATCCCGCTTCGCCCAGCGTCTTCACGGCGGCCGGCTGGCGCAGCGCGGCGGCGCTGTCGGCCTGCAAGCGGGTCAGCACGGCGTCTGGCGTGCCGGCCGGCGCGAACAGCGCGAACCACGCGCCGAAGTTCACCGCCGGCAGGCCGCCCTCCGCGAAGGTCGGCACGTCAGCCAAAGCGGGCGAGCGCTTCGCGCCGGTGGTGGCCAGCGCGCGCAGTTTGCCGCCCTGCACCTGAGGTGCGGCCAGCGCCGTCGTCACGAAGGCCGCCTGCACGCCCCCGGACACCAATCCCGACACGGCATCGCCCGTCGACCGGTAATGGATCGCTTCGATCTTCAAGCCCGCCTCGCGCGCAAAAAGCTCCGCGCCGAAATGGCCCGGCGTGCCCGCGCCGAAGGTGGCAAAGTTCACGCGGTCCGGCGCCTTTTTCGCGGCATCGACGAAGGCCGCCAGGTCCTTGTAGGGC
The DNA here is from genome assembly GCF_001427425.1 of Achromobacter sp. Root565. Taxonomy (NCBI): domain Bacteria; kingdom Pseudomonadati; phylum Pseudomonadota; class Betaproteobacteria; order Burkholderiales; family Alcaligenaceae; genus Achromobacter; species Achromobacter sp. Root565. The sequence continues at coordinate 637,441 of NZ_LMGO01000005.1, forward strand.
GAGCTGGCCGGCACCACCAGCACGAAGTCGGCACGCACCACCTCGGAAATCGGCGCGAAATCGCGGGGCGGATCGTAGTTCAGGTTGCGGTAGGTGGCGGGCGAAATGCTGATGGAGCCGACTTCGCCCAGCAGCAGTGTCTGGCCGTCGGCCGGACTGCGCGCGACCGTCTGCGCGGCAATCTGTCCGCCCGCGCCGACCTTGTTTTCCACCACCACGCTTTCGCCCAGCAGCGGTCCAAGGTGCTGGGACAGTGTGCGGGCGACGATGTCCGGCCCCGTGCCGGGCGGAAAACCCACGTTCAGGCGCACCGGCCCATTGGGAAACTGCGCGGCTGCCGCAAGCGGCAGGCACAGCATCAAACCGCCCAGCAGGCGGCGCAACATCGTTTGCATGGTTGTCTCCTGGTTTTTTTAATGCCGCGGCGGCTGCCGCGGGTTCAGCAAATGCGATAGAAGCGCAGTTCGACGCGGTCGGGATAGCGCGCACCGGTGCCGATGAACAGGCTTTCGTTCATCCAGCCGAGCGCGGGCGACGACGTCTCAAAGCGGGGATAGCTGCGAAAGTAGATGCGCGCCGGATCGACGGCTTCGCCGCGCGCCAGCCGCGCGATGTCCTCGGCACTGCCCGTGCGGATGCCGGTGTTCTCGACATACACGCGCTCGCCCGCGGGCGTCTCGATCACGTAGCGCGCGTGAATGTCCGTGAACGTGGCCGAGCGGATGATCTGGAAGTCCGCGCCACCGGGCAGCACTTTGCCGGACAGGCGCGGGCCTTCGACCGTGCCGCCGGTGATCGGGATCACGCGGCGCCGGCCCTGCGGCGTATCGCCCACTTCCTGCGGCGCGCCCACGTCGACCACGACGGTGGTCACGTGTTCCAGCCTGGGCGATTTGGGTTCGTTGATGGCATCGGGATCGCTCATGGTTTTTCTCCGCGGGCAAGGCGCAGCGCGGCGGGGTCAAAGCCCGCCAACTGCTTGTAGCGCAGCGACACCGCCGCCAGTTCTTCGCCCGATATCACATCATTGATGTCCGCGAAGCCTTGCGGCGCGCGTTCTTCGGCCATCTGCATCACCTGCTCGGGGCCGTTCAAACGGTTGCGCAGCACGATGCCGGCGGTGCGCGGCAGGCGTTCGGCCTCGTACTCCAGAAGCGCGATCTCTGCCGAGCGCGCCTTGCCACGCTCGGCCTGATCCAGCCAGTCAGCCAGGCAGCGTGCGTCCAGGATTGCCTGGGCGGATCCGTTGGAGCCGATGGGATACATCGGATGTGCCGCATCGCCCAAGAGCGTGATGCGGCCGCGCGTCCAGCGCGGCAACGGGTCGCGGTCCACCAGCGGAAATTCGTAGATCGCCTCGGCGCCGTCGATGATGGCAGGGATGTCGATCCAGTCCCAGCGCCAATCGGCAAAGCGGTCTGCGAAGACGGACTTGTCGACCTTGCGGTTCCAGTCGGTGGCGGGCAGTTCCGCGCCGGGGATCGACAGCTCGGCGATCCAGTTGATGAGCGAGCGGCCTTGTTTGCGCAGCGGTTCGGAGATCGGGTAGCAGACGAATTTCTGGTCCTGGTGCCCCGCCATGAACATGCTGCGCCCGTCCAGATACGGCGGCGCCTCGGTCACGGCGCGCCACAGCATGCGCCCGGAAAACCGCGGATCGTCCCCCACCGGATGCAGTTGACGGCGCAGCGCCGAGTGGATGCCGTCGGCGCCCACCAGGATGTCGCCGTGCACGGTCTGCAGCACGTTGTCCGCGCGGCGGCGGAACTGCGCGTGCACGCCCCCCGCATCCTGGCTGGCCGATTCCAGCACCATGCCCGGCACGATGGCATCCGGCCCGAGCCGGTCGCGCACGGCCTGCGCCAGCAGCATCTGGAATTCGCCGCGATGCACGGAAAACTGCGGCAGCGGATAACCGGCCTGCAGGCCGCGCGGCTCGCGCCAGATCGGCTGGCCAAGCTTGTTGTAGTAGTGAAGCTGCGAGGTCTCGATGGCGCGTTCGGCCAGCTCGGGCATGAGTCCCAGCTGTTCGATCTCGCTGACCGCGTGGGGCAGCAGATTGATGCCGACGCCCAAGGGCCGCAATTCCTGCGCGCTTTCATAGATGCGGCAGCCGATGCCGCGCCGATGCAGCATCAGCGCAAGGGTCAGCCCGCCGATACCGGCGCCGGCAATGACGATTTGCATGTCTACTCCTGGTCTTATTTGTTATGCAACATAACAAAATTGCCGTGCATTTCGCACGAGGGATTTCCCGCAATCCGGTGGCGCGGCGGCGACGCCTGCATTAGTGTTGAGGCCCGTACGCGATCCGCCCCCAATGTCCAGAGCCTCCGCCCCACACCCTCGCCGCCCTGCTGCCCGCGGCGAACACTTCGATCCGCATGTGCCCGGCATACAGTACGGCGCCCTGGACGACCTGGTCGGCTACGCCATCCGTCGCGCGCAGATACTGATCTACGAGGACTTCCTGGCCGCGCTGGCGCCGTGGGATATCACGCCGCAGCGCTACTCGGCGCTGACGCTGATCGCCGCGAACGAAAACCTCAAGCTCACCGACCTGGCCCGCATCCTGGGCATCGCGCGTTCGGGCGCGGTGCAGATCGTCAACCAGCTGCAGGAACTGGGCTACGTGGAACGCCAGGAGGCCGAACGCGATCGGCGCGCCTACGCGTTGGCCATGACGCCGGCCGGCCATGACGCACTGGCCGCCATCACCGAGGCCGTGCAAGCGCACGACGCGCGCATCAGCGGAAAACTAGGCGCGGCGGATCGGCGCAAGCTGATCGGGTTGCTGGGCAAGCTGGGCTAACGCGCCCCCGATATCGCGCCTTTGCCCCACTCCGGGCATTCCCCTATTACCTCGGCGCCGTCAAAAAACTATCGTATTCGAGAATTATCAAATAAGAGAATTCTCGCTTCCGACAAAATGACTGCTGAAACCCTATACGACTTTGCCGTGGTCGGCGCCGGGATCGCCGGCGCCTCCGTGGCCTACCGCCTGAGCGCCTCGGCGTCCGTGGCAGTGCTGGAGCGCGAATCCCAACCCGGTTATCACTCCACCGGCCGCTCCGCGGCCATGTTCATGGAGACCTACGGCACCTCGCAGATCAAGGCGCTCACGCGCGCCAGCCGCGCGTTCTACGAACATCCGCCGGAAGGCTTCTGCGAGCATCCGCTGCTCAGTCCTCGCGGCGTGCTGTACATCGCAACGCCAGATCAGAAGGACCTGCTGCAGGATGCGTTCGAAGATTTTCACCGGCAGTCGCCCAACGTCACCCTGATCGACGCCGCGCAAGCGGTGGCCCGCGTGTCCTGCCTGCGCGAGGACCAGCTCTGCGGCGCTATCGAAGAGCCCGATGCGCGCGACATCGACGTGCATGCCCTGCACCAGGGCTTTCTGCGCGGCATGAGCCGCCAGGGCGCCGTGCTGCACAACAACGCCGAACTGGTCCGCGCCGTGCACGAGAACGATGTCTGGACGCTGAGCCTGGCCGATGGCCGCCAAATTCGGGCGCGCGCAGTCGTCAACGCCGCGGGCGCATGGGCCGACCACATGGCTGCCCTATGCGGGGCGGCTCCCGTCGGCCTGCAACCCTGCCGCCGCACTGCCTTCACCTTCAGCGGTCCGGACGACGTGGATTTCTCGCACTGGCCCGCCGTGGTCGGCGTGGACGAAAGCTATTACTTCAAGCCGGACGCCGGACAGCTTCTGGGCTCGCCCGCGAATGCCGACCCGGTCGACGCGCACGATGTCGTGCCCGAAGAGCTGGATGTGGCCACCGGCATCTACCGCATCGAAACCGCCACGACGCTGACCATTCGGCGTCCGAAGCACACCTGGGCCGGCCTGCGCTCGTTCGTGCGCGACGGCGATTTCGTCGTGGGCTGGGACGCGGCCACGCCCGCCTTCTTCTGGCTGGCTGCGCAAGGCGGCTATGGCATCCAGACCGCGGCGGCCACGTCCGAGCTGGCGGCCGCGCTGCTGACGCGCCAGCCCCTTCCCGATCACCTGCACGCGCACGGCGTCAATGCCGACGCCGTGCGGCCCGAGCGCCTGCGCTAATCCGGCTTTCGACAACCGAGACCCCGATCACCGAGACCCCGACATGACCGCCATCACCCGTTACCCCAGCCCCCTGCCCATGCCCTTTTCGCGCGCCACCCAGGCGGGCGGCTTCCTGTTCCTGTCCGGCCAGATCCCGTTGGACGCCGACGGCCAGGTCGTGCGCGGCGACATCACCGCACAGACCCACGCCGCCATCGAGCGCATCAAGGAAACGCTGGCAATGGCCGGCGCCAGCCTCAAGGACGTGGTGCGCGTGACCGTGTGGCTGACCGATCTGGCGCTGTTTGCGCAATTCAACGAGGCCTACCGCAGCCATTTCCCGTCCGATTTCCCCTCGCGCTCCACCGTCGAGGCCAAGCTGGCCTTGGACGTGGACGTCGAGATCGAAGTGCAGGCATGGCTGGGCGACGCCCAGGCCAAAGGCCCCGCGGCCGCCTGAAGCCGTATTGGTTCGATTGCATGACACCGCCAGGCCCACGCCTGGCGGGGCGACACCCCCAAGCGCGCGCCCCGATGCCCGCGCCCTCAAGCCCCCACTTTTGCGCGGAGCGTCATTCATGAAAATCTTTTCCGGGTCCCTGGCGACCGAAACGAACACCTTTTCCCCCATCCCGACCGGCCTGGCCTCCTACCGGGCGCGCGGCTACTACCCCGCCGGCCAGCATCCGGACCGCATGCAGATGTTCTCGGGCCCGCTGTGGGCCGCGCGCCAGCGCGCCGCGGGCAAGGACTGGACGCTTATCGAGGGCCTGACGGCGGGCGCAACGCCGGCCGGCGTCACCACCCGCCACGCCTACGAGACGCTGCGCGATGAGCTGCTGGACGATCTGCGCCGCGCGGGCAAGGTCGATATCGCGCTCTTCGGCCTGCATGGCGCCATGGTCGCCGACGGCTACGACGACTGTGAAGGCGACCTGCTGCGCCGTGCGCGGGAGATCGTCGGCCCCGGCACCGTGATCGGCGCCGAGCTCGACCCGCACTGCCACCTGACCGATGCGATGGTGGAGAGCGCCGACTTCCTGGTCTGTTTCAAGGAATACCCCCACACCGACATCCTGGAACGCGCGTTCGACCTGGTCGACCTGTGCGTGGCGCGCGCCGAAGGCCGCATCAACCCCACGCGCGCGGTCTACGACTGCGAGATGATTTCCATCATGCACACCAGCCGCGAGCCGATGCGCAGCTTCGTGGACCGCCTGCTCGCGATGGAGGGCAAGGAAGGCGTGCTGTCCGTGTCCATCGCGCACGGCTTTCCGTGGGGCGACACGCCGGACATGGGATCGAAGGTGCTGGTCTATACCGACGGCGACGCCACGCAGGCCGAGGCGCTGGCGCGCACGCTGGGCGAAGAGATCATCGGTTTCCGCGACCAGCTTGCGCCGCCCTACCCCGGCGCGGACGAAGCGCTGGATGAGGCGCTGGCGCACAAGGAGTTTCCGGTGGTGCTGGCCGATTCGGCCGACAACGCCGGTGGCGGCGCGCCCAGCGATGCCACCTTCATCCTGGAACGCGTGCTGGCGCGCGGCATCACCGACGTCGCCACCGGCCCGTTCTGGGATCCGGTTGCGGTGCAGCTGTGCTTCGAGGCGGGCGAAGGCGCGCAGATCAAGCTGCGCGTCGGCGGCAAGGTGGCGCCGGTGTCGGGCCAGCCGCTGGACCTGGACTGCGAGATCCTGGCGCTCAAGCGCGACGCCGTCATGACCGGCTTGGCCGGCACGCCCGCGCTGCTGGGCGACGTTGCCGTCGTGCGCACCGGCGGCGTGACCCTCGTGATGACCACCTCTCGCACCCAGGCGATGGGCACCGACCTTTTCACGCAGTTCGGCGTGGACCTGGCCGCGATGAAGCTCATCATCGTGAAGTCGTCGCAGCACTTCTACGCCTCGTACTCGAAGGTGGGCCGCCACGTCATCTACGTCGAGACGCCGGGCGCCATCACGAATGACCTCAACACGCTGCCATTCTTCAAGCGCAAGCTGCCGAAATGGCCGTTCAAGGCCTGAGGCCGGGGCCCATGACCAACCACCATTGCTGCCCATGACCGGCAGACCAGAACCAACAAGGGGAAATCCATGATCAAACGTTTCAGCCTGCTGGGAGCCGCGGCGCTCCTGGCCATGAGCGCCGCGACCGGCGCGCTCGCCCAGACCAAGACGCTGCGGCTGGTGCCGCACGCGGACCTGAAGACGCTGGACCCGCTCTTCAACACCGCCTACATCACGCGCAACCACGGTTACATGGTGTTCGACACCCTGTTCGCCCAGGACAGCAAGGGCCAGGTCAAACCGCAGATGGTGGACACCTGGACCAAGTCCGAAGACGGCAAGACCTGGACCTTCACGCTGCGTCCCGGCCTGAAATTCAACGACGGCACGCCGGTGACGGCCGAGGACTGCATTGCGTCGATCCAGCGCTGGGCAAAGAAGGACACGCTCGGCCAGGCCATGATGGCGGCCGGCGCGGAATTCGCCGCCACCAACGAGAACACGTTCACGCTGACGCTGAAGGAGCCCTTCGGCCTGGTGCTGGATGCGCTGTCCAAGCCCTCGGGCATGCCGCCCTTCATCATGCCCAAGCGGCTGGCCGCCACCGATCCGAACACCCAGGTCACCGAAATGGTCGGCTCGGGCCCGTTCCTCTTCAAGCGCGATGAATGGGTGCCCGGCAACAAGGTCGTCTACGTGAAGAACCCGGCCTACGTGCCGCGATCCGAAGCGCCGGACGGCCTGGCGGGCGGCAAGAACGTCAAGGTGGACCGCGTGGAGTGGGTCTACATCCCGGATGGCAACACCTCGACGGCCGCGCTGATGAACGGCGAGGTCGACATGATCGAACAGGTCACGCCCGACTTCCTGCCGGTGCTGGAAACCAACCCGGACATCACGCTGAGCACGTCGGTCGCTTCGCAAGGCATGGTGATTCTGAATTCGCTGCATCCGCCGTTCAACAACCCGCTTGCGCGTCAGGCCGTGTACTACCTGGTCAGCCAGAAGGAAATGCTGACCGCGATGGGCTACCCGGACAAGTACCGCGTGGACTACTGCGCCACCATGTACATCTGCGGCTCGCCCCTGGCGACCGACGCGGGCGCCGCGCCCTACGCCAAGACCGATCCCGCGCGCGCCAAGCAACTGCTGCAAGAGGCCGGCTACAAGGGCGAGAAGGTGGTGCTGCTGTACCCCACTGATCACCTGAGCGCCCCCGCGGTCATGGTGCTGGCGCAGAACCTGAAGAAGGCTGGCGTGAACGTGGATCTGCAGTCGATGGACTGGGCCTCGCTGGCCGGCCGCCGCCTGAAGAAGGACCCGCCCGCCCAGGGCGGCTGGAACATCTTCCTGACCTGGGGCGGCTACTTCGACGCCAGCACGCCGGTGACCAACCCCTGGCTGTCCGCCGCCTGCGGCAACAGCCTGCCGGGCTGGCCGTGCGACAAGGAACTGGACACCCTGCGCACCAGCTGGATCCGCGAGACGGACGCCGCCAAGCGCAAGGACCTCGCCGCGCAGATCCAGGCGCGCGCCTACCAGACGGTGCCGTACGTGATGTGGGGCGAGTTCAAGCCTGTCTTCGCGGTGCGCGGCTTGAAGCAGACCGGTCTGATCGAGTCCGGCATTCCGGTGATGTGGAACATCGAGAAACCGTAAGGCAGACGCCGGGCGCCGCACGCGCCCGGCCGCAAGCCGGGGGGAATCCAGCGTGAAATTCATCCTGCGCCGCATCGCGGCCGTCATACCCGTCATGGCCGTCGTGGCCGTCGTGGTCTTCCTGCTGATACACCTATCGCCGGGCGATCCCGCGGCAGTGATCGCGGGCGACAACGCCACCGCCGACGACGTCGAAAAAATCCGGCAGAACCTGGGGCTCGACAAGCCGCTCCTGCAGCAGTTCGTCATCTGGATCAGCCATATTGCCGTGGGCGACCTGGGCACCTCGATGTCCACGCAGATGCCCGTGTCTCAGCTCATCGCGCAGCGCATGGGCCCGACGATCTCGATCGCGCTCTTCACGATGCTGTTTGCCGTGCTGGCGGCGATTCCGCTGGGCGTGCTGGCCGCCTGGAACGCCGGCAAGTGGCTGGACAGGCTGGTGATGGTGGGCGCGGTCTGTGCGTTCTCGGTCCCCGTGTTCCTGATCGGCTACAGCCTCGTGTACGGCTTTTCCATCAAGCTCGGCTGGCTGCCGGTGCAGGGTTACAAGCCGCTGGCCGATGGCCTCGTGCCTTACTTGCGCCACCTGGTGCTGCCCTGTCTGTCGCTGGGCCTGGTCTACATGGCGCTGCTCACCCGCATGACGCGCGCCACCATGCTGGAAGCCCTGTCCGAAGACTACATCCGCACCGCGCGCGCCAAGGGCCTGTCGTCCGGACCCGTCGTCTGGCATGCGCTGAAGAACGCCGCCAATCCGATCATCACTACGATCGGCGTGGGCGTGGCGCTCCTGATCGGCGGCGTCGTCGTGACCGAGACCGTGTTCGCGATCCCCGGCCTGGGCCGCCTGACCATCGACGCCGTGCTGCGCCACGACTATCCGGTCATTCAGGGCGTGCTGCTGGTGGCCTCGGGCATCTACGTGCTGATCAACCTGCTGGTCGACCTGAGCTACCGGCTCTTCGATCCCCGCATCCGCTACTGAGAAGAGGCAACGCATGAACACGACCACCCTGCCGCTTCCCGCCGCGCGCCCACGCCTGCGGCGCGCCTTCCGATCCGTGCGCCGCCACCCCATGCTGTATGCGGGCGGCGCGATCCTGCTGGCGCTGGCCGCCATCGCGCTGGCCGCGCCGTGGCTGGCCACGGTCGACCCGCAGGAGATCAATCCGATGGCGCGCATGAAGCCGCCGTCGGCGGAGCATCTGTTCGGCACCGACGCGCTGGGCCGCGACGTCTATTCGCGCACCGTCTGGGGCGCGCGCATTTCCCTCCTGGTCGGCATCGTGGTGGCGGTCGTCTCCACGGTGGCCGGCGTGGTGCTGGGCATGATGGCCGGTTACTTCCGCCGCATCGACGCCCTCATCATGCGCATCATGGACGGCCTGATGGCCATCCCCGGCGTGCTGCTGGCCATTGCGCTGATGGCTACGCTGAAGGGCGGCCTGGGCACCGTCATCATCGCCATCGTCGTGCCCGAAGTGCCGCGCGTCGTGCGCCTGGTGCGCGCGCTGGTGCTGACCATCCGCGAACAGCCGTACATCGAGGCCGCCGTGTCGGTCGGCACCCGTGTGCCGTCGATCCTGATGCGCCACATCCTGCCCAACCTCTTCGCGCCGCTGATGGTGCAGGCCACGTTCATTGCGGCCTCGGCCATCCTGACCGAAGCGGTGCTCAGCTTCCTGGGCGTGGGCATCCCGCCGCACATTCCGAGCTGGGGCAACATCATGGCCGAAGGCCGCAACTTCGTGGCCGTGGCGTTCCACATCATCCTGTATCCGGGCCTCTTCCTGGGCGTGGCCGTCCTGGCCGTCAACCTGGTCGGCGACGGGCTGCGCGACATGCTCGATCCCCGCCTGGCCAAGAAGCTGTAGGAGCGCACATGCAAACCCAACCCGTCCTGCGCGTGCAAGACCTCACCACCTGTTTTGACGGCGACGACACCACCGTGCTGGCCGTCGACAAGCTCTCGTTCGACCTCCTGCCCGGCGAAACGCTGGGCCTGGTCGGCGAATCGGGCTGCGGCAAGAGCGTCACCTCTTTGTCCATCATGCGGCTGCTGCGCGCCCCGGGGCGCGTCGCGGGCGGCAGCATCGAATTCGACGGCCGTGACCTGCTGGCGCTGCCCGAGAAATCGATGCGCGCCATCCGCGGCAACCAGATTTCGATGATCTTCCAGGAGCCCATGACGTCGCTGAACCCCGTCATCACGGTGGGCAAGCAGATCAGCGAATCGCTCATGCTGCACCAGGGCCTGTCGCGCCGCGAGGCGCTGGTGCAGGCCGAGGCGCTGCTGGAGCTGGTGCAGATTTCCGATCCGGCGCGCCGCGTGCGCGAGTATCCCTACCAGCTCTCGGGCGGCATGCGCCAGCGCGCCATGATCGCCATGGCGCTGGCCTGTCAGCCCAAGGTGCTGATCGCCGACGAGCCCACCACGGCGCTCGACGTCACCATCCAGGCGCAGATCCTGCACCTTCTGCGCGACATCCAGGCGCGGCTTGGCACGGCCATCGTGCTGATCACGCACGACCTGGGCGTGGTCGCGCAGATGTGCCAGCGCGTGATCGTCATGTATGCCGGCCGCAAGGTCGAGGAAGGCAGCGTGGACGACGTGCTGGACCGTCCGCAGCATCCGTACACGCAGGCGCTGATCCGTTCGCTGCCCGACTTCGTCGACGGCCAGGACCACACAGCCCGGCTGGCCGAGCTGCCCGGCATCGTGCCCGTCAGGACGCCCGCGTCGCGCGGCTGCGCCTTTGCCGCGCGCTGCCCGCAGGCCCTGCCGCGCTGCACCGAGGAAGCGCCGTCCGCCACCGACGCCGGCGCCCGCCACCGCGTCTGGTGCTGGGCGCGCCAGGACGCCCCCGCGCCCGCCGCCCTGACCGCGTGAGACCCGCCATGAACCTGCACGACATTCCCCTCGCGTCTTCCGCACCCGCGGCCACCGCGGTGCCCATGCTGGAAGTCATCGGCCTGAAGAAACACTTTCCCGTGGACAGCGGGCGCGGCGCCAAGGTGCTGCGCGCGGTCGACGGCATCTCGCTGTCGGTGCCGCGCGGCCAGACCCTCAGCCTGGTCGGCGAATCCGGCTGCGGCAAATCCACCACCGGCAAGTGCCTGATCCGCCTGACCGATCCCACTGAAGGCCGCATCCTGCTGGAAGGCGAGGACCTCGCCAAGATGGACAGCAGCCAGTTGCGCGCCATGCGCCGCCGCATGCAGTTCATCTTCCAGGACCCGTTTTCGTCGATGAACCCGCGCATGCGTGTGCGCGACATCATCGGCGAGCCGCTGCGCAACTTCGGCCATGGCCGCGAGGCCATCCGCGAACGCGTGGCGCAACTGCTGGCCCGCGTCAGCCTGCGGCCCGACGCCGCCGACAAGTATCCGCACGAATTTTCGGGCGGCCAGCGCCAGCGCATCGTGATTGCGCGCGCCCTGGCGCTGGATCCAGGCCTCATCGTCTGCGATGAACCGGTGTCGGCGCTGGACGTGTCGGTGCAGGCGCAGGTCATCAACCTGCTGATGGACCTGCAGCGTGATCTAGGGCTGACCTATGTGTTCATCTCGCACGACCTGAGCGTCGTGCGCCATATCAGCCACCGCGTGGCCGTGATGTACCTGGGCAAGATCGTCGAGATCGGCACCCGGGATGCCATCTTCGACCGCCCAGCCCACCCTTACACCCGCGCGCTGCTGGCCGCCGTGCCGTCCGCCCGTCAGGGAGAACGCAATCCCGTCGAGGTCCTGAAGGGCGAAATTCCCAGCCCGCTGTCGCCCCCGTCCGGATGCGCGTTCCGCACGCGCTGCCCCATGGCACAGCCACGCTGCGCCGAAGAAACGCCCCAGCCCCGCCAGATCGCCACCGAACAGCAGGTCGCCTGCCACTTTGCCTGATCCCCGCATTGCCTGATCCCATCTAGCCGGAGAACCGCATGTCCCAGCCCGACACCACCCCGTTCGACTACATCCTCGCCGGCGGCACCGTCATCGACGGCACCAACGCCCCCGGGCAGCGCGCCGACGTGGGCGTGCGCGGCGACCGCATCGCCGCCGTGGGCGACCTGTCCGGCAGCGCCGCGCAACGCCGCATCGACGTGACGGGCAAAGTGGTGGCGCCCGGCTTCATCGACTCGCACACGCACGACGACAACTACCTGCTCAAGCGCCGCGACATGACGCCCAAGATCTCGCAGGGCGTCACCACTGTCGTCACGGGAAACTGCGGCATCAGCCTGGCGCCGCTGGCCCACGCCCACGCCAGCCCGCCCGCGCCGCTGGACCTGCTGGATGAAGGCGGCTCGTACCGCTTCGAACGTTTCTCCGATTACCTGGACGCCCTGCGCGCCACGCCCGCCGCCGTCAACGCCGCCTGCATGGTCGGCCACTCCACGCTGCGCGCCGCCGTCATGTCCGACCTGCAGCGCGCCGCCACGGCGGGCGAAGTGCAGGCCATGCAGACGCTGGCCGACGATGCGCTGGCCAGCGGCGCCATCGGCATCTCCACCGGCACGTTCTACCCGCCGGCAGCCAAGGCCACCACCGAGGAAATCATCGAGGTCTGCCGCCCGCTCAACACGCACGGCGGCATCTACGCCACCCACATGCGCGACGAGGGCGAACACATCGTGGCGGCACTGGAAGAGACCTTCCGCATTGGCCGCGAACTGGACGTGCCGGTCGTGATCTCGCATCACAAGGTCATGGGCCAGCCCAACTTCGGCCGCTCCGCCGAGACCCTGCCGCTGATCGAGGCCGCGATGGCCAAGCAGGACGTCTCGCTGGACGCCTACCCCTACGTGGCCGGCTCCACCATGCTCAAGCAGGACCGCGTGCTGCTGGCCGGCCGAACCATCATCACCTGGTGCAAGCCCTTTCCCGAACTCAGCGGCCGCGACCTGGACGAGGTGGCCGCCGAACGCGGCAAGTCCAAATTCGACGTGGTGCCCGAGCTGCAACCGGCAGGCGCCATCTATTTCATGATGGACGAGCCCGACGTGCAGCGCATCCTGAAGTTCGGCCCCACCATGATCGGCTCGGACGGCCTGCCCCACGACGAACGCCCGCACCCCCGCCTGTGGGGCACCTTCCCGCGCGTGCTGGGCCATTATTCGCGAGACCTGGGCCTCTTCCCGCTGGAGACCGCCGTGTGGAAGATGACCGGCCTGACCGCCGCCAAGTTCGGCCTGGCCGAGCGCGGGCAGGTGCAGCCCGGTTACTTCGCCGACCTCGTGGTCTTCGACCCGGCTACAGTGGCCGACGCCGCCACCTTCGAACGTCCTACCGAACGCGCGGCGGGCATCCACTCGGTCTACGTCAATGGCGCGCCCGTCTGGCAAGACCAGGCCTTCACCGGCCAGCACGCCGGCCGCGTGCTCGCGCGGAGCGCCGCATGAGCGCTCGCAAACTTCATCTGGCCGTCGCGCAGCTCGGTCCCGTCCAGCGCAGCGACACCCGGGTTCAGGTCGTGCGCCGGCTCATCGACCTGCTGGAAGACGCCCACAGCCGCGGCGCGGCCTGGGTGACGTTCCCGGAACTGGCGCTGACCACGTTCTTTCCGCGCTGGTCGATCGACGATCCCGCCGAGGTGCAGGCGTTTTTTGAAACCGAGATGCCGGGGCCATTGACCCGCCCGCTGTTCGACGCGGCGCGCGACAAGGGCATCGGCTTCTACCTCGGCTACGCCGAGCTGGCGGACGGCGTGCAATACAACACCAGCATCCTCGTCGGGCGCGACGGGCAGATCGTGGGCAAGTACCGCAAGATCCACATCCCCGGCGACGCGCAAGCCGTCGACGGCGCGCCCCTGCAGCACCTGGAAAAAAAGTACTTCGCCGTCGGCGACCTGGGATTTCCGGTATGGCAGACCCCGGACGCCGCCATCGGCATGTGCATCTGCAACGACCGGCGCTGGCCCGAAACGTTTCGCGTCATGGGCCTGCAGGGCGTGGAGGTCGTCATGGCGGGCTACAACACCCCGTCCGGCTACGTGCAATGGAACGAGCCGATCCACCTGCGCATGCACCACCACCTGCTGTCGCTGCAGGCCAGCGCCTACCAGAACGCCTGCTGGGTGGCCGCCGCGGCCAAGGCCGGCGTCGAGGAAGGCAACCCCATGATCGGCGGATCCTGCATCGTCGCGCCCACCGGAGAAATCATGGTGCGCACCTTTTCCGAGGACGACGAGGTCATCAATTTCGTCTGCGACCTGTCGGTGTCGGATCACTACCGCGCCAACATCTTCAACTTCGCCGCCCACCGCCGGCCCGAGCACTACCGGATGATCGTCGAGCGCACCGGCGCCCAGCCCCCCGCCTGACCCGGCCAACCCCTTACAATCCGGCTACACGCGGCGGGGCTTGCGGGCCCTGCCCCAGCCCTCAACCCTAAAAGCCAGACCGCTACATGGCCCCAACCGGCAACACATCCCCGCCCGAAATCGTGGGCAAGGAAGAAATGGGCGCCCGCCTGCGCGCCGAGCGCAAGGCCAGGAAAATGACCTTGCAGGCGCTGTCCAAGGCCAGCGGCATCGCGGTATCGACGCTATCGAAGGCCGAACTCGGCCAGATCGCCCTCAGCTACGAAAAATTCGCCGCGCTAGCCCGCGCGCTCGACATCGACATGACGCGCCTGTTCATGCTGCGCGACGCCGCACAGGCCGCGGTCGCCCCCACCTTCGTCAAAAACCGGCTCAGCGATGCCCGCGATTACATCACCGAGAACTATCACTACCGCCTGCTGATGGGCGAATACCCCGGCAAGAAGATGCTCCCGATGGTCGCCATGATCGATTCGCGCAAGGTCGTGGAGTTTGAAGACTACATCCGCCATCCCGGGCAGGAATTCGTCGTGGTTTTGTCGGGAAAGGTGCGAATCCAGTTCGAAAACGGCGACAGCGTCGTGCTGAACCGGCTGGAGTCGGCATACTTCGACAGCAGCATCGGCCATGTGTATCTGTCGCTGAGCAGAAAGCCGGCCGAGGTGCTGGCGGTGTGCAGCGATATGGAGGATGTGCCGGATCGGTTGAAGGGCGCATGATGGCGCGCAGCTGCGCGCCATCTCATTTCGGCGGGGAGGCGCCCTGGGACGTCGTGGCGGAATCCGCTGCAGGCGCGAGCATCTTGCTTGCTTCGCGTGACAGGTCCACGCCCTTTTTGTCCGGCGTCACCAAGCCCCAATCGTAGCGGGCCACGCGCGGCAGACCGCCCAGACACGCGTATACCGACTTCGTTCCGCTCAAGTCCAGGATATTGATCCGCAGCCGAGGCTTTTCCTGGACGAGCTGTGCGGCAACCGCGCAAATATCCTGGCCGCACTCGTCTGACCCACCCAAGAACATGAACACCAGGGCATCGCGCTTGACGCCATCCACGGAAGCTGCCGCGGTTCTCAACCCTTCGGCCAACGCCGCCTTGCCTGCGCCTTGCGTGGATTTCACCGCCTCCAGCAGCTTTGCTCGATTCTCCGCTTGAAAAACGCCCTGGCGCAGGGGGGTCCCGCACTGCAATGCAGGAAACGTCACCAGTTGCGTGTTCGTGACGGCGGGCAGGCGGTCGACGATCCGCTGTATCTCATGACGACCGATGGCAAGCCGCGCAGGCCCGCCAGTCTTTGGAGGCGCGGCCTGCATGCGCGACGCCGTTTCCAGCACGAGCACCAGCTCCGCGGGCCATTCAGGATCGGGAACGGGTTCCTCTTCCGGTGGGGGCTTCGGTGCAGGCACAGCTGCGACGACCGGAGCGGGCGCCTGCCCCATCCACCACCAAGCGGCGGCCAGGAGCATCGCAAGGACGAGCAGCGCCCCCGCCGCCAACCACCGCCAGGGCGCGACGGACTTGACCGGCGGCTCGGCGGCAGCGGGTGGCGCGGGTGGCGCTTCATGCAAACGCATCAGCAACCGCCCGTCCACGCTATACAGCTTGTCCGGATCCGGAGGGGTCCGCAGCGCCTCGATCCGCAACGCCTGGTCCGCCATCCCACGCGCACGCATGGCCTCTGCCAGGCCACCCAGGGTGGCGACATGCGCATCGTAGGCGCGAAGCAGCGCCTGCTGGGCGTCAGCAGACAGCGCGGCATACTGCGTGACCGCCCCCTGCTGAGAGGTCCACCACTCGAGGACGCCGTCCGCGCCAAGCCGGGGCATGGCATAGGCCGCCGCCACGCCCGGCGCGAAATGCTTGCGGATCAGCTCGATCGGCTCGCCGTAGGTGCCGGCCAGCGACGCCTCCGACATATTCCCTCGCGGGTCCCGCAAGAAGCGTTGCATGGCGTAGTCTCGAAGGTTGCGCTTACGGTGGTTGTCAGGGAACGAGGTCCAGGCTCTTTTGCAGCCTGAGCACTTCGGCCTGCTTGGCCTTGATCTGCGCTTCCAGGGCGGCATCCGAAACATTGACGTTGATGGGCGTCTTCAGTGCACGTTCCGACTGCGCCAGCTGCCGCTTGAGCTCCTCGCTGTCTTTCGACTTTGCCCTTGCCTGGTCAAGCAGCTTCTTGACCGATGCAGACAGCGCATTACGCGCCTTGGTCTTTTCGGCCAATGACTTTCCGATTGACGCCCGTTGCGCCTCCAGATCGGCTAACACCTGTTTGGCTTGCGCATTCTCGGCTTGAGCCGCCCGCACGTCGTCTTCACGCTGGGCCACGTGTTTGCCATAGCCTCCGCCCACGTCGCAATTCATCTTTGTGATGAAGCCGGCATTCGTGTTCGAAGGATCGCAATCAGCTGCCGTCGTGGCGCAACCGGCCAGAACGACCAGCGCCAGGATCGGAGCAGCCCGCGCAATCCGCGTCGTCAAGCGCTTCATGCCTTTGCCTCCCCAAGATCGATGGCGCCGCGCAATGCGAAGTAGCTGTCCGCTTCTTTGTTGAGCTTCGCAATCTTGCTCTCGAGCACGGCCAATTCCTTTTGCATTTCCTTGGTGTCCTTCGCGCTGCCGCCAGTTTGCACGCCCGCCTGGCGATACTGTTCCGCGACACCCTTCATTCGATCGATGTCGCTCTTGATGACCCCAATGTTGGCGTCGATCTGCGCGAGCTCCTTACGAGCGGCGCCTTGGTCGGCGGACTTCGTTGCAATCTCGGATTGCAGTTGGGCGAGCTTTTTCTTGTCGTCGGCCATCACGGCCACGATGGAGTTGCTTCGATCCTGGACCTTCTGCGTATCAGTCTTGATGTCGTCGCCCATCGCCTTGAGCTGATCCGAGGTGTTCTTGTACTGACTGCGGCGAACATCCAGGTAGTAGTTGGCACCCAATGCCACGCCACAAGCCGCCACGGCACCCACGACCGCACCCGCTGCTTTATTTTTGCCGCCCGCCAGCAGTCCGACGGCCGCCCCGGCCGCCGCGCCCAACATGCAGGCCTCCAGGCCCGACTGGCTGAAGAACTTGGCATCACTGCCCTGCGTCAGACGCGGATCGGGCTTTACGCCATTGTTGAGCAGGGAGCTGCCCGTGCTGGCGCACCCGCTGATCCCCAAAGAGCAGACCATCATCAGAACGACCGGAATGCGATTCCACTTCTTTGCAAATAAAGCCATGAGAACTCCTTGATTGTTATTTGTTGACTGCCATGCACGAATCCAGCCACGCCGAGCGGTCGATCTTCTTGTTGCTCAGGTATGCCTTCTGTTGCGACCAATAGGTCGTCAGGTAGGGGCGCAGCCCGTTGAGCTGCTTGTTCTGTTCGAACATCTTGTCCAGGACCGGCACCTGCTTGGTCAGGTTGTCCCCGCCGTACAGGGTGGCCGCGTCGACAAGGCTGCTGGCGTAGTACTGCGTGACGCCCTCCACCCGGCGCTCGTGGCTGGTAAGCAGCTGCTTGCGGCGCTCGCAAGTGGCGTCGGAGTTGCCGTCCTCGCAGTTGGACTTGTAGACACTGCGCAGCAGATTGCGATGCTCGCCGTCATCCTTGAGCTTGGTGCACAGGAATGCGCCGAGGTTCAGACTGGCGCGTATGGCCTGGTCGCGTGCCTCTTCCTGTTGCTGGTTGCTCGCGCGCAGCTTGCCTTCCAAGCCGGCCAGTTGATCTTTAAGTTTCTTGTCCGTGACCGTGCCTGCCAGCGTGTTCAATTCCTTGACCGCCGAAGCCCCCTTCTTGGACGCGTCCGATGAAACTTGGCCGTCTCCAAGCTTGCTATAGCTTTCTTCAAGCGCCTTGACGTGGTTGGCGCTCGTCATCTCGCGCGATGCGATCACCCATCGCAAACCCACTGTCTTGTCTTTGATCTCGCCGTCCTCGTCGTAGAGATTCCCTTCGCGCCGCAGCGCGGCACGAAGCTCCGATTCCGGCTGCATGAAGTCGGAACCGCGAATAACGAAGCTGCCGGCCGAGCCGTTCTGGCGATCGAACTTGTTGAGCCGGAACGCATCAAGCGTCATCTCTGAGACGTTGCCCAGCATGTCGTGCAGTCCCAGCGGGTTCGGACGAAGCACACCGATACGGTTGATCTTGCTGTTCGATGATTGCGTGCCGCCGAACCATTCATAATCATTGATCTTTCCGTCGGGCATCGGATAGCGCGCCTCTGCGAACTCCGCGGCATTGACGTTGATGCCGCCCCGCGCCGCAAACTCCCATTCGACCTCGGTGGGCAGGCGGACGAATCCTGAGATCTTGTCTTCCTGGGGCAGCAATCCCTTGGCATGCTGCCGCAGCCAGATGTTGTACAGATGGGCAGTCCGCATCGCATCGAACCAGTTCGCCCCCGTAATGGGGAACCGGCCATCGCCGGCCTGTGGATCCGGGCACTTGGCCGAATCGCCGTTGGCGAGCGTAGCCAGAGCAAGATACTGACTGGTGGTCAGCTCATACTTTGCCATCAGGTAATAGCTGGATCGGGACTTCTTGTCGGCCGAGGTTTCGGTAAATCCGCCTGCGATGTACGCCGGCCTGCTCTTTTCAATAAAAGAGTAGGCGCCCCCTTCCTGCCCGACCTGAATGGGAAGATCGGCCAGCGGTCCACCCACCGGCACGACGATCTTCCGGAAGACGATGGCGCCATTGCACGGCAGCGGCAACTCGATGTCGGCGCCATCAGGCTTGGGGTTATAGAAGCGCGCGTCCCACTTCGCGGTTGGCGCTGTCGCTTCCGCGGCGACCGCCGCCTGGCTTGAGGGCAACGCTAACAGGACAAGGACGGCGCATCGGCCCAGCAGTTCAGATTTCACGCAAACTCTCCGCGGGTTGAATTCGTTTGGCGTTCGCCGCGCCGATCATCGACGCCAGCAGCGCTACACCAAGGGCAAGCATGAACGCCATGCCTCCATGCAGCGGCGTGATCCGGCAGGCGAACTGACCCGCCTCTCGGACGCCGCCCAACATGTTGTTGAATACCGCGCTGCCCGTGAAGTAAATGGCGAGACCTGCGCCCATCGCCACGACGGTCAGAGCGATTGCCTGCATCGCAAGCAGAACGGCGACGTCCCGGCTACGCAGTCCCAACAGGCGCAGCGTCGAGATGTCGCGCCGCTTGCGCCGGACACTGGCGAGGAAAGCCCCCACCAAAGCCGCCACGCACCCTGCCACCGCGGTGATGGAAATCACACCGAACACGGTCGTCAGAAGGTGGTTGATGGCTTTGACGTTGCGTATGTCGGCCAAGCGGCTGCTGGTTTCGATGCGGCGGTCATTCAAGCGCTTCTCCAGGCCTTCCACGGCGTCCAGATCCTTCGCATACACGCGAGCACGTGCGAAGCGCACCTTCGCGGCATCCACGTCATTGCCGTCCGCCGCCCCCAAAGCGGCGACGGCGTAACCGTCCCGGTACCACTCCATGTCTCGCAACAGGGCGGGTTGCACGAATGCGGCGGCGCGTTCGTAGGCGGGACCTGGCAGCACGGCCAGGACGGTGAGTTCGACCACGGCGCGCTGATCCACGCCATTCAGGCGGCGCGCGATCTGCATGCGCAGTACATCTCCTGAAGCGGCTTTCAAGCGCTGCGCGGCCTGTGCGCTGAAGATCACGCCAAACGGTGGCAAGGCGCGAACGTCCACACCGCTCATCAGCGGATCGCCGGGGGCCGTGGGCAGGACTTCCACGTTCTCCAGGAAGCTCGTCGCGCTACGGATGAAGTCCGCCTGTGTATTCAGGGAACGCGTCATGCCCACCGTGAAGCCGACACCAGGCTGGCCTGCCAGTTCGTCAATCCAAGCCTGGTCATAGCTGCCGCTGGTGAGCATCCGGATTTCCAGGTTGCGCGGGTCACGCATCAACTCGTCCTGCATGGTGCTCACAACCCCATGCTTCAGCCCGAAGAGGAGCAGCAGTGGCGCGATCACCGCCACGAGC
The DNA here is from genome assembly GCF_001427425.1 of Achromobacter sp. Root565. Classification (NCBI taxonomy): domain Bacteria; kingdom Pseudomonadati; phylum Pseudomonadota; class Betaproteobacteria; order Burkholderiales; family Alcaligenaceae; genus Achromobacter; species Achromobacter sp. Root565. The sequence continues at coordinate 657,446 of NZ_LMGO01000005.1, forward strand.
GTCGCGATCATGCAGAGCGACACCAACCGGTCGTGCCACAGGTCCCTGATTGCCAGCCGAGATATCTGCCAGGTGCGCATCAAGATGCCTCGCGCAGACCGAACACGCTCATGCCTGGCTCCAACTCCGCCGTCAGGCAAGGCAGCCCAAACTCGCGGACCAGATCCCAATCGTGCGAGACGACCAGCGTAGCCATGCTTTCGTCGCGCGCCACGTCGAGGAAAAGCTGAAAGAGCTTGCGGGCGTTATCGGGATCCAACGCAGACGTCGGCTCATCGGCCAACAGCACATCCGGGTCGTGCGAAAGTGCCCGCACCACCGCAACGCGCTGCCGCTCGCCGATGGACAATTGGGAAGGCCGCTTATCAAGCAGGCCATCAAGTGCGAGCACTTCGATTGCATGACGGACGCGCGCGCTGTGTGCGGGCAGGCCAAGAAGGTGGCGTGGCAGAACGATGTTTTCCAGCACCGTCAGGTAAGGCAGCAGCCCGCCGGTCTGCAGCACGAAGCCGATCCTGGACGCCCGCACGGCCGCCAGCGCGGACTCGTCATCGCGCATCATCAACGCGGCCACGCCGCGCTGGTCGCCAAGCGTGTAGGTCTGAATCTGCACGGGTGACAACAGCAGGCCGATACCTTCCAGCAGCGTGCTCTTTCCGCATCCGCTGCCTCCCACGACCGCCATCACCTCGCCGCGCGCGAGGCGTAACCGCGGAAGCCGAACCTCGTAGGTGGAATCGCCCTGCCCTCGCCGCAACCGCAAGTCATCAATAGCCAGCATCATCCAACCACTCAGGGCATCATTTCCAGAGGCACGGGGTAGACGAAATCTCGGGGATCGCTGTTTGGCGCAAGCGATACCCAGCGATCGACATCGGCGTTGTAGACCTGGTAATGCCGCAGCTTTGTGGACAGATTGCGGATGAACTTTTCCTGCGCCAAGCCGTCCCAGCTCTTCCAGGTCGCCTCGTCCAGGTTCAGGACCTCGCTCTGATAGGGCAGTCCCTCCAGGTATTCGGCCATGAATCCCATTTCCGCCAGCTTCTTGTCGGACTTCTGCAATTGATTGGGATCTGCGCCCATCGTGGCCGCGACCTTGCGCAATTGGTTGAACATGTCGGTCGGCGAAATCAAGCCTTGATTAGCCGCGTCGACGATCTTCTTCATGATGTCGTTCAGATCGCTTAGCTGCCCCTTCGTCAGCAGCACACGCACATCGGTCGTGGGTACGGTCTGCTTGATCAGGTCGCGATCGCTGATCCATGCCTCGAACACCGGCGGGGCCTTGGCGCCGATGCGTTCGCCCAGGTAGGCAAGTTTCATCGCATTGCCAATGAGCTCGGCATCCTGGAGCATCTTGTCGTCGGCATTGGCGGGCTTCTTGCCCGGGTCCGTGGCGTTGGCGGCGCTGCCCACCGCATCCTCGCCCTGATAGGCCGACTTCACCTGCTGGGTAATCGCTTCCGACAAGGCATCGACCTTCTTGCCGAACTCGTTCACGTCGCCGGCATTCACCGGGTAGTACAGGGACAAGTTGCTGCCGCCGTATGTCGAGAGGTTGCGATACTGCGCCTCGGCAGCGGCATGGTTCTTGGAACCGGAGGGCGTCTTCAGGTGCAACGTGTAGATCGCAACGCCAGGCTTGGCAGCCTCCAACCGGACTTGGCTCGCGCTCATGCCCGTTGAGGACAATTTGTCGCCACCATCGATAGCGCCGGCATCGGTGATCAGCACGACATATCGCGCGCCGTACGGACGCCAGTCGATGCTGTTGATGGCGTCCATGACACCTGCGTACGAATCCTCATCGAACAGGCTGCTGGACACCTTGGCCTGCTTCAGTTCGGCCACCTTGGCCATGAAGTCCGCCCCGTCCTTGATCTTGTTCGGGTCCGCGTAGATCTTGCTTACGTATTCCAGACCCGGCACGGCCTTGGTGCTGGAGCGGAATGCCACGAGGCCGAACTTGACCTTGTCGCCCAGCTTCTCCGCCTCGACCTTTGCGTAGACCTTGCGAACGGCCTCGCGCGTGCGCTCGATGTAAGGATCCATCGAAATGGTGGAATCGATGACGAAGACGACCGCCGAACTGAATTCCTTGATCTGCTTGGTGCGTTCCTGCTCGGTCGATTGGTCTTGGCTGCCCGATGCCGCATTCACGGGATCCGCCGCACTGACAGACGCCACGTTGAGCACGCGCACGCGCATGCTTTGTTCCGTCATCACCTCTTCGCCGCTGAGGATGGGCAGCAGGTAGAAGTTCTTGGCCATATCGACGAACAGCTCGGGCTCCTGCGCCACGACGCCCGGGGCCTTACCCGACGTCTTGAGCTGCTGGCGCGCGGGCGCGATCTTCTCCACAGGATCGATCGCGTTGAGCACCGAATCGAGCGCCGACCGGTCATTGAAGAACAAGGTACGGTCCCGGCCGGCTGGGTTGGTGAAAGCCAGCGACATCTGCATTTTCCAGTCCACCGTGCAGGCCCGGTCAAGCCAGCCCAGCGTCTTGCCGAATGAATCTGGCCCAACCTGCACCCAGTGCTTGCCGCCAGCCTCCTGATTCGCGTAGACATAGAAGCGGCTGAAGGTGGCCTGGATCGCGCCCGGCTTTCCTTGCGGGGTCTCATGCAACTGGCAGCCCGGCGTGGTCAGCACGCGCTGGTAAAGCGTCTTCTTGCCTTCCTGCAACAGGGGCGCCGCGGCGTGGACCGCGAAGGACATGCCAACCAGACCGATTGCCGCAACGATCTTCCTCATTTCGGCAGCTCCTTCAGGCGCGCCTGCGCTACCGCATTACCCTTGTCCTTCTCCAGCACCGCTTGGTACCAGTACGTAGCGGTCGCGGCATCTGCCTTGAAGCAGGCGTTGTCCTTGTAGGTCGCGGGGTCGTATTCCTGTGCATAGGCCAGGGCAATCTGCGCATCACCTGCTTGCGCGCGGTTGGCGTAAAGCCGCTGTGCGATCGAGCACTTGCCTGCGTCTCGCGCGGCCTGGATGATCGACAACATCGCTGCGGAATCCTTGACGTCCCGCACGCAGTCCTGCACGAAGACCATTTCGGCAGCGGTACCCATACTGTCCTTCGAGCAAGCGGCTGCAGAAGCCGCCGGCGCGGCTGCCGGAATGTCCGCCTTCGGCGCTGGCTCGGGCGCGTCGCCCTTCTTGAGGAAGAACCAGGCGGCCAGACCGGCCGCAATCAAAAGCACCAGCACGGCAGCGACGATGGCAAGCACCGGCTTGGACTTACGCGCTTCGGGCGGCGCAGATTCAGGCTGGCCCGCCGGTTCGGCGGGTTCGACCGCTGGCGGCAGGACGGCCGGCTCGGACGGCGTAGGCTGCGGGGCGGCCGCGACATTGACGACTTCGGCCTGCGCAGGCGCTTCGCCCGCCGCGGTCGACGGCGTTACATCATTTGGAACGGGACGAACCGGATAGCGCGCCACGCTACCGTCCGGCTTGCGCGTTTCGATCAGGAACTGGGAATTGCGCTTGGCCTCAAGCATCGCGTCCACGATCGAAGGACCAATCTCGATGACCAGCCGGCCGTCTCGCGCCTGGCCATGGCCAAAGCGCAGCCACTGTTGTTCGCCGCCCCACGTCCCTTGCGCATCCAGGTGCGCCGGCGAGGAGTTGCGCCGGATGCTCAGCTCGACTTCGACGGCATCGCCGCTCCACCCTTCGATCTGGAGTTCGGCGTAACCCGCGCGCCGGCTCGGCAGCGGACTCAAAGATATAAATACAGCCATAAATCAACCTTTCCTGATGTCCGCAATGATGGCGCCCAGCGCCTCGTTCTGCTCATCGCTGATTTCCTGCCCGGCCGTGTAGCCTGCGTTCTTGACGATCATGTCCGTCAGGCAAGCAACCCAGTCCTTCAAAAACTCGCGCCCCTTGCCCATTTCGTTCTTCTCGGGCAGGTCGGGCAGGCCGGTGGCGGCGTCAAGCGATGTGGTCTTTGCAAAGACCTTGCCGTTGGCCACCGATGCGCTGGCAGGCTTGTCGTCGTCGTTCATGCCGGGGTAACCCAGCCACGCAATGAAGTCGCGCAGCACCATTTGCACGCGCAGCACCTGGCTCATGACCATCTGATCGCGCTTGGAGGCGCTGTCCGAGCGCGCGAGCAGGCTAAGCAGCATCTGCTTGGGCAGGTTGTGGCCATTGGCATTGTCCCGATAGGCGGCGTTGCGCAGCTCTTCCACGACAATTTCCAGAACATCCTGCGGAATGTTCTTGAGCATCGCGTGCTGGCGCGTACGGGCGGGAATCTCGCTCAAGTGATTGAGCCACAGCTTGAACGCCGAATCGGCGAACCAGTGTTCGTAGGTATCAACGGGCACATCCGCAGCGGCGATGGCAGGCGCGTCGTCTCCGCCGCCACTGCCGCTGTCCAGCAGGCTGGCAAACAGATCGTCTCCAGCGCTCGCGGGCGCCGCTTTCACCTCGGCCTCTATCCGCCGCACCTGCGGCACGTCGGCGCCGTTCAGATACAGATTGCGGAGTGCTTCGCTCGGAATCTCCAGGGCGTGCATCAACTCCGACAGGATGAAATAGGCCTTGGAGTTCTCGGCGATGCCACGCAACACGGGCGCGACCTTGTCAGCCAGTTCCCGCTTCTTCTTTCGTGCCGCTTCGACATCGCTGCCTTCACGGTAAAACAGGCCCACGCCAACATCGGCGATCGTGTGGTGTGCGTCCTCGACCTGGGAACGCAGCCGATCGAGCTTGAACCCGATGTCGCTGATCTGCGCGATGGCGCCGGCCAGGCGTCCCATACCGCCGTCGTCAAGCTGCATCATGGCGTCCCACGCCTCGCCAGCCTGCGGGAACCGGCTGCGCAGCACATCGGCGCTGACGAAGCTCTCTCGCATCCGGCTCAGTGCATCCCGCTTCTCAGGAGACACGCCGACTTCCCTGTGGCCGTCCTTGGTCGTGAAGTCCGAGTAGGAAGGCGTGCGCACGAGGAACGTGTTGCTGAACGGCTTTCCGCCTTTCCAGTCACGCATGAAGTCGAGGCTTTCATAAATCTTGAACGCAATGTCGTTCAAGCCCTTCCACTCCTGGTGCCACTTGTCTTCCTTCTGCAGCATGTCCGTGACGCGCGCGTTGAACATGGTCACGGCCCACAACAAGCCAGACGTTTCGGCGCGATCACGGCCCGAATCGCCTTGCGTTCGCCTGACCCACCGATCGAGCACGGGCACTACCGCGCTCGTTTCGGGCTGCTTGTGCGCCGGCGTGCACAGCACCAGGCCGTTCATTTCCTGATTTTCGGTGTACAGCTCGAACAGGTAGGCCACCTTGCCACGACGCAGCAGCTCGCCTACCGGGTTGTTCGGAATTTCGCTCAAACGGGCCTTGTCGTATCGGCCCCGGTAACCGGGGAAATCCAGCAGGTCGACCGTTTCCAGGCTGCGTTCCCGCGGCGGGTTCACCAGCGGAAAAACCAGCTCCGTCGTCAGGGCAGCAAGATTCGAGCGCCGGATGCTGACCGGCTCGCCCAATGCTCCCCCCTTCACCGCGCGCACTTTGATTGTTGCGCCGTCACCGCCGCCGATCTGGTCCAGCATCGTGACGTTCATGATGCTGGGTGGGCCGTCGCTGTGATCCTGCACGGCGTCGAGCGGGATATGCGCGACGTCGGCATTGCCGATGGCGCGTAGGCTTTCGGCCATTTGCGCGTAAACCTTCGTCAGCTCCCTTTCCTCGCCCCACAACAGCGAGAAGAACTCCGCGCGGTCGGCGGGAGACAGCCGAGGCGCCAGGGCGACCGCCTGCGGCCAGTATCCGCTTTTAAGGTCGCCTTCCAGCGCTTGGACGTGGTTGCCGAACGATTCGGACACATAGTCCCACAGGGACACGACGTCGTCAGCGCTTACGCCGGGCTGAGGCTCATGCGACGCCCGCTCGGCAAACCGCTCAAGGATCGACTTGATGCCATTGCCGTTGATCTTGTATTCGACCTTTCCTTGGTCGAAGTCCTTGAACCATGCGTTCGCCAGTATTTTGGCGAGATCGATTTCCCGGAACAGGCGCACTTCGATGGGATAGGCAGCATCTTGGATGGCAGGTTTGGTCCGCGTGAACCTGGTCACCAGTCCAGTCGCCTCGCTACCGCCGCCGGAAGGATTCACCGACGTCAAGAAGTCGACGCGTTGACCGCCGTACTCCGTTTCCAGGCGGCCGTCTTCGCTCGCCGCCAGGGTGGAAATCAGATACGACTTTCCCGCCTGGGACAAGCCGAAGAACCCGATGGCCATGGGGTGACCCGCCGCACGCTCGAGGCTGCGCGCCTTGTTGCTGGTCCGGCGCAACCCGTGGATCAAGGCATCGGCCTTGTCGTCGAGCCGCTTGGAGTTGCCGCGCACGGCGTCTATCCATGCAATTGCACGGCCCGCGCCGCGATGAATCGCACGCCATTGGTTCGCAATTTTTTCCTGAGATTCGCTCATGTCGCAATCAATCCTGAATCAACCTTTCACGCTACCGCTATCCAGCCAGTAGAAATTCGCCTTCCCGATCCGGAGCTGCGTGTTCAGTTGCAGCCTCACCTCCGGCTTGCCTCGCGCGTCGTCCGTCAGGGGTGCGGTCTTGGCGACCAGCAGCCGATCGCTGATCAAGCCCGCCTTGCGCTCCTGCTCGGTGGGCTTGGCGACCTTGAAATACACGCGGCCCGAGGCATGGGTCCTGTTCGGATTGGCTTCCTGCATGCGCTTGTATTCCTGCTCCCACTCCCGGTCGAAGCCCAGGACATACATCGGCGTCGCCGGCCAACGTTCCGCCTTGAGCTGCCGGTAGCCCAGCCGCGCAGTGTTTTCCATCTTGAACGGAATGACGTCGCCGTCCGGCCCCAGGGGCAACTCGATGCTCTGGTCCATGGACGTCTTGCCGTCATCGGACTGCCGCGTATGGATGTCGGCAAACAGCACGTTGCCGTGCTTGAGCATGTTGTCGTTGCCGATCTCGCCGAAATGGCGGATCAGGGGTTTCGGTCGTAGCGTGCCGGTATTGATCTTGAAGGTCGGAATGCGATTGTTCTCGCACAGCCAGATCACCATGGCGCCTACCGATGCCGTGGTCTTGGGATCGTCGATGCGTCCGGCCTTGCGGAACGGGAACCAGTCGCCAGTGCGGTAGTTGTGCATGGAAACCAGCCGCCCCGGCGGCAACGGCACGGCCTTGCGGATCACGGCCTGCACGCCCGGCAGGACAGACGGCCTGCCGGTCAGCAACAACACGTCGCACTCGAAGTAATTGACGATCTCGCAAAGGTTCCGCAAGGTATTGCAGATATCGAGGTTGTCGGTCAGGAAGTCAAAGTGCATCTTGAGCGGGTCGCACGTCAGGACCACGCCCTCCAGGTCAAACTCGACCGGCTGCCCGGCGGCTTCATTGAGTGCCTTGCCCACGAATCCCCGCACCGCGCTACTAAGCGGCTGCTTATCGTGCAGCCACTCGCCGATGGTCTGTTCCTTGCGCTCTGCCGGCTTCTCCGGGTCATAGCCTTCGTACTCCTTGAGCAGTACGAGCGCCAAGGGATAGAGGCACTGCAACGTGAGCTGCTGGCGCAGAAGGCGCTGACGTTCGTCATCGCCCGTGCTTCCGCACAGGATTTCCATAAGGCTCGCCGTTTCCCGGGCGCCTGCCTCCTTGAGCGCGGCTTCCAGCTGGGGAAGCACGTACTTGCGGATGACCTCCAGGACGATGTCGTCTCCCGCCACCTTGAAGCCATCGCGAAAGCGCTGCGTGGGGGTGATCGGGACGAAGCTGTTGGCCGATTGCCGCGCGCCGCGGTCCAGCTTGTAGTCGGTGATGACAAGGTCGGTCGTGCCGCCGCCGATATCCAGGGAGGCCACGGTGATGCATTCACGATCCGGCTTCTCGCGCCGCGCGATCGCATCGAAGAACTCCTCGGCATAGCCGTTGAAGTTGGTGACGACCTCCGTGTACAGGTAAACCAATTGACCGCAGGTCGCTTCGTCCCACTTGATGACGATCTTGGGCAAGGGAATGACGAACAGGTCGTGCTTCTCATCCTCGCTGTCCTCGACGGGGTCGCCATCGCCGGTGTGCCAGCCCATGCTCTTCCAGAGCAGGCTGAGTGCGCGTTGCGCGTGCTGCTTGAAGATGCCACGCTCCACCTGCGGCATGCTGGGGGGGACGGTCAGGATGATGGCACGCAGGAAGCGAGGCAGGGTCCGATCTTTCTTGCGCGAACGATACAACCAGCTATTGATCTGCGACACCGCCTGCGCGAACACTTCGTTCAACATGAAGCCCATCAACGCACTGCGCGTGTAATGCGCCTCAAACGCGGGAAAGCCTGAAGTTTCCTCGCCTTCGTAAAGCGGGCACGGTCCATACAAAGGAATGCCCTTCTCGTCGATCAGGTTCTTCAAAGGCCCGAGCGTCGCCCATTCAGGCGCTTCGCCCTTGATCGTTGAAGCATTGGGCCGCCAGCCAGTCTCGTAGGCATCCTCGGCATCCCAGAGGTAACGCTTGGGGCTGGACAGTCCGGTGGACCCTTCCGTGCCTTCCTTGCGCGCGGCCAGGTTCGTCGCTTCGGTGCCGACCCGCGCCATCGAGACCCAGACAAACGCGTCGTCGCGTCCGCCTTGCAGAGAAAGGTCATCCTTGCCGAAGCTGACCGGCGCGAATTCAACGCGCGACTCGAACGGATGATGGTAAACATGCTCCGGCCTTGTCATGTCGCGCAAGGTCAGGAAGCTGTAGTCGTTCAAACCGTTGTCGTTTTGCTTGTGCTCCTCGATCAGGATGCCGCAAGTGCGCGAGTTGCCCACGTCCAGCACCAGGTCGACCGGCACGCTTCCACCCCGGATCACCTTGCGGCCATTGCTGCCAGGCGCAAGCATGTTCAGCACCTTGATGCGCGGCAGCTTGATCCTGACTTTATCCTTCAGCTCCTTGTTGGAGCGCGTGGTGGGCGCTGCCTCGCGCATCAGGCTGAGGAGGTTCAAGTAGTGGGCAATGTGCTCCTTCTTTGCGAGCGCCTTTTCAATTTCCCGGTTTTCGAGGTCGTCCCGGCGCTCGCGAAAGATACTTTCAAGCCACTTGACGACCCATTCCTGTTCGTCAAGGAACCACTGCATTTCGTGGAGATTGAAGGCAAGGCGAAACAAGGCGCCCGTCTCCATGTCTTCGTCGTAGGGCTCGATGTAATCGCGAGCGTCGTCGCGCCCGCGCGTGCGCGTGTCGAAGGCCAGGGTCAAACGGTGCGTATTGCCATTAGCGTCAGCTTCAGCGAGCTTGACGATGCGCAGGCGCGCCCAGTTTTTCGGACCCCGGTCGAACTGGCTGTCGGATTTGTAGCGAAAGAAGGGGGCAGGCAGCCAGTAGCCGTCGAACAGCTCCAGGCTTTCCTGCAGCGGCAGGGAAAAGACGGCCCTCGTCTCGAAGAAGTTGCCCGGCCTGTCTTCATAGCCGGGCTTGCCGTCGTCCGGCACGTAAAGCCGGATGGGCATCCTGCCAGAGGGATGCATGCAGAACTCACCCTCCGGCTCCCGCTTGAGTTCAGGCAGCGCGCAAGCCAGGTCCAGGAACTGGACGCCCGTGTTTCCGAAAAGCTCAACGTTGTCTTTGTCGGCGTCGTAGGTATCAACTGGGGGCAACATGGCAGATTCTCTTAACGATTAGGGTTGGGCGCGACGCATGGAGATGGGGAATCGGGTATCCCCATAATTGCCGGCGCACGACGCGATACTCGACGCGCCGGGCTGGCACTGGATCTGGGGCATTTCGTAGGTGCCTCCATCGCTGCACTGCGCCGCGACGCTGTTGCTGATCATCAACGAGCCCTTGCTCAAGGCGGCGCTGACCGGCGCAGAACACTGCACTCCGTTGTGACGATTGAGAGTGACGTTCCCTTCCCCGTTCTTGAACTGGTAGTGCAGACGCAGCGGCTGGCCGGTGTCGCGGTCCTGAATACCCGCGCCGGCGCGCCAATTGCCGTTCAGGAAATCGGCATTCCCTTCTCCCGCGTCAGCCGGAATCTGCAGGGCGTCCTTGTTTTCCGGCGGCGCGGTGTCGCTCGGGCTGGCGGAGGCCTCCGGGACTGGCGGCGTAGAAGGCACACTGGCGGCGTCCGCGACGGAAGGCGGCGTCGCTGGCGCGCCGCGGTCTGCACCGGCAACGGCAGGCGCAGCCCCGCCAGGGGTACCCATGGCGGGCGCCGGCGGTGTCCCTCCCGGCAGCGAACTGCCCGCAGTAGCGGGCAAGCCACTGCTGGCGCCACCGCCGTTCGCCACCGGCGCGCTCCAATGTGAGACCCCAGACGGCGGCGTCAGCTCCGGAAGGGCGTGCGGCCGCGCCACGTCCCGCGGCGCCGGAGCTCGCGCGGTATCGACCGGCAAGGACACGCTGGGCGCGAGGCCTGGCATGCACGCCCGCAAACCAAACAACAAGGCCAGCAAGGCAAGGAGCAAGAGCAGCCACATCCACCACCGTTTCCACCAAGGCGCGGTCGCGACTAGCTGAGGCAGCGCGGGCGAGGACAAGGGTGGTTGGGTCGCTGTGCTTGCGAGAGGCGCCTGCGGGACCGATTCCGCGAATGCGCTCGGCCGCAGGGCGTGCAGAGGGTCCAGGGATCGATCCGCGCCACTGTGCACAAAACCCCAGAACGTGATGACCGGCTGGCCGTCCACGAGGTACACAAAGCTGTTGTCAGGATGGTGCAGGATCCATTTCAGCAACTGGCCCAACAAGGCGGCATCGTTGCCGGTGCCCTTCGCTTGGACGGATTCCCGCAACTGCGCCACGCCAGCCCGTACCGATTCAAGTCTGGTCAATGCGCGCGACTGCTCTGTTTCAGTCGCCGCGTTCCACGCAACCACGGTTCCTGGACCCGGCGCGTACCAATCGATGCGAGTGCCGTTTTCACTGGGCTGCGGCACGGCGAAATTGGCAAGCAGATCGGGCCGCTTGCCTTTCAATACAGTCAGGATTTGGCTGGCGACAAGGTGTATGGCCTGCCCTCGTTCGCCTAAGACATCAAACTGGTCGACGTTTTCGCTACGTAATTTTACGCCTAGCATGTTTTGTTACGTTTCTGCTTCTTATCGCCCAGAATCTGAACGAACAGCCCTCAATCTCCGTCACGCGGGCATGGACGGCCCCGTGGTTTAATTCGGGACAATTTGAAATTATAGGGATAAGTCTAACAATGCGTCACAAAAATTTGCGCCAATGTATTTTTATGTTTCTGACGCTTGTGATGTTAACTAGCTGCTCGCGGCAATCTGACTTTGATCGCAATTTCGAAAAGAACTGTGTTGCGGCGAGCAGCGGAAACAGCAGTTATTGCTCCTGTGCGCTGAAAGTCATCAAAAGCAATATCAAGGAGGAGGCGCTGCCGGCGCTATCAGGAAGTGATATTCAGAAACTCGCGCCCGAGATTCTCGCTTCCTGTCCGGTCGAGTAGACAGCGCAAAAATCGAGAACATCGGAGGTAAATGCGAGTGACGCTTATCCGCCATGAATAGGCGGGGACGCCCCATCGGCGAAATGCACGCCTAGTGCCGGCGTTCGCTCGCGGCCAAGAGCTTCTTGGCCATCGTGTCGTACCGGCGCAGGATGCGCCGGCCGTTCAGCGCCTTGCTCCAGGAATACACCGGAATGAGCTGCTTGGAGCCGTATCCGTCCACCAGATAAAGACCTTCGCGCCCTTCGGCATTGAAGCCCACGACGATGTTGCTGGCGCTGACGTCGTTGAACACCACATGCGCGTCGACCAGCGCCATGATGAATTCGTGCAGGCGATAGCGCAGTTCGGGCGAAAACCCCTGACGTGCAACCACTTCCTTGAGCGTCGGCGCCAGGTTGCCATGCGCATCGACGATACGTTCCACCACCTGGCCCAAACCCTTCGAGGTCAACACCAGGCCGAAGATGCGCGCCATCAGCACATTGCCGCCATGCGCACCCTGCTGGGCCGTGGTGGCGATGTATTCGACGGCTTCCATGATGAACACGCGATGCGAGGCGTCACGCCGGAAACGCTTGTACCAGGGGCGTTTACGGTTGGCCTGGCTGCGGCGCACGCCATTGACGATCTTGATCAGCAGGGAGCTGTCTGCCGGATGCAGATACACGTCGCGCTCGCTGCCCGCCGCGGCAATGGACAGCGGCTTCAAATCCAGAACCTCGAACGGGCTGGCCGATTCCGCAGGAGCGAGTGCCAGCCGGGGAATGACTTGCAGGCCATTCCACGGGGTCGTCCTCTTGTTGGCTATCTTTGGCCGGACCGAAGCGTTCAGCACGGACGCGGCCTCGCCCAATGCCGGAAAGCTCCGGCATGAGGATGCGGTCGGTCATGCCGATGTCGGCTCGGAGATTCGAAGGTGCGGGAAAACATTGAAAAAGTTGGCGCGATCCTGGGGCGCGAGCGACGGATTGCGATGTTGGCTTGATAGTTAGCTGGCGACATGTTATTCGCCGGGCAGCCGCGGCACAAGCGAGCGCCGGCGCGCGGCCGGATGGGGTTTCCCCTGAATTGTCGCGGTTTTCAGGGGGGCTGGGCCTTGCGGGGCGCTTTGTTCCAGTATCTGGAAATCTGTTTTCCAGCCTGATCCGGGCGCTAGCTACCCGATTTCCACCGATCTTCTTTGGACCAGCCAACAAAAAACCCGCACCCTCTGTAGAGAGATGCGGGTTTATTGCGAGGAATTTCTTGGTGCCGACGGCGAGACTCGAACTCGCACAGCTTTCGCCACTACCCCCTCAAGATAGCGTGTCTACCAATTTCACCACGTCGGCTTGACCACTTCAACAAGGCGAACCTTGCTGGAAAGTCGAGCATTCTATCACGTATTTTTGAATGCGGGAAAGCTGTCCCGCTTTATCCGTGTAAGGGCGGCAATCCAGTCCGATCAGGCCGCCACCGCCGCCCCCGCCTCCACGCCGAGCGCCTGCAAACACGCCGCGAGCGAACGCGCCTGCGTGGCGTCGTACAGCGCCAGCTCGTCCATCACCGCCGCGCCCAGCGCGGCTTCAAACGCCGTTTGGCTGGCGTTCTGCGCGTATTCGGCCTGCGCCTTGTCGCCCAGGTTCGACTGGAAGATGCCGGCCGCGCTGACGGGCAGGAAGTCTTCGTACACCAGCGGTTCGAACTGGATGTAACCCTGCTCGATCAAGGCCGGCAGCTCGGACGCCTCCGGCGTGCCCGGCTTGCCGGTCAGGAAATAGCGGAAGTACGCCAGGCCCTGGTCATGCAGCGCCGCGTAGTCGTCCGGAAAGGCCGCAAAGCAGTCCTGCAGGTTCTGCATGTAGGCCGCCGCATTGCCCTCGTTGGGCGCGCCGCTGATGCGGCTGCGGGCCAGGTCCAGCAACTGGTCGTACAGCGCACGGCCCTTGCGGGTCAACGCCACGCCGCGCTGCTCGATCTCGCCAAAGCGGGCGGTATGGCTGCCGACCGCGCTGGCGCCGTCAGCGCCCGCAAAGCGCACGGGCTCCTCCAGCGCCTTGAAGCTGGTCTGGCGCAGCAGGATCGGGCACTTGCGCGGCGGCGGGCCTTCGATCACGGCCTTGGCCGACACGCCGCGGCGCGGCATCTCGGCCTGCGCTTCGTCGATGTCCAGCGTGCGCGGGGTCAGGTGGTTGATGTGCGGGCCCTTGAAGGCCACCACGTCGGCGATCAGGCGATGCTGGCCATGCAGTTCGCGGTAGTCGTCCAGGCTGACCGTGGACTCGCTGTGCCAGCGGAACGTGTGCAGCGCCTCGGCCACGAATTCCCGGGCGTCGGCCTCGTTCAGGCCGCCTTGCGCCTCGAAGCGGGCGGTCAGCGCCAGGGCCCGGTCCGTGAAGATCTGGCGCGCGGCCAGGATGCGGGCGGCCTTCTCGCGCAGGGCCACGTCGCCGATCAGCTCCAGGCGCAGCAGCGAGGTGAAGACGCGGAACGGGCTGGCCTGCAGCGCCGCTTCGTGCGTGGCGCGAAAGGCCGTCGAATGCACCGGCACGCCGGCGGGCGACAGGTCGTAGTAGCCCACAGGCAGCATGCCCATCACGGCGAACACGCGGCGCATGTTCGCCAGTTCTTCCGGCGTACCGACGCGGATGGCGCCATGGCGTTCGATATCCAGGCGCTCGATCTCGCCGGTGCGCGCCAGTTGCGCGGCCAGTTCCGGCTGCTCGGCCATCGTTCGGGCGTTCACCTGCGCCACCAGGTCCAGCAGCGTGTCGTACAGCGGGACTTCCTGCTTGTACATGTCGGACATGGCGCGCGAAAACCAGGCGCGGATCTGATCGGGATTGACGAAGTTCTGACTCATGACGGGCTCGGTACATCGATGAAAATGGATGGCCCGCATCACATCACGCCGCCCGGCTCCGATCAAATGAAAAAATTCGGCTTAATCAGTCCGTTTTTTCATGGACAGCGGGCGCGGCGCGCCCCGCCCCTCCGGCTGGCTGGCTTCGTCCTGCACCCACGCCACGAATTGCTTGATCTTCGGCACCTCGGCCGAATGCTCGGAATACGCCACGAAATACGCGCCGTCGCTAGGCTGCACGTAATCCCAGGGGATGACCAGCTTGCCGGCCTGCAGCTCTTCCTCGGCCAAGAGGCGCGGCGTGAGCGCGATGCCGCAACCGCCCTCGGCCGCCCGGACGCACATGTAGAAGGTGTCAAAGCGCGGACCGAGATAGCTGCGGTCGGACTGAAATTGCTGCCGGGAGAAATAGTCGTGCCACGCCTCGGGGCGGGAAGCGCACTGGATCAACGTCTGACGGCTCAGCGCATCCAGGCTATCAGGCCTGCCGCCGTGCAGGATGGCGGGCGAGCACACCGGTACGACATCGGCCTCGAACAGTTCGACGCACTGCGCACCGGGCAGCGCGCCATGGCCGAAGAAGAACGAAATGTCGATCTTGGCCTGCATCAGGTCGAACGGGTGGGTTTCGCTGCGCACCTTCAACTGGATGTCCGGATGCGCGGCCATGAAGCGCTGCAGGCGGGGAATCAGCCAGCGCGACCCGAAGGTCGGCTGGGTGCCGATGGTCAGCACCTGCGTCTCGCTGCCGTAGGTCTGGATGTCGCGCGACGCCATGTCGACCTGATTCAGGATTGCCTTGACCTCGGACTGGTACAGCGCGCCCGCGGGCGTCAGCTGCAACCGGCGGCGCACGCGCAGGAACAGCGGGTTGCGCAGCAGGGCCTCCAATTGCGCGATCTGCTTGCTGATCGCGCTCTGCGTCATGTGCAGTTCCTCGGCCGCGCGCGTGAAGCTCATGTGCCGCGCCACCGCCTCGAAACACTGCAGCGCCATCATCGACGGCATCAATCGCTTTTCCATGGCTATTCCAGGCAGATCGCTTCAATGCGGCAAGCATAAAAAAAGCCGGCTTACGCCGGCCTTTTTGCTGCTGCGCCTTACTTTGCCGGAGCGGCAGGTGCTTGCGCCGGCGTTTCGCCAGCCGGAGCAGCCGGGGCCGCCGGCACGGAGGCGTCGGGAGCCGGAGCGGCAGGTACCGAGGACGCGCCCGGCACCGACGATGCACCTGGCGTGGCGGGCACGGAGGAACCCGGAGCCTGCGGGACCGAACGGTCGGCCGGGAAGCTTTGCATCACGCCGGAATCCACGGCGGGGCCGCTGGTGCCCTTATGGCTGACATAGGCCAGGCCGGCGGTGGACGCAAAGAACACGACCGCGGCCCACTTGGTGGCGCGCGACAGGAAGTTGGCCGCGCCGGTGGCGCCGAACAGGCTACCCGACGAGCCGCTACCGAAAGCGGAGCCCATGTCGGCGCCTTTGCCCTGCTGAAGCAGGACCAGGACGATGATAGCCAGCGCCGAGATCACTTGGACGGCCAGCAGAATTTTGAGCATCAGGGGCATTACAGACTCCGGAACGGAAACTTAGATGGCGGCAATTCGCAAAAACTCTTCGGCCACGAGCGACGCGCCGCCGACCAGGGCTCCGTCGATATCAGTCATGGCGAACAAACTGGAGGCGTTGGCGGCTTTGACGCTGCCGCCGTACAACACCTGGACTTGCGCGGCGCCGAGCGCACGCAGGGCGGCGCGGATGGCGCCGTGGACTTCCTGGGCCTGCTCGGGCGAGGCCGTGCGGCCGGTGCCAATGGCCCAGACGGGTTCATAGGCAAGCACCATGCGGGAAACGGCATCGGCGCCCAACGCCAGCACGGGCTTGAGCTGCCGTTCGATCACCGCCAGCGTGTTGCCGGCTTCGCGGTCGGCAAGGGATTCACCCACGCAAACCACGGGGGTCAGGCCGGCGGCCAGCGCGGCCTGGGCCTTGGCAGCCACGATCTCGTCGGTTTCGCCGTGCAGCACGCGGCGCTCGGAGTGACCGGCCAGCGCCCAGCGGCAGCCGAATTCCTTCAGCATCGAACCGGAGACTTCACCCGTGTACGCGCCCTTGTCGTGCGCGCTGACATCTTGCGCGCCCCAGGACACGCTGCTGCCGGTCAGCGCCGAAGCGGCCTGCGCCAGGTAGGGAAACGGAACACAGATGCCGATTTCGCAGTGGCCCGCCGCATCCGCGGCACGAAGCTCGGTCAGCAACGCGGCGTTCTCGGCAAGGTTGCCGTGCATCTTCCAGTTGCCCAGCACGAGGCGGGCGCGGTTTTCGACTGAAGTCATGGCGAATTTGTCTGACGATTGGATGTGAGGTGGTGAACCTGCGGGCCCTGAAAGAGAGTCCTTGTGCAGCAACCGCCCACGGGCCTGCCTGGAAAAAATTCCAGGCGAAACCCGAGATTGTATCCTGTTGCGCGGCGATACGCCGAACGCCGCGCGTTTCTTACATTGTCAGGATGATTTTGCCGATATTTTCCCCGCCTTCCATCATGGCGTGCGCCTTGGAAGCTTCGGCCAGCGGGAACGTGGCGTGGACAATGGGCTTGATGGCCCCTTTTTCCAGCAGGGGCCAGGCCTGTTCGCGCAGGGCGCGGGCGATGGCGCCCTTGAAGGCGACCGGACGCGGACGCAGGGTGGAGCCGGTGATGGTCAGGCGGCGGCGCATGACCTGCGCGGTATCCACATTGGCGTGCGAGCCGCCAAGCTGGGCAATGATGACGATACGGCCGTCGTCCGCCAAACACTGCATGTCGCGGGCGATGTAGTCGCCGGCCACCATGTCCAGGATCACGTCGACGCCGCGTCCGCCCGTGGCGTCCAGCACTTCCTTCACGAAATCCTGCGTCTTGTAGTTGATGCCCTTGTCGGCGCCCAGCGCCTCGACAGCGCGGGCGCGATCGTCGCTGCCGACCGTCGCATACACCTTGTGCCCCATCGCGCGGGCGAGCTGGATGGCCGTGGTGCCGATGCCGCTGGCGCCGCCATGGACCAGCAGCGCCTCGCCTTCGGACAGGCGGCCGCGGTCGAATACGTTGCTCCACACGGTGAAATAGGTTTCCGGCAAGCCGGCGGCCTCGATGTCGGACAAGCCTTTGGGAATGGGCAGGCATTGCGCCACGGGCGCGACGCAGTACTCGGCATAGCCGCCGCCCGCCACCAGGGCGCAAACCTTGTCGCCCACGGCAAAGCCGCTGCCGGCCACGTCGCCGCCGACGATTTCACCGGCCACTTCCAGGCCCGGCAGGTCGGACGCCCCGCGCGGCGGCGCGTAGTTGCCCTTGCGCTGGAACACATCGGGGCGGTTGATGCCCGCAGCGCTCACTTTGATCAGAACTTCGCCGGCGCCGGCCTCGGGCGTGGGGCGTTCCACGGGGACGAGGACTTCGGGGCCACCGGGGCGGGTAATTTCAACAGCGTGCATCGCGTGCCTCCTTTGCAGCAAATGGATTATTATTGCGCCCTTTGCGGCATATCGCGTTTCCGTTCTGGGCAGAATGTTTGCCTGGCGGCCGCAAAACCGCAAAACGTCAGCAAAAGCAGGACAGGCCAGCCGATAATGTCGGAGCCTTGCCTGAATGGCGACGACGGGAGGTGTGGCAGAGTGGTCGATTGCACCGGTCTTGAAAACCGGCAACGGGCAACCGTTCGTGAGTTCGAATCTCACCGCCTCCGCCAAAGCGTTTGTTGTAACGGATGTTCCGCGGGCTGCGGCCGCCGCAAGCCCCCGCGAGCGAATCGCTGCGCTCCTTGACGCATCAACCGGCGTGGGGCGGCCACTGACAGCATTGCCCGAACATCTGTCTTTCTCAAAAGTCGACTATTCCCATGCCTACAGTGCCTGCGTGCCCTCTGTGCCAAACCAGCTCCGCGTTCGAATTGGCCTATCACAAGGCAGGAATACCCATCTATCGCTGCCGGGGATGCGGCGCAGGCAAGGCTGAACCCGGCCAATTCGATGCCGCCACCTATTACGATTCCTCGTATTTCAATGGCGGCCGCGAGGACGGGTATTCAAATTACGTCCAGGCTAGCGAAGTGTTGCACGCACAGTTCAGGCAAGACATCGCGCTGCTGAAAAAGCTGGGTGCGGGCAGCGGCCGCCTCATTGAGCTGGGCTGCGCCTACGGCTATTTTCTCGACGAGGCGAAGGCGTCGTCCTATGAGGTCGGCGGCGTCGAACTTTGTGAAGAGGCTGTCGAAAGCTGCAACGCCCGGGGACACGACAAGGTTTACCACGGCGAAGTATCCAAAGAGGCCTTGTCCCGCTTCACGGATGCCGACGTCGTGGTCCTGCTGGACGTTATCGAACATTTGCCCGATCCGGTCGCGTCGCTTGAAGCGGCTTCCGGCGCCCTCAAGCCGGGCGGACTGCTGCTCATGACGACGGGCGACTTCTCCTCCGCCGTCGCAAAAGCCACCGGCAGCAACTGGCGCCTCATGACGCCTCCTCAACACCTGTGGTTCTTCACGCCGAAGTCCCTGAAGGCGCTGTGCGACCGCCTGGGGCTCGACCTGGTTCACATGGACCATCCCTGGAAAAAGGTGCCGATTGGCCTGATCGTGTACCAGGTGCTCCGGTATGTTTCGCTGCGGCCGACGCTGCCTGCGTGGATGCACCGCATGGGTGTGCCGGTCAATCTGTTTGACGCGATGCGGCTCGTCTTCCGCAAGCGGGAGGCCGTGTGAAGGCGGTTCACATCCTGCTGGTCACGCTTTTCTCGGTGGGCATGGGCACCGGTCAGCTGCTGCTCAAGTTTTCCGCGCAGCGCCAATTGCCCAACGAACACCAAGGGCTGTTTGCACGCCTGCTCTCGCTGGCTTCGGATTGGCCATTCCTGCTCGGCGCGGCAAGCTACGGCGTCCTGCTGATTTTCTGGGTGTGGCTGCTGACGTTCATCCCGCTTTCGCGCGCTTATCCCTTCACCATCATCAGCCTGGCCGTTGCCTCGTTGGGCGGCTGGTATTTTTTTGGCGAAACGCTCACTCCCCGTTTTATCGCCGGCCTGGCAGTTATCGGAATCGGGCTGATCATCCTGGGGACGGAGTGAACCATGACATCAAATTGCGAAGACAACGTATGGGTCGTGATCGCGGCCTATAACGAAGGCAGCGTCATTGCCAACACGATTGCGGGGGTGCTGCCGTACGTCAGGAACGTCGTCGTGTGTGACGACTGTTCGTCGGATGCGACAGCGCAGGCGGCCCTGGACGCGGGCGCGCATGTCCTCTCGCATCCCATCAATCTCGGCCAGGGCGCCGCGCTGCAGACCGGAATCGCGTATGCCCTGCGGCAGCAGGCCCAATACATCATCACGTTTGATGCCGACGGCCAGCATGACGCCCGCGAAATCCTGCCCATGCTCGCCGCGCTGAAGGCGAGCGGAGTCGACGCCGTGCTGGGCAGCCGCTTTCTGGGCACCAAGACCAATATTCCGTTTTCACGCAGGCTCGTGCTGACCAGCGCCTTGCTGTACACACGCCTTACCGCGCGGATTCGCCTGACCGACGTGCACAACGGCTTTCGCGCACTGACCCGCAAATTCTGCGAAGAGTTCGAGTTCAAGCAAAACCGGATGGCACACGCGTCAGAGATTCTCGACCATATCGCGGCGCACAAGGTGCGCTTCATCGAGCACCCGGTAACCATCGTGTATACGGAATATTCCATCAGAAAGGGGCAACGAAGCTCCAATGCGATCCGCATCCTGATGGAATTGCTGATGGGGAGAGTCTCCAAATGATTTTCAGCATTTTGCTGACCGTCGTATTTCTTTTCATGGCGGTCTACAGCTTTGCCTTCATCCGGCCGACCTGGGTCTGCATCCTGCTTTGCCTCGGGTATCTGGTGGGAATCTACTTCGTCTGGAATCCGGAGATCACGTCGCGGATCGCGCATTTCTTCGGTATCGGCCGAGGCCTGGACTTCTTCATCATTCTGCTTCTGGTGGCGGTCATCAACGCGTTGATCCTGCTCGCGCGCCACATCAATACGCAACATCGGGCCATCACCAATCTCGCGCGTTACGTCGCGCTGCAGAATGCGCGCGCCGGCAGCAAACCGTTGGACTGAACAAACGCCATGGCAACCAAGCCCTCTGCGTGGCAACATTTCACCGCGGGGCATTGGCTCGCACTGATTCTGACTGCAACGCTCATCTACCTGTCGTTGAACCTTGGGGCGTTGCAGCCGGAATATCGCGTCAGGATTTCGCCTGCCACATCGCAGGAAGGCAGCGTCACCGTGGCGCTGTACGGCAACGACTTCGATTCCTACCTATCCCGCGGAATCCTGACCGTCCCCGCAAGCGGCTGGCAAATCATCCGAGGCGCGGACTCGACGGTTCTGAGCGCGCAGGCGCCGGCCGCCCCCCTGGAAATCGTGGCGCGGAACACCCCGGTCAATCTGACGTTCGTGCATCACGCAAAAGGCGGTTCGGCCACGGTGGACAACGGCGCGGGCGATCAGCGCCTGATCTCCTTGCGCGCAGACCAGGAGACGTTGTCCACGTTGGTCATTGGCGGCGCGGGCTCGTCCTTCGCGGCCAGCGCAGAGGCGCCCCGCTTCGGCGTGACGACCCGGATCTTTGCCGCCATGGCGATTCTGATCCTGCTCACCGCCATTACCTGGCAGATGACGCGGCCTGCCCGTGCCGATGAAACGCCCCGGCCCCACCCGCGCCGGATCGAGATTGTGTTCAGCGCCCTGCCCTTTCTCATCACGTCGGGCGCCACGCTGATTGCCTTCCTGCCTGGCAACGTCAGCTATGACGGCTCTCTCCAGTGGGCCCAGGCGGCCGGACGGGGCGAGCTGTTTGAGCCGCTGGGCTATCCGACGACGTATCTGATGCGTTCATTCGCGTCGATGAGCAGCTCTCCGTTGCCGTTGATCGCGATCCAGGCAGTGCTGGCGGCGTTTGGCATGGCGCTGGTTCTGCGCGAATTGCGCCACCGGGGATTATCGTTTCCCGCCAATCTGGGCGTGGCAACGGTTCTTGCCATCACCCCGCAGTACTTCACGTTTTTCACCAACCTGGGCAAGGATCCGCTTTGCGTGACCGGCATCCTGTTCTTTGTTTGGGCGGTGCTGAATCTGTTTCGCCAGCCAAGGAACGCATTGCCCTCGTGGGGCATGTTGACCGCGCTCGTCGTCTCAGGTCTGTTTGCGGGCCTGATGCGCAACAACGTCATGCCCATCATCCTGGTGGCGCTGGCTGCCGCCCTGGCGTTGCTGTTCTGGCGTCGCCGCGCCTACCGGCTGATCGGCGCTGGCGTGGTCTTTCTCGTCGTCGCGCTGGTGATTCCGAAAAGCCTCGCGGCGCTGGCGGCACAGGAAGTGGAGCAATATCAGCGGCCGGCGGAACGGGTACGCATCCTGCCCAATGCCGACTTGCCGCTCGGCGTCTTCACCAATCTTTACCTATACCATTTGTTCAGCGCCGCCATGGCCAACGAAATTGCCGTCACGGACGACGAGGCCAGGCCCTTTTTTGCGATCATTCCGCAAGAGAAGTGGAAGAACTACTCCTGCTACATGACGGATACGACCATGGCCAGTCTTGGCCAGAACATCCGCTTCACGCAGGACGAATACAACGCGCACCTGCAGGCGCATCAGCCGGCCATGGCGCAAACCGTGCTGCGCATCATTCGAGACAATCCAGCACTTCTCCTTGAACGGCAAGCCTGCATAACCCGTGTGCTGTGGCAGATCGGAGTGGGTGACCGCCCGTTCCAAGCCACCGCGATGCTCGGTTACGACGTCGTCGATAAGCGCTTCCCCCCCCTTGCCGGAGAAAGCCGGACGCCCTGGCCTTCGCTGCGCCAGCACATCCAGGATTACGCGCTGTGGGCAGAAAGCCCCGGCGGTTTCTGGTTCTTCTGGAAGCCGGCGCTGCCGTTGGCGTTCGGCCTGTTCATCGTCGGCTTGTATCTCGTGCGCACCCGAGACGTTGGCGTGATGGTTGTGGCCCTGCTGCCAGTACTGACCATCGTGCAATTGCTGCTCGTGATCCCGTTTCCCGCCTACCGATACGCCTACCCGGCGGTGTTGGTGATGATGCTACTAAGCGGCCTGGTGTTTTGCCGTTCAAACCCACCGGGCACGCGCACTAACGTACTGAAATAAGGAAGCACCGCGGCGTTATGCAGTTCATGAGCGCATTTTCGCGGCGGTATGCGCCGCCTTGGGTATGGCTGGCCAGTTTGTTGACCGCGACCCTACTGTTCCTGTCCCTCGACCTGGCTCAAGAACGGCCGGTCTATCAACTCAAAGTGGCGCCTGCCGCCGGCTACAGCGGATCACTCAAGGTCGTGTTCTACGGCTTGCGGATTGATGCGCTCCGCAAGGAAGACGCCATTTCAGTTCCCGCATCGGGATGGACGGAAATCCGCGCCCTCGACTCGGTCACGTTTAGCGCGGACGCAGATGCGCCGCCCCTGGTGATCAGAACGGCGGACGAGCCCATCCTCTTTGCCTTGCTTCGCTATCCCCAGCCCAGCGCGGCCGTCTTGAGCGATGGCGCGGGATACAAGGATCAGATCGAACTGCAAAGCGCCACGGAGTCGATCCTGCCCATCGAGGTCGGCGGCGCCAATTCGGTAGTGCCCTCCAACGCCACGCAAGCCCTTTACAGCTTGCCTGCGCGCGTCGGTATCTTCGCGCTGATCTTCCTGGCCACTTCCGCCATCGCCTTGCGTTTGATGACGGTCTCGGGCGCAGGACCAGCGAGCACGCCGAAACGCCGCGAGACGCTGTGGCTGGCATTTCCGCTTGCGCTGTCGACAGCGGCGACGCAGTTAAGCTACTACCCTGCCAATGTGGGGTACGACGCCGCCCTCCAATGGGTACAAGCGGCGATCGGCGGCGAGCTTTCCGAGCCGCTCGGCTATGCCGCGACTTACCTGATGCGCTTGTTCGCGCGAATCGACACCTCGCCCGCCTTGCTGGTCGCGGTGCAAGGAATACTCGCCGCGCTTGCGGTGGGGCTGATTTTGCGGGAACTGCGCTTTCGCGGCGTCCCGGCCTGGAGCGCGGCGGCAGCCGCACTTGTTCTGGCTTTCACGCCGCAATACCCTCTGTTTTTCACCAACCTTGGCAAAGATGCCATCAGCGCAGTCGCTGTCCTCTTTTTCAGCTGGGCACTCATGGCCGCCTTCCGTACGCCGCGCGGCGCGCGCGTTCCAGCGTTCTTGCTGACCTCAATCGTGTGCTCGGCCTTGGCCGCGGGCCTCATGCGCGGCAACGTCATGCCCGCCATCATGGTGGCGATGCTGTGCGTCCTGATCCTGCTGTACCGGCGCCACGCCAAGCGCGACGCAATCGTGACCGGCGTGGTCTTCATGGCGCTGGCCATCGCCATTCCCAACGCCCTGTCCATCCTGGCAAAGGCAGAACGCCGGGAGTTCCTTGCCGAGCGCGCCGTTGAAGACGTTTCGGAACGGCCGCCGCGCCTCTTCGCCAATCTGTACATCTACCATCTCTTCGCCGCGTCGGTCGCCAGTGGCGTTCCCATCGACCCAGAGGATTCCGCCCTTTTCTATCAGCTGGCGCCCCGCGAAGCCTGGGCGGATTTCAATTGCCTGATGACGGATACGACGCAAACCTCGGTTTCGCGGAACATCCTGCTGGACCGGAATGCATATCTGACATTCCTGTGGAATCACCAACTCGATCTGGCCAAAGCGGTCGGCAGGATCCTCTGGGCGCACCCCAAGATTCTGCTGGACAGGCAACTATGCGTCACCAGAATGATCTGGCACATCGGCGTGGGCCAACTGCCGTTCCAGACCACGGCCGCCCTGGGTATCGATGATCAGGAGCGCGGATTTCTGCCCCTCGCCGGCCCGCATCGAAGCCTGATTCCCGCGCTGACCGAAACCATCGAGCAGTACAAGTACCAGACCGAGACGGCGAGCTGGTTCTGGCTATTCTGGAAACCCGCCCTTCCCCTATGCGCCGGACTTTTCATCGTCTTGATGTTTGCGGCCCGGACGCGGGACGCCGGCGTCTTGATGGCGGCCGTTGCGCCCGTTGCGTCGGTTCTTCTGCTGCTCGTGGTGATACCGTTTCCCGCTTACCGCTACGCCTATCCCGCCGTGCTGATGATGATGCTGCTCAGCACGCTGGCGTTCGCCCGGCCACGGGATGCGGCCGCTGGCGCATGACGCCTTACTCTCCGGGATGTCATGACGACGGAGCCCGGAGTAGGATGTAACCTGCCCGTGCCCGCTTCTTGACTCGTGGTTCCTTTAAAGAGGCGCCGCGGCTCATCTCCTGGAGGTTGCCATGTACAAGCACATTCTCATCCCCATCGACGGATCCAGCCTGGCTAATTCCGGCCTTGAACAGGGCCTTGCGCTCGCTCGCGAGCTAGGCGCCAGCGTCACGGTCCTGACGGTGTACAGCCCGTTCGAGATGCCTTCCATGGAATCCGTGCAGCTCGAAGGCGTGCGGGGCGTGTACGAGAACCAGGCGCGGGAGTTGGCCAGTTCCTATTTGTCTGAAGCCGCCGGCAAGGCCAGCACCGCGGGCGTGGCCTGCGTCACGGAGATGCGCGAGAGCGACTCGCCCTATCAGGTGATCGTCGACGTGGCCATGACGCGCAATTGCGATCTGATCGCCATGTCCTCGCACGGGCGCGGCGGCATGGCTGCCCTGCTGCTGGGCAGCCAGACGCAGAAGGTGCTGGCGCACACCACCCTGCCCGTCCTGGTGTATCGCTGACCTAAACGGCCGCCGCGTAATTGCCGGGAATGCCGGCGGCGGCCACGCCGCTGCGCAGTGTTTCCTGCGGCAATGACTCGGCCAGCAGCGGCCGCGCCGCAAGCAGGCGGGTCAGGTCAACGCCCGTGCGATAACCCATGCTTTCCAGCATGAACACCAGATCCTCGGTGACGATGTTGCCCGACGCCCCCGGCGCAAACGGACAGCCGCCCAGTCCGCCCAGGCAGGAATCG
The DNA here is from genome assembly GCF_001427425.1 of Achromobacter sp. Root565. NCBI lineage: Bacteria > Pseudomonadati > Pseudomonadota > Betaproteobacteria > Burkholderiales > Alcaligenaceae > Achromobacter > Achromobacter sp. Root565. Next base: position 682,731 of record NZ_LMGO01000005.1, read on the forward strand.
AAGGCGCGGATGCCTTCGTCCAGCCCCGCCAGCGCATTGGCCAGGCCCAATCCCATCGTGTCGTGCAGATGCAGCTTGGTCAGCCGTGCGCCCACGACGTCCTGCGTGGCCCGCACCGCCTCGCGCACGCGCGCCGGATGCGCGTAGCCCACGGTGTCGGCCAGCGCGATTTCATCGGCGCCCACCCGCGCCACCGCTGCCGCAACCTCGGCCACACGCCGCACCGGAACCTCGCCTTCCATCGAACACCCGAACGCCGTGGCGACGGCGGCGTCGATGCGCATCGGCCGCGCCTGCGCGCGCACCCAGTCGACGATGGCGGCCAGCATCTCGACCTGCGCGTCGGTGCCCTTGCCCACGTTGGCGCGGCTGTGTGTGTCGCTGACCGACACGGGAAACGCCAGCACGTGCGCCCCGGCCTCGTAAGCGGCAATGGCGCCCTTCAGGTTGCAGGCCAGCGCGCACACCGTCAGCCCGTCGATCTTCAGGACCTCGGGCAGGATGTCGCCCGTGTCCGCCATCTGCGGCACGAGCCGCGGCGAGACGAAGCTGCCGACTTCGATCTCGCGCAGGCCGGCATCGGCCAACTGGCGAATCCAGCGCAGCTTGTCGGCGCCCGCCATCATGCCCTTGGCCATCTGCAGCCCGTCGCGCGGCCCGACTTCGCAAAGCCTGACTTCCTGGTTCATGTGTGTTCCCGTGTTTTATTGCTGGATGACGATGCCGGCGCTCTTGATGGTCTGTTGCGCCTTGCCAATGTCCGACTGGATCAGCGCGGCAAACTGTGCGCTGGATATCGGATCGGTCTCAAGGCCCTGCGACGCCAGTGCGTCCTTGACGTCCTGGCGCGCCAGCAGCTTGTTGAAGTCGCTGTTCAGGCGCGTGACGATGGCGTCGGGCGTCTTGGCCGGGGCCAGCACGCCGTAGTAGGTCACCACGCTGAAATCCTTGTATCCCAGCTCCGCCACGGTCGGCACGTCGGGCAGGGCCGGATTGCGCTTGGGCGAGGTCACCGCCAGCGCGCGCACCTTGCCCGACTTGATCAGCGTGGCGGCCGACGAGATCGACGAGCCCGCGAACTGCAGATGGCCGCCCATCAGGTCGGCCAGCGCCGGCGCCGAGCCTTTATATGGCACATGCTGCATCTTGAAGCCGGCTTCGTGCTGCAGCATCTCCATCGCCATGTGCACGCCCCCGCCGGTGCCCGATGTGCCGTACGAAATCGTGTTGGGCTCCTTCTTGGCCGCCTCGATCACCTGAGGCAGCGTCTTGTAGGGCGAGGCCTCGGCCACGAGCAGCACCATCGGCGTCGTGGCCACCAGCGCCACCGGCGTCAGGTCCTTGACCGGGTCGTAGGCCACTTTCATCAGCAGCGGGATCAGCGTGACATTGTCGGATTGGCCGATGACCAGGTCATAGCCCTGCGCGGGCGAGCGCGCCGCTTCGGCCAGGCCCAGCGCGGTGCCGGCGCCGGGCTTGTTCTCGGGCACCACCGCCCAGCCGTTCAGTTCATGCAGCTTGGTGCTCATCAGCCGGCCGATGTAGTCGGTGCCGCCGCCCGGCGTGGACGGGATGATGATGCGGATGGGCTTGTTCGGATAGTCCTGCGCAGTGGCGGTACATGCGACGGCCAGTGCGGCCAGCGCAACGAGTTTGCGGATCATGGGTGTCTCCTCTTTGATGGATGTCTTGGCGGTCTGACGCCGCCTCGACAGAAATCGGGCGCTAACGCCCTGGCGTCATGCAATTACTCCCGCGGTGCGCAGGGCGTCGATGCGTGCGGCATCCAGGCCCAGGCCTTGAAGAATGGCGTGCGTCTGCGCGCCTTGGGTGGGCGGATCGAACCGCTTGCCCGCCTTGCGCCCATCGAACTCGATGGGCAATGCGGCCGCCGAGATCTCGCCGCCGTCCGGCAGCCGGGTCGGCAGCAGCGCGCCCCCCGCGTTCAGGTGCGCGTCGTCGAGCAGGTCGTGCGGCTGGCGGATCGGGCCATACGACAGGTTGGCTTCCTCAAGCGCGGCGCACAGCGCATCGGTCTTCCACTTCTTCAGAATTTCACCGACGCCCGGCACCAGCCACGAACGCGCGGCCTCGCGGTCGACGGCAGTGGCCAGACGCGGATCCTCGGCCCATTCGGGCGGCAGGAATTTCTGCGCGAAGTTGCGCCATTGCGCGTCGCCCACCACCGCGACGAACACGCGGCCGTCGGCCGTCTCGAAGACGTCGTACACACCCCATGGCGGCTTGCGCTCCGCGCCCATCGGTTTGGGCGCCGTGCCCGTCAACTGGAATTGCGCGATGAACTGGGCGACCAGCAGCAGATTGTTTTCAAAGAGGCCGGACCGCACATGGCGTCCGCGGCCGGTGGCATGACGGTCGTGCAGCGCGGCCAGCGCGCCCACCACGCCGAACGTGCCGCCCAGGATGTCGTTGACCGACGCCGCCACCCGCTGCGGCGTGTCCGCGCCGCCGTTGATGTACGCCAGCCCGCCCATCATCTGCACCACTTCGTCCAGCGCCGTGCGGTGCTTGTAGGGACCGGACAGAAAGCCCTTGAGCGACACATAGATCAGCCCTGGATTCTCGGCCGACAGCGATTCGTAATCGAGCCCGTATTGGGCCAGGCTGCCGTCGCGGAAATTCTCGACGATCATGTCGGTCTGCAGCGCCAACTGGCGCACGACCGCCTGCCCCTCGGGCGACTTGAGGTCGATCGCAAGACTCTGCTTGTTGCGGTTGAAGACGGGAAAGTAGCCGCTGCCGGACCCCTTCAAGCGGCGCGTGCGATCGCCGTCAATCGGTTCGACCTTGATGACGTCGGCGCCCAAGTCCGCCAAAGACAGGCCGGCGGCCGGCCCCATGATCATGTGAGACAGTTCCAGGACCTTGATGCCGCGAAGAGGCAGTTCGGTGCTGTCCATGAAGGGTGAAGCCGGTGCTGCTGTCATCTGGGATTCCTCTTGCCTGCCTGTTCAACGGAAGCGCGGCGTCGGCCGGAAAATCTTGCCCGCCGCCAGCATGCCTGCATGATCGCGGGCAGGCGCCAATGGCGGGTAGCGGTCTTTCAGCATGGGGGCATTCTCGTTTGGGAACGTCCGGGTTAGCCCTGACGCGCGCTTCATTCCCCCAGCACGCCCAGATGCGCGAGCAGCGCACGCGCGGCCGGCGACAGCGCCTCCGGATCCCGCACCGCAACACACAGCGGCGTGCTGGACCACGGCCCTTCCAGCGGTATGAAGCGGATATCCAGGTGCGCCAGGCGCGGCTTCAAATAATGCGGCACCACCGCCACGCCCATGCCGCGCGACACCAGCAGGCAGATCGTTTCGTGCGAGCTGACGCGCGCGCTGATGCGGCGCGTCATGCCCGCCTCGCGCGCCGCCTGGTCGAACACGCTGCTGATGCCGTTGTCGCGGTTCAACTCGATCTGCTCGAACGGCAGCAATTGCGCATAGCCCAGCGTCTCGCGGTCGGCCAGCACGTGCCGGCCCGGCACCACCGCCGCCAGTTCGCAATGGCCAAAGGGAAAAACCTGCAGCCCTTCATGCCCGAAATCGGAGCCGGCCGCCACGTCCGCCCGCCCTTCCAGCACGGCGCGAAACGCCGTCTGCGTCGTGTCCTCTTCCAGCGAGATATCGATTTGCGGATTCGCGCGCCGAAACGACTGGATCTGCGCGGGCAGGTCGCCCGACAAGGCGGCAAAACTGACCGCCAGCCGGATATGGCCGCGCACCCCGGTCGCAAATCCCGCCATGTCGCGGTGCATGCGATCCATGTCCTCCAGCACGCGGCGCACGTGTGCGGCCAGCGCATCGCCCGCCGGCGTGGGCTGCACGCCCTTCACGCCGCGCTCGAGCAGCGGCACGCCGAACGCGTCCTCCATTTCCGACATGCGCTTGCTGACGGCCGACGGCACGATGTTCTCGCGGGCGGCGGCGCGCGCAAGGCTGCCCTCCTCGAGCGCGGCCAGGAACAGGCGCAGGGAAACGGGGTCGATGTCGCGGGACGGCGGGGCGGGCGGGCTGGGCTTCATGGCGCAAAGTGTCGTCCGTAGTCCCGCCGCGCAGGGATCGGGGTTTACCCGCCCGCCGGTCGGATTCCTGTCGTGATTACGCTTTCCCGCGCGCGCTCCGCCAATATCCCGCACCCAAGGTGGTATAGTCTCGCCCGCTGCCGGCCCCTTGCGGGACGCGCATCGCCCGAGTGGTGAAATTGGTAGACACAAGGGACTTGAACAAATTTGAGCCCTCTGGAGGAAACTCCAAAGGTGAAGCCCGTCAAACTCGGCGAAGGCCCTGGACCCGTTCCGCGCTAACGCCGAGCCAAGCCCCGATGCATATCGGGGAAGGTGTAGAGAGCAGACGGCGGGCACCTAAGGCCGAGAAGGCTATGGTGAAGGCGTGCTCCAGACCACGAACAGCAAGCCTGTGCTGGCGGCGAAAGCCGAAGTGGTAAGAAAATCCCTCGGCCTCGCGGCCGTACCGGTTCGATTCCGGTCTCGGGCACCACCCCTCGCATTCCCCTCCCGCTGGACAAATCCCACGCCAACACGGCAAGCTTGGATACCCCAGAGGCGCCACCCCGCGCCTCCCGTCATGCCGGGAGCCGTGCATGTGTTCGCACTATCAGACGCTCAAAGACGCTGAACTGCTGCTGCAGAAATTTGGCGTGCGCGCCAAACCCGCCGCGATTGGCAAATACGATATGTGGCCCCGCTATGAAGGGCTGTTCGTGCGGCGTCCGCCCGAACATGACGCCGGCGACGACGCCGTTCCTGAGCGTGAGGCCACCGCGGGCCGCTGGGGTCTGATCAGCGCCGTGACGCGCTCGGGTGGCCTGGAACGCGCCAGCAAGCTTTCCACCTTCAACGCCCGCGCGGAGACGGCCGCGGGCTCGTACACCTTCGGCAACGCCTGGCGGCGCGCGCAGCATTGCATCATTCCCGCCGACGCGATCTTCGAGCCGGACTGGACGTCCGGCAAGGCCGTGGCCACCCGATTCACCCGTGCCGACGGCAAGCCGCTAGGCATTGCGGGCCTGTGGGACCGGTATCGCGATGCGGCGGGGCAATGGCAGGAGAGCTACACCATGCTCACCATCAACGCCGACAACGATCCCCTGTTCAGCCGCTATCACCAGCCCAACACGGAAAAGCGCATGGTGGTCGTCCTGCCCGAAGGCGCCTACGGCGACTGGCTGACCGCCTCTGCAGCCCACAGCCGCGAAATGCTGGTTCCGTTTCCGGCGGACATGCTGACGGCCACGCCCATGGCGTGAATTTGCCGCGGCGCCTCGCCCGGCAGAACACGGAAAAAACCACTATTCTTCTGCCTCGCCTCTTATTTCCCCGCCCGCCCGGCGGCCATCGGCGCACGGCTGGTGCGCGCGTCCCGGGACGGCGATTGAACCGATCTTGACCTCCCTTCCCGCTTCTCCCCCGTTCATCGTTCTGGACGCGTGCGTCCTCATGTCCGGCATCCTGCGCCGGCTGTTGCTGCGCCTGGCCGACGCCGGCGTGTTCCAGCCCGTGTGGACCGAGCGCATCGGCGAGGAATGGCGCCGCAACGCCTGCCGCATCTGGGACATTCCGCCGGAGGTGATGGCCGAATTCTGGGCGGACATGAACGCGCGGTTTCCGGCAGCCATGGAATCGGACACGCAGATCTATGAGGCGTCGCTGCGCTATAGCGATCCCAAGGATTTTCACGTGATCGCGGCTGGGCTCGCGCGGCGTGCGCGCTGCGGGCTGCCTCGAACGCCAATCGTGCAGGTGCTGACGTGGAATCTGAAGGATTTCAACCGCTCCGAGCTGCGCCGGCAGGGCCTGGACGTCTACAACCCCGACCGGATGCTGGTGCAGTGGTGGCAGGCGGGGTCTGAAAACATGCAGGCCGCCATTGCCCAGATTCCCGCCGACTACGTCGCGCTCGGCCGCGAGCCGGAGCCCTTGGCGGCGACCCTGCATCGGGAACGCCTGTACGGCCTGAAGAATCTGGTGGCCCGGCAATAAAAAGGGGCCTGGCCGGCTTGCGCCGAACCAGACCCGGAGCCAACCGTTACCAAACCGTCAATCGACCTCGACGAAAGCCTCTTCGCGCTTCTTACGCAGCGCGGGCAATGCCACCAGCACCAGCAGGATCGCGGCAAGCGCGAGCAGCGTGGCCGACAACGGGCGCGTGACGAAGGTGGAGAACTCTCCGCGCGACAGCAAAAGCGCCCGGCGGAAGTTCTCTTCCATCATGGGCCCCAGCACCAGGCCAAGCAGCAGCGGCGCGCCTTCACAACCCAGCTTGCTCCACACGTAGCCGATGATGCCGAAGATGGCGAACATGAATATGTCGAAGGCGTTGTAGTTCAGTGAATACACCCCGATCGTGCAGAAGACCAGGATCGCGGGGAACAGCATGCGGTAAGGCACGCGCAGCAGCTTCACCCAGATGCCGATCAGCGGCAGGTTCAGCACCACCAGCATCAGGTTGCCGATCCACATCGAAGCGATCAGGCCCCAGAACAGTTCGGGGTGGCTGGACATGACCTGCGGCCCCGGCTGGATGTTGTGGATGGTCATCGCACCCACCATCAGCGCCATCACCGCGTTGCCCGGGATGCCCAGGGTCAGCAACGGAATGAAGGAGGTCTGCGCGCCCGCGTTGTTGGCGGATTCGGGACCGGCCAGCCCGGCAGGATGGCCCTTGCCGAAGCGCTGCGGCTCTTTCGAGAGCTTCTTTTCCAGCGTGTAGGACGCAAAGGCGGACAGGACGGAACCGCCGCCCGGCAGGATGCCCAGCGCCGAACCCAGCGCCGTGCCGCGCACGATGGCGGGCGCGGCCTCGCGGAATTCCTGGCGGCTGGGATACAGCGAACCCACCTTGTCGGTGATCTCGACCCGGTTCTCCTTGAGTTCCAGGTTGCTCATGATTTCCGACAGCCCGAAGACGCCCATGGCCACGATGGCGAAGTCGATGCCGTCCTGCAGTTCGGGGATGCTGAAGTCGTAGCGCGCAACGCCCGAGTTCACGTCCGTGCCCACCATGCCCAGCAGCAGCCCCAGCAGGATCATGCAGATCGCCTTGGGCAGCGAGCCGGACGCCAGCACCACGGCGCCGATCAGGCCCAGCGCCATCAGCGAGAAGTATTCGGCCGGGCCGAATGCGAACGCCACTTCGGCCAGCGGCGGCGCAAAGGCGGCGATCAGCACGGTGGCGACGCTGCCCGCGAAGAACGAGCCGATGGCGGCCAGCGACAGCGCGGCGCCCGCCCGTCCGTTACGCGCCATCTGGTGCCCGTCCAGCACGGTCACCACCGCCGAGGTCTCGCCCGGCAGGTTCACCAGGATGGCGGTCGTCGACCCGCCGTACTGCGTGCCGTAGTAGATGCCGGCCAGCATGATGAGGCCGGCCGTGGGCGGCAGCACGTAGGTGATGGGCAGCAGCATGGCGATGGTCGGCACGGGACCCAATCCCGGCAGCACCCCGACCAGCGTGCCCAGCAGGCAGCCGATGAATGCGTAAGTCAGGTTTTCGGGGGTGAAGGCCACCGAAAAACCCAGCATCAGGTTTTGAAGCAATTCCATGTCCAGTCCCTCAGTTGGTCAGCACGCTGGGCCACAGCGGAAAGATCAAGCCCAACCCGCGGATGAACGCGAGGTAAGAGAACGCCACGAGAAAGAGGCCGTTGGCGACGGCGACCTTCCAGTTGAATTCGTGGCTGGCGACGCTGCTGATCAGGACGAGCAGGAATACCGAGAGGTACAGGCCGAGATAGCGCAGGGAAAAGCCGTACAGGAACACGGACCCGACGACGAGAAAAAGGATGCGGAAGTCATAGCGGCCGATGGTCGTGGTCTCGGCGCGGGGGGACAAGGCGCTCATCAGCACCGTCGCGCCCATCAACGCCAGCACGATGCCGAGCCAGAACGGAAAGTAGCCAGGGCCCATGCGCGCCGCGGTTCCCATGGAATACGTGGTCGCCTGCAAGGCGAAGCCTCCTCCCACCACGATGAACATCACGCCAGACCAGAAATCCTGTCTGTTTCTTATCAATCTGCTTTCTCCCTAATTCGTCGCGCCAGGAAAATCAGGATTTCAGGCGCGAGCATTTCTCTTTCCACGCAGCCGCTTCAACCACGGCAACGACATGAACGCGGGATATTAAATCGTAGAACGACATATCTCATATCGGTAGGAACCATGACTTTCTTCGGGATATCCCGCGACCATGCAATGGACATATTTCGTCCAAATCAAAGGCGGAAGCGCCGCTGAAATCGTAGAAATTCTCTTGAAAAACCGTTTTTTCGCGGAAGTTGGCGCTGGCGGGAAAAGTTCCACGTCCGATCACACAATGGCCGGCGGGGAAATATGCAGATGCATTTTTTTGAAAGGGACGGTTCCGAATCGTCCATCGGCCGGGTCTCGGGACAGCAGACGCAGAGCCTTGAAGGGGCAACCTTAATCCGACCACGCAAGAAAAATCGCTCCGGCCGAAAACTCGACCGGAGCGACAGATTCACGACAGCAGATTGAAAGTTTCGATGGCGGCCGCAGGCTGCCGGGCAGGTCAGTGGTCGTGGTTGCTGGCGGCAAACCCGGCCGCGTTCAGGATGTCGATCACTTCCTGGATGTGCTCGGGACCACGCGTCTGCAGCACGAAATCCACCTCCACATTGCGCACCGGCAGAGACGTGAACGCCCGCTGGTGATGCACTTCGGTGATGTTGGCCTGCGCGTCGGCGATCAGTTTGGTGGCGTGGGCCAGGGCCCCGGGCAGATCGCGCAGATCGACGCGGATGCGCGCCAGGCGCCCGGCGCGCACCATGCCGCGCTCGATCAGTTCGCCCAGCATCAGCGGATCGATATTGCCGCCCGTCAGCACCAGTCCGATGCGCTTGCCCTTGTAGCGGTCACTACCCTCTTCTTGCGCGCGCAGCAAGGCGGCCAGGCCCGCGGCGCCGGCGCCTTCGACGACGGTCTTTTCGATTTCCAGCAACACGACGATGGCGTGTTCGATGTCCGCCTCGCTGACGAGCTCGACGCGGTCGACCAGCCTGCGCACGACGGGCAGCGTCAGGTCGCCGGGCGATTTGACGGCGATGCCCTCGGCGATGGTGTATTGCCCCGGCGGCATGGTGACGCCCTTGACGGCCGCGTACATGGCCGGAAAGCGCTCGGTCTGCACGCCTACGATCTCGATGGCGGGATTCACGGCCTTGGCGGCCGTGGAGATGCCGGAGATCAGCCCGCCGCCGCCGATGGCGATGACCAGGGTGTCGAGCTCGGGCTGGTCTTCCAGCATTTCCAGCGCGACGGTGCCCTGCCCGGCCATGACGGCTTCGTCGTCATAGGGGTGAATCATGATGAGTCCGCGTTCGCGGGCCAGTTCGTAGCCTCTCGCCTTGGCGTCATCGAAGGTGTCGCCCGCCAGCACGACCTCGGCGCCGAAACGCCGCGTGTTGGCGACCTTCACCGTCGGCGTGAAGCGCGGCATGACGATCACCGCTGGCACGCCCATGCGCTGCGCGTGGTAGGCCACGCCCTGCGCGTGGTTGCCCGCCGATACCGCGATAACTCCCTTGGCGCGCTCCTCGTCCGACAGCGTGAGCATGCGGTTCAGCGCACCGCGCTCCTTGAAGGACGCCGTGAACTGCAGGTTCTCGAATTTCAGCCAGATCTCGGCGCCGAAGATATCGGACAGGGTGCGGGACAGGGTGAACGGGGTCTTCAGGACCTGCCCGCGCAGGTTTTCGCGGGCGGCCTGGATGGATGCGATGTCGATCACGATGGAAATCCGGTTAACGCACAGGCAGGAAGTTGAACAGCAAAAGGCCCTGGGCGTAGTTGATGCCGATGCGCCGGGAGTTCTCGCCGAGCAGGTTGGCGATCAGGTCCAGCCGGCCGATGATGGCGCCGAACTCGCGCTCGAAGCTGAGATTGGTGGCAGTCGGGGAAATTTCATTGGCCAGCAGCAGCAATTCGCCATGGTTGTTGCGGCGCGTGGCCAGCAGCCAGGCCGCGGCCTCGACGTTCCGTGCGGCATTGTAGACCCGCTGGCCGTCCAGGGCGTCAGTCGCATACAGGCGCGTCTTGCCGTTGTGCGCGGCGATGATGGTGTCCGCCAGGCCGTAGATGAAGGCGCCAACCCGGTCGCCCGGATAGTTGGGATCCAGGGCGACCGCCAGGATCTGGATGTCGCGCAGTCCGCTCAGGTCGCCGGGCGGTACACGGACTTCAATAGAGTGCTTGACGCGGTTGACCGCCGTGGCCAGGTCCGGCACGCCGGTCTTGCGCCATTCCCGCGGATTGCGGCGGTACAGCTTGTCCAGCAGCGAATACAGGCTGGTCAGGTTGTCGCGTACCTCGAGCGTGACGGTGCGGTTGAAGTCCGTTTGCGCGAACTGGTCCGCCGTCATGTCCTCGCCCTTGGGGCCGCGCTGGCCCGGCCCGGGGGGCGACATGCAGCCCGTCAACAACGCAGCCAACAGCGCTGCGGTGACTGCGGTTATCGGCCACGCCGTCATGCCTTGCTCATCCGTATGCCCCCTTCGATCAAGCGTGAAGCGCGCCGCTGCACCCCGGCGCGTCTCTCGCGCAAGACTTTACAGGAAGGCGGGCGAACTGGGGAGCTGCGGACCGTCCCACATCCTTGCTGCGGCAAAAGGCAAAAAAATACGGCGCCTTGCGGCGCCGTATTTCAATCAGAAGGCTGCAGGCTTATTCAGCTTGCGGTTCCGACTGGGGAGCAGCTTCGGGAGCGGCAGCGGCTTGCTGCTGCTCGATGCCGCCGATCGCCTTGATGGACAGGCGCAGACGGCCCTTGTCGTCGGCCTCGATGACCTTGACGCGGACTTGCTGGCCGACCTTCAGCACATCGTTGATGTTCGCGATGCGGTAGTTGGCGATTTCGGAGATGTGCAGCAGACCGTCGCGGCCAGGCAGCACTTGCACGATGGCGCCGAAGTCCAGCAGACGCAGGACCGAGCCTTCGTAGATCTGGCCCACTTCGACGTCGGCGGTCAGTTCGACGATGCGGCGTTGGGCTTCCTTGGCCTGCGCTTCGTCGACGCTGGCGATCACGATCGTGCCGTCGTCGGAGATGTCGATCTGCGTGCCCGTTTCTTCGGTCAGCGCGCGGATGGTGGCGCCGCCCTTGCCGATCACGTCGCGGATCTTCTCGGGGTTGATCTTGATGGTCAGCATGCGCGGCGCGAACGCCGACAGCTCGCCGCGCGAACCGTCCAGGGCGTCCTTCATCTTGCCGAGGATGTGCAGACGGCCTTCGCGGGCCTGGTCCAGCGCAACCTGCATGATTTCCTTGGTGATGCCCTGGATCTTGATGTCCATCTGCAGTGCGGTGACGCCGTTTTCGGTGCCCGCAACCTTGAAGTCCATGTCGCCCAGGTGATCTTCGTCGCCCAGAATGTCCGTCAGCACGGCGAACTTGCCGCCGTCCAGGATCAGACCCATGGCCACGCCGGCCACGTGATCCTTGACCGGCACGCCGGCGTCCATCATGGCGAGCGAACCGCCGCAGACCGAGGCCATCGACGAGGAGCCGTTGGATTCGGTGATTTCCGACACGAGGCGAATCGTGTACTGGAAGTCTTCGGGCGCCGGCAGCAGCGGCACCAGCGAACGCTTGGCCAGACGGCCGTGGCCGATTTCGCGGCGCTTCGGCACGCCGATGCGGCCGGTTTCGCCGGTGGCGAACGGAGGCATGTTGTAGTGCATCATGAAGCGGTCACGGTATTCACCCATGAGCGCGTCGATGATCTGTTCGTCTTGCTTGGTGCCCAGCGTGGCCACGACCAGCGCCTGGGTTTCACCACGGGTGAACAGGGCGCTGCCGTGCGCGCGGGGCAGCACGCCCAGACGCACGCTGATCGGACGGACGGTGCGGGTGTCGCGGCCGTCGATGCGCGGTTCGCCGTTCAGGATCTGGCCGCGGACGATGGCCGATTCCAGCGAGAACATGATGTTGTCGACGGTGACGGCGTCCGGCAGCGGCTCGCCCTTTTCGGCGGCGGCAGCGGCCAGCTTGGCCGACACGTCAGCCGACACTTCACGCAGCTTGGTCGTGCGGGCCTGCTTTTCACGGATCTGGTAGGCGGCGTTCAGGCCGTCCTGGGCAGCGGCGGTGACCGCGGCGATCAGGGCCTCGTCCTTGGCGGGAGCCTGCCAGTCCCAATCGGGCTTGCCGGCGTCCTTCACGAGTTCGTGAATGGCGTTGATGACGGTCTGCATTTGCTGGTGGCCGTAGACCACGCCGCCCAGCATGACTTCCTCGGACAGCTGGTCAGCTTCCGATTCGACCATCAGCACGGCGTTTTCCGTACCGGCGACAACCAGGTTCAGCTTGGACGACTTCAGGTCCGATGCGGTCGGGTTGATGGTGTATTGACCATCGATGTAACCCACGCGCGCGGCGCCGATCGGGCCGTTAAACGGGATGCCCGAAATGGCCAGCGCGGCGGAGGCGCCGATCATGGCGGCGATGTCGGGATCGATTTCAGGATTGACCGACAGCGTGTGCAGAACCACCTGGACTTCGTTGTAGAAGTCTTCGGGGAACAGCGGACGCAGGGGACGGTCGATCAGGCGCGAGGTCAGCGTTTCCTTTTCGGACGGCTTGCCTTCGCGCTTGAAGAACCCACCCGGAATACGGCCGGCGGCGTAGGTCTTTTCGATGTAGTCGACGGTCAGCGGGAAGAACGTCTGACCCGGCTTGGCCTTCTTGGAAGCCACGACAGTGGCCAGGACGACGGTGTCCTCGATCGACACCACAACGGCGCCGGAGGCCTGGCGAGCGATTTCGCCAGTTTCCAGGACGACCGTGTGCTGGCCGTAATGGAACGATTTAGTCACTTTGTTGAACATGACGATTATTCCTTACAAATGAAAAACCGTGGCCGCTGCGACATGCGTCGCACCGACCACGGTTGCGTCATGGGGAGCCAGCCCCGTCGATCACTTGCGCAGACCGAGTTTTTCGATCAGTGCGCGGTACGAATCGGGATTGCGGCCCTTGAGATAGTCGAGCAGCTTGCGGCGACGGCTGACCATACGCAGCAGACCGCGGCGCGAGTGATGATCCTTCATGTGTTCTTTGAAGTGACCGGTCAACTCGTTGATACGGGCGGTGAGCAGAGCCACCTGAACTTCGGGGGAGCCGGTATCGCCCTGAGCGCGTTGGAATTGCGCAACGATATCGGATTTCTTGATGTCAGCTACAGACATTGATGACCTCTTCGGACATGCGACAGGGCCGAGGCGCCCTGACGTGGTTTGGAAAAAATTTGCGCGAGCCAGGCTTGAATTCGCTTTCTCACTGCTGCCATTGGCGGGATCGGGCAGGACCGGCACATAAGGCATAACGCCATGTTGCGGGTACTGCGACAAGCCGCCAGCGGCTGGCGCAAAGTATCTTGCAGAATCAATACATTTGATAAAGCTCGGCGATTATAGCTGATTCGCTAGAATTACCCCAGCAACGAGACTGGACCCGGCCCATGGCCGGCCAAGGCGGCAACGCCCACCCGAAGGAGCAAGGACATGATCCGCCATTACAGAACGGTCCGCGTGGCCGTAGCATCGATCGCGCTGGCCGGGCTGGCCGCCTGCGCCAACATGGCCGAGGTGCCGCCCGGCTCTCCGCTTTCGCAGGTCCAGGCCCAGTTCGGCAACCCCAATTTCGAGTGCCCGCTGGCCGACGGCGGCCGGCGCGTGATCTGGACGCAGCAGCCCATGGGCCAGTACGCCTGGGGCGCCAACGTCAGCCCGGATGGACGGATCGACCGCGTGCTGCCGCTGCTGACCGACGCGCACTTCAAGGTGCTGGAGACGGGAGATTGGGGGCCGGATCGCGTGCGCTGCGAATTCGGACCGCCCGCCCGCATCGATCAGGCCGGCCTGGGCGAAAAACGCGAGGTCGTCTGGTCATACCGCTACCGGGAAAACAGCGTGTGGAATTCGCTGATGTACGTCTACATGAGCCGCGACGGCAGCAAGGTGACCCACTTCCACCCTGGGCCGGATCCCATGTACGACGACGACAAGTTCAACTGGTGGTAACCCGCCGCTGACGGACCCGTGGCTTGTCACCCGAGCCCCAAAGAAAAAACCCGCCGATTTGCAACGGCGGGTTTTTTACAGGGCGAAAGATCAGGAGGACTCGCTCCGGCGCTCCTGCTGCAGGCGGCGCACCTTGTTCCAGCGCCATGCCCACGTGACCCAGCCCGACAGGCCATAGAGCACGAACAAGCCAAACAGCACGACGGGAGGATCGCTGGACACGAACACGAACACCGCGACGACGAGCAGGATGCCCCAGAACGGCACGCTGCGGCCCAAGGCAAAGCTCTTGCCGCTGAAGAACGGCGCGTTCGACACCATGGTGATGCCCGCGTACATGGTCAGCGTGAACGCCACCCAGGCCATCAGGCTGTCATGGATGGGCAGCTTGTTGTCCACGGCCAGCCAGACGAAACCGGCCACCAGCGCGGCCGCGGCCGGGCTGGGCAGGCCCTGGAAGAAACGTTTGTCCACGACGGCGATGTTGGTGTTGAACCGCGCCAGACGCAGCGCCGCGCCCGAGACGTAAACAAAGGCCGCCAGCCAGCCCCAGCGGCCCAGGTCGTTCAGAATCCACTCGTACATGACCAGCGCCGGCGCCACGCCGAACGACGTCATGTCGGACAGCGAGTCGTATTGCTCGCCGAATGCGGACTGCGTGTTGGTCAGCCGGGCCACCCGGCCGTCCATGCCGTCCAGCACCATGGCGACAAAAATGGCGATGGCGGCGACTTCGAAGCGGTCGTTCATGGCCTGCACAACGGCGTAGAACCCGGCAAACAAAGCAGCGGTGGTGAACGCGTTGGGGAGCAGGTAAATGCTCCGGTGGCGGTTCTCGGAATCGCGCATGGAAAAATTGGGCATGGTCTCAATAACTTACGTCGGACTTTGAAAGGTTAACCTATCTGGCCCTGCTTGCGGGTCATAGCAAGGATCGTGCCCGGCCCCAATTGGCGCCAAAGGGCCCAAATGGCCGCAAAAAGGCCAAAAATAAGAAAAAAGCGGCATGCCCTTGAAAGGCATGCCGCTTCGATCCTGACCGGCGGGGCCACGCCCCGCCTGCCCAGGGGATCAGTTCTTGGACTTGTCCACCAGCTTGTTGGCAGCGATCCAGGGCATCATGGCGCGCAGCTTGCCGCCCACTTGCTCGATCTGCGATTCCGCATTGATGCGGCGGCGCGAGGTCAGCGTCGGGGCGCCGGCGGCGTTTTCCAGGATGAACTTCTTGGCGTATTCGCCGGTCTGGATGTCCGTCAGGCACTGGCGCATGGCCTTGCGGGTTTCGTCCGTGACGATCTTCGGACCCGTTTCGTACTCGCCGAATTCGGCGTTGTTCGAAATCGAGTAGTTCATGTTGGCGATGCCGCCTTCGTAGATCAGGTCGACGATCAGCTTCAGCTCGTGCAGGCACTCGAAGTAAGCCATTTCGGGCGCGTAGCCCGCTTCCACCAGCGTGTCGAAACCGGCCTTGATCAGTTCGACGGTACCGCCGCACAGCACGGCCTGTTCGCCGAACAGGTCGGTTTCGGTTTCTTCGCGGAAGTTGGTTTCGATGATGCCGGCACGGCCGCCGCCGTTGGCGCTGGCGTACGACAGGGCCACGTCACGCGCGGCGCCCGACTTGTCCTGGTACACGGCCACCAGGTGGGGCACGCCGCCGCCCTGTTTGTACGTGTTGCGCACCGTGTGGCCGGGGGCCTTCGGGGCGATCATGATGACGTCGATGTCTTCGCGCGGCACGACTTGGCCGTAGTGCACGTTGAAGCCGTGGGCAAACGCCAGGGCGGCGCCCGCCTTGATGTTGCCGTGGACTTCGTTGTTGTAGACCGAGGCGATGTTCTCGTCGGGCAGCAGCATCATGACGATGTCGGCCGACTTGACGGCTTCCGCGACTTCCTTGACTTCCAGGCCGGCGTTGGCGGCCTTGTTCCACGAGGCGCCGCCCTTGCGCAGGCCGACGATGACCTTCACGCCCGACTCATGCAGGTTCAGCGCGTGCGCGTGACCTTGCGAACCGTAGCCGATGATGGCAACGGTCTTGCCTTTGATGAGGGACAGATCGCAGTCTTTGTCGTAGAAAACTTTCATGTTGTGCTCCAGATTCCAGTATTTGGATATTCGTTTGATTCAGATGTAGGGTGAGGCAGGCCTGGAAGGCCGGTCAAATCTTCAAAATCCGTTCACCGCGTCCGATGCCGGACACGCCGGTGCGTACGGTTTCAAGGATGGCACTGCGGTCCAGGGCCTCGAGGAAGGCCTGTACTTTTTCCTGCACCCCGGTCAATTCGATGGTGTAGGACTTGTCGGTGACGTCAATGATGCGGCCGCGGAAGATATCCGCCATGCGCTTCATTTCCTCGCGTTCCTTGCCAACGGCGCGCACCTTCACGAGCATCAGCTCGCGCTCGATGTGGGCGCCTTCGGTCAGGTCCACCACCTTTACGACATCGACCAGGCGGTTCAAATGCTTGGTGATCTGTTCGATGACTTCGTCCGAACCGGTCGTGACGATGGTCATGCGCGACAGCGTGGAATCCTCGGTGGGCGCCACGGTCAGGGTTTCGATGTTGTAGCCCCGCGCCGAAAACAGGCCCACCACGCGAGACAGCGCGCCGGGTTCGTTTTCGAGGAGGACGGAAATCACGTGCTTCATTGCGGGGCCTCCTTACAGGTCTTCAGAGCCGAGCAGCATTTCAGTCAGCCCGCGGCCGGCCTTGACCATCGGCCACACGTTTTCGGTGCGGTCGGTGATGAAGTCCAGGAAGACCAGGCGCTCCTTGTGCTTGCCAAACGCTTCGCGCAGCGCCGGTTCGACGTCGGCCGGGCGTTCGATGCGCAGGCCCACGTGGCCATAGGCTTCGGCGACCTTGACGAAATCGGGCAGCGAATCCATGTACGACTCGGAATAGCGCGAGCCGTAGTCGATCTGCTGCCATTGGCGCACCATGCCCAGGAACCGGTTGTTCAGGCAGACGATCTTGGGCGTCAGGCGATACTGGTGGCAGGTCGACAGTTCCTGGATGTTCATCTGGATCGAGGCCTCGCCGGTGATCACGGCGATGTCCTTGCCCGGATTGGCCATCTGCACGCCCATGGCGTACGGCAGGCCCACACCCATGGTGCCCAGGCCGCCGGAGTTGATCCAGCGGCGCGGCTTGTCGAACTTGTAATACTGGGCGGCCCACATCTGGTGCTGGCCGACGTCCGAGGTGACGAAGGCGTCGCCGCCGGTCACTTCCCAGAGCTTTTCCACCACGTACTGCGGCTTGATGACTTCGTCCGAGTTGGCGAACTTCAGGCATTCCTTGCCGCGCCACGTCTCGACCTGGTCCCACCATTTGGCGAGCGAGGCCGGCTTGTGCTCGGCGGCGGCGATCTCGAACTGCGCGCTGAGATCGGCCAGGACGTCCTTGACGTTGCCCACGATCGGGACATCCACGCGCACGCGCTTGGAGATCGACGAGGGATCGATGTCGATATGAATGATCTTGCGGGCGTTCTGGGCGAAATGCTTGGGATTGCCGATCACGCGGTCATCGAAACGGGCGCCGATGGCAAGCAGCACATCACAGTGCTGCATGGCCATGTTGGCCTCGTACGTGCCGTGCATGCCGGGCATGCCCACGAACTGGCCGCTGCTGGCCGGATAGCCGCCCAGACCCATCAGGGTGCTGGTGCAGGGCGCGCCCAGTTGCGTCACAAGCTTGTTGAGCTCGGGCGCGGCGTTCGACAGGATGACGCCGCCGCCGGTGTAGATCATGGGGCGCTCGGCCGCCAGCAGCATCTGCACGGCTTTCTTGATTTGTCCCTGATGGCCCTTGTTGACGGGCGCGTAGGAACGCATCGAGATCTCGCCCTTGGGCGGCACGTACTTGCACTGCGCGACGGTGATGTCCTTGGGGATATCCACCAGCACGGGGCCGGGACGGCCCGTGCGCGCAATGTAGAACGCGCGGCGCATGGTTTCGGCCAGGTCCTTCACGTCGCGCACGAGGAAGTTGTGCTTGACGCAGGGACGCGTGATGCCGACGGTGTCGCATTCCTGGAAGGCGTCCTCGCCAATGGCCGCAGTGGGCACCTGCCCGCTGATGATGACCATCGGTATGGAGTCCATGTAGGCGGTGGCAATGCCGGTGACGGCATTGGTCACGCCCGGACCGCTGGTCACGATGCAGACGCCGACCTTTTGCGACGAGCGCGAATAGGCATCGGCCGCGTGCACGGCAGCTTGCTCGTGACGAACCAGGATATGCTGGAATTTGTCTTGCTTGAAGATTGCGTCGTAGATGTAGAGCACCGCGCCGCCAGGGTAGCCGAAAACGTGTTCCACGCCTTCATCGGCCAGGCAGCGCACGACGATATCGGCGCCATTCATTTCCATGTTGTAGTTCCTTTCAAAACCGGCCCTGCAACCCTGACTGCTGCGCGCCCGGATACGGCGGCAACTGAACCCATACCGGTTACGACAACATGATCCGGCGCTTAGCGGCTCACGGAGCCACGCCACCCGGACACCTTGCCGACCCGGCACACGCTCGACAGAACGCAGTGCAAACGCCCCTGGGGGACGCTGGAGGTCGAAATGGAAGCCTTGGCAACACACGCTTGTGGCGCGGCCAACGGCAGGTGAGACTTGCTGCACAACGGCTGGGATGTGACCCTGGCCGTTCGCATCAACGCTCCGGTATCGGATAGGCAGACCGAAGCAAGTGGAGCAATTTACCGCGTTGCGTCAACGGTGGCAAATCGGCTTTTGCCGACCGTTGCGTGGAGGGTTCGGTAACTATCCGGCCCCAAAACCCGCGATGGCCTCTCTATACTTGTTGCGTTGTCCAGAACCGAGCCGCCGCCCATGGATTTACGCATTGCCAGCATTCGCCGCTTCCTCTACAGCCACTACTTCTTCGGAGGGGTGCGCCAGGGGGTCGGCATGCTGTTGCCCGTGCTGGTGCTGGGCGGCATCTTCGGCAATTACACGACTGGACTGGTGGCGACCTTCGGCGCTCAATGCCTGGCGATCATCGACCAGCCGGGCGGCCCGCAGCGGCACCGCACCAACGAAATGCTGGGCGGGGCGGCGCTGGGCACGATCACCGTCATCATCACGGGGCTGGCGTCCTCGCATCCGGTGCTGATCTGGCTGGCGGTCATTGCGCAGTGCTTCGTCTATTCGATGTTCACGGTGTTCGGCAAGCGCGGCGGCCTGATCGGCTTTGCGGGCCTCCTGCTGATGACGCTGACCATGCACTCGCCGCTGGCGCCGCACGAAGTGCTGGCCCATGCCGCCGCCACGCTGGGCGGCGCTTTGTTCTATGTGATGTTCAGCCTGGGGTTTTCGCGCCTGTTCTGGCTGCGCGAAGAGCAGCAGGCCATGTCGGTGGCGCTGTTTGCCACCGCCGATTATGTGGCGGCGCGCGCGGCGTTCTACGACGAAACCGCCGACCTGGATGAGGCCTATCGCGATCTGATCCAGCGCCAGTCCGTCATGACCGAAAAACATCAGGCCGCGCGCGACATGGTGCTGCGCGCCCTGCCCCGCGGCAAGGGCCTGGGCGACCGCCAGCGCGTGATGATCTGGAACATGTTCGTGGACATGCTGCAACTGCTGGACACGCTGGTCGCCACGCACACAGACTACGCGGCGCTGCGCCGCACGCTGGCCGGCAACGACTGCCTCATGTTCATGCGCGACGCGCTGGTGAAGATGTCGCTGGAACTGAACCGCATCGCGCTGGACGTGTCGCGCGGGCGCAAGGTGCAGTACCGCAGCAGCGCCAAGGCCGAGCTGCGCGCCATCGAATACGAGATCGAGCAGCTCAAGCAGCAGGGGCTGGGCGAACGCGATCCGGAGATGCTGGCGCTCATCATCCAGGTGCTGCGGCGCCTGCGCAATTCGGCGCGCATCGTCGACCGGCTGGCCGACCACACCGCGGCCTCGCCCGATGCCAAGCCCACCGACGTGCTGCGCATCAACAAGTCGCTGACGCGGTTCATTTCGCGCCAGGAATTCCGTTTTGGCCTGTTGACCAGCAACCTGCGGCTGGATTCGCCGCACTTTCGCTACGCCCTGCGCGTGACGGCCGCCGCGGCCATCGCCATGACGCTGGCCAGCCGCTGGCTGTCGCCCGAGTTCTCGGCGCACAACTACTGGATCATGCTGACCATCGTCATCATCATGAAGCCGGGCTTCGCGCTGACGCGCCAGCGCAATGGCTGGCGCCTGACCGGCACCCTGATCGGCTGCATCGCCGCGCTGCTGCTGTTCAACGTGACCGACGAGCCGAGCATCCTCTTCGCCGTCCTGCTGGGCGCCTGCATCATGGGCAACAGCATGGTGCAGCTCAACTACATGGCCAGCGCGATCTTCAACACGCTGTTCGTGGTGCTGGTGTTCCATTTCGTGTCGCCGGGCACCGTGTCCATGTCGGTGATCGGCGAACGCGCCATCGACACGCTGCTGGGCTGCGCGCTGGCGCTGGTCTGCAGCTACATCCTGCCGTGGTGGGAGGCGCGCTACCTGAAGCCGCTGGCCTCGGCCGCGACCCGCGCCAACCGTGAGTATCTGCTGGCCGGCCTGCGCTATGTCGAAGCCATGCAAGCGCACGGCGCGCCGGTGGGCGGAGCCGCCGCCGACACGCCCGCCGTCATCGACGCCGACCTGGCCTGGCGCCTGGCGCGCAAAAACGTGCACATCGCCTTCAGCAATTTCGCGGAGGCGTTCTACCGCATGATGAGCGAGCCCAAATCGCATCAGGTCGACGTGCCTGAGCTGAACAATCTGCTGATCCAGAACCATGTGCTGGCCTCGCAGATCACCGCGGCGATTCCCATTTTGGCGGCGCTGCCCGCCACGCCCGAGCCGGTCCGGCAGGCGCTGGACGGCATGACCGTCCTGCTGGATGAGAACACCCCGCGCGTGCCGCTGGACCTGCCCACGCAGTTCGACACTGCGGGCGATCAGGCCGCGCTGGTCTATCCCGTGAAGCAGATGCTCAAGGCCACCCACATGATCCGCCAGGAATTGCAGGCGCTGGCCGATCCGCTCCATACGCCGCCGGTGGCGGCAGCGGCGTCGTAAACGGGATTCGCCGGTTGTGCAGGCGAAAAAAATGCCGGCCAGGTGGAGATGCCAGGCCGGCATTTTTGTGAGGTGACATCCAATCGCGCGCGTGGCGGCGTTGCTTGATTGCGCCGGTGTCAGACACCTGAGCGATACCGCTAAAAGCCGCCGCACCAATTCCAGGGTGTCAGACACCTCTCACCAAGTCTCAACCAGGTGTCTGACACCCCAACGAGACAGTCTTCAAGCGACCGCACCGCTTCCGGGGTGTCTGACACCCTCCCCACCCAGCGACTCCGTCAATCCAGCTTGCGGCGGAACACCAGCTTGTCCGCCGACGACGCCGAGGCGTCAAACGCATAGCCTTCCAGATCAAACCCCTGCAGCCCTTCCGGCTTGGCGACCTTGTGCTGGATGGCGTAGCGCGCCATCAGCCCGCGTGCGCGCTTGGCATGGAAGCTGATGATCTTCCAGGCGCCGTTCTTCCAGTCCTGGAACACGCATTGCACGACCCGTGCCTTCAGGGCCTTCAGGTCGACGGACTTGAAGTATTCCTCGGAAGCCAGGTTGATGATGACCGGTGACTTCTGGCCGGCCTGACGCTCGTTCAGGTAGTCCGCGATGGTGCTGCCCCAGTACTCGTACAGGTTCTTGCCCTTCGGGTTCTCCAGACGCGTGCCCATTTCCAGGCGGTACGGCTGCATCAGGTCAAGCGGGCGCAGCACGCCGTACAGGCCGCTGAGGATGGCAACGTGTTCCTGCGCCCAGTCGAGCTGCTTGGCCGACAGGGTGGCGGCGTCCAGGCCTTCGTAGACGTCGCCATTGAAGGCCAGCACGGCCTGGCGCGAGTTGGCCTGTGTGAAGCTGCGCTTCCAGTGCGCGTAGCGCTGGACGTTCAGCTCGGACAGGGCCGGGCTCAGGCTCATGAGTGCCGAGATGTCCTCGGCGGTCTTGGTCTTCAGGACCTTGATCAGGCCGGCGGCCTGATCCACGAACATTGGCTGGGTGTGCGTCTCGATGTGCAGCGGCGAGTCGTAGTCCAGCTTCTTGGCGGGGGAAAGCAACAACAGCATTCAGGGTTTCCTTGATTTAGCGCGCCGTCCAGCCGCCGTCGACGGAGATGGTCGTGCCGGTGATTTGCGCGGCGGCGTCCGAGGCCAGGAACACGGCGGTGCCGCCCAGTTGTTCCGGGGTCACGAATTGCAGCGACGGCTGCTTTTCGCTGAGCAGATCGCGGGCCGCGGCTTCCTGGTCCACGCCGTTCTTTTCAGCCAGCGCGGTGATCTGCTTTTCGACGAGCGGGGTGCGCACCCAGCCAGGGCAGATGGCGTTGGCGGTGATGCCCTGCCCGGCCGTTTCCAGCGCCGTGACCTTGGTGAATCCCACGACGCCGTGCTTGGCGGCCACATAGGCCGACTTGCTGGCCGAGGCCACCAGGCCATGCGCGGACGCGATATTGATGATGCGGCCAGAACCCTGCTTCTTCATGTGCGGCAAGGCGGCGGCCGTGCCGTGGAACACGGCGGACAGATTCAGCGCCAGGATGGCGTCCCACTTTTCGGCCGGAAAGTCTTCGATCAACGCGGTGTGCTGGATGCCGGCGTTATTGACCAGGATGTCGATGCGGCCGAGCTGGCGCACCGTGTTCTCGACCAGTTCGCGCACGGCCGAGCCCTTGGAAAGATCCGCCCCGTCGTAGATGACCTTCACACCATGCTTGGCGGCAAGTTCCGCGCGCAGCTTTTCGATTTCAGCCGCATCGCCAAAACCGTTCAGGACGATATCAGCGCCCTGCTGGGCGAAGGCCGTGGCGATACCCAGGCCGATGCCGCTGGTGGAACCGGTGACAAGCGCTACTTTTCCTTTGAGCATGAGCTTTCTCCTGTGAGCTGGCGTGGGGAAAACGAAACGGGCTTCAAGTGTAGCTGCCCGGCAAGGCGCCAATCATGCCATGCCCTTACCCGCTGCGGGGTCAAGCAACGGGGGGCTTGTCCGCTGGGGAGGACGCCGCGGCGTCGGCAGCCGGCGGCGAGTCCGTGACCGGTAAGGCGTCTGTCACAGGCAGGCCCGCCATGCCGCCGTATTTTTCCGGCACGCGTTCCAGCACCTTGATCAGTACCGGCACGACGCCCATCGACACCGCGACGATCACCGACAGCACGTCGCGCTGCTCAAGGTTCACCAGATGGTTGTCCCACGCTTCGTTGAAGATGGCAAAGCTGAACTCGCCGCCCTGGGCCAGCACCAGCGCAAACAGCAGCCGGTGGTAACGGGGCAGCCCAAGGAAGCGCGCGAATCCATAAAGGATGACGGCCTTGACCGCCAGCAGCGCCGCCACGCCCGCGCAAATGAACATCCAATGATTGGCCACAACCTTCAGGTTGATGGACATGCCGATGGCCACGAAGAACAGGCCCAGCAGCAAGCCCTTGAACGGGTCGATCGCCTTTTCCAGTTCGTGCCGGTAGCGCGATTCGGCCATCAGCACGCCCACCAGGAAACCGCCCAGGCCGGCCGACAGGCCTGCGTAGTCGAACAACTGGGCCGCGCCCACCACCATCAGCAGCGCCGCAGCGGTAAAGAGTTCGTTCAATTCCGCCTTGGCCGCCCAGCCCAGAAGACGCAGCCGGTAGGCCAGCGCCACGACCGCCACGGCCACCAGCGCTTCCTTGAAGGACGGCGCGGATGTCCCGTCCGCCCCCAGCAAGCCGGCGGCGACCAGCATCGGAATCGCGGCCATGTCCTGGAACAGCAGCACGCCCAGCGCAGAGCGCCCCAGCGGCGTGCGGGTCAACTGGCGCTCGTCCAGGAGCCGCAGCGCCACCGCCGTGGACGACAACGCGAGCGACAGGCCGCACAGCACCGCCGCCTGCCACTCCATGCCCGCCAGGTGCCGCAGCGCCGCGCCGAACACCACCCCCAGCAACAGGCCGCAGACCAGCATCTGCAGGGTGCCCAGGATGAAGACTTCGTTGCGCATCGCCCACAGGCGCTTGGGCGACAGTTCCAATCCGATGATGAACAGCATCATCACGACGCCCCACTGCGAGACGCCGATCATCGTGTCCACGTTCGTGACCAGTTTCAAACACGACGGACCGACCAGCACGCCGGCAATCAGGTAGCCGGGAATGGCGCCCAAACCCAGCCTTTGCGTGACAGGCACGCAAAGCACAGCCGCGAGCAGAAGGATGAGAATGAGGTCCATGGGATGGGCAGAGGGCGGAATGGGGTGAATTCTGGCCAAAGATTGCGCCGACTGAAAGCCGGATGAAACCCGCTGTGGTCCTTTTACCCGTTCTTTTTTCCGCCCCTTTACACAAAAGAAAAAAATCCTGTAGAATTGCGGGCTTCGCTGCTCCGACAACGAAGGTCCTTCCGACCAGGGATCTTTAGTGAATGAAAAACTTCACCGCTGCGGAACCCAGCCACGGAGAGGTGGCAGAGTGGTCGAATGTACCTGACTCGAAATCAGGCGTACGGTATCCCCGTACCGTGGGTTCGAATCCCACCCTCTCCGCCAGTATTCAAGCGTCTGGATAATATCTAAGCGCTTTGCAAAGGCCCCGCAAGGGGCCTTTTGCTTTTGGGCTGGCCATAGAGATAACGCAAACCAAAGCCGGCCTAGCCCGAGCCTGCTTAGCCCAAGCCCTCGCCCCATCCCTTCGCCGAACTGCAACCGATTGCAGCAACTGCGTGCGGCCAACGGAGCACCGCGTCCTGAGGCTCATGTCAAAATGTGACCCGCTCGCATTCCGTGCCTCTTCTCATGCGTTCGCGCGCAGATAAAAAGCCCCCATCGACAGCCATAAAAAAGACGGACAGATGAAAACGAAAGCTGCGGTTGTTCTTGCGTCGTTCTTAATGGTGGGTTGTGCCACCAGTGGCGGCTTTGGGCAATTCCTGCAGGAGACGACCGTGGGCGCGCTCACAGGGAGCAGCCCGCCCCGGCGGGCGTGGGCGTCGCAGGAAGAGATAAGCAGAATGGCGGACTTGGCATGGCCAATCTACCTTGAGGGGTCCTCAATCATGGCGGCGTGTGATGACGCGCGGAGCCAGATGGGGATGGGGTTAAAGTTCGGCAGCAAAGAGCGCGATCTTCAGCAGTGCACCGAGAATCTGGCGATCAGGCTCAGCAAGCAAGCCGAAAAAGAGCGCATCGCGTTGATCCGCGAGAACAAGGCAGAAATCCTGACGATAAGCGAAGCGGCGACAATCTACGACGCGGCCAACGGCCAAGACCTGGCGTATAGCCCCATGCTTCAGCCTGACAATCGCAAATACACGTTCTCAGGTTTTATCGACCAGGGAGAGGGGTTGCACCCGGATCGCTTCCTGATGCGCTCGTCGAATTATCGAGACCATGCATACGCATACGTGGAAATCGACACCCGAAGCACAAAAATGCCTCCGACCGCGCGCGCTGACTCCGAACTGTTTATCGTGGGCAACTACGTAGGGAACATGCCGTACACCACCATCAGAAAGACGGGGCGTGTGATGCCCGTTTTCAAGGCAGTTTTCGTCAAAGTCGTGGATTAATCGCGCTCGCGGCATGAATCAGGCACCCTCCCGCAGAACAAAAAAGTAGCCCCGAGACGATCGGGGCTATTTTTTCCAGCGTCATTCGCGCCGTTGCCGCACGCTCAATAAGCAGCCAGCCGCAGCGATGCCTGCGCCCCGCCGGCCTGAACGGACGACACCGCCTCGACCGCCAGCACCCGCTCCCCGCCGCCAGGCAACCGGAACGCGCTCACCGCCCGCGTCAGATCCGCCGACTGATCCTGCATGGAACCCGCCGCCGCGGCGGCCTCTTCCACCAGCGCCGCGTTCTGCTGAGTCACTTCGTCCATCTGCGACACGGCGCGGTTGACCTGTTCGATGCCGTCGGCCTGCTCGGCCGAGGCTGCGGCGATTTCGCCCATGATGTCAGTCACGCGCTGCACGGAACTGACGATCTCCTGCATCGTCGCGCCGGCGCGCTCTGCGCTGCCCGAGCCCTGGCCGATCTTCTGGACGGTGTCTTCGATCAGGACCTTGATCTCCTTGGCGGCCTGGGCGCTGCGCTGCGCCAGCGTCCGCACCTCGGCGGCCACGACGGCGAAGCCCTTGCCCTGCTCGCCGGCGCGCGCGGCTTCCACGGCGGCGTTCAGCGCCAGGATGTTGGTCTGGAATGCGATGCCGTCGATCACCGACACGATGTCCGAGATCTTCACCGAGCTGGCGGAGATGGCCGTCATGGTGCTCACGACCTCCGACACGGTGGCGCCGCCGCGCGACGCCGTTTCCGAGGCGGCTGCGGCAAGCTGGTTGGCCTGCTTGGCGCTGTCGGCGTTCTGCTTCACGGTGGACGACAACTGCTCCATCGACGCGGCGGTTTCCTCCAGCGAGGCCGCCTGCTGCTCGGTGCGCGAGGACAGGTCGGTGTTGCCCGCCGCGATCTCGCCGGAGGCGGACGCAATACTGTCCACGCCGGTGCGGATCCGGGCGACGGTGCTGACCAGGTTGGCGTTCATGGATTCCAGCGCCGCCATCAACTGGCCGATCTCGTCGCGTGACCGCACGACGATGGTGCTGGTCAGGTCGTTCGCGGCAACCGTGCGCGCGACGCGCACGGCGTCGGACAGCGGACGGGTGATGCTGCGCGTCAGCAGCACGGACATCAAGAGGCCGCACACCACCGCGATAGAACCGATCACGATCATCCACAGGTTCGCGGTGCCGTAGGAGGCTTCGATGTCCGTGGCCCGCGCGTCGATATCGGCGCGCTGCAGTTCAGACAGGCGATTGATGTTGTCGATGAACTGGCGCGTCGCGGGCACGAACTCCTGCGTGAAGATCTTGTTGGCGGCGTCCACGTTGCCTTCCTGCTTGGCCTTGAAGATGCCATCGCGGGTGCGCAGGTAATCTGCACGCGCCTTGCTGATCCCCTGCCACAGCGCCTTTTCCTCGTCGCTTTCGATCAGCGGCTCGATCTTCTGCTGCAAGGCCGACGAGTTGCGGGTCGACGCTGCGGCTTCCTCGGTGAAGAAGCCTGCCAGGCTGGCGTCGGCGCTCTTGGCGATCGCGGTGGTCCGGGTGACGCCGGACTGGATGTTGCGCGCCCAATCGTTGATCAGACGTTCCTTCGTGAGGGAACGCTGCGTCAGCGTTTCGACCGAGTCGTTGATGTTGGCCAAGCTGACGAGCCCGACGATGCACATGACCATGATCATGGCCAGCAAGATGGCGAAACCACCCGCAAGGCGGGTTCCAAGCTTCATGTTTTTCATACTGCCTCCGGCGACTTCCAGGGCAAGTGTGAATGCGTGCTCGGGCGGATGCCTCGGCGGCGGGATTGCGCCGCCGCCAATTCAAGCCAGATGCTCGCAAGCCCCTGGTTATCCGCCCCCAATTATGGTGTCCGTTGTGTCTGAAATTGCCGGCGGAGAGGTCGGTTTGCCGAGGGTTCTCGCGACGGTCGAACGGATGCTAGCAGTCCGGATTTCGGCGGCATCCGGGGAAATGAAGGCGTTATTGACGCAACCTCTTCGCATTGCGTGAAAGGCGACGGCAGCGTTGTAAAAAAGCCGCTACCGCTGACAGAAATGACCGCCAAAATCCGGGCAAAAAAAACGGCCCGAAGGCCGTGGCAGTCAGGTCGGCGACGTCGGCCGCGCCAACTGAAACGTGTCCGTACTGCGGGCATACCAGCCGCCGCCGTGCATGCGGGCAATCAAGCCAAGCGCCGGCGTGTCCACATGCCCGCGTTCGGCGTCGCGCACATAGGCGTCGTCGACATGCGCGCCCAGCACGCGCCCGATAACCACAATCTGCCGCGGACCGGTCACGACCGTTGCCTGGCTGACACACTCCAGCGACACCGGACTGCCCTGAATGCGCGGCGGACGCACATGGGTGGCAGGCAGCGCGGTCAGACCGGCCGCGGCCATCTCGTTCACGTCGGCGGGGTAGTCGGCGCAGGTCTGGTTCATTTCGCGGACGAGGGATTCCGGCACCAGATTCACCACGAACTCGCCGTTCTCGATGATGTTGGCGCCGGTGTCCTTGAACTCCCCGCCGGCATGGCGCATCAGGCCGATCGCGACCGTCGGCGGCTGATGCCCCATCACGTTGAAGAAACTGAACGGCGCGGCGTTGACGACGCCTTTTCCCGACACGGTGGTGACCCAGGCGATCGGGCGCGGCGTGACGGTCGAGGTGAGGATGTTGTAGACCGTCTGCGCCGGCAAGGCGTTGAAATCAAAATGCATCGATCAGACCTCCTGCTGCCCGGCGGCGGCGCCCGTGGCCGAGACGGCGCGCTTTTCGCGGGTGTCCACCTGAAGCTGGAAGACGTCGGGACGGGCATAGTGCCCGGCCACGTCGAAGTCGTACTTGCCGCGAAGGATCTGGTTGGGTTCGATGTCGGCGTACAGGATGGTCTCGTCCGAGAAATCCGGGCCGGCCAGCACCTCGCCCAGCGGACCGATGATGGCGCTGCCGCCACGCATCAGGACCGTGTCCGGCGCGTCGCCCAGCGCGCATTCGAAGTCGTCGGGGTAGGCGCTGCGGCGCAGATGCTGGCACGCCGTCAGCACGTAGCAGCGCCCTTCCAGCGCAATGTGGCGCATGCTGGGCACCCAGGTGTCCCGGTCGTCCGCGGTGGGTGTGCAGTACAGGGCCACGCCCTGGCTGTACATGTACATGCGCAGCATGGGCATGTAGTTTTCCCAGCAGATCACCGCCCCGATCTTGCCGTAGGGCGTGTCGATGACGGGCATCGTGGAACCGTCGCCAAAGCCCCAGATCAGGCGTTCGCCGGCGGTCGGCATCAGCTTGCGATGCTTGCCCGCCAAGCCGGCCTGGCCGTTGAAGTACAGCACGGTGCAGTACAGCGTGCCGCCGTCGGCTTCGATGCAGCCCATGACCACGAAGCTGTCGGTGTCGGCCGCTGCCTGCGCCACCAGCGCGACCTCTTCACCGTCCAGGCGGATGGCCTGCTGATGGTAGGCGGCAAAAGCGTCGCGGCCCTCGGGCTTGCGCATCCCGATGGGCGCGCCGAAGGAATTGCCCTTGGGATATCCCCCCAGGAAGGCCTCCGGAAACACCTGCACGCGGGCGCCCTGCTCGGCCGCCTGCCGGATCAGCGCGGCGGCCTTCTGGGCGCACGCCACGCTGTCGGTGGGAATGGACGCCGCCTGGATGACGGCGGCCTTGAAGGTCTTTTGCATGGACATATCTATGCTCGCTTCCTTTTTGTCTCGTTATTGTCAGTGGGCCGGATCTTCGTCGATGGCCTTCGCACGCGTGTTGGGCAGCAGCAAGCTGCCAATCACGCCCACGACCACCATCACCGCCACCGGATACATCAAGCCGCCGAAGATATTGCCGCTGGCCTGCGCCAGGTACGTGGCGGTAAAGGGCACGATACCGCCAAAAATGCCCGCGCCGATGTGATACGGGAACGACAGCGCCGTGTAGCGGATGCGCGCCGGGAACAATTCAACCAGATAGGACGCGACCGGGCCATAAACCATCGCGACGACGGCGGTCATCAACACCAGGATCAGGATGATGGTGGCGCGGTCGATGCGCGCGGGGTCCGCCTTCTCCGGATAGCCGGCCGCCGTCAGCGCCTTGGCATAGGCCGCGCGGTCAAAGCCGTTGACGGTGACACCGCCCACGCTCATCGCGATCTCCTGCCCCGGGATCGGCGCGGCATATTCAAAGTTGATGCCCTTGCCGACCAGGAATTTCTTGGCCTGCACGCACACCTTCTTGTGGTCGGCATGGCTGCCGATCATGGCAGCCTGCAGCCCGAAGTCGCAGGCGCCGCCGCTGGTGTCCGCATGCACGCTGACCGGGGTCGTCTGCATCGCCTGCGCCAGCGCCGGGTTGCCGGCATTGAGCAGCACGTTGAACATCGCGTGGTAGCCCACGGCGCCAATGAACAGGCCGGCCATCATGATCCACTTGCGGCCCACCTTGTCCGACAGCCAGCCGAACAGCACGAAGGTCGGCGCACCGATGATGAAGCCGATCAGGATCAGCCGGTAGACGGTGGTCTGGTCAAGCTGCACGGCCTGCTGCAGGAAGATCATCACGTAGAACTGGCCGGTGAAATACGTGGCGCCCTGGCCGGCGGTAACGCCGATCAGCGCCAGCAGCACGAGGCGCAGGCTGGGCCATTGGCCGAACGTTTCCTTGACGGGATTCTTCGACAGACGGTTCTGCTGCTTCATGCGCGTGAAGACCGGCGATTCGTGCAGCTTGGCGCGCACGTAGATCGAAATGGCCAGCATCACAATGGACAGAATGAACGGCAGACGCCAGCCCCACTGGCGGAAGTCCTCGGCGCTCATCGAGGCCTGGACGAGCAGGATGACGACCAGCGACAGGATCAGGCCGGCCGACGAGGTGATCTGGATCCACCCGGTCAGCAGGCCCCGGCGGCGGGGTTCGCAGTGTTCGGCAACGTAGATCACCGCACCGCCGTATTCCCCGCCCACCGCCAGGCCCTGCACGATGCGCAGCGTCAGCAGCAGGATCCACGACAGGTGGCCCGCCGTCTCGTAGGTGGGCAGGCAGCCGATCAGCACCGTCGCGCCGCCCATCATGACGACGGTGATCAGAAAGGTGTACTTGCGGCCCAGCTTGTCGCCCAGGTAGCCGAACATCACCGCGCCCAGCGGCCGGATGATGAAGCCCACGGCCAGCGCGCCCAGGGCAGCCAGCAGCGCGACGGTGGGGTTGTCCTGCGGAAACAGGACCTGGCTCATGAAGACGGCCAGCGTTCCGTAGATGAAAAAGTCGTACCACTCGAATAGCGTGCCCAGCGTCGAGGCGACCACGACCTGGCGTTCTTCCTTGCGGCTCAGCGTCGGCCCGGCGTCGAGCCTGGGCATTGCGACATTTGCTTCCATGCTTGCTTTCCCCTGTCGTTTTAGATTGATACTGCTGTACGCATTAACTATTATCAAAGCTAAGCCCGGGCGGGAAAAAGCTAGGGGAAACCCGGCGCGGGCCGGAAAACGGCAGAAAGGCCGCTGCTACACTGCCGCCACGCACACTGTGGAGGCAGCAATGGCAAGGCCCGCCGGCAAGATTGAGAAGAATTCGGAACAGGCGCCGGCCACGGCGCGCAGGGGCATTCAGTCGATCGAGGTCGGGTTCCGGATCCTGGACGTCATCCGCAAGACCGGCCGTCCGATGCCGTTGAAGGAAATCGCGGACGCCTGTGCGCTCACGGTTCCCAACGTCCACTATTACCTGGTGAGTTTCCAGAAAGTCGGCGTGGTGCAGCAGCACGCCGACACCGGCCATTACGGGCTGGGTCCGTATGCGTTGCGGATGGGGCTGGCCGCCCTGGAGCAATTCGACGTGTTCACGACGGCTCGTCCCATCATGGCCGAGGTGGCCGCAGCGACGGGTCACACGGTGTTTTTGGGCGTGTGGGGCAACAAGGGCCCGACGATCGTCTACCGCGTCGAAGGCAGCCGCAGCCGGCCGCTGCTGGAATTGCGCGTGGGCACGGTGATGCCGTTGCTGTCATCCGCCCTGGGCCGCAATTTCCTGGCGCACCTGCCCGATGCGCTGACCCGCGAGCTGCTGGAACAGGAAATGGCCTCGCCGACGCCCGAAAGCCACGGCGGCACGGCCGGCAACACCTACACGATGGCGGACGTGCAGGCCATCCGCGACGAAGTGCAGAAACACCACATCAGCCGCTGCCGCCACGCGCTGCTGCCGCACTTCACATCGCTGTCGGCGCCCATCTTCGACATGCTGGGCGAAATGAAGGCGGCCATCACGCTGATGGGGCCGGTGGGCGCGGTGGACGACGACCTGGAATCCGACACGGCGCGCTTGCTCAGCGAAAAAGCCCGCTCGATCTCGGCGACGGCGGGCTGGGTGGATCCCAACTAATCACGCGGTGTCTGACACCCGAGCAAGATTGTCGTCAAGTGTCGGATCCGCGCCACCGGGTGTCAGACACCGCCCATATTTGGCACGCGGTGTCTGACACCCGAGCAAGACCGTCGTCAAGTATCGGATCCGCGCCACCGGGTGTCAGACACCGCCCATATTTGGCACGCGGTGTCTGACACCCGAGCAAGACCGTCATCAAGTGTCGGATCCGCGCCACCGGGTGTCAGACACCATCTGATTCACGCGGTGTCTGACACCCGAGCAAGATTGTCATCAAGTGTCGGATCCGCGCCACCGGGTGTCAGACACCGCCCGTATTTAGCTTTATCCCTCCGCCACGATCTTCGCGTCCTGGATCGTCTTGGCGTACTTCTGCTGTTCGCTCTTCATGAACTCGGCAAATCGCTGCACGCCCCCGCCGCCGTCTTCCGCGCCCACCTGCGCCAGCTTTTCCTGCACGTCGGGCATCGCCAGCACCTGGTCGATATCCCGATTCATGCGCTGGACCATGGCGGCGGGCATTCCGCCCGGCCCGACCATTCCGAACCAGATGCTGGCCTCGAAGCCCGGATAGCCCTGCTCCGCGACCGTCGGCACATTGGGCTGGCTCTTGGAGCGCTTTTGCAGCGTCTGCGCCAGCGCGATGACCTTGCCGGACTGGATCAGCGGCGTGGCCGTCGTCATGCCCTCGAAGCAATATTGCACATGGCCGCCCAGCAGGTCGTTCATGAGCGGCGCCGAGCCCTTGTACGGCACGTGCAGCACGTCGATGCCCGCGCGCGCCTTGAAGATTTCCAGCGCCAGGTGCTGGGCCGAACCGCTGCCCGCCGACCCGAACACGATCTTGCCGGGCTGCGCGCGGCACAGCTGGACGAGTTCGGGCAACGTCTTGGCCGGCTGGCTGGCGCCGCCGATCAGGATGGTGGGCGTCTTGCCGACCAGCGCGATGGGCGTGAAGTCCTTGTCCACCGAATACGCAAGCTTGGGCTGCAAGCCCGGCGCGATGCCGTGGCTGTTCACGTGCGCCATCAGCAGCGTATTGCCGTCGCCGGGCTGGCGCGCGACCTGCTCGGCCGCAATGATGCCCGCCGCACCCGCGCGGTTTTCGACGATCACGGGCATGTTCCACAGCACGCCGAGTTTCTGTCCCAGCAGCCGGGCCAGCACGTCCGTGCCGCCGCCCGCGGGAAACCCCACCACGATCTTCACCGGCCCGGACGGCATGTCCTGCGCCCGCGCCGCCGACGGCAGCACAAGGGCCGCCCCGAGCGCCGCGGCGCCGGTCATGAATTGCCTACGTTGCATTGTTGTCTCCTCGCGCGCCGGTCCAAAGGCCGGCAACTGGTTATGTGGAACTGCCTGCCTCTGTTGCATCCGGCCATCTGACGCGGCCTCGATGCGGACCTTCGGTACTACGCCTGCATGAACCGGCGCCGCTGCCGCATGTGCACGGCACGCGACCTTTGCGCGCGGCGCCGGGCGACGGGCCTAGCGGGCGACGCGCGTCCACTTGCCGAAGCGTTCAACCATGCGCTCGTCAAAGCCGAACCCCAGCCCCGGCTCCTGATGCAGGATCACGCGGCCCTGCTTGTGGGTCAGTTGGCGGTCGACCAGCTTGCGGAAGTTCAGAACCTGGTCATCCCAGAAGAACTCGACATAGCGCGCATTGGGCGTGGCCGCGACCAGCGGCGCATGCACGTCGTGGAACCAGTGCGGGCACACGACCACGCCGTAGCTGGCGGCCGTGGCGGCGATGCGCTTCCACTCGGTGATGCCGCCGCACACGGCCGCGTCCGTCTGCAGGATGCCCGCCGCACCCTTGTCCAGCAGTTCCTTGTGATACCAGCGGCCGTAGCCGATCTCGGCGGTGGCAATCGGCAGGTGGGTCAGGCGCGCCAGTTTGGCGTGGCTGTCGATGTCGTCCGGACTGAACGGTTCTTCGATGAAGTACGGCTCGTATTGTTCGAAGCGGCGGATGTACTGCATGGCCTGCGTGACGTCCTGCCAGGCGTTATTGCAGTCCATCATCAGCTCGACGTCCGGGCCCACGGCTTCGCGCGCGGCCTTCAGGCGTGCTTCTTCCTCGCGCGGCGACAGGCGGCCTGTCTTCATCTTGACCGCGCCAAACCCCTTGGCCACGTAGCTGGCCATTTCCTCGCCCAGATGCTGCGGGGTCTTGCCATCGAGGTAATAGCCGCCGCTGGCGTAGGCCGGCACGGATTCCAGTTCGACCGCGCCCAGGAACTTGTGCAGCGGCAGGCCCGCGGTCTTGGCGTTCAGGTCCCACAGCGCGATGTCCAGCGCGCTCAACGCGCGCATCACCGTGCCTTGGCGGCCCTGCAGCAGCGCTTCCTGATACATGGACTGCCACAGCCCTTCGACCGCGTGCGAGTCCTTGCCGAGCAGCACGGGGCCCAAGAGGGTTTGGACGGCGGCCTCGAAGATCGCGCCGCCGGCGCTGCCGACGTAGCAGAAGCCGATGCCCTCGACGCCATCGGTGGAACGCACCTTGACCAGGCCGTAGTGGCGGGTGGACACGGTGCGGTTGGAAAACGAGGTGACTTTATCCAGAGGCACCGCCGCGGCGCATACGTCTATGGATTCAATGATGGGCACGGGTGGCTCCTTCGTAGCAGTGAAAGACCCTATTCTTCCCGCCCCCAAAGAAAACAACAATTATCTTCATGCATCTTTAGAATATGGAAAAACCATTTTCCGAGTAGAGCTCACCGCTTTGGATTCGCGCTTTCTACAAACATATGTGCATGTGGTGGAACTCGGTTCCATCGCCCAGGCTGCCCGGCATCAGGGGCTGACACCGGCCACGGTGCAGCAGCGGCTGCGCGCGCTGGAAGCGGACGTGGGCAGCGCACTGATTGCGCGCTCGGGCCGCACCGTCAAGCCCACCCCCGCCGGCGTGCGCATCCTGGAACGCGCGCGCGCCATCCTGCGCGACGTGCGCGACCTGCGCTCGGCCGCCTCGGACACGGACCTGCCAGCGGGCCCATTGCGGCTGGGCGCAACGCCCACCGCCCTGACCGGCATCATGCCGCCGGTGCTCCGCACCTGGGTGGCGCGGCACCCAGGCATCGAGATCTATATAGAACCCGCGCCAACCACGCTGCTGTACAGCAAAGTGCTGTCCGGCGAACTGGACGGCGCGCTGCTGGTGCATCCGCTGTTTCCCATTCCCAAGACCTGCGCGTGGCGCGACCTGCGGCACGAACCCCTGGTGCTGGTCACACCGGCCGACATGAAGGTCGACGACCCCTTGGCCGTTATCGCCCAGGAACCGTACATCTGCTACGACCGCAGCGTGGTGGGCGGCAAGATGGCGGACGACTACCTGCGCGCGCGCAGCCTGCGTCCGCGCGTCCGCTTTGAACTGGACGGCATCGAATCCATTGCCAAACTGGTCGCCGAAGGATTGGGCGTCGCGCTGCTGCCCGATTGGGCCAGCACGGGCACGCCGCCCGCGCACGTCAAACGCTGGCCGCTGCCCGAGCCTTGTCCGGTCAGAACCGTGGGCGCGATCTGGCTGCGGTCAGGCGTGCGATCGGAATTGATGCGGGCCTTCGTGGAATTGGCCGAGTCGCAACTCGGCCTGGGTGCCGCGGCCGTGCCGCGCGCCCGCTAGGCGATGGCGTCTTCGCCGTTGCGCGCCACGACCACGCCGCTGGACACCACCAGGCGCCGGGGCGTGCGCTGCACCACGGCTTGGGCGACACAGCTCGCATCGGCCAGCACCAGGTCGGCGCGCGCGCCCGGGACCAGACCGTAATCCGCAAACCCGCACGCACGGGCGGCGGCGCGGGTCACGCATTCAAACGCCCACTCGATCTCGTCGTCGCGGCGCAGATCGTTGCGCAGCCCGATCAGCGCGGCGCGTTCCAGCATGTCGGGACTGCCGTACGGCGTCCAGGTGTCCCGGATGCCGTCGTTGCCGCCAAACAGCGTCACGGCTGCCTCGCGGCAGGCGCGCACCGCAGGCACCGGCCGCGACGCCGGCGCGGTGGTCAACAGGGCCACGTCAAGCAACGCCAGCCGCCGGAGCAACCCGTTCAGACGCGCGGCGTCGAGGGCGCCCAGACAGAAGGCGTGGCTGATCACGACCTTGCCTTTCATGTCCAGCGCCTGCACCCGATCAAGGATCAATTCGAGCGTGAAGGCGCCCAGTTCGCCGGGCTCGTGCAGATGAATGTCCAGGGGCTTGCCATGCTTGTCGGCCAGGCCGAACAGCACATCCAGGGATGTCACGGGATCGCGGTCGATGGCGGACGGATCCAGCCCGCCCAGCACGTCTGCCCCGCCGGCAAGTGCCTGGTCCAGCAGCTCGGCCGTGCCGGCACGCGCCAACAGGCCCGACTGCGGAAAGGCCACCGTCTGGATTTCGACGCGGCCGGCCAGCGCCTGCCGCGTGGCATGCACGCCTTCCAGGTGTTTCAACCCGGCGTCGGTGTCGACGTCGACATGGGTGCGGATCCGCGTCGTGCCGGCACGCAGGAATGCGAGGGCCAATGCGTGCGCGTGGCTGGCGGCGTCGTGTCCGGTGGCGGCGCGCCAGTTGCGTTCGTTGTCGATGCGATCGGTCAGGGACGGTCCGACCTGGTTCACGTACCAGGCGGAACCCCAGGTCGTCTTGTCCAGATGGGTATGGCCCTCGATGAGGGCGGGCAGCAGCAAGGCGCCGCCGCCGTCTTCGACGGCTATGCCGGGATCGGCATCGAGCCCCGGTCCGATCCGCAGGATGCGGCCGCCGCGCACCAGAACGTCAACGCCCTCGCCTTTTGCCGTGCGAACGTTCTTGAGGAGCAGATCCGCCATCTCAGACTTGAGGCGGCTCGATCCAGAAGAAGCGCTCGCCTTGCCGGACCATGTCGGCGACGCCTTCGGCGCCGATGCGATAGTCCGTGCCCATGAGCGTGGCGCCGCCGTCTTCATGAATATGGATGACGGCCAGCGGGTCGTTGGCCATGGTGTACCAGTAGTAACCGGGCTTGAGATTGTGGAGGTCGGTAGTCATGCGTCGAGTATACAAATAACGCCTCGCCGTTTTCAAAAAGACAACAGAAATGAAGCGCCCTCCTGACAGGTAAGTCGTGACACGTCATACTCCGGACAGAGATTGAGTACGTTTCGAGCAGGTGGCACGTGCCGGCCCCGGCCGTAACAGCAATAAGCGCGCAAGCGTTCATCGCGAGGGATACAGCTAGCACATGAAACGGCAGTTACTTCAATTCAGCGGACCGCTCAAGCAAGCCATTCTGGATGGAGCCAAGGTGCAGAGCCGGCGCATCCTCAAGCCGCAGCCGTCCAAGTTCACCACGGTCTGGTATGCGGACGCTGCGGATTCCGGAAGATGGGTGGCCATGGGACCGTCACCCGATAACCCTTCCGAATTGCGCAAGACCTCGAGCTGGGTCAGATGCCCGTATGGCAAATCGGGCGAGACCATCATCCTGGCTGATGAAGCGGGCGCGCCTTTTGCAAGCGCCGTCGTCGTGGGCGTACGCATCCAACGGCTACAGAGCCTGACCGAGGCCGACGCGCGCGCCGAAGGCACGCAATCGCTTTATCAGAGTTCTGCGCTATTGCCGGGCGTGCCTCTGCAAACGGCGTTCGCGCTGATGTGGTGCGAACGGTATGGCTCTCATGCGTGGGCGGCCAACCCGTGGGTGTGGGTCGTGGAATACCGCCAGACCACCCCTTACAACAAGTCGGACTATTAGGCACCTGGCGTGCCGCAGCAACATTCCTCGCCGCCGGCCTCCAGAGATGGTGTCCAGGTGTAACGGCGGCGTTCGGATTCAGCTGATTCCAGCCTATTTCAATCGACTTCAACACGAAATCCGTCAGAGCGGACGCCCGCTGCCGCAGTGCAGCATATGCGCGAGATTTTAAATGGGGGCAGTTTCGGATTGTCGCCATTGCGGTCGCCATGCTTACGAATAGCTGGCGGAAACCGCCGAAAATGGCGTCAACGAATACTCAACTTTGCTGCGGCTCGCAGCGGGCAGGTGCAAAATGAAAAAATGGCTTATTGCAGGTCTCGGCGCCGCGGGCTTGATGATCTCGAGCGTAGCCCTGGCGCGCGTGGACGTCGGCATCTCCATCGGCGTGCCTGGCGTCGTCTACCCCGCGCCCGTCTATGTGGCCCCGGCGCCCGTCTACGTGGCCCCGCCCCCGCCGGTGTATTACCGTCCGCCGCCTGTGTATGTGGCGCCGCCGGTGGTTTACCCGGGGCCGGTGTATTACGGTGGCGGCCGGTATTACGATCGCCGCGAGTGGCGCGGCCCCCGGCACGGCCACGGCTATTACCGCGGCCACGGCCATGGACACGGTCACGGCCGTCACTGATTCCACCTTGCGGCAAAAGCAAAGGCCACTCTAGCGAGTGGCCTTTTATTTCGTCGAGGCAATGTCCGGTGCCCCGCGCGATGCCCTGTCAGGCAGCGGGTGCCTGCACAGGTTTGGCGGCCAGTGAGGCCGGTTGTTGCGATACCGGTTTGGCCTTGTCATCGGCCCAACGCGGCGATTCCTGAACGAGATCAATCCAGCGGCGCGGCGCACTGGACGCCCGCCACCAACCATTATGCGGACGCATGAGCAAACTCCGGTTCACCGTTGAAACGCACACCATTAATGCCCTGGAACAGATGACGGCTTTCCTGTTCTGCTTCGTGCAATTCCGCGAAGGGCGGCTGTCCCGGCACGGTCCAGCATTTTTCCGGTGCGGTACCGCCAACGCGGCGGGTCCATATCTGCACCCGATAGCCCTGTTCGTCTTCCTTTGCCACAGAGCATCTCACACGAAAATCTCCAATCATTCTTGAAGTCATGGACAACTCCTTGTTATATAAGTGAATGACGCGTGTCGAACGCCGGTGTATTGTGCCGTAACTATCCGGCCCTTTTATGCCAAATACACAATTGCTCACATCAAAAATCAAGCACTCACGCGAGCAAGATAGCGTTCCAAAGCGACAGGAATATGTCGGCAATGATAAAAAAAAACGGAGCCCGAAGGCTCCGTCTTTTTATCCGCCATATGGCCGATGGACGCGGGGTGAATATCAGGGTTTGAGTACTGTAATACCGCCCATGTAAGGCTGCAGCGCCTCAGGAATCAGCACGCTGCCGTCGGCCTGTTGGTGGTTTTCAAGCACGGCGACCAGCGCCCGGCCCACGGCCAATCCCGAACCGTTCAGCGTGTGCACATATTCCGGCTTGCCCTGGGCATTGCGGAAACGCGCCTGCATGCGGCGGGCCTGGAAGGTTTCGCAGTTGGACACCGACGAGATCTCGCGCCAGGTGTTTTGCGCCGGCAGCCAGACTTCCAGGTCATAGGTCTTGGCCGAACCGAAGCCCATGTCGCCCGTGCACAGCAGCACGACGCGGTACGGCAGGTTCAGCAATTGCAGCACGCGTTCGGCGTGGCCGACCATTTCCTCGAGAGCCTCGTACGACTGGTCCGGCTGCGTGATCTGCACCATTTCGACCTTGTCGAACTGGTGTTGGCGGATCATGCCGCGGGTGTCGCGGCCGCCGCTGCCAGCTTCAGAGCGGAAGCACGGCGTGTGGGCGGTGAGCTTGAGCGGCAGGTCGGCGGCGGCCTGGATCGCGCCGCTGGCCACGCTGGTCAGCGTGATTTCCGACGTGGAGATCAGGTATTGGTCTTCACGCACGTACGGCTTGCCCTGGTCGTCGACCTTGGGATCGTCGTCGCCGCCCTTGGAGACCGCGAACATGTCGTCCTTGAACTTGGGCAGCTGGCCGGTGCCGTACAGCGTCGACGCGTTGACGATGTAGGGGGTGTAGCACTCGGTATAGCCGTGCGTGCCGGTTTGCAGGTCCAGCATGAACTGGGCCAGCGCGCG
This sequence comes from Achromobacter sp. Root565, assembly GCF_001427425.1. Lineage (NCBI taxonomy): Bacteria > Pseudomonadati > Pseudomonadota > Betaproteobacteria > Burkholderiales > Alcaligenaceae > Achromobacter > Achromobacter sp. Root565. The sequence continues at coordinate 722,645 of NZ_LMGO01000005.1, forward strand.
GTGCAGGCGGGCGATGGGGCCGCGCATGAACGAAAAGCGCGCGCCCGACAGCTTGGCGGCCATGTCGAAGTCCAGGCCCAGCGGTTCGCCCAGCGCCACGTGGTCGCGCGCCTCGAAGCCCAGCGCGGGCGGGTTGCCGTCGGCGCCGGCTTCGCCGGGCAGCCAGCGGCGGACCTCGACGTTGTCGTCGGCGGACTCGCCCAGCGGCACGCTGGCGTGCGGCAGGTTCGGCACCGACATCAGCAAGTCGTTGAGCGGCTGCTGCAGGGCGGCCAGCTCTTCCTCGAGCTGCTTCAGGCGCTCGGGCACGGCTTGCGATTCCGCCATGACGGCGCTGGCGTCCTCGCCCTTGGCCTTCAGTTGGCCAATCTGCTTGGCCAGCGCATTGCGGCGGGCTTGCAGGGACTCGGTCTCGGTCTGGACGGCCTTGCGGCGAGACTCCAGGTCGTTGAACCGTTCCGTGTCGAAGGCGACGCCGCGGGTCTTGAGGCGGTCTACGACGGTTTGCAGGTCTTTACGCAGCAGTATCGGGTCTAGCATGGTGAGGTCGGTGAGGTTGCAAAAAATGGCGGCGGGGCTTGCCCGTCACCGGTTCTTGGCGCGTTCCTGCGCGTCCAGCTCGCGCAGGAATGCCAGCTTCTGCTGGATTTTAGCCTCCAGGCCGCGATCGGTCGGCCGATAGAAGGAAGGCTTGAGTCCATCAGGGAAATATTGCTCGCCCGCAGCGTAGCCGTGGGGCTCGTCGTGCGCGTAGCGGTAGGCCTTGCCGTGGCCCAGCTGTTTCATCAGTTTGGTCGGCGCGTTGCGCAGGTGGATGGGCACCGGCGCGCTGCCGTGCTCCGCCGCGAACTTGCGCGCCTGGTTGTACGCGTTGTAGACGGCGTTGGACTTGGCGGCGCACGCCATGTAGACCACCGCCTGTGCCAGCGCGAGTTCGCCTTCAGGGGAGCCGAGGCGTTCGTAGATGTCGGCGCCATTCACGGCCAGGTCCGTGGCGCGCGGGTCGGCCAGGCCGATGTCTTCCACCGCCATGCGCACGAGCCGCCGCGACAGGTACTTGGGATCGGCGCCGCCGTCGATCATGCGGCAGAACCAGTAGAGCGCGGCATCCGGGTTGGAGCCGCGCACCGACTTGTGCAGCGCGCTGATCTGGTCGTAGAAGGCGTCGCCGCCCTTGTCGAAGCGCCGCAGGTTCTGCGACAGGGAAATTTCCAGCCAGGCGGCATCCACCGTATCGCGTCCGGCGGACTGTGCCGATTCAGCCACGACTTCCACCGCGCTGATCAGCCGGCGCGCATCGCCATCGGCCCAGGCGGCAAGCTGCTCGCGCGCGTCGGGCTCGATGCGGATGGCCGCGCCATCGTCTTGGCCTTCGTTGAGCGCCTGCACGGCGCGGTCGACCAGCTGCTGCAGCTCTTCGGCCGTCAGCGACTGCAACACGTACACGCGCGCCCGCGACAGCAAGGCGGAATTGACCTCGAACGAGGGATTCTCGGTGGTCGCGCCAATGAACGTGAACAGCCCGCTTTCGACATAGGGCAGGAAGGCATCCTGCTGCGCCTTGTTGAAACGGTGGACCTCGTCGACGAACAGGATCGTGCGGCGCCCTTGGCCTTGCGCGATCTGCGCCACCGTCACGGCGTCGCGAATGTCCTTCACGCCGCCCAGCACGGCCGAGATGGCGATGAACTGCGCATCGAAGCCGTCGGCCATCAGGCGCGCCAGCGTGGTCTTGCCCACGCCCGGCGGCCCCCAGAAGATCATGGAGTGCGGACGGCCGGATTCGAAGGCGACGCGCAGCGGCTTGTCGGGTCCCAGCAGGTGCGACTGGCCGACCACGTCGGCCAGGGTGCGGGGACGCAGGCGTTCGGCCAGGGGAACGTATGGCCGATGCGCAGGATCGGCCGCGAAGAGATCGTTGCTCATTGGCAGCAGATGAAGGAATACAGCAAGGATTTCAAGCCTGCATTACACCATGCCCAGCCCCCTTGCCTGCCTGCCGCCCCGCGAGGCAGCAACGCGCCAAGCCTACGCCAGTTCGGGCGAGCCGAACCGGCGGTTCGCCAGCACGGGCAGGACCTTGCGCGCATGAGCCAGCCGTTCGGGGTCGATATCGGCAAAGACCAGCGCGGACGCTTCGCCGGCCCGCGCCGTGACGACGCCCAGCGGATCCACGACCATGCTGCACCCGATATTGCGTTCGCCGCATTCGCCGGTGGCCGCGACGTAGCAGGTGTTTTCAAGCGCTCGCGCGGTCACCAGGACTTCCCAGTGCATTTCCTTGAGCGGACCGCGCACCCAGGCGGCTGGCAGCACCAGCAGGTCGGCGCCGTCCAGCGCCAGGCGGCGGGCCAGTTCGGGAAAGCGCACGTCGTAGCAGGTCATGAGGCCCACGCGCAGGCCGGCGATATCCAGCAACGGCGGGATGTCGGTGCCGGCGGTGACATTGGTGGATTCCTTCATGGTGAAGGCGTCGTACAGGTGCAGCTTGCGGTACTGCGACAGGATCTGGCCGTCGCGGATCGTGACCAGCGTGTTCCACACCCGGCCCTCGCCCGTCGGCACGTGGACGCACATCATCGTGGCCAGGTCCGAACCGCGGCTGGCCTCGAGCAGTTGGGTGATGAAGGGGCCGTCCAGCGGCTGCGCGGCCTTGAGCACGATCTGCGGATCGGTGATGTCGCGGGCCAGGATGCCCTCGGGCAGGACCAGCAGGCCGGCCCCGCCGGCGCGGGCGCGTTCCATCAGATCGATGCAGACCTGCGCGTTTTCTTCCCATACGCGGCTGACGGCGAACTGGCCCAGGGCGACTTTCAGCATGGCTTTTCCTTTGTCGAAGCACGGGCGCGCCCTGTGGGGGCGCGCAGCAATGGACCTATTTTCCCACCGTCGGCGCGGCCCGGGCTACGGGAAACTCCTAGCTCCCGCTTGTAAATTTCTTTCACGATAATGAAAAAAACCGGATTTGACGTAAATATTTTCCAAAACAGGCCGCTCCCATGACCAACTCCTCCTCCCCCGCAGCGCCGCTGGACGTGAATGGCAAAGGCCTGGGCGCGTTTCCCGAGTCCTGTACCACCGCCGACGTGGCGGCGCTCAACTGGAATCTGCTGAACGAAGACGTGAGCCTGCCCGTGGCCGTGCTGTACGAAGCGCGCGTGCGCCACAACCTGCAGTGGATGCAGCAGTTCATGGAGGCCTATCACGTCAAGCTGGCGCCGCATGGCAAGACGACGATGAGCCCTGCGCTGTTCAAGCGCCAGATCGACAATGGCGCCTGGGGCATCACCCTGGCCACCGCGCCGCAGGTCCTGGCGGCCTACCAGCACGGCGTGCGCCGGGTGCTGATGGCCAACCAGCTCGTAGGCCGCGCCAACATGGCGATCATCGCGCGTCTGCTGCAAGACCCCGCTTTCACATTCTTCTGCATCGTGGACTCCGCCGCCAACGCCGCACAACTGGGCAAGTTCTTCGGCGACGAGGGCAAGGTGCTGCCCGTACTGATCGAACTGGGTCCGGCCGGCGGACGCACCGGCGTGCGCGACGACGCGCAGTTGCAGGCAGTGGCCGACGAGATCGCCCGCTGGCCCGGCCTGGCGCTGGCCGGCATCGAGGTCTACGAAGGCGTGCTGCAGGAAGAAGGCGCCATCCGCGCGTTCCTGCGCCGCGCCACGGATGCGCTGCGCGGCCTGGCCGCCGCCGGCCGTCTGCGCAAGAACGGTCCAGCCATCATCTCAGGCGCCGGTTCGGCCTGGTTCGACGTCGTGGCCGAGGAATTCTCGCAACTGGATATCGGCAGCCCCCTGGAAGTGGTGCTGCGTCCGGGCTGCTACCTGTCGCACGACGTGGGCATCTACCGCACCGCGGCCGAGCGCATCAATGCGCAGAACCCGGTGGCGCGCAAGATGGAGCCTGGCCTGCAGCCCGCCTTGCAGGTCTGGGCCTACGTGCAGTCGCTGCCCGAACCAGGCCGCGCCATCATCGCCCTGGGCAAGCGCGACGCGGCCTTTGACGCGGGCCTGCCCACTCCCGCCCTGCTGTACCGGCCCGGTTCGGTGCAGCCTGGCGCCGCGCCGTCCCACTGGAAGCTGTCCGCCATGATGGATCAGCACGCGTTCATGCAGGTGGGCGACGGCGACGACATCCAGGTCGGCGACATGATCGCCTTCGATATTTCGCATCCCTGCCTGACGTTCGACAAATGGCGTCAGGTACTGCTGGTGAATGAGCACTACGGCGTCACCGGCGTGGCCGAAACCTTCTTCTAGTCCCCCTGCCCGCGGCACCGCGCCAGGCCCGACGGGGACCGCAGCATCCGGGCACCCGGCGCTCATCCGATTTCACGCGACAACCTGTTTCTGTTCCTCTGGAGAGAGAATCATGAACTTCCGTACCTCCCGGCGAGGCGGTGGGCTGAAGAGCCTGCTCGCGGCCGGCGCAATTGGCTTGACCGCTTTGTCGACCCCCGCCCTCTGTGCCACGCCGGTCAAGGGAGGCACGATTTCTGTCGCCACCATCGGCGAGCCGCCGACGCTGGACCCGATGACCAGCACCGCGGACTTGGTGGGCATCCTGACCCAGCATTTCTTCGAGACGCTGTACACCTTTGACGCCAAGTGGAACCTGACGCCGCTCTTGGCCGACAAGATGCCGGAAGTGTCGGCCGACGGCCTGGTCTACACGATTCCGCTGCGCCAGGGCATCACGTTCCATGACGGCTCGAAGATGGATTCGTCCGACGTGCTGGCGTCCCTGAAGCGCTGGACCGAGACCGCCACGCGCGGCAAGATGGCCGCCAAGATCATCAGTGGCATCGAGGCCCCGGACGCCAACACGATCCGCATCACGCTCAAGCAGCCGTACGCGCCGCTGACCGCGCTGCTGGCCATGAACAACAGCGCCGCTGTCGTCATGCCCAAGGGCAAGATTGCGCCGGCCCTGACCGAATTCGTCGGCACCGGCCCCTATCAACTCAAGGCCCGGGTGCCCGACCAGTACGTGCAGCTTGTCCGCTTTGAGGGCTACAAGCAGCGCGAAGGTGAGCCCAACGGCTACGGCGGCGCGCGCAAGCAATACCTGGACGAAATCCGCTTCGTGCCGGTCAGCAATGCCAACACCCGCGTGGAAAGCGCGGTGGCAGGCCAGTTCGACTATGTGGATTCGCTGCCCGTGGAGTCGCTGGCCAAGCTGAAGAACGGCCGCTCGGATCCCGTCATGCTCAAGCCCTTCGGCTGGCCGCGCCTGGTGCTCAACACCAAGCAGGGCATCATGTCGAACCAGGCCGTGCGCCAGGCGGTGCAGCTGGCCCTGAACGAAGAAGACATGCTGTTCGCGGCGTTCGGCGACAAGAACTTCTACAAGCTCAACGGCGACCTGTATCCGGAAGGCTTCCCGTGGGCCACGTCGCTGGGCGGCAAGGTCTACAACAAGGGCGACGCCGCGGCGGCCAAGAAGCTGGTGGACGGCGCCAACGTGCAGGACCGCAAGATCCGCATCCTGACCAGCCAGCAGTACGAGTTCCACTACAAGATGGCGCTGGTCGCCGCCGAATACCTGAAGGCCGCGGGCTTCACGGTGGACATGCAGGTCGTGGACTGGGCCACGCTGACGCAGCGCCGCCAGGATCCGGCCGTGTGGGACATCTTCATTACCCACAGCCCCTTCCTGCCCGAACCCGCGCTGATCGACTTCCCGTCCAAGGACGCGCCGGGCTGGTGGGACACGCCGCGCCGCAATCAGGTGCTGGACGCCTTCAATCAAGCCGGCTCACAGGAAGAGCGCGTCAAGCGCTGGGCCGACGTGCAGCAGGCCGTGTATGACGAGGTGCCGTTCATCAAGGTGGGCGACTTCAACGCGCAAGCCGCGCGCTCGCCCGCGCTGCAAGGCACACAGGCGGTGCCGTGGCCGTACTTCTGGAATGCCTGGAAGGCGCCCAAGTAAGCCCCTGCCAGGCGGGCGGCCGCTGCCGCCCGCCGCCGCGGACCTGCGCGCGCGATTGCTCGCGCCCACGCAATGATTTCTAGGATGTCACCGTGTTGCGTTATCTCTTGAATCGGCTGGTCGGGCTGGTGGCCGTGATGTTCATCGTCGCGACCATCGTGTTCGTGATCATCCGCCTCACGCCCGGCGACCCGGCCGCCGTGATGCTCGGACCGCAGGCCAGCCAGCAGGACATCGCCGCCCTGCGCGCGCAGCTCGGGCTGGACCAGCCTGTGGCGATGCAGTACGTGTCGTGGCTGGGCAAGCTTGTGCAGGGCGATCTGGGCCAGTCCATTTTCATGAACAAGCCGGTGCTGTCGGCGCTGGCCGACCGCGCCGAACCGACTATCCTGCTGACGCTGATGTCGCTGCTGATTGCCAGCGCCATCGCGCTGCCGGTGGGGATTCTGTCGGCGGTCAAGCGCGGCACGACGCTGGACCAGTCGGTGCTTTCGTTTTCGATGTTCACCTCCAGCGTGCCGAGCTTCTGGCTGGGACTGCTGCTGATGCAGGTGTTCTCCGTGAAGCTGGGCTGGCTGCCGGTGGCCGGCTATGGCGGGCCGGACGCCTCGCTCGCCACGCGCCTGTCGCACTTGATCCTGCCTGCGGTCGTGCTGGGACTGGTCAATTCGGCGCTGATTACCCGCTTCATTCGCGCCAGCATGCTGGACGTGCTGCGCGACGACTACGTGCGCACGGCGCGCGCCAAGGGCCTGCCGGAACGCAAGGTCATCCTGAAGCACGCGGTGCGCAACGCGTTGATCCCGATTTTGACGGTGCTGGGCTTGACCACGGCGCTGCTCATCAGCGGCGCGGTTGTGACCGAGACCGTGTTCGGCCTGCCCGGCGTGGGCAGCCTTGTGGTGTCGGCCGTGCTGCGGCGGGATTATCCCGTCATCCAGGGCGCGCTGCTGATCATCGCGGCCATCTACGTGCTGATCAATCTGTTCATCGACCTGCTGTATCTCGTGGTCGACCCCCGCGTGCGTTACTGAGCCATCGACATGACGACTGCAACTTCCATGAATCCCGGCTCGGACCGCTGGCAGGTCCTGCGCCTGCTGGTGTCGCGCAAGACGGTGCTGATCAGCCTCATCGTGATCGTGGTGCTGGCGGCCGCCGCGCTGCTGGCGCCGTGGATCAGCCCTTACGATCCGTTCAAGCTGTCCATCATGAACCGTCTGAAGGCGCCGGGCGCCGCGCACTGGTTCGGCACCGACGACTTCGGCCGCGACGTTTTCAGCCGCGTCATCCACGGCGGACGGCTGTCACTGATGGTGGGCTTTTCCGTCGTCATCCTGTCCAGCGTGCTGGGCATTGCGCTGGGGCTGATCGCCGGGTTCTTCCGCACCGCCGACAAGTTCGTGTCGCGGTTGATCGACGCGATGATGGCGTTCCCGGACATCCTGCTGGCGATCTCGCTGGTGGCCGCGCTGGGGCCGTCGCTGGTCAACGTGGTGATTGCGCTGGGCATCGTGTACACGCCGCGCCTGGCGCGCATCGTGCGGGCCTCGACGCTGGTGATCCGCGAGCTGCCCTTCGTGGAGGCCGCCCGCGCGCTGGGCGTGCCCACGTGGCGCATCGTCACCGTGCACGTGCTGCGCAACCTGGTGTCGCCCATTCTGGTGCAGGGCACCTTCATCTTCGCGTACGCAATCCTGGCCGAGGCGGGCCTGTCGTTCCTGGGCGTGGGCGTGTCGCCCGACATTCCGACCTGGGGCACCATGATCAACGCCGGCCAGCAATACATGGGCTCGGCGGACTGGATCATGATCTTTCCCGGTATCGCCATCGTGCTGTCCGTGCTGTCGCTGCAACTGGTGGGCGACGGCCTGCGCGACGTTCTCGATCCGCGCCTGCGCAAGGAGCTGTAAACATGACCGCAAGCACCCGAGACATCGTGCTGTCGGTGGAAGGCCTGAAAACCTGGTTCCACAGCCGCGACGGCATCGCCAAGTCGGTGGACGGCGTCACCTTCGACCTGGCCCGCGGCGAAACGCTGGCCATCGTCGGCGAATCCGGTTCCGGCAAGTCCGTGACCAGCCTGTCCATCATGGGCCTGCTGCCCAAGCCGGCGGGCCGCATCGAGGCCGGCAAAATCCTGTTCCGCGACCGCCAGGGCGTCCAGCACGACCTGGCGCACGCGACGCCCGCCACGCTGCAACGCATCCGAGGCGCCGAGATCGCGATGATCTTCCAGGAGCCCATGACCAGCCTGAACCCGCTGTACACCGTGGGCGACCAGATCGCCGAGGCGGTGCTGCAGCACGAAGGCGGCTCGCGCGCCGCGGCATTGAAGCGCGCCCGCGAGATGCTGGAGCGCGTGGAGATACCGGCGGCCGATCGCCGCGTCAACGAATACCCGCACCAGATGTCGGGCGGCATGCGGCAGCGCGTGATGATCGCGCTGGCGCTGGCATGCAACCCCGCGGTGCTGATCGCCGACGAGCCCACCACGGCGCTCGACGTGACGGTGCAGGCGCAGATCCTGGATCTGCTGCGCCGCCTGCAGGCCGAGATGAACATGAGCATCCTCTTCATCACGCACAACCTGGGCGTGGTGGCCGAGATCGCGCATCGCGTGGCCGTGATGTATGCCGGCCGCGTGGTCGAGGACGCCGGCGTCTACGACCTGTTCGAAAAGCCCACGCATCCCTACACGCGCGGCCTGCTGTCCTGTCTGCCGACGGCCGCGCTGCTGGCGTCGGGCGAACGTCTTCGCGCCATTCCGGGCAACGTGCCCAGCGTCCTGTCGCTGCCGCCCGGCTGCACGTTCGCGCCGCGCTGCCCTCTGGCCGCGGACGACTGCCGCGCCGGCGTGCCCGACCTGGTGACGGTGCAGACCGCACACCGCGCCCGCTGCATCAAGGTGAATCAGATATGACGAGCATTCCGACTCCCCGCGCCGCCGAGCCGCTGGTGCGCATCGATGACCTGAAGGTCCACTTTCCGACCTCGCAAGCGCGCAACGCCCCCGTCGTGCGCGCGGTGGACGGCGTGAGCTTCGACGTGCCGCGCAACACCATCGTCGGCCTGGTGGGCGAATCCGGTTCCGGCAAGACCACGACCGGGCGCGCGCTGCTGCGCCTGTTCGCCCCCACTGCCGGCCGCATCGTGTTCGACGGACAGGACATCACCACGCTCAACGAGAAGCAGATGCTGCCGTGGCGCCGCCGCATGCAGATCGTGTTTCAGGACCCGTACGCCAGCCTGAATCCGCGCATGACGGTGGCCGAGATCCTGGGCGAGGCGCTGGACACGCACAAGCTGGCGCAGAACCGCCGCGCCGAGCGGATCGGCGAACTGCTTGAGCGCGTGGGCCTGAACGCGGATCACAGCCGCCGCTACCCGCATGAGTTCTCCGGCGGCCAGCGCCAGCGCATCGGCATTGCGCGCGCGCTGGCAGTGGAGCCGGATTTCATCGTGGCCGACGAGCCGGTGTCCGCGCTGGACGTGTCGGTGCAGGCGCAGGTGCTGAACCTGCTGCAGGACCTGCAGCGCGACCTGGGCCTGACCATGCTGTTCGTGGCGCACGACCTGGCCGTGGTGGATTACTTGTGCGACGACGTGGTGGTGATGTATCTGGGCCGCGTCATGGAGCGCGGGCCTACCAGCGAGGTCTACGCCCGCCCCCGCCATCCCTACACGCGCGCGCTGCTGTCCGCCGCGCCCGTGCCGGATCCGCGCGCGCCGCGTTCGCGTATCCTCCTGAAGGGCGATATCCCGAGCCCGGTGAACCCGCCTTCCGGCTGCGTGTTCCGCACGCGCTGCCCACACGCCATCGACGCCTGTGCTGCGGCCGTGCCGCCGGCCGTCAGCGTCAGCGCGGACCACTACGTGTCCTGCATCCGCCTCGACGATCCCGCGCTCGCGGCCTGAGCCCGCCCGAATTGATCCAGGAATCACACATGAACATCATCCGCGACATCGTCTTCCAGATACGCAGTCGGCGGGACGCATTGAGCGTGACCGAGCGCAAGGTGGCCGACGCCATTCTGGACGACATCATCTGGAGCGCAAGCGCCACCGTGGACCAGCTTGCCGCCAAGGCCGGCGTCAGCATCGCCACCATCTCGCGCTTTGCGCGCACGGTCGGCTGCGACGACACGCGTGACCTGAAAATGAAGCTGGCGCAGGCCAGCACGGTGGGCAGCCGCTTCCTGGATCCCAGCGCCCCGGCCGAGGAAAGCACGTTTTACGCCCGCATCTACGCCGACATCGAAAGCACGCTGCGCGCGCACCTGCCCGCATTCACGGAGCAGCTCTTCGAGGCGGCCGCGTCGATCGTGGACGGGGCGCGCATGATCTACGTCTTCGGCATGGGCGGCGCGTCGGCGGTGCTGGCGCAGGAAGTGCAGTCGCGCCTGGTGCGGCTGGGCTATCCCATTGCCGTCTACAGCGACGCCGTGCTGCTGCGCATGGTGGCAGCCACGCTGGACGAGCGCGACGCCGTGCTGGTGCTGTCCGCATCGGGCCTCACGCCTGAAATCGTGGGCGCGGCGCGCATCGTGAAGCAATACCGCGCAAGGATCGTCGCCATCACCGACGCCTCGTCCGAACTGGCGAAGCTGGCCGACGTGGTGCTGCCCATCCGCACCGACGAGACCGACTTCATTTACAAGCCCTCCGCCTCGCGCTACGCGATGATGCTGGCCATCGACCTGCTGTCGACCGAACTGGCCATGCTGAACCAGGAAGAAAACCGCGAACGCCTGCGCCGCATCAAGCTGGCGCTGGACGAGCACCGCGGCGGGCCGAACCGCCTGCCGCTGGGCGATTGATCTGGAAACCAAGATGTACGACACCCTCATAGGCAACGTCCGGATCCTGGACGGCTCCGGCGGCCCGGAAATCCGCGCCAGCGTGGCGCTGGAAGGCGGCCGCATTGCCGCCATCGGCGACCTGCCCGGCGCCCCCGCGCGCCAGATCATCGACGGCACCGACCTGGCGCTGGCCCCCGGCTTCATCGACGTCCACACCCACGACGACACCACCGTCATCCGCACGCCGGACATGCTGCCCAAGCTGTCGCAGGGCGTGACGACCGTGGTCGTGGGCAACTGCGGCATCAGCGCCTCGCCGGTGACGCTGCGCGGCGATCCGCCCGACCCGATGAACCTGCTGGGCAAGCGCGAGGACTTCCGCTATGCCACCTTTGCCGACTACACCCGCGCCATCGAGGCCGCCCGGCCGGCCGTGAACGTGGCCGCGCTGGTCGGACACACGGCCCTGCGCAGCAATCACATGGACCGGTTGGACCGGCCCGCCACGCGCGACGAGGTGTTGGCGATGCGCGAGCAGTTGCGCGACGCGCTGGCACACGGCGCGATCGGCCTGAGCACCGGCCTGGCCTATGCGTCCGCGTTCGAAGCGGACACGGCCGAGGTCAAACTGCTGGCCGAGGCCCTGGACGAGTTCGGCGCGCTGTACACGACGCATCTGCGCTCGGAATTTGCCGCCATCCTGGAAGCCATGCAGGAAGCCTTCGACATCGCCCTGCACGCACGCGTGCCAGTGGTGGTGTCGCACCTGAAATGCGCGGGCGCCGGCAACTGGGGCCGCACGAAAGAGGTGCTGTTCGCGCTGGAAAACGCGGGGCGCATGCAGCACGTGGGCTGCGATTGTTATCCGTATTCCGCCAGTTCGTCGACGCTGGACTTGAAGCAGGTCACGGACGAATTCGACATCGACATCACCTGGTCCGAGCCGCATCCGGAACAGGCGCGCCGCAAGCTCGCCGCCATTGCGGCCGACTGGGGCGTGACGCTGCTGGAGGCAGCCCAACGACTGCAACCGGCCGGCGCGGTGTATCACAACATGCACGAAGACGACGTGCGCCGCGTGCTGTCACACCGCCTGACCATGGTGGGGTCGGACGGCCTGCCGAACGATCCGATGCCGCATCCGCGGTTGTGGGGCGCCTTCCCGCGCGTGCTGGGCCATTACAGCCGGGACGTCGGCCTGTTCCCGCTGGCCCAGGCCGTGCACAAGATGACGGGGCTGTCCGCCGCCCGCTTCGGCCTGGCCGAGCGCGGCTTCGTGCGCGAGGGTTATCACGCGGATCTGGTGCTGTTCAACCCCGACACCGTCATCGACAGCGCCACTTTCGCCGCGCCCGTGCAAACCGCGGCGGGCATCGAGGCGGTGTGGGTCAACGGCGTCCTGTCCTACCGCAAGGGCCAGGCCACCGGCGAGCGCGCCGGCCGCTGGCTGCCGCGCAGCGGCGACCTGCGCGCGTCTTACCCCGATCTTTCGGCCGCCTGACCGCAGCGGCATCCGGACATCTTCAAGGAGAACCATCTCATGAGCGCTACCCCCACTCCCGACAACAACGGCATCACCCGCTTCGGCGTGGCCGGCGGCACCGGCCAGGGCGGCTCGCACATGCCCTTCGCCCGCGCCGTCGCCGCCGACGGCTGGCTGTATGTTTCCGGCCAGGTGCCGATGGACAACGGCGAAGTGATCGAAGGCGGCATCGTCGCGCAAAGCCACAAGGCCATCCAGCAGGTGCTGGCGATCCTGCAGGAAGCCGGCTACGGCCCCGAACACGTCGTGCGCTGCGGCGTTTGGCTGGACGACGCGCGTGACTTTGCGTCGTTCAACAAGGTATTCAAGGAATACTTCGGCGCCAACCCGCCGGCGCGTGCCTGCGTGCAGTCGAGCCTGGTCGTTGACGCGAAAGTGGAAGTCGACTGCGTGGCGTACAAGCGGCCCTGACACGCAGGCAGGTGTCAGACACCGGGTTCTATTCACGACTGCGGCAGGTCGGCAGGTGTCTGACACCCCCCGCGACGCCGGCCCAAGCTGACGACCGTCTCACACGGGTGTCAGACACCGGGTTCTATTCACGGCTGCGGCAGGTCGGCAGTTGTCTGACACCCCTGCGACGCCGGCCCAAGCTGACGACCGTCTCACACGGGTGTCAGACACCGGGTTCTATTCGCGGCTGCGGCAGGGCGGCAGGTGTCTGACACCCAAGCGACGCCGGTCCAAGCTGACGACCGTCTCACACGGGTGTCAGACACCGAGTTCTATTCACGACTGCGGCAGGTCGGCAGGTGTCTGACACCCCTGCGACGCCGGCCCAAGCTGACGACCGTCCCACACGGGTGTCAGACACCGGGTTCTATTCACGGCTGCGGCAGGGCGGCAGGTGTCTGACACCCCTGCGACGACGGCCCAAGCTGACGACCGTCTCACACGGGTGTCAGACACCGGGTTCTATTCACGGCTGCGGCAGGTCGGCAGGTGTCTGACACCCCTGCGACGCCGGCCCAAGCTGACGACCGTCTCACACGGGTGTCAGACACCGGGTTCTATTCACGACTGCGGCAGGTCGGCAGGTGTCTGACACCCCTGCGACGACGGCCCAAGCTGATGACCGTCCCACACGGGTGTCAGACACCGGGTTCGTTGCACGGCTGCCGCGAGACACGGCATTCAAAACAAGAATGCCCGGTTTCCACCGGGCATTCTGCATTGGGCTGGCGGCAACACCGCGCTACATCTTCACCACATCCACGCCCTTGGGCGCGGTGAATTGGAATTCCTTGGCGGGCAGTTGCGGGTTGGCCTGGATGCCTGACAGGTCGACGCGCGTGGTCTGGCCGAACGAATCGAGCAATTCCACCCGCACGGGCAGGTTGTTCTTCATGCCGATGTCGACGCGCGAAAAACCGGCGTCGGCCGTGCGCGGCTTGGCGCGCAGCCAGTCCACGCCGTCCTTGGCAGGCAGCGCAGATACATCGAACGATTGCTCCAGCGATCCCGAGCCAAAGAGAATGGCCGCGGGCGAGGTGCCGATGGCGGCGTCGACCTTGCGCTCGGTGACCTGCGCCAGATCGGGGTCGAACTGGAACACCTGCCGGCCATCGGAAATGACGAGCTGCTCATAAGGCTTCTGCACGGCCCACTTGAACTTGCCGGGCCGCTGGAACGAGAACACCCCGGTCTGCGCGGGCTGCGTCCGGCCCTGATCGTTGACGGTGTACTGCGAGAACGACCCGGTGGCCGACGTGACCGTGGTCACGAAGGCGCGCAATTGCTCCTGCGCGCTGGCGGCCAGCGCCACGGCCGGAACCAGCGCCGGCGTCAGACCCAGGACCGCGACGGCGGCCAGCCTTTGATACGTCTTCATCATGCTTCCTCTCGGGCGGCAGCTGCGGGAACCAGGATCTCGCGGTTCCCATTGGATTGCATCGCCGACACCATACCCGATTGCTCCATCTGCTCGAGTAACCGGGCCGCACGGTTGTAACCAATGCGCAGGTGCCGCTGGACCAGCGAGATCGACGCGCGGCGATGCTTGAGCACGACTTCGCAGGCCTGGTCGTACATCGGGTCGGATTCCGCGTCGCCGCCAATGCCCGTGACGCTGCTGGCGCCCTCGGCCCCGTCGCCGTCCAGGCCGCCTTCCAGCAGGCCCTCGACGTAGTTGGGCTCGCCCTGCGCCTTCAGGCTCTCGACCACGCGATGGACTTCGTCGTCGCTGCAGAATGCGCCGTGCACGCGCACCGGCAGGCCCGTGCCTGGCGGCATGTACAGCATGTCGCCCTGACCCAGCAGCGTTTCCGCGCCCATCTGGTCAAGAATGGTGCGCGAGTCGATCTTGGACGACACCTGGAACGCGATGCGGGTTGGGATGTTGGCCTTGATGAGGCCGGTGATCACGTCCACGCTGGGACGCTGGGTGGCGAGGATGAGGTGGATGCCCGCCGCGCGCGCCTTCTGCGCCAGACGGGCGATGAGTTCTTCGATTTTCTTGCCGACGACCATCATCAGGTCGGCCAGCTCGTCGATGACGACAACGATGGTCGGCAGCGGCGACAGGGGTTCGGGCTGGTCCGGCGTCAGCGAGAACGGATTGGGGATCGGCTCTTCGCGCTTGATCGCGTCGCGGATCTTGGTGTTGTAACCGGCCAGGTTGCGCACGCCCATCTTGCTCATGAGTCGATAGCGCTTTTCCATTTCGCCCACGCACCAGTTCAGCGCGTTGGAAGCGTGCCGCATGTCGGTGACCACCGGCGCCAGCAGATGGGGGATGCCTTCATAGACGCTCATTTCGAGCATCTTGGGGTCGATCAGGATCAGGCGGGTGTGCGAGGCGTCGGCCTTGTACAGCAGCGACAGGATCATGGCGTTGATCCCGACGGACTTGCCCGAACCGGTCGTGCCCGCCACCAGCAGGTGAGGCATCTTGGCCAGATCGGCCACCACCGGGTTGCCGGCGATGTCCTTGCCCAGCGCCATGGTCACCACGGAATGGCTGGCGTGGTAGGTCTGCGAACCCAGGATCTCGGACAGGCGCACCATCTGGCGGCGCGGATTGGGCAGTTCCAGCCCCATCAGGTTCTTGCCGGGAATCGTTTCAACCACGCGGATGCTGACCAGGCTGAGCGCGCGTGCCAAATCCTTGGCCAAGTTGACGATCTGGCTGCCCTTCACGCCGGTGGCCGGTTCGATTTCGTAGCGGGTGATGACCGGACCGGCCTGCGCCGCAACCACGGTAACCGACACGCCGAAGTCGGCCAGCTTCTTTTCGATCAGGCGGGAGGTGAACTCGATGGTCTCGGCCGAGACGGTTTCCTGGTTGTTCAGGGGCGGATCGAGCAGGCTGATGGCCGGCAGATCACCTTCGGCGCCGCCCGTGGGCGGGAAGAACAGCGATTGCTGCTTTTCCTTTTCGACGCGCTCGGACTTGGGCACCACGGTGATGGCCGGTTCAATACGCACCGGCTGCTCGTGCACCAGCTTTTCCTGCTTGGCCACGACCTGTTCGGTGCGCACGGCCTTGGCGACTTCGCCGACCTTGCGGTCCTGGCGCGCGGTGTAGGAATTGCGCATCTTGCGGACCAGGCCTTCCAGCCAGGAACCGACACGCTCGGCCACCGCCAACCAGGAGAACGAGAAAAACAGGCTGAGTCCGATTGCCAGCATGACCAGAAAGGCCAGTGTGGCGCCGGTAAAGCCGATGCTGCTGCCGATAAGGCCGGCCAGCATCTGGCCGATGACCCCGCCGGCGCCGCTGGCCGTTTCTGAAGCGCCCGGCAGATGGGTGCCGCGGCTGGCCAGGCGCAGGGCTTCCATGCCCAGCGATCCCACCATCAGCAGGACGAAGCCGATGCCCTCTTCCCAGTGGACGCGCGGCAGCACTTCAGGCTGTTTGCTATTGGCCACGCGCAACTGCGCGGCCAGCCGCCGGTACCCGGCCCGCACGCGGTGCAGCAGCAGGATGACCCACCACCAGGCAGAAAAACCGAATAGATAGAGGAGGATGTCCGCCAGATAGGCGCCCAGGCGTCCCCCCTGGTTGCGCACGACATCGCCTGGAACCGAGTGCGACCAGCCAGGGTCGGACGCGCTCCAGGTGGCGAGCACCAGAGTAAGCCAGGCCGCCAGGGCGGCAAATAGGATCCAGCGGGCTTCGCGCAGCAACGCGGAAATGCGCGTTTGCAGCGGCGAAGGTCCGTTGCGGGTGTTGCGCGAGGCGCGCGGAGAAGCAGTCGAGATACGCGGCATGCGGCTCATTATAATTGGGCGTTACCCTAAAGATACCTGCCCATGTCCACGCCTACGCACGCTAAAGTTTTGATACTCGGTTCCGGCCCTGCCGGTTACACGGCGGCCGTCTATGCGGCACGCGCCAATCTGAACCCTGTTCTTGTTACAGGTTTGGCCCAAGGCGGCCAGCTCATGACCACCACGGATGTCGACAATTGGCCGGCCGACGCGGATGGCGTGCAGGGTCCCGACCTGATGCAGCGCTTCCAGAAGCACGCCGAACGCTTCAACACCGAGATGCTGTTCGACCACATCGCCAAGGTCGATCTGTCCAAGCGCCCCTTCACCTTGACCGGCGACACCGGCAAGATCTACACCTGCGACTCCCTGATCATCGCGACCGGCGCCTCGGCCAAGTACCTGGGCCTGCCGTCCGAGCAGTCCTTCATGGGCCGCGGCGTGTCCGGCTGCGCCACCTGCGACGGTTTCTTCTACCGCAATCAGGACGTGGTCGTGGTGGGCGGCGGCAATACCGCCGTCGAGGAAGCCCTGTACCTGTCCAACATCTGCCGCAAGGTCACCCTGATCCACCGCCGCGACAAGTTCCGCGCCGAGCCCATCCTGGTCGACAAGCTCATGAGCAAGGTCGAAAACGGCAACATGGAGCTCAAGCTCTTCCACACGCTGGAAGAAGTGCTGGGCGACGACAGCGGCGTGACCGGCGTGCGTGTTCGCCACGTGGACACCGGCGCGACTGAAGACATGGCCGTCACCGGCGCGTTCATCGCCATCGGCCACCAGCCCAACACGGAAATCTTCCAGGGCCAGCTCGAAATGAAAGACGGCTACATCGTCACCAAGAGCGGCCTGTCCGGCATGGCCACCATGACCTCGGTGCCCGGCGTGTTTGCCGCCGGCGACGTCCAGGATCACGTCTACCGCCAGGCCATCACCAGCGCCGGCACGGGCTGCATGGCCGCCCTGGACGCCCAACGGTGGTTGGAGAATGCGGGGCAGTAAGGTCGGCGTGGCCGACCTGAAACGCCTGAAGAAAGACCTGCAGGAAGAGCGCGAGCGCGCCGCCCTGGCCCCGCAACGGGCGGCGGCAGCGCCGGCGCGCGCGGCATCGCCCCCCGAGGACGATCTCGCGGCGTTCAAGCGTTCGATGAAGTCCGTCACGCCGATCCGGCACGCGGAACGCGTCACGCACAAGCCCGCCGCCGAACCCGCGCCGGCCCTGCGCCGCGCCAACGCGCTGGGCGAAACGCCCAACCGCGCCGATGCCGGCGTCTCGGACGGTGGCGAGATCACGCATCTGCTGTCCGAAGCCGGCACCGCCTTCGTGCGCGGCGACGTGGCGCCCGACACCGCGCGCAACTTGCGCCGCGGCCAATGGCGCGCCGGGGCTGAACTCGATCTGCACGGACTGCGCGTCGAGCAGGCTCGCCATGCCCTGCTGTCGTTTCTGGACGAATGCCAGGAACACGGCATCCGCTGCGTGCGCATCGTACACGGCAAGGGTTACAACTCGGAAGGCCTGGAGCCGGTCCTGAAGGACAAGGCGCGCACCTGGCTGGTCCAGAAGGCCGAGGTCATGGCGTTTTCCGAGGCTCCGGAACGCGAAGGCGGCGCGGGCGCCCTGCTGGTGCTGCTGCGGCAGTCTGAGGGTCCGCGCAAATGAAATGGCTCTACCTGGGCGTGGCGATCGTCGCCGAGATCTTCGCCACCAGCGCGCTCAAGGGTTCCGAAGGCTTTACGCGGCTCGTGCCGTCCGTCATCACCGTCTTCGGCTACCTGATCTCGTTCTATTTCCTGTCGCTGACCCTGCGCGAAATCCCCGTGGGCATTGCCTACGCGATCTGGTCCGGCGTCGGCATCGTGCTGATCTCCATCGTGGGCGCGGTACTGTTCAAGCAGCACCTGGACACGCCCGCGCTCATCGGCATCGGCCTCATCATCGCCGGCGTGGTGGTGATGAACGTCTTCTCCAAATCCGTCTCGCATTGACGGCGGTCGCTGCGGTCCTCGCGCG
This sequence comes from Achromobacter sp. Root565, assembly GCF_001427425.1. NCBI lineage: Bacteria > Pseudomonadati > Pseudomonadota > Betaproteobacteria > Burkholderiales > Alcaligenaceae > Achromobacter > Achromobacter sp. Root565. The sequence continues at coordinate 741,156 of NZ_LMGO01000005.1, forward strand.
GTGCATCCTGGCGCAGGGCATCCTGGCGCAGGGCATCCTGGCGCAGGGCGTCCTGGCGCAGGGCATCCTGGCGCAGGGCATTCTGCGCCGCGCGCTGGCGGCCTGCCTGTGCCTGGCTGGGCTTTTCGCCGGCAGCGCCTCAGCCCAGGACTTTGACCGCGCGGCCGAGCTCAAGCGTTACCGGGCGTGGCTGACCGCTTTCACGCAGGACATGGACCGGCTGGCCGCGGCGCGGGGTCCGTTGAACGACGCGCAACTCGATGCTCTGTTCGACAAGTCCGTGGTGCCCGGGTCGCGAGCCGCCGGCTTCATCCGCGAGGCCTTCACCCGCCGCACGGGCGATGGCGAATACCGCCCGCAATACGGACCGCGTCCGGTCTTCCTGGGCGTGCTGGCCAGCGGCATTCCCGCAGGCCAAGGCGGCACGTATCCGGAAGCCGATGCCGCGTTCAAGGGCACGGATCTGGCCGTCTGGTATCTACACGTGGACGTTGGCGACATGACCAACACCTATCTGCTGTCGTCCGGCCACTTCACCCCCTACCGGCTGCCGCCCGCCGGCACGTTCGAACGCAAAGCCTATCCCTTCCTGCTGATGGAGTCCCGCGACGGGGCGCTGAGGCTGGGCGGCGTCAGCGCCGAGCTGTGGGGTCTCGTTGCGTGGCTGCACAATGCCGCAAACTGATTTCGTCCTGCGCCTGCTTGCCCTGGCCGCACTGTCCGCGGCGCCCGGGCTTGCGCAGGCCTTGTGCCAACCGCTCGCCGCGGGCGACAGGCTGACCGTCATCGCCGATGTCCGGCTCGACGACACCAATACGCTGCTGGGCAAGGACGGTTCCCGCATCCGAAGCTGGCTGCCGCCCGTCCTGGTGCCAGAAGGCCCGCGCGCCACGCCGGTCATCCGGGCAGAACACGTGGACTGGTCCGTCTATGCGGCCGAACCCGCCGCGCGGATTGGCGTCACCCTGCTGCGCTTCGAGCGCGGCGCGGACGGCAGCCAGCATCTTTGCGGCATCGCCCAATACAGCCCGCACACGGTCGAAGAGGCGCGGGCCAAGCCCGGCCCCACCCTGCCGATGCCGGACAACGAAACGCGCTTCCGCTATGACGCGGCCAGCAGGCTGACCGGTTACGACATCCGCTCGCGCGCCTGGGATGGCCGCGAGAATCGCCCAGTCCGGCATTGCCTGCGTTACGACGCCAATGGCTGGCTGGCGGAACTGGCCGAGGGGGCCTGCGACGGCGCCACCCGTCCGCAAGTGCGCTACGTGCATGACGCCGCGGGCCGCCTGCTGCGAACCATCCGCCACGCGCCCGAAACCGGCGAAGCGAACGAGGTCATCGTGCATGACGCCAAGGGCCAGGCCGCCCAACGCTACCTGCGGCCGGTCCGCGACACCGAAGACGGCCTGGGCGCGCAGGCAGCATTGCCGTATCACGCTGTCCAGGGCGAACACCCGATCCTGGTGCTGCCCGGCCCCGGCTGGAAACCGCCGGCGCTGGACTCCTACCACTACGACTGGGCCATCGTACAGCCGAGCGGCGACGCCGATGTCTACGACGCCAAGCGCGATCCGTCGTCCGTGCTGGCCAGCGGCAACAGCGGCGCCAATGGGCGCTTTGACCTGAGCGCCGACGCCCGCCAGCGTATCTGGAAGGCAGCGGGCCGCGCGCCCGGCGGTGTGCAGTGGCTCTGGGCGCCGGGTCAGGTCGTGACGCTGTTGCAGGCGATGCCCGACGCCGCCTGGGCAGCCTGCGCCGATCCCGAAGACCGCCGCCCGGCCGCCTGCCCCGCGCCCTAAGTGTTGTCTGGCTGCGGGTGACGCGCGTCCGGATTACGCAGGTAATCCACCAGTGCCAACGTGGCCCGATCGGGCGGCGGCGTCAGCAGCGACACCACCACGATCGTCAGAAACGCCACCGGCGCACCGAACACGCCGGCCGCGATGGGCTGGATGCCCCACCACAGATCCACCGGCTGCGTACGCGCGATGCCGAGCACCGATTCCCGCAGCCACGGATGCGTGTGCGTCATGTAGGCAAACGTCACGGCTAGCCCGGCCGCCATGCCCAGCGTGGCGCCCCATTTGTTCGCGCGCCGCCAGAACACGCCCATGACCAGCGCCGGAAAGAATGACGAGGCCGCGAACGAAAACGCGGCCGACACCATGAACAGGATGTCCGCGGGCTTGCGTGCCGCGACCCACGCCGCACCAAACGCCACCACCAGCAGCAGGATCTTGGACACCATCACCCGGCGCGCCGCCGACATGCGCGGCGACACGACGCGGTACCACATGTCGTGCGACAGGGAATTGGACAGCGTCAGCAACAGGCCGTCGGCCGTGGACAACGCCGCCGCCAGCCCGCCCGCCGCGACCAGCCCCGAAATCACGTAGGGCAGCCCGCCGATCTCGGGCATGGCCAGCACCACCACGTCCGCCCCCATGCTGATTTCGCTGAGCTGCACGACGCCATCGCGGTTGATGTCGCTGACGTCGAGCAGATTGGTGTCGACCGCGCTCCAGGCATGCACCCAGTTGGGCAGGCTGAGGAAATTCGAGCCCACGACCTGGGTATAGATTTCGAACTTGACCAGCAGCGCCAGCGCGGGCGCCATGAAATACAGCAGCAGAATGAACAGCAGCGACCAGCACACCGATTTGCGCGCCTCGATGACGGACGGCGTCGTGTATGAGCGCATCAGGATGTGCGGCATGCCGGCGGTGCCCAGCATCAGGCACAGCACCATCGCCAGGAAATTGATGCGCATGTTCCTGCGTTCCTCGGGGTCTTTCGCGGGGAACGGTTCGGCATGCGGCGTGGGCGGCGCGGCCCGGGCCTCGAAGGTTGCCTTGGCCTGCGACCACGTGGCGCGCGCGTCCTCGACGGTGGGCGGGTAGGCAGCCAGTTCGCGCTCGGCCGACCGGATCTCGACCATGGGCGCATCGCCCGCGTTCAACTGGGCCAGCCGGCTGCGCAGCTTGTCCTTTTCCAGCGTCCAGGACTCGGGCAGCGCCTGCAGACGGCGCCCCATTTCATCGGCGCGCTGCTGCCAGATGCCCCGCACCTCGATCTCGGAGGGATCGTTTTGCAGGTAGACCTCTTTTTCGGTCACCTGCTGCAGCACCGCCCCGCCCGACAGCTGCGGCAATGGCATGTTGGTGTGTTTGACCGACAGCCAGATCACCGGCACGAGATACGCGATGACCAGGATGATGTACTGGCCGACCTGCGTCCACGTCACGGCCCGCATTCCGCCCAGGAACGAACAGACCAGCATCCCGCCCAGCGCCACGAAGATGCCCAGTTCGAACGAAATCCCCGTCATGCGCGTGGTGATGATGCCCACGCCGTAGATCTGCGCGACCAGATAGGTGAACGAGCAGAGGATGGCGCATGCAACGCCGGCCAGCCGAGGCAGGTTGCCGCCATAGCGCGCGCCCATGAAATCGGGAATGGTGTATTGGCCAAAGCGCCGCAGATACGGCGCCAGTAGCATCGCCACCAGCACGTACCCGCCCGTCCAGCCCAGGATGTAGGCCAGCCCGCCGTAGCCGGTCAGGTACAGCGTGCCCGCCACGCCGATGAAGGACGCCACCGACATCCAGTCGGCCGCCGTGGCCATGCCGTTGTAGATGGCCGGCACGCGCCGGCCCGCGACGTAGTATTCGACCTGATCCGAGGTGCGGCAGACGATGCCGATGCCGGCGTACAGGCTGACGGTGACCAGCAGGAACACATAGCCGATCCAGTTGCGCGGCATGCCCAGGATCTCGGCCAGCGCCATCAGCAGGATCATCAGCGCGAAGCCGGCCGTGTACAGCACGTAGATGCGCCGCAGCCGGATGCGGAATTCCTGGGGCGTATCGCCGCTGAAAAACGGCATCAGGGCTGCTCCCCGGTTTCGTCGGCGCGCTCATCGGCGCGATTCATGACCCGGGCGTAGACGGCGATGATGATCAGGTAGGCCAGCGGGGCGCCATAGGCGGCCATCCAGAAGGCGAAGGGCCAGCCGATGAAATCGAAGGAGAGATTGCGTGCGAAGTACGAGGGGACGAATGTCAGCGCGGCCCAGACAACGAGCAGCAGCACGATCAGCCGCAGGTTGCGGCGCCAGTAAGGCGTGATGGATGTCCGGGACGGAGTAAGGCGCGTTTGCGGCATAGCGTGGATAAGCAGATCCCATCTGAATATCGCCAAACGCAGCGCTTGAAAAGCCCTGAAGCTTGATTTGCCGGCTTTTTATGCGACAACGGCTGGCACTTCCTGGTGCCAGCCGTTGTGCGTTTGCTTTTTTTGAGTACTGCTTTACTTTTTTTATGTACCGGTGCCGCCGGTATTTGCCCATGCAGGGCTTTGTCTCCTCACCTGCATGGGAAGAGATTCTGCACCAGATGCGGGAATGCCACACTAGGGGAATGCCCTAAGACGGAGCATTCATTTACATATTCCATGCACCATATAAGTGCATTTTGGGGGCGCCGTACTAAATATTGGGATTTTTCGCCCAAAACCGCCCGGCGGATGCCCTAATTCTTGAGCGCTGCTCAAATAGTGATCATGGCGGATGGCCCGGCCGTCCAAGTCCGTGCATCTCGAAAAGCCCGATTCCGGGCATGAGGCGACAGCATCCCGGATCATCTTTACGCGCCGTTTACACCCTGCCCGCCAAGCTATACCCCGTTTTTACCCCCTGCTCCGTAACCTGCCGGTGTCCTGAATGGTTACCTCGCCTGCCCGGCGCGCATCCGCTTTCTGCCGCGCAGGCCTGTTCGAAGGGAGCATGCCTCCCGGGGAGAAAAAACGTGGATCTCATCTATAGCGCCATCTTCACCGTGATGGCCGGGCTGACCTGGGCCCTTGTCCGGTTCTGCGACGCCTTGTCCTCCGGAGACCAGCCATGAGCTGGCTCTACTGGCTGAGCGGCCTGACGGCCGCATTCCTGTTCGTGTACCTGCTGGGCGCGCTGTTCAAACCGGAGAAATTCTGATGACCCCCGAATTCGTCGGGCTGCTGGTCCTGTACCTGGCAGTCCTGCTTGCGATCGCCCCCGTGCTGGGCCGCTACATCCGCATCGCCATGGAAGACGGCCGATCCCGGCTGACCGCCTGGGGCCGGCCGATTGAGCGCGGCATTTACCGGCTGGCGGGCATCGACCCGCAGGCGGAGATGGGCTGGAAGCGTTATGCCGCCGCCGTGCTGGTCTTCAACCTGGTGGGCATTGCCGCCGTCTATACGCTGCAGCGCGTGCAGGGGCTGTTGCCGCTGAACCCCGCGGGCCTGGGCGCCGTGTCGCCCGATTCCGCGCTGAATACCGCCATCAGCTTCGTCACCAACACCAATTGGCAGGGTTATGGTGGCGAATCCACGATGAGCTACCTGACGCAGATGCTGGCGCTGACCGTGCAGAACTTTGTGTCCGCGGCGACCGGCATTGCCGTGCTGTTCGCCCTGATACGCGGGCTGGCGCGGCACTGCTCCGCCACGGTGGGCAACTTCTGGGCCGACATGGTCCGCTGCACGTTGTATGTGCTGCTGCCGCTGTCACTCGTGCTGGCGCTGGCCCTGGTCAGCCAGGGCGTGATCCAGAACTTCAGCGCCTACCAGGAAGTGCAGACGGTCGAAGCGCTGCAGTACGACGCGCCTCGCCTGGACGCGCAAGGCCAGCCGGTGCTGGACGCTGCCGGTGCGGCGGTCACCGACCCGGTCACGACGCGCACGCAGTCCATCGCCATGGGGCCGGTGGCGTCTCAGGAAGCGATCAAGCTGCTGGGCACCAACGGCGGCGGCTTTTTCAACGCCAACTCGGCGCATCCCTTTGAAAACGCCACGCCCCTGTCGAACTTCCTGCAGATGCTGGCGATCCTGGCCATCCCCGCCGCCCTGTGCTTCACCTTCGGCGAGATGGTGGGCAGCCGGCGCCAGGGCATCGCGATCCTGGCGGCGATGACGGTGCTGTTTGCCGTCTTCACGCTGTCCACCGCGTACTTTGAGCAGCAGCCCAACCCGATGGCCGCCCAGGCCGGGTCCGTGACACCCGGCGGCAACATGGAAGGCAAGGAGACGCGCTTCGGCATTGCCGCCACCTCGTTGTTTGCCACGATCACCACCGCAGCCTCCTGCGGCGCGGTGAACGGCATGCACGACTCGCTGTCGGCGATGGGCGGCCTGTCGCCGATGCTGCTGATGCAACTTGGCGAAGTCGTGTACGGCGGCGTGGGCTCGGGGCTGTACGGCATGCTGGCCTTTGCGATCCTGGGCGTCTTCATCGCCGGGCTGATGATCGGACGCACGCCCGAGTACCTGGGCAAGAAGATCGAAGCCTTCGACATGAAGATGGTGTCCATCGTCATCCTGGCCACCCCGCTGCTCGTGCTGGGCGGCACGGCGTTGGCCGTGTCCGTGACGGCCGGCCAGGCCGGCGTGCTCAACCCGGGCATCCACGGCTTCTCGGAAATCCTCTACGCGCTCTCGTCGGCCGCCAACAACAACGGCAGCGCCTTCGCCGGGCTGTCGGCGAACACGCCCTTCTACAACGTGCTGCTGGGCATCGCGATGTGGTTCGGCCGTTTCGCCGTGATTGTCGCCGTGCTGGCCATGGCCGGGTCGCTGGCCGCCAAGCGCCGGCTGCCCGCCGGGCCCGGCAGCATGCCCACCACCGGCCCGCTCTTCGTGACGCTGCTGATCGGCGCGGTGCTGCTGGTCGGCGCCCTCACCTACGTGCCCGCACTGGCCCTCGGCCCGGTCGCGGAACACCTGCAACCCTGATGCAACAGGCTAGGAAAGAATATGGCCAAGATTGAAATGGAAACCTCCGGCCCGGGCAGCAGCGCTGCCCGGGCGCCCGCTGCGGCCGCGCAGCCTGTCGCGGGTCGTCCTGACGCGGCGCCTGCCTTCGGCATGTGGTCCCGCGCGCTGGTCGGCCCCGCCATCGTCGACAGCCTGCGCAAGCTGTCGCCCGCCGCGCAGCTCAAGAACCCCGTGATGTTCGTGGTCTACGTGGGCAGCCTGCTTACCACCGTCTTGTGGATCATGGCCCTACGCGGCCAGGCCGAGGCGCCGCCGGGATTCATCCTGGGTATCACCGTTTGGCTGTGGTTCACCGTGCTGTTCGCCAACTTCGCCGAAGCGCTGGCCGAAGGGCGAGGCAAGCAGCAGGCAGCAACGCTGCGCGGCCTGCGCACCACCATCGACGCGCGCCTGCTCAAGGGCTTTCGCGACGCCGATGCGGCGGATGCCGACCCCGCGCAATGGCGCGGCAAGGCGGTCAGCCAGCCCTCGGGCCTGCTGCGCCGCGGCGACGTCGTGCTGGTCGAAGCCGGCGACACCGTGCCCGGCGACGGCCTGGTCATCGCCGGCGTCGCCTCGGTCGACGAAAGCGCCATCACCGGCGAATCCGCGCCCGTCATCCGCGAGTCGGGCGGCGATTTTTCGTCCGTCACCGGCGGCACGCGCGTGCTGTCGGACTGGATCTTCGTGCGCATTGCCGCCGATCCCGGCGAAAGCTTCCTGGACCGCATGATTTCGATGGTCGAAGGCGCCAAGCGCCAGAAGACGCCCAACGAGCTTGCGCTGACCATTCTGCTGGTAGGCCTGACCGTGGTCTTCCTGCTGGTCGTCGTCACGCTGATGCCCTTCTCGCTCTACGCCGTCTCGGCCGCGGGCGGCGGCGCCGCGGTCACGGTGACCGTGCTGGTGGCGCTGCTGGTCTGCCTGATTCCCACGACCATCGGCGGCCTGTTGTCCGCCATCGGCGTGGCCGGCATGAGCCGCATGATGAGCGCCAACGTCATCGCCACGTCGGGCCGCGCGGTCGAAGCTGCGGGCGACGTCGACGTGCTGCTGCTGGACAAGACCGGCACCATCACCTTCGGCAACCGCCAGGCCTCCACCTTCCTGCCCGCGCCCGGCGTGTCTGCGCGCGAACTGGCGGACGCCGCGCGCCTCGCGTCGCTGGCCGACGAGACGCCGGAAGGCCGCAGCATCGTGGCGCTGGCGGACAAGGCCATCCATGCGCCCGCCCCCCGCATGACCGGCATCGAATTCGTGCCGTTCACCGCGCAGTCGCGCATGAGCGGCGTCGACCTGGGCGAGCGCCAGATCCGCAAGGGCGCGGTCGACGCGATCCAGGCCTGGCTGGCCGCTCAGGACGCCACCGTGCCGGCCGAGGCCCTGCGCCTGGCCGAAGACGTGGCACGCCGCGGCAGCACGCCGCTGATGGTCAGCGACGGCAACCGCGCGCTGGGCGTGGTCGAGCTCAAGGACATCGTCAAGCCCGGCATCCAGTCGCGGTTTGCCGAACTGCGCCGCATGGGCATCAAGACCGTGATGATCACCGGCGACAACAAGCTGACCGCCGCGTCCATCGCGGCCGAGGCGGGCGTGGACGATTTCCTGGCCGAAGCCACGCCCGAGGCCAAGCTCAAGCTCATCCGCAACTACCAATCGGAAGGCCGCCTGGTCGCCATGACAGGTGACGGCACCAACGACGCGCCCGCGCTGGCGCAGGCCGACGTGGCGGTGGCGATGAATTCGGGCACGCAGGCCGCCAAGGAAGCCGGGAACATGGTGGACCTGGATTCCAATCCGACCAAGCTCATCGAAATCGTCGAGATCGGCAAGCAGATGCTGATGACGCGAGGCGCGCTGACCACGTTCAGCGTGGCCAACGACGTCGCCAAATACTTCGCCATCATCCCCGCCGCCTTCGCCACGGTCTATCCGCAGCTCGACGTGCTGAACATCATGGGTCTTGCCACGCCGTCCTCGGCGATCCTGTCAGCCGTGATCTTCAACGCGCTGATCATCGTGGTGCTGATCCCGCTGGCCTTGAAGGGCGTGCGCTACCGCCCGCTCGGCGCCTCGGTGCTCCTGCGCCGCAACCTCCTCATCTACGGCCTGGGCGGTCTCTTGGTGCCGTTTGCCGGCATCAAGCTGGTCGACATGGTGCTCGCAGCACTGGGCTGGGCGTAAAGGCCTCGCGCCACCTTAGCCCCCGTCCCTCAACGCAAAGGAATTCCTCATGACCCCCGCATCTGCCACGCCGCGCCAAGGCGGCCTCCTGCGCCCCGCGCTGACCCTCTTCGCCGCGCTGTCGCTCGTCACCGGCCTGGCGTATCCCTTCCTGACCACCGGCATCGCGTCTGCCGTATTCCCGCACCAGGCCGCCGGCTCGCTGATCGAGCAGGACGGCAAGGTGATCGGTTCGGAATGGATCGGCCAATCGTTCACCTCGCCGCAATACTTCTGGGGCCGCCCGTCGGCCACGGCGCCCATGCCGTACAACGCCGCGGCCTCCGGCGGCTCGAATCTCGGTCCGCGCAACCCCGCGCTGGCCGGGGCCATCGAAGCGCGCATTGCGGCCCTGAAGGCGGCCGATCCGGACAATGCGGCGCCCGTTCCGGTCGACCTGATCACCGCGTCGGGCAGCGGGCTGGATCCGCACATCAGCCCGGCGGCCGCGGCGTACCAGGCCGGCCGCGTGGCGCGCGCCCGCGACCTGCCGCGCAGCGAGGTCGATGCGCTGATCCGGGCTCACACCGCCGCCCCGTGGCTGGGCGTGCTGGGCGACCCCGCGGTCAACGTGCTGACGCTGAACCTGGCGCTGGACAAGCTGCGCGTGGCGCGCTGATGCGGCGGCGTATAGTATTGCCAGCCGTTTCCTCCCCTCCCTTGCGCGTTCATGGCTGACATCGCTGGCGAGCGTCCCGATCCGGACGCGCTCTTGAAGACCCTGGACGACGCCGAGCGCCAGGCGGTGCGCGGCAAGCTGCGCGTGTACTTCGGGTCGTCGGCCGGCGTGGGCAAGACCTACGCCATGCTGGCGGCGGCGCGCGCGCAGGCGGCACAGGGCACGGACGTGCTCGCCGGCATCGTCGAAACCCACGGCCGCCGCGAAACCGCGACGCTGCTCGACGGCCTGCCGGTCCTGCCGCTCAAGGACGTCGCTTACCGCGGCCACACGCTCAAGGAATTCGACCTGGATGGCGCCCTGCTGCGCCGCCCCGCCCTCGTGCTGGTCGATGAGCTGGCCCATTCCAACGCCCCGGGCTCGCGCCACGCCAAGCGCTGGCAGGACATCCAGGAACTGCTGGCTGCCGGCATCGACGTCTGGACGACGCTGAACGTGCAGCACCTGGACAGCCTGAACGAGGCCGTCGGCAGCATCACGGGCGTGCGCGTCTGGGAAACGGTGCCCGACGACGTGTTCGACGCGGCCGACGAGGTCATCCTGGTTGACCTGTCGGCCGACGAACTGCTGCGCCGCCTGAAGGAAGGCAAGGTCTACCTGCCCGAGCAGGCCCGCCACGCGGCCCGCAACTTCTTTCGCAAGGGCAATCTGATCGCGCTGCGCGAACTGGCGCTGCGCCGCACCGCCGAGCACGTGGACGACGACGTGCAGGCCTACCGCCGCGATCGCGCCATCGAACCGGTGTGGCGCACGCGCGAAGCGATAGTCGCCTGCATCGGCTCCGACGCCGATGCCGAGTACGTGATCCGCAGCGCCCATCGCATGAGCCAGCAGCTCGATTGCGATCTGCACGTCGTCACCATCGACACGCCGCGCGCCGCGCCGCCCGCTGCCGCCGAGGTCGACCGGCTGCAGCACGGCCTGGCGCTGGCCGACGCGCTGGGCGCGCGCACCGAGACGCTGGCGGGCGGCGACATGGTCGATGCCGTCGTCCGCTACGTCCGCCGCCACAACATCACGAAGGCGATCGTGGGCCGCACCCGCGCCGGCGGTTGGCAGCGGCTGCGGCTGTCGCTGACCGCGCTGCTCACCGCCATCATGTCGCCGGGCTGGTTGTGGCGGCGCCACAGCTTTGCCGACATGCTGGCTGCCGGCTGCCCGGAGATCGACATCATCCGGCTGGGCGCGCCCCCGGTGCCCGCGCCTGCGCCGCCCGGGCGCGATCCGTTCACGCTGGGCCGCCGCCCTTCCGGCGACGAACGCGGGGCGCGGCCGCTGGCGGGCTATGCGTGGGCGCTCTGCTATTGCGCCGTGGCCACGGCACTGTCGGCGCTTGCCTTCCCGACCTTGCACCAGACCAACATCGTCATGCTCTTTTTGCTGGCGGTGGCCGCGGTGGCGCTGCGCCACGGGCGGGGGCCCGCCGCGCTGGCGTCTGTGGTCAGCGTGGGACTGTTCGACTTTTTCTTCGTTCAGCCGTTGTCGTCGTTCGCGGTGTCGGACGTGCAGTACCTGCTGACCTTCGGCGTGCTGCTCGGCGTGGGGTTGCTGATCGGCCAGCTGACCGCCGGCCTGCGGCTGCAGGCACAGGCCTCGGTCAAGCGCGAGGCCGACGCACGCAGCCTCTACGAATTCGCGCGCGAACTGTCGTCCGCGCTGCTGCCCGAGCAGATCGTCGCGCTGGCCGGATCGTTTGTGCATGCCACGTTCGGCGCGCGCTGCTCGCTCTACATCCTGGGCCTGGACGACCGCCTGAAGCTCGCCTCGCCCGCCAACGGCGACACCCCCGCGCCGGAATCGGCGCTGGCGCAGTGGGTCTACGACCACGGCCAGCCCGCGGGCGCGGGAACGGCCACCCTGTCCAACAGCGCGTTGCTGTACCTGCCGCTCAAGGCGCCCATGCGCACGCGGGGCGTGCTGGTGCTGGACGCCCCGCGGCGCAGCCTCTACACGAATCCCGACACGCGCCGCCAGGTCGAGGCGTACGCCACCCTCATCGCCATTGCGCTCGAACGCCTGCACTACGTCGAAGTCGCGCAGCAGGCGGTGGTCAGCATGGAATCCGAAAAGCTGCGCAACTCGCTGCTTGCCGCGGTGTCGCACGACCTGCGCACGCCGCTGACCAGCCTGGTCGGCATGACCGATACGCTGATGCGCCAGCAGCACAAGCTGCCCGATGGCGTGCAGGACACCGTGCGCGCCATGCGCGATCAGGCGCAGCGCATGCACGCGCTGGTCGTCAATCTGCTGGACATGGCGCGGCTGCAAAGCCGCGACGCGCCGCTGCGCATGGAGTGGCAATCCATCGAAGAGCTGGTCGGCGCCGCGCTGGCGGCCATGCGTGAACCGCTGGCGGGCCACAGGATCGAGATCGCTCCGCTATCGTCACTGCCGCTGGTGGAGTGCGACGGCGTGCTGATCGAACGCGTGCTGTGCAACCTGCTGGAGAACGCGGGCAAATACACGCCCGCCGGCAGCACGTTGCGCATCCATGCCTTCGTGCATGAGAGCGAAGCGCATGAGGCGGAAATGCGCGTGGCCGTCGCCGACAACGGTCCCGGTGTCGCGCCCGGCGCCGAGCGCCGCATCTTCGAAAAATTTACGCGTGGCGAACGCGAATCCGCCACCCCCGGCGTCGGCCTGGGACTGGCGGTGTGCGAAGCCATCGTCGCCGCCCATCACGGCCGCATCTGGGTCGAGCACGCGCCGGGCCAGGCCAGCGGCGCGCAATTCGTCTTCAGCCTGCCGCTGGGCGCTCCGCCCCAGATCCAACCCGAAACCGCCTGAGTCCGCGCCATGTTCGATTTCCAGCCCATAGTCCTCATCATCGAAGACGACGCCAACATCCGGCGGTTCGTCCGCCAGGCCCTGGAAAGCGAAGGCTGCGTGGTGCACGAGGCCGACACCGTCAAGCGCGGCTTGATCGAGGCCGGCACCCGCCAGCCCGATGCCATCGTGCTCGACCTGGGCCTGCCCGACGACGACGGCATGACGCTGATCCGCGAGCTGCGCGGCTGGACCGAGGTGCCGGTGCTGGTGCTGTCCGCACGCAGCGCCGAGGCCGACAAGGTGGCGGCGCTGGACGCGGGCGCCGACGACTACCTGGCCAAGCCTTTCGGGGTGAGCGAACTGCTGGCCCGCCTGCGTGTGCTGCTGCGCCGCCACGGCCGCGGCGGCGCGGGCAACGCGGCCGAGATCGCGTTTGGCGACGTGCGCGTCGACTTTTCGCGGCGCGTGGTGGAGCGCGCCGGCCAGCACGTGCACCTGACCGCGATGGAGTACCGCCTGCTCGCGGCGCTGCTGGCCCATCGCGGCAAGGTCATGACGCACCGCGAGCTGCTGCGGCAGGTGTGGGGCCCGTCCCATGTCGAAAGCAATCACTACCTGCGGATCTACATGGGCCATCTGCGCCAGAAGCTCGAAGCCGACCCGGCGCAGCCTGTGTTCCTTGTGACGGAGATCGGCGTCGGATACCGCTTCGCGGGCTGAGCGCGCGCGCTCGATGCCGGTTTTGATACCCGCTTTACGCGCAGGGCGCGAGTCTTGTCTCGCCCTTTATGCCGATCCTCCTATTGTTGCGGTCCGCTCAACACCAGGAGGCTTCACATGCCCCGCAACACCCTCGCCGCGCTGGCGCTGCTTTCCCTCATTCCCGCGGCGCAAGCCGCCGACGCCCCCAGCGCCGCCGATGCCGCGTCGCCCTACTCCTTGACGGCCAACGTCACGCTTGCCAGCCAGTACCGCTATCGCGGCCTCATGCAGACCAACAACAAGCCGGCCATTCAAGGCGGCTTCGACCTCGCGCACGCCAGCGGCTTTTACCTGGGCAACTGGAATTCCAGCATCAGCTGGCTGAACGACAGCAACAGCGACGTCTCCGCGCCGGTGGAAATGGACTTCTACGGCGGCTACAAGGGCAATCTCACGGACAACGTGCCCGTGGACCTGGGCGTGCTGCAGTACTACTACCCGGGCGACTATCCGTCGGGCTACACCAGTCCCGACACCACCGAACTCTACGCCGGCATCGGCTACGGCCCGGTCATGTTCAAGTACTCCCTTGCGCTGACCAACCTGTTCGGCTTTGCCGACAGCAAGTACAGCCAATACTTCGACCTGTCCGGCAACTTCGATACCGGCGTCTGGGGTCTCGTCGTCAACGTCCATGCGGGCCGCCAGATCGTGCGCAATGTCGATAACGGCTCCTACACGGATTGGAAGCTGGGCGTGACCAAGGACTTCGGCCAGGGGTTATCGGTCTCGCTGGCCTATCTGGACACCAACGCCGACCGCGCGGTCTACACCAATATGCGCGGCCGCGACATGGGCCGCGCCACGGGCCTCTTGTCGCTGACCAAGACGTTCTGAAAGGCCGCGGCCGTTGACGCCGTTTTTACACCGCGCGCCCGCATTTATCGGCAGGATTTACGGCGCCGTTCCTATAGTGGAATCGTCGTCAACCCACCGGATACGCGGGTCGCCGCCTTCGGCCCCGCCCCCACACCGCCATGATTCCCCGACCGTACCGCCGCCAGGCCCCCATCGACGCCACGCTTGCATCCCAGCCCGCGCCAAAGCCGCAATGCAGCCTGATCGCGCTGACCGTGCGCATCGATACGCTGGACGCCTTGAACGTGCGGCTGGCCTTGCACCGCGCACTGGGCGATCGCATCGGGGTCTACCTGCTGTCGGTCGACCACGCGCACGCCCAAAGCACGCTCGAGCTGCAATGCGAACGCGGCGAACTGGACGCCATGATGGCCGCGATCATGCGCGGCCTGCCCTGCGCCGAATTCGGCCCGGCACGCCCGGCCACCGCCATCACGGAGCGATGAGCCATGGACACCCTTGCCAACCCCGCATTCGAAGGCCTGTGGCTGCCGATGGTGACGCCCATGCGCGGCGGCCACGTGGACCTGGACGCCGCGCAGGCGCTGGCCCGCTACTACCGCAACGCCGGCATCGCCGGGCTGGTCCTCTTTGGCTCCACCGGCGAGGGCAACCTCCTCAGCATGCCCGAGAAGACCGACATGATCGAAGCCATCGCCAGCGACGCGCATGCCCTGCCGCTGGTGCTGGGCGTGGGCGGCGTCGACACGCGGGGCGTGGCCGCCGCGGTGCGCCGGCTGGACCGCTACGCGCCCGCCGGCTACCTGGCGCCGCCGCCGTACTACCTGGGGCCGTCGCAAGCCGGCATCCTGTGGCATTACCGGCAGATCGCATGGGCCACCGAGCGCCCGATCATTCTGTACAACATCCCGAAGCGCGCCGGCGTCGCCATGACGGTCGAGACGATGGAAGCGCTGGCGGCGCTGCCCAACTTCGGCGCGGTCAAGGAATGCAATCCCGCCGTGCTGGCCGCCTTGAATGCGCGAGACAGGCTCAACGCGCTGTGCGGCGAGGACCTGGCTTTGCTGGATCATTTCCTGGCGGGCGGGCGCGGCGCCATTCCGGCCGCCGCACACCTGTTTCCGGAGCGCTTTGTCGAACTGATGCAGCTTGCGCAAGCCGGCCAGACCGACGCCGCGCGCGAATGCTTCGACCCCTTGCGCCCCCTGATCCGGCTGCTGTTCAGCGAACCCAATCCCGCGCCGCTCAAGCGCGCGCTGGCCATGCAGGGCCTCGTCTGCGACGAGCTGCGCCTGCCCATGATGCCCGCCAGCCGCGAACTGGGCGCGAAGCTGCGGCGCGCCATGAGCCTTATCCCGGCATCGGCTGACCGGCTGCAGACAGCCTGAAGATCGACACGGCGCGGGCCAGGTCGCCCGCCTGACCGTGCAACGCGGCGGCAGACGCCGCAAACTCCTCTACCAGCGCAGCGTTCTGCTGGGTCGCCTCGTCCAGATGCGTCACGGTCACGTTGATCTGCTCGATGCCCGCGCTCTGTTCGCTGGACGCCGTGGCAATCTCGCTCATCAGCGGCGCGCTGGTAGCTGCCGATTCCAGCACGCTGCCCATCGTGGCGCTCGCCTGTTCCACGCGCTGGCTGCCGCGCGCCACGGATTCGGACGACGCTTCGATCAGCGTCTTGATCTCCTTGGCGGCGGTGGCGGACCGCTGCGCCAACGCCCGCACTTCGCCGGCCACCACGGCAAACCCGCGCCCCTGTTCGCCCGCCCGTGCGGCTTCGACGGCGGCGTTCAGCGCCAGGATATTGGTCTGAAACGCGATCACGTCGATCAGGCGGATGATCTCGTCGATGCGCTGTGAACTGTGCGAGATCTCGCGCATGGCATCGATGGCGTGCTGCGTTTCGTCGCTGCCCTGCCGCGCCAGTCGCGCTGCCTCGCCGGCCAACGCGCTGACCTCGCGCACGTGCTCGGCGCTTTGGCGGGCCGTGGCGGTGATTTCTTCCACGCTTGCCGCGGTCTGCTCCAATGCGGCGGCCTGCCTTTCAGTGCGGTCGGACAGGTCCACGCTGCCTGCGGCAATCTGGCGCGACGCGGCCGCGATCGACGCGGTGGAATGCACGATGCTGCGCACCGCGGCGTCCAGCCGCTGCTGCATCCGCGCCATCGCGTCGAACAGCCGGCCGATCTCGCCACGGTGATGGCGCGCGATGCCGCCGGACAGGTCGCCATTGGCCACGCGCTCGCACACCGCCACCGCCTCGTTCAACGGCCGCAGAATGTGCGTGCTGAAAAAGCGCAGCGCAGCGGTCAGCACCAGGGCCAACAGCGCCAGCGTCACGCTGCCCTGCCGCCACAGCGTGCCGTAGAACGCCGCGTCCACGTCGTCCACGTACAGGCCCGTGAACATCAGCCAGCCCCATTCCGCGTCGTACGCCGCATAGGTCAGCTTGGGCAACGAGTCCTCGGAACCTGGGCGCGGAAACAGGTAGCGCACATAGCCGCCGCCCGCCTTGCCTTGCGCATAAAGGTTTTCAAAGAGCGGCTGCCCCTGGCTGTCGCGCGTGGCGCGCACGTTCGTGCCCACCAGCTTCGGGTCGGGATGCACCAGCAGATCGTAGTTGTCGCCAAACGCGCCCACATAGCCGTCCTCGCCATATCGCATCTGCGAGAGCTGGCGCGCGACGTCGCGCTTGGCCTCGGCCAGCGGCACGCCTTCCCGCACACGCAGCTTGCCGCCGCGGACGATGCCCTCGGCCATGTCCAGGACATGGCGAAGCTCCACCTTGCGGTCGTCCATCATTTCGGCACGGCGCTGCCAGGCGTCCCACACGCCCAGCGCCAGAACGGCGGCGCCAATGGCAAAAACGAACCACAACAGTTCCCTACGCAAGCTGGAGTTACTCATCGACGCTCTTCCATCCGCCACCAACTCGAAACAATATCTAGCTGTTTGTGACTTTTTATGTAATGTGACCGGCGAGCATACTATTTCAAACTTCGTTTGAATTCAAATTTAACTAGTCACTTTGATCTAGCTCAAGCCCAATAAAAAAACGCAAGGCGCGTGCACCTTGCGTTCTTCTTGGAGCCCGATTGCGCGGGACGCAGCCCGCGAGGCGCTACGCCACGGACCGTGATGCGGGCAGGGGTTCGCGCGCCGGCCGCGCCGTCGTCAGCGCAATCAACGCCACCACGATCAGCGCGTACGTGGGCACGCTGCGCATGTTGCGGAACATCATCTCGGTCATGCTGAAGGCGCAGTAGCTCAGGCAGAACAACAGCCCCATCTGCGCGCCCACGCGGATCACCCGGTCGTCACTGGCCAGGCGCCGGAAGAACATGGCGGCCGGCACCAGATACAGCGCCAGCATGCTCAACAGCCCGAGCAAGCCGTACCCGGCCAGGGCGGCCAGCAGATCGTTGTGCGGCTCGCCGAATCCATCCACGACTTCCTGCGTCACGATGCCCTGCCCCTGAAGCAAGCGAAGCTCTTCGCGAAACTTGCTGGGGCCGATGCCCACGATGGGGCTCTTTTCGAACATCAGAATCGAGGCATGCCACAGCTGCAGCCGGATGCCGAACGACGTGTCGCGGTTGGCCGATGTGGAAAACCCCTGAACGTCGTGAGTGATCTGCTGCATGCGGCTGCTGAACGTCCAGATGGCAGCCGCGCTGGCGACCAGCGCCACGCATACGGCCAGCGCACAGTACACCTTGTGGCGCCGCCGCCAGTTGCGCAGGCCCAGCAGGAAGACGAATCCCAGAATGGGCAGCAGCATCCAGCTGCTGCGGGTTTCGGACATCCAGGTCGCGCACACGGCCAGCGCCGCGGCCAGCAGCTTCAGCGCGGTCTCCAGGCGCGGCCAGCGCGACCCCGGCCCCCAACCCAGCGACAGCAGCGTCATGCCGCCGAACAGCAGCACCATGTTGGCAAAAGCCACCGCGTTATAGCGTCCGCCCACTTCGACCACCGCGCCACGGCCGCCCGAGACCATGGTGAAGATCAACAGGAGCGAGCCCACCAGCGCACCGGCCAGGATGGTCCATTCGATATGGCGAAGCAGCCGCTGCGGCGCGCGCAGCAGCAGCCACAGCACCGGCAGCGCCAGCGCGAACCGCAGCAGTTTTTCAAGTTCGGAACTGCTCCACATCCCCTTCACGGCGGACGTGATCAGCAGACAGGCCAGCGGCGACAGAAGCGCCAGTGCCATGGGCCAGAGGGCGCGGAAATCCATGGGCTCGTAGCGCTTGATTGCATTCATGGTGATCGCGGCAAGGGCGATCAATGCACTCAGGTAAAGAACAGCGGGACCGCCTACAGGGCTGGTCAGCGCCAGCGCGGGCATGAGCAGCACCAGCCAGGCGGCCAGGGTTACATACAGTCGGGGCACAACAATCAACCTGAAAAGAACAAGGCACGCGCACTGCGCAACGTGCCGGTGATTAGATAAAACCCGCCCGCCATGACGGCGGGCGGGTTTGGCGAAAGCCCGGGATCAGGCCCTGTCGCGCGGCGGACAGCCTTGCGAAGGGCCCTGGCCGCGGTTTACATGTTTTCGATCATCACCTGGCCAAAGCCCGAGCACGACACCTGCGTCGCGCCTTCGAGCAGGCGGGCAAAGTCGTACGTGACCTTCTTGGACTGGATCGACTTTTCCATGCTGGAGATGATCAGGTCCGCGGCTTCGGTCCAGCCCATGTGGCGCAGCATCATTTCGGCCGACAGGATTTCGGAACCGGGGTTCACGTAGTCCTTGCCGGCGTACTTGGGCGCCGTGCCGTGCGTGGCTTCGAACATGGCCACGGAATCGGACATGTTGGCGCCCGGGGCGATGCCGATGCCGCCCACCTGCGCGGCCAGCGCGTCGGAGATGTAGTCGCCGTTCAGGTTCAGGGTGGCAATGACGTCGTATTCGGCGGGGCGCAGCAGGATTTGCTGCAGGAACGCGTCGGCGATCACGTCCTTGACGATGATCTCGCGGCCCGTCTTGGGATTCTTGAACTTGCACCACGGGCCGCCGTCGATCAACTGCGCGCCGAATTCCTTCTGCAGAAGCTCATAGCCCCAATCGCGGAAGCCGCCTTCGGTGAACTTCATGATGTTGCCCTTGTGCACCAGCGTCAGCGACGTGCGGTCGTTGTCGATGACGTACTGCGCCGCCTTGCGCACCAGG
Organism: Achromobacter sp. Root565; assembly: GCF_001427425.1. NCBI lineage: Bacteria > Pseudomonadati > Pseudomonadota > Betaproteobacteria > Burkholderiales > Alcaligenaceae > Achromobacter > Achromobacter sp. Root565. The sequence goes on from NZ_LMGO01000005.1 coordinate 760,376, forward strand.
CGCTCGGTGCCTTCGCGCGACACGGGCTTGATGCCGATGGACGAGGTGTTCGGGAAACGGATCTTCTTGACGCCGAGCTTGGTCTGCAGGAACTGGATCAGTTCCTTGGCCTGCTCGCTTTCGGCCATGTATTCGATACCGGCGTAGATGTCTTCCGAGTTCTCGCGGAAGATCACCATGTTGGTCTTTTCGGGTTCGCGCACCGGGGACGGCACACCCTTGAAATACGCCACGGGGCGCAGGCAGACGTACAGGTCGAGCTGCTGGCGCAGCGCCACGTTCAGCGACCGGATGCCGCCGCCGACCGGCGTGGTCAGCGGGCCCTTGATGGAAACCACGTAGTCTTTGACGACTTCCAGGGTTTCGTCGGGCAGCCACACGTCAGGACCGTAGACCTTGGTGGCCTTTTCGCCGGCATAGACTTCCATCCAATGGATCTTGCGCTTGCCGCCGTAGGCCTTCTGCACCGCCGCGTCGACGACCTTGATCATGACGGGGGTGATGTCGGCGCCCGTGCCGTCGCCTTCGATGAAGGGGATGATGGGCTGGTCAGGCACATTCAGCGAGAAATCGGCGTTGACCGCAATTTTCTGGCCGCCGGCGGGAACCTTGATATGTTGGTAGGACATGAATGCTCCATTTGCTCCGGGTGGTTTTTCTGCACGCGCCAGGATCGGACAGCGTCCGATTCCGCGGGTTACACCGCCTCCTGCGAACCGCACACCGGATGGCGGATAGCAACCCATTCTATATCGCAAAGCGCCGGGCGAAACCGGCGGTCCGCATGGGGCGGTAAAATAATGCGACTACATCCTGCTTTTGGCCCCCTCCCGAATGTTCAATCCCTCCCGCGACCAAGTCCGCGAATTCTTTATCGAAACCTGGCGCAAGCATCGCGCCAACGAGGTCCTGACCCCGCTGGAGGCGATCGCGCTGGACTGGATCATCGAGCATCCCGAATACCACGCGGACCTCGAAAGCCCCGACGCCATGACGGCTGAATACGCGGTGGAAAAAGGCCGCACCAATCCGTTCCTGCACCTGTCCATGCATCTGGCCATCGCGGAACAGCTGTCAATCGACCATCCGCCCGGCATCCGCCTGGCCTACCAGCAGCTCACGGCGCGCTCGGATGCGCACCACGCCGCGCACGAAATCATGGAATGCCTGGGCCAGGTGGTCTGGGAAGCGCAGCGCCTGGGCACGCCGCTGGACAGCGACACCTACATCGACCTGATCCGCCGCCGCGCCAGCCTCTGACCCAACAAAAAAACCCTCGCTAGCGAGGGTTTTTCATTCACTCCAGCCGAAGCCGTTGCGTTCTAGCGGCGCACGCCCAGATCGCTGGGCAGCGTGGCCAGCCAAGCCGATACGTTGGCAATGTCCTGGTCGGACAGCTGCGTGGCGAAGGCGCCCATGATCGGGTTCTTGCGCACGTTGGCCGTGGCTGCGCTGCCGGAGGCGCCCCGCTTGTAGGCCTTCAGCGCATGTGCCAGGTAGTCGGCGTGCTGCCCGGCCAGCGTCGGATACGCGGGATCCACGGCCGTCTTGGCGTCGGCGCCGTGGCACGAGGCGCAATTGAATTTTTCGAAGACGGCCTTGCCGGCCGACAGGTCCTGCGCCGAGGCGGCAGAGCCCCAGATAGCCAGGGTCGCGCCCGCAAGGGCAAGCATGGTGCGGTTCATGGTCTTGCCCCCTTATTTGAGATTCGAGTAGTACGCGGCCAAGTCGGCAATGTCCTGATCGGACAGGCTGCCGGCAACGGCGTCCATCGTGGGATGGCTGCGCGCGCCTTTCTTGTACTCGTTGAGGGCGGTTTCGATGTACTTGGCGTTTTGGCCAGCGATCATCGGAACATGGTAAAGCTCGGGAAACGATGCCTTGTAGCCTGGGATGCCATGGCAACCGATGCACATCGAAACCTTGTCTCGGGCATTCTGGACATTACCGACCGGCGCTGCGTCTGCAGCAACAGCCTGGCCGGCGATCGCACAGGACGCCATCGTGGCCAACACGGAAACCGTGTACTTCAGAGAGGTTCGCAACTTCATTGGAATGACTCTTCTTGGTATGGCTAAGGACTAGGGCCTGCTCACACGAAAAGGCCCTCTGCAAACACGTTGCGGGTGGAACCCAAAGCAAAACCGCCTGATTGTACGATAATTGCTCAGGATTAATACCTTGCGTTAGTGTTGATCCCAATCAAACCACAGAAGCCATCAGACCATGTCCGCAGCCCAGACCGCCTCATCCGCCAAGCCAGTCCGCTTCGATGGCACCGACAGCTACGTCGCCACCGATGACCTCAAGCTCGCCGTGAACGCCGCCCTCACCTTGCAGCGCCCGCTGCTGATCAAGGGAGAACCCGGCACCGGCAAGACGATGCTGGCCGAGGAAGTGGCCCGCGCGCTGGGACGGCCGCTGATGCAATGGCACATCAAGTCCACCACCAAGGCGCATCAGGGCCTGTACGAATACGACGCCGTGTCGCGCCTGCGCGATTCGCAGCTTGGCGACGAGAAGGTCCGCGACATCCGCAACTACATCGTGCAGGGCACGCTGTGGCAAGCGTTCCAATCGCACGAGCCGGTGGTGCTGCTGATCGACGAGATCGACAAGGCCGACATCGAATTCCCCAATGACCTGCTGCGCGAGCTGGACCGCATGGAGTTCCATGTGTACGAAACGCGCGAGACCATCGCCGCGCGCCACCGTCCGCTCGTCATCATCACGTCCAACAACGAGAAGGACCTGCCCGACGCGTTCCTGCGCCGCTGCTTCTTTCACTACATCCGCTTTCCGGACCGCGAGACGATGCGCGACATCGTGGCTGTCCACTATCCCGACTTGAAGCAGGACGTGCTGCGCGCCGCGCTGGACACGTTCTTCTCGCTGCGAGATGCGCCTGGACTGAAGAAAAAGCCGTCCACGTCCGAACTGCTGGATTGGCTGCGCCTCTTGCTGGCCGAAGACGTCACGGCCGCGCAGATCGACGCGCACACGGCCACCGCCGTGCCGCTGATGGCCGGCGCGCTGCTCAAGAACGAGCAGGACGTGCATCTGCTCGAACGCCTGGCGGCCATGACGCGCGGCGGCCAACGCCGCTGATCCGGCATCCACGGGCGGCCCGCACATGCTGATCGACTTCTTCTATCACCTCCGGGCGCACAAGCTGCCCGTCTCGGTCAAGGAATACCTGACGCTGGTCGACGCCCTGCGCCAGGACCTGATGTCGCCCACGCTGGACGAGTTCTACTTCCTGGCGCGCGCCACGCTCGTCAAGGACGAGTCTCTCTACGACCGCTACGACAAGGCCTTCGGCGCGTATTACCGCGGCATCGAAGCCGCGCTGCCCGCGGGCAAGGACATTCCGCTCGACTGGCTGATCAAGCAGTTCGAGAAAAGCCTGTCGCCCGAAGAAAAGGCCGCCATTGAAAAGCACGGCTGGGACAAGCTGATGGAGCTCTTCAAGGAGCGCCTGGACGAGCAGAAGGAACGCCACGCGGGCGGCAGCAAGTGGATCGGAACGGGCGGCACGTCGCCCTTCGGCAACGGCGGCTATCACCCCGAAGGCATCCGCGTCGGCGGCGCATCGGCCGGCAACCGCACGGCGGTCAAGGTCTGGGACATGCGCCAGTTCAAGGACTACGACGACCAGGTCGAACTGGGCACGCGCAATTTCAAGGTGGCCCTGCGCCGCCTGCGCCGCTTTGCGCGCCAGGGCGCCGAACTGGAACTGGATCTGGACGACACCATCGCCAGCACGGCGCGCAACGCGGGCCATCTGGACCTGCGCATGATCCCGGAGCGCCACAACACGGTGAAGGTGCTGATGCTGCTGGACGTGGGCGGCAGCATGGACGACCACATCGGCCGGGTCGAGGAACTGTTCTCGGCGGCCCGCAGCGAATTCCGCAATCTCGAGGTCTATTACTTCCACAACTGCCCGTACGAAAGCCTGTGGCAAAGCAACCGCCGCCGCCAGAACGAGCGCTTCGACACCTGGGACGTGCTGCGCAAGTACAACCCCGACTGGCGCCTGATCATTGTCGGCGACGCCACGATGAGCCCATACGAGATCCTGCAGCCCGGGGGTTCCGTCGAGCACTACAACAAGGAACCGGGCGCCGAGTGGATGCGCCGGCTCCTGGACGCCTGGCCCAAATCGGTGTGGCTGAATCCCGAGCCCACGGCTTCCTGGCAGTACCGCCAGTCCATTGCGCTGATGCGCGACATCATGCAGGACCGCATGTATCCCGTCACGGTTGCCGGCCTGGAGCAGGCGATGCGGGTGCTGTCGAAGTAGACACCGCAGGTGCGGCGGCGATACTGCCGCCGCGGTTGGCGTTCTTAGCCGTCGACCGGATTTTCCGGCGTCTCCAGCGTCAATTGATAGAACGCCAGATCGAGCCATCGTCCGAATTTGAAGCCGGCCTGGCGGATCGTGCCAGCGCGCACAAACCCCAGCTTTTCATGCAGGCGGATGCTGCCCTGGTTCGAGGCGTCGATACCGCCGACCATCACGTGCACGCCCCCGGCGCGCGCACGCTCGATCAGGATGGCCATCATCGCTTCGCCCAGGCCGCGGCCGCGAAAGCGCCCGTCTACGTACACGGAATGCTCGACGGAATACTTGAAGGCGGGAAACGCGCGAAACGTGCCGTAGCTGGCAAACGCCATCAATTCGCCATCCGCATTTTCCAGCCCAACGACGGGAAACCCGCCCTGTTGCTTGGCCTTGAACCATCCGTCCATGGCCTCGCGCGGCCGCGGCTTGTAGTCGTACAGCGCGGTGGACGTCGCGATGGCGTCATTGAAGATGGCCAGAATCTGGTCGGCGTGGCGCTCGTGCGTGCAGTCGACCAGCGTGGCGCCCTGCGGGGCGTGGAGTTCGGCGGGCGTTTTCATGGCCGGAATTTTAGCGACCGCGGCCCGCGCCGCCTACCGGCAAGAAACGGGCGAAAAAAAACCGGCGAAGACGCCGGTTCAGTGAAACGTTGCCGCTTCTGGCCACTCTCAGGCGGCGCGGCTCTCCACAGATCGATGCGCGCCCGTACTCATGTGGCGCAAACCGGGGCACTGCCGCCAAGACAATTCGTCGGCGTCCATGTCCAGGTCGAACAAATCTTGCGCGGCGGGCCACGGATGGGAGCGCGCGGTGGCGCCCTCCATTTCAAGCACATGGCCGGCAAATCCGCGAGGCGATCCACCGCACTCCGCGAAATACCGCTGCGTACTCAGGTCCACCACATAGGTGGTCATGTCATGGGTCAATATGGCCACGTATTGGCCGTCATCACTGGCATAAGCGTATTGAAACTGTCCCTTGATGCCATCGCCCTTGAGGGCGCTACCAGTCAGTTGGGACAAGGCACGCGTGACGATTTCGGTCAGCATGGGTCGTTCCTCCGTAGAATGCGCCGGCAGGATGCCGGCGGCGAAGGCGCGAACGACAAGCACCGGCGCCGCGTCAAGGCAGCGTCTGGCGTTGGACGGGAAGCCGGTAAGACGGCCGTCGCGCATCCCGTCAGCAACAGCTAATGCGTCCTTAAAAGCTTACACCCGCGACCGGAAGTGGTTCAAATCCCCTGGGAAAACTGGACTGCTGCATTGCACCATCAACACGGGCGCGGCTTGGCGGCGCATCAAGCCGCCGCGAATAGGGCGCCCTCGCCGGCGCCGCCCGCCTCGCGCCGCTGGCGCCAGGCCTCGCGGCCCAGGCGGTACAGCACATGCGCGCGTAGCGGATGTCCTGCCGGCACAGTGGGGTGATCGAAGGGCTCCGGTTCCGCGGCCATGCCCAGACGGTCCATCACGGCGCGCGATCGCAGGTTGCCCGTGGCCGTGAAGGCGACGATTTCATCCGCGCCCACCTGCTCGAAGCCGACCCGCAACGCGGCGTCAGCCGCTTCGCTGGCGTATCCCCGTCCCCAGAAGGAATGCGCAAGGCGCCAGCCGATCTCCACGCCGGGCGCAAACGGCAGAACGGGCGCCAGCGGCTTGATGCCGACGAAACCAATGAACGGCGCCACCCCCGGCACTTCCACGGCCCAGAGGCCCCAGCCGTGCTCGTCAATGCCGGCGGCCAGCCTGTCGGCCAGGGCGTCGCTTTCCTGGGACGTCATCGGCAACAGGAACTGCGTCACGTGCGGATCAGCGTTAAGGGCGGCGAAAGGTTCGCGGTCGGCGGCGCGCCATTGGCGCAGCACGAGGCGAGGCGTTTCGACTTCGACGGTCAGGGACATATCAGCTTCCTCGGCATGGCGGCGGGCCGCCTGAACCATTGCCAACGTATACACTCCAACGGATTCTGCCATGCCAAAGGAATAGTCCGCCATGCGCTTGTCCCTGTCGAAGCTGCCGCGCCCGCTAGGCGTGCTGCTGTTTTCCTCCTTCCTGGCCTTTCAGGCCGGAGCCGCCAGCCTGCCGGCCGGCGTCACGGAGGCCGCCTCGATCGAAGGCATTACCGAATACCGACTGGCCAATGGCCTGCGGGTGCTTCTGGTACCCGACGAATCCAAGCCGTCCACCACGGTCAACATGACCTACCTGGTGGGCTCGCGCAACGAAAACTACGGCCAGACCGGCATGGCGCACCTGCTGGAGCACATGCTGTTCAAGGGCACGTCGACCACCCGCAACGCGATGGGCGAGTTCTCGCGCCGCGGATTGCAGGCCAACGGCTCGACGTCCAGCGACCGCACCAATTACTTCGCCAGCTTCGCGGCCAACCCCGAGACGCTGAAGTGGTACCTCGGCTGGCAGGCCGATGCGATGGTCAATTCGCTGATCGCCAAGGAAGACCTGGACTCGGAAATGACCGTGGTCCGCAACGAGATGGAAAGCGGCGAGAACAGCCCGTTCCGCATCCTGATGCAGAAGATGCAGGCCGCAGCCTACCAGTGGCACAGCTACGGCAAGAACACGATCGGCGCGCGCTCCGACGTCGAAAACGTGGACATCGGCCAGCTCCGCGCCTTCTACCATGAGTATTACCAGCCCGATAATGCCGTGCTGATCGTGGCGGGCAAGTTCGACCCGCAGACGACGCTGGCGGACATCGAGGCCACGCTGGGCAAGCTGCCCAAGCCCGACCGCAAGCTGCCGCCGGAATATACGGTGGAGCCGACGCAGGACGGCGAGCGCTCGGTGACGCTGCGCCGCACCGGCGGCACGCCGCTGGTCGCGGCGATGTATCACATTCCGGCCGGCGCCAGCGCGGATTTTGTGCCGTTTGACCTGGCCACCACGATCCTGGCGGACACGCCGTCGGGTCGCCTCTACCATGCCCTGGTGCCGACCAAGCTGGCCTCGGGCGTGTTCGGCTTCACGATGGAAAACCTGGACCCGGGCCTGGCGATGTTCGCCGCGCAACTGACGCCGGGCAAGGACCTGGACGCGGCGATGAAGGCGCTGACAGGCACGCTTGAGTCGCTCGGCAAGAAGCCCTTCACGGAACAGGAACTGGACCGTGCGCGCAGCAAGTGGCTGACGTCGTGGGAACAGACGTATAGCGATCCGGAGCAGGTGGGCGTGGCGCTGTCCGAGGCGATCGCCGCGGGCGACTGGCGCCTGTTCTTCCTGCAGCGCGACCGCGCGCGCAAGGCAACGCTGGCTGAAGTGCAAAAGGCCGCGACGACGTATCTGGTGCAGAGCAACCGCATCGAGGGCCGCTACATTCCGACCGAAAAGCCGGTGCGTGCGCCGCAGACGGAGCGCGTGGACCTCACCGCCGTGTTCAAGGACTACAAGGGCGATCCGGACTTCAAGGCGGCGTCGGCGTTCGATCCCTCGCCGGCCAACATCGACAAGCTGACGCAACGCACGACGCTTGACCTGCCCAATGGCCCGGTGAAGCTGGCGCTGCTGCCCAAGGCGACGCGCGGCAGCCGCGTGCAGGCGCAGATGCTGATCCAGTTCGGCAACGAGAAGGACCTGCTGGGCCAGCGCGTGAATTCCAGCGCGGCCGCGGACCTGCTGCTGCGCGGCACGGACAAGCTGTCGCGCCAGGATATCCAGGACCGTCTGGACAAGCTGCAAGCTGAACTTGGCTTCAGCGGTGGCGGCACGACGCTGAAGGTGGCGATGTCGACCAAGGGCGAAAATCTGCCTGAGCTGACGGCGCTGGCGCTGGAGATCATCCGCAACGCCAGCTTCCCGAAGGAGCAGGTGGAGGAATATCAACGTCAGCTTGAAACCTCGATCCAGAACGCGATGACGGAGCCTTCCGCCCTGGCCGGACGCGCGCTGGCGCGCCACGATAATCCGTGGCCTGCGGACGACCTGCGTTACGTGCCGACGTTCGAAGAATCGCTGGCGAGCGTGCGCGCCCTGAATCGCGAGGCGCTGGCAAAATTCCACGCCAAGTTCTACGGCGCGGGCGATATCGAGTTCTCGGCGGTGGGCGATTTCGAACCCGCAGCGGTGGAAAAGTCGCTCCGCACGGGACTGGCCGGCTGGACGAAGGCGCCCGCCTACACCCGCGTGCCGAACCCGTACCGCGAGGTGCCGGCCAAGCAATTCGACATCGATACGCCGGACAAGGCCAATGCGTTCTACCTGTCGCGCCTGCCGCTGAAGCTGCAGGATACGAACGCGGATTATGCGGCGCTATACCTGGCCAATTACCTGTTCGGCGCGTCGGAAACGTCACGCTTGTGGAACCGGGTGCGCGAGACGGAAGGCCTGTCGTACAACGTGCGCAGCTCGCTGTCGGTGTCGGCGTTCGAGCCGGCCGCAACCTGGAGCATTTACGCAATCTATGCGCCGCAGAATCGCGAGCGGCTGGAGAAGGCGATCAACGAGGAACTGGCGCGCGTGCTGAAGGACGGTTTCTCGGACAAGGAAATCACGGAGGGCATCACGGCCCTGCTGAACTACCGGAATCTGGCTCGGGCGCAGGACGACGTGCTGGCAAGCACGTGGCTTGACTACCTGGAGCGCGGCCGCACGTTCGCGTGGTCTGCGGAAATGGACAAGAAGATTTCCGCCTTGACGCCAGACGCGGTGAACGCCGCGCTGCGCAAGTACGTGCGCCCTGACGCGTTCAGCACGGCGCTGGCGGGGGATTTCAAAAAGCCGTGACGTAACACCTTTTGGAAAGCCCCTGCTCCGGCAGGGGTTTTTTTTGCATAGTCGGTGGGTAATCCAGCTGGACCGATCTTGAGCAACGGCTTGACCATTCCATTGGTGGGGCCAATTCTTTACGTCTGATCTATTACTCGGTTATTTGGAAAGATGTTTTCAGGGATTAAGGGTTTATCCCAGGTGGGAAGGCGCGCACAATTCAGTCCATCGGGAACAGCAAACGAACCACGACGGAGAGCCGCCGGATTCGGTCCCTCTTTAGACGAATTGGAGGTCTCACCATGAAAACCCTAGCCACCACCCTTTTCCTATCCCTGGCCCTGGCCGGTGTCGGCGCGCAAGCCGCCGGCGTTGAACAAGCAAAGAGCAGCGACCAAGTGGCGACGGAATTGCAAGAAGCAAAGGCAAGCGGTCAGTACACGTTCGGCGAGCTGGACTATCCGCCCGCCCTGCCCCAAAAAACCAGCCTGAGCTCGCAGGAAGTGCAAGCTCAGCTGCAACAAGCCAAGGTCAGCGGTCAATACACGTTCGGCGAACTGCAGTACCCGCCGGTCGTTGCAACGTCGGGCAGCGCAAAGTCGCGTGCCGAAGTCCAGCAGGAACTGGCGCAAGCAAAGGCCAGCGGCCAATACACGTTCGGCGAGCTCGAGTACCCGCCGATCAGCCGGTGAGCTGCTTGCTGTAGCCCGGCCGGCCTCGGGTGGCATCATGGCCTGAGGCCGGTATTTTCGGCACACAGCGGCGGTTGAAGTAGCAGTAGCAGTTGAAGTTGAAGTTGAAGTTGAAGTCAGCAGTTGAAGTTGCAGTCAGCAGTTGAAGTTGAAGTCAGCAGTTGAAGTTGAAGTGGTAGTAGCGAAGAGGCCGTGGCGATTGTCGCGGTCTCTTTTTTTTGCGTCGGCGTCCGTGGGCTGCCGCAGGGTTCTTGAGCGCCCGGCGCGGCGTGGGCCTGGGGCGGGCGGGGCTCCGATTGCGGTCCGGAGCCTTCGCTCCGGACTCCCCCGGGGCTCAACCTCGTACGCCTTCGGCTCCCTTCGGTTTCCGCCGGGCGCATCTAAACGCCCCGCCCACCCCAGGCCCACGCCACACCGGGCTTTGGTGGTTTTAGCCTCACGGTCGTTGGGGCGACTTGGGTTCTTTGGGTTCTTGCATACAGCGAGGTGGAAGAGAAGCGTCTTGCGGTGCCCGCCCCCGGCCGGCCGCGCGGGCGGCCTTTGGGGGCTTACGCGCTGTCTTGCGTCGTAGCGATGCCGCTTCGCGTGTGGCTGCTTCTGCACTAGGTGTCTGACACCCTGGTGAGATTCGCGACATACCAAGAGCATCTCCCGATGGGTGTCAGACACCGGCAGATACGTAAGACCGATTGAGATGTCTGACACCCCTCGAGTTCGTAAGACCGATTGAGGTGTCTGATACCCCTCGAATTCGTAAGACCGAATGAGGTGTCTGATACCCCTCGAATTCGTAAGACCGAATGAGGTGTCTGATACCCCTCGAATTCGTAAGACCGAATGAGGTGTCTGACACCCTGGTGAGATTCGCTTCATACCAAGTGCGTCTACCTAGGGTGTCAGACACCGGCAGCGGCAGACGCTCTTGGGAAGTTCAGAACCAGCCGACGTTAATCGTCACTTGAACTCCCGTGCCGATGGGCGGCGCGTATGGGTCGGCACGTTGTCGCTGACCGTCGACGCGCCGCCATCATCGCCCCTCCCCCCGCGACGGCGGGCCATTAGCAAACTAAACGTCACCAGCGCGCCGTGCCGGTTTATGCCGAGATTTTGGCGTGCTGCATCTGGCCATCAGATTCGAAAGATAGGCCACGAAAGAAGGCCGCCGGGCTCGGTATCACTTAAAACAATCTGGAGGTCTCACTCATGAAAATCCTGGCCACGACGCTGTTTGTTTCCCTAGCCCTGGCCGGCGCCGGCGCGCACGCAGCCGGCGTTGAACATTCCAAGTCCCGCTCCCAGGTCGCGGCCGAGCTGCAAGAAGCCAAGGTCAGCGGCCAATACACTTTCGGCGAAATCGACTATCCGCCGGCCGCCCGTTAAGCGGTTCGCCGTTCTGCTTGATCCTGCAATACCGTCACTAGCAAGCCCGGCATTTTTTCCGCAAAAAAAAGCCGCGACTCACGTCGCGGCTTTTTTCGCTTGGCAGCAGCGCAATCATCTGCGGACTGATCAGCTGAAGAATTCCTTCACGCGGTCCGTCCAGGATTTGCTTTGCGGCGAGTGGCGATCTCCACCGTCGTTCAGCGAAGCCTCGAACTGGCGCAGGATGTTCTTCTGGTCGTCGCTCAGGCGCACGGGCGTTTCCACCACGACGTGGCAGTACAGGTCGCCCGGGTAGCTGCCGCGCACGCCTCGGATGCCCTTGCCGCGCAGGCGGAAGGTCTTGCCGGATTGGGTGCCTTCGGGAATGGAGATCTCGGCCTTGCCGCCTAGCGTGGGGACCTGGAGTTCGCCGCCCAATGCCGCCGTGGTGAACGGAATGGTCAGTTCGCAGTGCAGGTCGTCGCCGTCGCGCTGGAAGATCTTGTGCTGCTTGATGTGGATTTCCACATACAGGTCGCCCGGAGGACCGCCGTTGATGCCCGGTTCGCCATTGCCGCTGGAGCGGATGCGCATGCCGTCGTCGATGCCGGCCGGGATCTTGACCTGGAGAGTCTTGTTGCGGCGGATGCGGCCGACGCCGTCGCAGGACGCGCACGGATCGGTGATTTCCTTGCCGTTCCCGTGGCAGGTGGGGCAGGTCTGCTGGACGCTGAAGAAGCCTTGCTGCATGCGCACGGCGCCGGAGCCGCCGCAGGTGCGGCAGGTCTTGGGCGAGGTGCCGGGCTTGGCGCCGGAACCGTGGCAGGTGTCGCAGTTTTCCCAGCTGGGGACGCGGATTTCGGTGTCGAAACCGGCGGCCGCTTGTTCCAGGGTGATTTCCAGCGCGTACTTGAGGTCGGCGCCGCGGTAGACCTGGGGCCCGCCGCCGCGACGGCCACCACCGGCGCCGCCGAAGATTTCGCCGAAGATGTCGCCGAACGCGTCGGCAAAACCGCCGCCCATGCCCGCGCCACCCATGCCGGCGGCGTTGGGGTCGACGCCGGCGTGACCGTAGCGGTCGTACGCGGCGCGTTTTTGTTCATCGCCCAGGACCTCGTAGGCTTCCTTGGCTTCCTTGAACTTCTCTTCGGCCTCTTTGCTGTCCGGATTGCGGTCCGGATGGTATTTCATGGCCAGCTTTCGATAGGCCTTCTTGAGATCGTCATCCGAGGCGTTTTTTGCCACGCCCAGGATTTCGTAATAGTCGCGTTTTGCCATGATCCGTGGGCTCGAAACCGAGCCTTCTTTTCAGTGCTACAGAATGAGTACGCCCGGTAGGCGGATTTCTCCGGCTACCGGGCGGCAGAGGCAGGTCAGTGCCCGGCCATTATTGGTCGCGCTTGACTTCCTTGAAGTCGGCGTCGACGACGTTGTCGTCCACCGGCTTCGCGTTGTCGGCCGCTTGTTGCTGGCCGGCGGCTTGCTGCGCCTGCATGTCGGCGTACATCTTTTCGCCGAGCTTTTGCGACGCCGTCGACAGGGCTTCGACCTTGGCGTCGATCGTGGCCTTGTCGCCTTCCTTCAGCGTGTCTTCCAGGTCCTTGATGGCGGCCTCGATGCTTTCCTTCTCGGCAGCTTCGAGCTTGTCGCCGTACTCGGTCAACGACTTGCGGGTGGCGTGCACCAGCGCGTCGGCCTGGTTGCGCGATTGGGCCAGTTCGGCAACGCGGTGATCTTCCTCGGCGTTGGCCTCGGCATCCTTGACCATGCGTTGGATCTCGTCTTCCGACAGACCCGAGTTGGCCTTGATGGTGATCTTGTTTTCCTTGCCGGTGCCCTTGTCCTTGGCGGACACGTGCAGAATGCCGTTGGCGTCGATGTCGAACGTGACTTCGATCTGCGGCATGCCGCGCGGCGACGGCGGGATCCCTTCAAGGTTGAACTCGCCCAGAGCCTTGTTGCCCGCGGCGATTTCGCGCTCGCCCTGGAACACCTTGATCGTCACGGCCGGCTGGTTGTCGTCGGCCGTCGAGAACGTCTGCGAGAACCGGGTCGGGATCGTGGTGTTCTTCTGGATCATCTTGGTCATGACGCCGCCCAGGGTTTCGATACCCAGGGACAACGGCGTGACGTCCAGCAGCAGCACGTCCTTGCGGTCGCCCGACAGCACGGAGCCCTGGATGGCGGCGCCAGCGGCGACGGCTTCATCGGGGTTCACGTCCTTGCGCGGATCCTTGCCGAAGAATTCCTTCACCTTTTCCTGAACCTTGGGCATGCGGGTCATGCCGCCGACCAGGATCACGTCGTCGATGTCGGAAACCTTGACGCCGGCGTCCTTGATGGCGACGCGGCAGGGTTCGATCGTGCGTTCGATCAGTTCTTCGACCAGCGCTTCCAGCTTGGCGCGCGTGACCTTCAGGTTCAAGTGCTTGGGACCGGAAGCGTCGGCCGTGATGTACGGCAGGTTGATTTCGGTCTGCTGGGTGGACGACAGTTCGATCTTGGCCTTTTCAGCCGCTTCCTTCAGGCGTTGCAGGGCCAGCACGTCCTTGGACAGATCAACGCCTTGTTCTTTCTTGAACTCGGCAATGATGTAGTCGATGATGCGCTGGTCGAAGTCTTCGCCGCCCAGGAAGGTGTCGCCGTTGGTCGACAGCACTTCGAATTGCTTTTCGCCGTCCACATCAGCGATTTCGATGATGGACACGTCGAACGTGCCGCCGCCCAGGTCATAGACGGCGATCTTGCGGTCGCCCTTTTCAGTCTTGTCCAGGCCGAACGCCAGCGCCGCGGCGGTGGGTTCGTTGATGATGCGCTTGACTTCCAGGCCCGCGATGCGGCCGGCGTCCTTGGTGGCCTGGCGCTGGCTGTCGTTGAAGTAGGCGGGCACGGTGATGACGGCCTCGGTCACTTCTTCGCCCAGGTAGTCCTCGGCGGTCTTCTTCATCTTGCGCAGCACGTCGGCCGACACTTGGGGAGGCGCCATCTTCTTGCCGCGCACTTCAACCCAGGCGTCGCCGTTGTCAGCCTTGACGATGGCGTAGGGCATCAGGTTGATGTCCTTCTGCACTGCCTTTTCTTCGAACTTGCGGCCAATCAGGCGCTTCACGGCGTACAGCGTGTTGCGCGGGTTGGTCACGGCCTGACGCTTGGCAGGCGCGCCGACCAGGGTCTCGCCGTCATCCATGTACGCAACGATGGAGGGGGTGGTGCGAGCACCTTCCGCGTTTTCGATGATCTTGACCTGCCCGCCGTCCATGACAGCCACGCAGCTGTTGGTCGTTCCCAGGTCAATGCCAATAATCTTGCTCATGGTGGGTTACCTTGATTATTAAATCTATGAAAATTTGGGGAAAACTGCTTGTCCCCCCATAACTGGGGCTGCCCGTGGGGTTTTTCAAGACGCCGGGCTGGAAATTTCCGGGCCCGGGTCCTGCAGGCGGTGGATTGCCGCCGTGAACTGGGGCAATCCGGGCCAGCCGGTGATGCGCCCAAGGCGCTTGCCGGACCGGTACAGCACAAAAGTGGGGACGCCATGCAACGAGAACCGGCGGCCCAGCGGTTCGTCCGCGTAGACATCGGCCTCGAACCACGTAAGGCCAAGCCCCACCAGCGTTTCCTGGTGCAGCAACGCCGCCTGCTTGAACAGGTTGCAGTTGTAGCAATCCTCGCCCCACAAGAAGACGCAGCGCAGGTCCGCCCCGGGCGCCTGCACCACGGCCGCGTCGAATCCCGCGGTGTCGACATGGCGCATGCCGAACACCTGGAATACCTGGGCCGGGTCGAAGCGCGGGTCGGTCATGGCGGGAAGGCGGTTCAGCCCTGGCCGGCCGAAACGATCACCAGCGCGGGGCGCAGGGTGCGGTCGGCGATCACATAGCCCTTCTGCAGCAGTTGCACCACCGTGTTGGCGGGCTGCTCGTGGGGAATGGATGAAATGGCCTGGTGCTGGTGCGGATCGAACTTGTCGCCCTGCGCCGGCGCGATTTCCTTGAGCAGGTTGCGCTCGAAGGCGGCGGCCAACTGCTTGAGGGTGACTTCGACGCCTTCGCGCAGGGTTTCGACCGTCTGATCGGGCTGGGCCAGAGCAGCTTCCAGGCTGTCCTTGACCGGAACCAGGCTTTCGGCGAACGATTCGATGCCGAACTTGCGCGCCTTGGATACTTCTTCCTGGGCGCGGCGGCGCACGTTTTCGGCTTCGGCTTGCACACGCAGAAGCTGGTCGTGCTGCTCGTTGACGGTAGCCTGGGCGGCGTCCAATTGGGCGCGCAACTCGTTCAGCTCGGCCTGCGCGGCGTCCTGGGCGGCGGGTGCCGCATCGGCGTTCTGGCCGACTTCGGGCGCCTGGTCAGCAGGCTCGTGGGGTGCCGTCATGGGGAATCCTCCAAAAAGAATGGCTTTCGCAGACATGAATGGGGGCCAATACCCCTAATTCAAGCCCGGTTAAGCGAAATATTCCCCAAGGCCCGGCGCCACGGCCGGGCACCGGGCGGCGGTTTGCCTACTTTTTGCTCGGCTGCGCGGGAGCCACGGGGTCGCTGGCGGGGAAACTTTCCTTCAGGGCGCGGTCCACGCGCCTGTCGTCGGCATCCGGATCGGAGGGAATCGCGACCGGATCGCTCGCCGGAAACGTGTCGGCCAGGGCCTCATCCAGGTCATGTTCGACGCGATCCTCGTCGACGGGAGTGCTGACTTTGCCCTTCTTGACCGGCTCGCCAGTCTTGGGATCATGGTGCATGCGCCTTCTCCTTCAAGTCCGTGGTGTCTGGAACCCACCCCTGCAAGTATCGTTCCACCAGCCCCGACAATCCCGCGATCCAGGCCGGATCGTCGTTGATGGCAGGAATGTAACGGAACTGCTTGCCACCGGCCTCCAGGAAGGCGTCGCGGCATTCCAGGCTGATTTCTTCCAGGGTTTCGAGACAGTCTGCCACAAATCCCGGGCACACCACATCGACCTCGGTGACACCCGAGGCGGCTAATGCCTTCAGCGTCGGCTCGGTGTATGGCTCGAGCCAGCGGGCGGTGCCAAACCGGCTTTGGAAGGTAACTTCGATCTGGTCGCGGGGCAGCGAAAGCCGCTGCGCCAGAAGCCGGGCCGTTTCCATGCAGTCGCGGTAGTAGGGGTCGCCCAGCTCGATGGAGTAACGCGGCAGGCCATGAAAGCTCATGACGAGCTTCTGGGGCTTGCCGTGTTCGGTCCAGTACCGCTCGATGCGCGCGGCAAGCGGGTCCAGGTAGGCGGGATCGTCGTGGAAGCGCTTGATGAAGCGCATTTCCGGCTGATCACGCAGCTTGCCCATGTAGCGGGTGACCGCGTCCACGACCGTGGCGGTGGTGCTGGCGGCGTACTGCGGATACAGGGGCACCGTCAGAATGCGCTCGCAGCCTTGCTTGCGAAGGTTCGAGATGGCGAGCGGGATCGAGGGATTGCCGTAGCGCATCCCCAGTTCGACCGCGGCATCCACCCCGGCCGCCTGCAGGGCGGCGCGCACGCCGTCGGTCTGCCGCTGGCTGTAGACCATCAGGGGCGAGCCTTCCTTCATCCAGATGCCGGCATAGCGCGGTTCGAGCCGCTTGGGGCGGCGCGTGAGCACCATGCCGTGCAGGATGGGCTTCCAGAGGTAGCGCGGGATCTCGATGACGCGCGGGTCGGACAGGAATTCGCCCAGATACTTGCGGATGTCCTTGGCCGTCGGCGTGTCGGGCGTGCCCAGGTTCACCAGCAGCACGCCGACCTTGCCGGGCACGCGCGGCGGCGGATCTTCATTGAAGGGGTCTTCTTGCTCGGGTTCAGGAAGGTAGCGCTCAGGCCAGAGATACTTGAACAGGCGAAGAAACACAAAAACTCCCCTTCCTCCGCAAGGAGGATGTAGCTTTGAATGGGACTACTGGTTGTGGCTGAGGGCGTTGGACAACAGGCGCGCCGTGATGTCCACGATGGGTATGACGCGCTCGTAGGCCATGCGGGTCGGACCGATGACGCCCAGGGTGCCCACCACCTTGCCGTCCACGCCGTACGGCGCGGTGATGACGGAAACGTCTTCCAGGGGCACCAGTTGCGAATCGCCACCGATGTAGATCTGCACGCCCTGCGCCCGGCTGGAGACATCCAGCAACTGGAGCAGGTCGGTCTTTTTCTCGAACAGCGAAAACATCTTGCGCAGCCGGTCCATGTCGGACGCGATGTCGGTCACGTCCAGCAGCTTGCGCTCGCCGGAAATGACCACGGCATCGCCGTCTTCGGCGGCCTCGGCGCTGGCCTCGACGGCGGCCTGCATGAGGCGCGAGATGTCTTCGCGCAACTGCGCCAGCTCGGTCGACAGCGTCTGCCGCACGGCATTGAAGGACTTGCCGGCGAAGTGCATGTTGAAGAAGTTGCCGGCTTCCAGCAGCTCGGATTCGGCGTAATCCCGCTGGACGAAAAGAATGCGGTTCTGGACGTCGCCATCGGGCGTCACGATGATCAGCAGGACGCGCTTGTCGGACAGGCGGATGAATTCGATCTGGCGGAACACCTGGGCCCGCTTGGGCGTGAGCACCACGCCCGCGAACTGCGTCAGGTTCGACAGCAACGCCGCAGCCGCGTTGACGGCGCGAGTCGGTTCGGCGGCGGACAGCATTTCGCCCATGTTGTGCGGCTGAAGCTGGTACGACTGCACCGCCAGCAGCGAATCGACGAACATGCGGTAACCGCGCGGCGTGGGTACACGGCCGGCGGAAGTATGCGGACTATGGATCAGCCCCAGCTCTTCCAGGTCCGCCATGACGTTGCGGATGGTGGCCGGGGACAAGTCAAAGACTTTAGATAGCGTCCGCGAGCCGACTGGCTGCCCATCGGCGATGTAGCGTTCTATCAACGCTTTCAGTAATGCGCGTGCGCGGTCATCCATAGCGGCTATTTTAGGGAATCTTTTTCGGTTGGGGCGATTTTTGTCCCGCAACCCGATATACGGCCCCATATAATCGGCTAATTGGCCCATCCTGGGCGCATTCAGCTTTGCGGTTTTGCCCCTTTTCATTTGTACGCAGCCATGCACTTTCCCACCGTCGCCCTGATCGGCAGATACCAGGACACCGGCCTGGACACACCGCTGAGAGCACTTGCGCACGCGCTGACGCAAGCGGGCCGGCATGTGCTGATCGACTCGGACACGGCGCGCAATACCGGGCTGACCGAATACCCCATCGCCACGCTCGAGGAAATCGGCAAGACCGCCTCGCTGGCCGTGGTCATGGGCGGCGACGGCACCGTGCTGGGCGCCAGCCGTCATCTCGCGCCGTACGGCATGCCGCTGGTCGGCATCAACCACGGACGCCTGGGTTTCATCACCGACATCGCACTTCAGGACGCGCACGCCGCGCTTGCGCGGGTGCTCGAGGGCAGCTTCCAGATCGAAGACCGCATGCTGCTCGAAGGCAGCGTGTGGCGCGGCGACCAAAAGATGTACTCCGCTTCGGCGCTGAACGACGTGGTCCTAAACCGCGCAGGCCGCGGCGGCATGATCGAGGTCCGGGTCGAACTGGACGGCGCGTTCATGTACACCCAGCGCGCCGACGGCCTGATCATCGCCACGCCCACCGGGTCCACCGCCTACGCGCTGTCGGCCAACGGCCCCATCCTGCATCCGGGCATGAACGCCATGGTGCTGGTGCCGGTGGCGCCGCAAACGCTCTCAAACCGGCCCATCGTCATCCCGGACACGGGCGTGCTCAACATGACGCTCACGGCCATGGGCCGCGTCGAAGTCGGCGCCAGCGTGCACTTCGACATGCAGACTTGGTCCGACCTGCAACCGGGCGACCGCATCGTCGTGCAGCGCGCGCCCTATACCATCCGATTCGTGCATCCCGAAGGCTACAGTTTCTTCTCCACCCTGCGCCGCAAGCTGCACTGGAACCTGATGCCCGAAGCCTCCGACAACGTAGAGTAATTAGCGCCCCGACATGCTGCGCACCCTGCACATCCGCGACTTCGTCATCGTCGAACAGACCGAAATCCATTTCGGTCCCGGCTTCACCGTCTTTTCGGGCGAAACCGGCGCCGGCAAATCCATCCTGGTCGATGCGCTGGCGCTCACCCTTGGCGAGCGCGGCGACGCCAGCATGTTGCGCGAAGGCGCGGCCCGCGCCGACATCACCGCCGTATTCGACACCCCGAAGGCCCTGCATGCGTGGCTGGCCGAACGCGAGATCGACGCCGACGACGAACTCTCACTGCGGCGTGTCATCGACGCGCAAGGGCGCAGCCGCGCCTACATCAACGGCACGCCGGCCACCGTGGCGCAACTGCGCGAACTTGGCGACAGCCTTGTCGACATCCACGGCCAACACGCGCACCAGAGCCTGATGCGTCCCGACGCCCAGCGCGACCTGCTCGACGCGCACGGCGGCCATGGCGACCTGCGTCACGCCGTCGGCCAGGCGTGGAAGCAATGGCGCGCCCTGGCGCGCCAATTGGAATCCGCCGAAAAAGACGCCGAAAGCCTGGCGTCGGAACGCGAAAGCCTGCAATGGCGGGTCAATGAGCTCGACCAGCTCAACCTCGGACCGGACGAATGGGAAGCCCTGCAATCCGAGCACACGCGCCTGTCGCATTCGCAGTCGCTGCTGGACGGGGCCTCGCAAATTCTTGAAACGCTGGACGGCGAAGGCGACTCGGCGCATCACCGGTTGACCGCCGCGAACCAGCGCCTGCAGCAGATGCTGCGGCACGATCCGGGCTTGAAGGGCGTCCATGACGAACTGGAATCGGCCCGCATCGCCATCAGCGAGGCTGTGTCCGACCTGAACAACTACGTCAGCCGGGTCGAACTCGACCCGAAGCGGCTTGCGGACGTGGAAGCACGTCTTGGGCTGGTGTTTGAGACCGCCCGCAAGTTCCGCACCGAACCCGATGCGTTGTGCGAATTGCGGGAATCCCTGCATTCGGAGCTGGCGGCCCTGCAGGCCGCCGGCGACATCGACGCGCTGCGCGCCCAGGCCACCACGGCGCAAGCGCAATACGACGCGGTCGCCGCCAAGCTCACGAACGCGCGCCGCAAGATCGCCAAGGATCTGGGCAAGCAGGTCACGCAGGCCATGCAGACGCTCGCGATGCAGGGCGGCCGCTTCGAACCGACACTCGCGCCGTCCGCGCCTTCCGCGCACGGCAGCGAACAGGTCGAATTCCTGGTGGCCGGGCACGCCGGCACCACCCCGCGTCCGCTGGCCAAGGTCGCCTCCGGCGGCGAACTGTCCCGCATCTCGCTGGCGCTGTCGGTCATCGCAAGCCGCGCGGCGCGCGTCCCCACGCTGATCTTCGACGAAGTCGACAGCGGCGTGGGCGGCGCAGTCGCCGAATCCGTCGGCAAGCTGCTGCGCGAACTGGGCGAACGCCATCAGGTCCTGTGCGTCACTCACCTGCCCCAGGTCGCGGCCTGCGCCAACAACCAGTTCCTGGTCAGCAAGGCCGAATCCCGTGGCACCACGCGCTCCAGCATCGAACCGCTGGACGCCCAAGCCCGCGTCGAGGAAATCGCACGAATGCTGGGCGGCATGACGCTGACTGCGACCACCCGCGAACACGCGCGCGAAATGCTGGAAGGGTTCGGGCAGACCGCGTCCTGAGTCTGGCGCCACGTTGCGCATCGTTTGACCGATGCGCCAGCGCAAGACGCAAAAAGCCCCTTCAATCTGAAGGGGCTTTTGTTTTCGGCTAAGCCGCCGGAGGCGCCGGCCGCTTAGCCTGCCAAGCCGGGCTTAACGGCCCTTGAGGCAGCTACCGCAGACGCCGTACAGCACCATCGCGTGGCTTTCCAGCGCGAAGGAGTTGTCTTTGGCGATCTTCTGCTGGCGCTTTTCGATCTCGGGATCCGAGAACTCGACAACCTTTCCGCAATTGGTGCAGATGAGGTGGTCGTGGTGGTCGCCGTCATTCAGCTCGAAAACGGCCTTGCCGCTGTCGAACTGGCTGCGTGCCAGAATGCCGGCTTGCTCGAACTGGGTCAGCACGCGGTAGACGGTAGCCAGGCCGATTTCGACGTTTTCGCCGATGAGGGCGCGGTAGACGTCTTCGGCGCTCAGGTGCCGCTCACCCGATTTGCGGAAAATATCAAGAATCTTCAGGCGAGGAAAAGTCGCCTTCAAACCCATGTTTTTCAGTTCGCTTTGGTCGCTCATGGTGTAATCGCTCTCCGTCCGCGTTGGCATGGGCAAGGACTGGGGTCACCGCAAGCCGGCTCGCCGAATTCATGCCGCCTGGCGGAACTATCCTTATGAAACCTTTATGATAACGGTTTTGCTTGCTTCCAAATAATAGGGGCGCGTAGTGTCCATGTTTGCACGTATTCCCTCCCGCTCTCTGAAGACCGGTTTGGCCGTCGCCGCCCTGGCCGTCGCCTTGGCGGGCTGCACCTCGAACAAATGGGGCTTTCCGTACAAAGCTCCGGTCCAGCAGGGTAACTGGATCACGCAGGAACAGGTTGCACTGCTCCAGCCCGGCATGACCCGCGAACAAGTCCGTTTCGCGCTCGGCAGCCCCACGCTCACCAGCGTGCTGCACGCCAACCGCTGGGACTACCCGTACTATTTCAAGCCCGGTTACGGCAACTCGCAAGAGCGCAAATTCACCGTCTGGTTCGAAAACGACCGCCTCGTGCGCTGGGAAGGCGACAAGCAGCCTGACCTGCAGCCCTACCAGATCAACACGCCGGACGCCATTTCCGACGAAAAGACCGACAAGCGCCTGGATCAGGACGAGACCCGCGTCAAGGAAGAGCAGGACGAACAGAAGCGCGACGCCGATGCGCCCGTCAGCCCGCTCAACCAGTATCCGGGCCAGCCGGGCAACGCGCCCGAGCCGCTGCTCTAAATCCAAGGATTTTTTATGCGTATTGCTATTGCCGGCGCCAACGGCCGCATGGGCCAGATGTTGATCGAGGCCATTCTCAAGGCCGATGGCCTGGAACTGGCCGTTGCGCTGGACCTTCCGGGCTCCGCCTCGCTGGGCCGCGATGCCGGCGCCACGCTGGGCAAGCAGACGGGCGTGGCCATCACGGACGATCTGGACGCCCTTGCCGGCGCCGATTGCCTGATCGACTTCACCCGCCCCGAAGGCACGCTCAAGCACCTGGAAGCCTGCGTCAAACACGGCGTGAAAGCCGTCATTGGCACGACCGGTTTTGACGACAATGGCCGCGCCGCGATCGAAGTCGCTGCGCAAAAGACGGCCATCGTGTTCGCCCCCAACATGAGCGTGGGCGTCAATGCCACGCTCAAGCTGCTGGACATGGCGGCCCGCATCCTGAACGCCGGCTATGACGTCGAAGTGTTCGAAGCGCATCATCGCAACAAGGTCGATGCGCCGTCGGGCACCGCTCTGAAGATGGGCGAGACCATTGCTTCCGCCTGGGACGTCGCGCTGCCCGATGTCGCCACCTGGAGCCGCCACGGCGACACCGGCGTGCGCAAACCCGGCACCATCGGCTTTTCGGTGCTGCGCGGCGGCGACATCGTCGGCGACCACACCGTGTCGTTCTGCGGCATCGGCGAGCGCATCGAGATCACGCACCGCTCGTCCAGCCGCGCGACCTACGCGGAAGGCGCGCTGCGCGCCGCGCGTTTCCTGGAAGGCAAGACCAACGGCCTGTACGACATGCAGTCCGTGCTGGGACTCTGATCCAATCCACGGCGCCAAAAACAAAGGACCCCTCGGGGTCCTTTTTTTCATGCCGTGTTCCTGCCGTTCTTCAGGCCCGGCCGGTCACACCACGACGGGTTCGGGCTCCAGCCGCACGCCATAGCGCTCAGCCACGGCGTCCTGCACCGCGCGCGCCAGGCCCATGATGTCCGCGGCCGTGGCGCCACCGCGGTTGATCAGCACGAGCGCCTGGCGATCGTGCACGCCAGCTGCGCCCAGCGCCTTGCCCTTCCAGCCGCATTGGTCGATCAGCCAGCCGGCAGCCAGCTTGTGGCGGCCATCAGACTGCGGATACGACACGAGGCCGGGAAAGCGCGCCGCCAGCGCGTCGCGCTGCGCAGCCGGCACGATCGGATTCTTGAAGAAGCTGCCCGCATTGCCGGTGACGGCGGGGTCCGGCAGCTTGGCGCGCCGGATCTCGCAGACCGCCTCGAACACGTCGCGCGCGCGGGGCGATCCGGCCGCCAGCCGCGCATGACGTTGCAGATCGGGATATTCCAGCACCGGCCGCCAGGGCCGCGGCAACGCGAAGCGTACGCTCACGATGATCCAGCGGCCGGGCTCGTCATGCTTGAACGTGCTGTCGCGGTACGAAAACCGGCAATCGGCCGCCTGCATCTCAACAAAGCGCGCCTTGCGCACATCCCACGCCGTCAGGCCATGAAAGCGTTCCTGCAGCTCGACGCCGTACGCGCCGATGTTCTGCACGGGCGAGGCGCCCACCGTACCGGGAATCAACGCCAGGTTCTCGAGGCCGTCCCAGCCCTGCGCCACGCACGCCGACACAAAACCGTGCCAGCTCTCGCCGCCCGCGGCTTCGACGATCCAAGCGTCGGGCCGCGCTTCCACGAGGCGCACGCCCTGGAAAGCCACACGAGCGACCAGGCCCGGCACGCGCTCAGGCAGCACCACGTTGCTGCCTCCGCCCAGCACCAGCAGCGACGGCGCCGCTTGCGCGAGCGCCGACAAGGCAGGCAATTGCGCCGGATCGCGCACCGCGACGAACGCGTCGGACCGGGATGCGAGTCCCAGCGTATTCAGGCGGGTGAGGTCCTGCACGGCCGGAGACAAGGAATCGGGCGCGGGGCCGGCGAAGGAATTTGACATGGGTGCTACGTGGTGTGCTATAGTTTCTGTCTTCGCTCAGTTTACTTGATTGAGTGCTTGACCCGATTTGAAGTTCAAATCACAGCCAGCAAGACCGGCTCAGGACAAGCTCAAAAAATCGTGCTAGACTGCGCGCCTTCTGATCGATAACCAAGTTGATCAGAGTGAATAAGA
This sequence comes from Achromobacter sp. Root565, assembly GCF_001427425.1. Taxonomy (NCBI): domain Bacteria; kingdom Pseudomonadati; phylum Pseudomonadota; class Betaproteobacteria; order Burkholderiales; family Alcaligenaceae; genus Achromobacter; species Achromobacter sp. Root565. The sequence goes on from NZ_LMGO01000005.1 coordinate 784,457, forward strand.
AAAGCGGTTCTGAGCAGTTTGCGGAACCAATGCGGGAGTAGCTCAGTTGGTAGAGCGCAACCTTGCCAAGGTTGAGGTCGCGAGTTCGAGACTCGTCTCCCGCTCCAGATTTTGATGTGCAGCGTTTTTCAATTCTGCAGATCGTTGAAAGCAAGGGCCGAAAGGCCCTTTTTTCATGCCTGAAGGCCAAGCCTTGCCGTACACACGGACCGGCTTGAGGGATGAAAAAATTAATGTATACTCTCGCCTCGCTGATCGCACAGCCGCCGGAATCGTCAAGATCCAAACGGGCCATCAGCGACTAGGGCAGTATGCAAATGCGGGAGTAGCTCAGTTGGTAGAGCGCAACCTTGCCAAGGTTGAGGTCGCGAGTTCGAGACTCGTCTCCCGCTCCAGATTTCGGTCTGCAGTGCAAAGACCCTTAAAAGCATGTACAATCGCTGTCTTTGGTGAACAGCCCTGATACCAAAACAGGCATTCATCAAAATAAGTGAATAGCAGTAATACAGCAGCAAAGCAGTACCCCCGCGGGAGTAGCTCAGTTGGTAGAGCGCAACCTTGCCAAGGTTGAGGTCGCGAGTTCGAGACTCGTCTCCCGCTCCAAATACAAAGAGGAAGCATCGGCCCACACCGCGCTTCCTTTTTTCTTGCAAGTGCTGGCGCAATGGCAGAGTGGTTATGCAGCGGATTGCAAATCCGTGTACGTCGGTTCGATTCCGGCTTGCGCCTCCAGCATCTTTTCCCCTCTCCCCTGCATCTCGTTACCCATCCCTACGCCCGGTCAGCCGGATGATTGTTATGGTGACCCCGTTTTCATTTGAACGATGAGTCCATGCACAACATCCCGGAATCGCAGCCGCGCCGCTTTGCTACCCGCCCCGCTTTCCTGAGCCTGTCCGCCGCCGCGTTGATCGCACTTGCGCCCCTTGCCGCGGAGGCGCACGACAAGCACCATCACCACCGCCACAAGGGCGGCGAGTACAAGGAAAAGTATTGGGATGGCGCCTGCAAGGTCGAACGCAAGTGGAAGCGCAATGGCGACTACAGCGAAAAGCGCAAATGCCGTGACGACTATGCTTATGGCTACGCGCCGCAACCCGTGGCGGTACCGGTGATGCCGGTGCAACCTGGCATCGTCATCTCGCCCACGATCGTCATCCGCCCCTGAGACCATGGATCAATCGGTAAAGGACGCCCTCGCCCGCTGGCCGAATGTGCCGGCCGTCTACGGATGGCTGTCGCTGGATGCGCGCGGCCGCTGGCGTCTTCATCCGCAAGGCCAGGCCAATGACGGCGGGCCGGGCGAGCCGATCACCAATACGCAGATCCTGGAGTTCATCAGCCGCAACTACGAGCGCGATGATGCGGGCCGCTGGTTTTTCCAGAACGGCCCGCAGCGGGTATTCGTGCGCCTGGACGCGGCGCCCTTTGTGTTGCGGCTTGCCGATGACAATCGCAGCCTCATCACGCACACGGACGCGTCCGTCGACGCGGTCAGCGCGTGGTGGCTGGATGATGAAGGCCAGCTCTACGCATCGACGCCGATGGGCGCCGGCATCGTGCTGGACCGCGATTTGCAGCCGCTGCTGGAGATGATGCGGACGCAAGCTGGTGCCCCGCTGATGGACGCGCTGGCCGAACTGGCGGCTAGCCATTCGATTACGGCCGTCTGGCCTGACGTGTACGCGGCCGCGCCGCTGCACGCAATCGCGCAGGCAGACATCGCCGCGCGCCTGGGATTCGACCCCGCCCCGCACGCCCCCGCGGCCTGACGGGTCAGCGCGAACTCAGAACATCCCGTTGCCGTTTGCGGCTTTCTCGGGGATGGGTTGCACGGCGTCCCAATGCTCGACGATCTTGCCGCCTTCCAGGCGAAAGATGTCAATGATGGCGTTGCCGCGCGTGCCCGGCTCGCGCACCGCGTGGACATGCAGGATGACGTAATCGCCGTCAGTGAACACACGCTTGATTTCGCTATGCGAGGCGGGATATTTGTCGCGCAGGAATGCGATGAATTGCCGGAAGCCTTCCGGGCCGTCCGCCGCGTTGGGATTGTGCTGCACATAGCGATCGCCCACGTACTCGAGCGCGGCGTCCGCGTCTTTCTGGTTCAGGCCTTTTTCATAGAACGCCAGCACGGCCGCCTTGTTGGCGGCTTCCTGCTCAGGGGAGGCTTGAACGGTGCAGGCCAGGGCGGAAAATAGCAGTGCAGCAAACGCGCGCATGAACACAGGCCGTGACATAGCGACTCCAGTAATAAGTGAAAAAGGGCGAGGCCATTCTATGGCCCCGCCCTCGCGCAGGCCACGTCCGGCCCGGTCAACAGTGTGATGCGCGGAGCGGTCAGCGGCGGCCGCTTTTGACCAGCGCGAACTTGCCGTCGCCCAGCAGCGCCAGCACGGCAGCCGCCACCGTCAGGAAGATCGGATATTCCCAGCCGCCACCCGGATTGCCGAAACCCCAGCCATTGCCGAAGTGGACCGTCGAGGCCACAAAGAGCTGCACCACGGCAATCGCAGCCACCCAGCGCGGCACCACGCCCAGGATCAGCAGGATGCCGCCGGCCACTTCGAAGAACGTGACGGGATAGGCCAGCCAGCTTGCAAAGCCGATCTTGGCGAAAAACTGCGCGGTGCCGGGAAGCGTGAACACCAGCAGCTTGGTCAGGCCATGGGCCAGGAACATCACGCCCAGCGCCACGCGCAGGAGCAGCGCGGCATACGGCGCGGTACGGGAATCAATCATTGCAGTCATCCTTGTGCAGAAATGCGAATCGTCCGGAACGGGCAGATTCTTCATGGGCCGTATTCTTGCGATTCCAAAAACAAAGATAAACATGCAGAATTGCAAATTATTGTTCCTCGATAGGAAACAATCTTGGACACCCATACCGCCATGCAGACCTATGCCAAGGTCGTGGAACTGGGCTCATTTGCGGCGGCTGCCGACAAGATGGGTCAGGCGCGATCCGTGGTGACGCGGCAGATCGCGTATCTAGAGCAGAAGTACGGCGTACGGCTGCTGAATCGCACCACCCGAAAGCTCAGCATGACTGACGCCGGGCGCGCCTTCTACGAACGGGTCCGGCCCATTCTGGCGGAAGTCTCCGACTTGGAGCTGTCGCTGCAGGCCGAAGGCCAGCGGCCCAGCGGACGGTTGCGGGTCAGCGCGCCCGTGTCCTTCGGCATCCTGCATCTGGGGCCGGCCATCGCCGAATACCTGCAGCGTTATCCGGACGTGGTGATCGATCTGGACCTGAACGATCGCGTGGTTGATCTGGTCGAGGACGGCTACGACGTCGCGGTGCGCATCGGCCCGCTGGTGGATTCGTCACTAGTGGCCAGGCCCCTGGCGCCGCAGCAACTGCTGGTCTGCGCGGCGCCCACGTACCTGAAACGCCACGGCTCGCCCGCCGTGCCGGAAGACCTGAAGCAGCATCGCTGCCTGCACTACGCCTATGCCAGCACGGGCAACGAATGGCATTTCGAGAAAGACGGCGTGACGCATCTGGTGCGCGTGAACGCGGCGCTGCGGGCCAATAACGGCGACGTGCTGCGTACCGCCGCGCTGGCCGGCCACGGCATCATCCTGCAGCCGGAATTCCTGGTCGGAGACGACATACGCGCCGGCCGTTTGACCGCGCTCCTGACCGGCTATGCCCACACGCCGATCTCCATGGTCGCCGTCTATCCGCACCGCCGCTTTCTGTCGCCCAAGGTGCGGTCGTTCGTCGAGCACCTGGAAGCGCGGTTCGGCAGCCCCACGCCCACCCCGCCGGCCCGGCGCGCCACGACCCGCCGCAGCCGTTAGAATCGTACCCATGACCGCCAAATCGCCCCTCGAATACTTCCCCGCCCCGCGCCGTTCCCACTTTTGCAGCCAGTGCGGCTCGCCGGTAAACCGCCGCGTGCCGGAAGGCGACAACCGCGAGCGCGACATCTGCGATCACTGCGGGGCGATTCATTACCAGAACCCGCGGTTGGTGGTCGGCACCGTGCCCGTGTGGGAAAACCGCGTGCTGCTCTGCCTGCGCGCCATCGAACCCCGCTACAACACGTGGACCCTGCCCGCCGGCTTCATGGAACTCGGCGAGAGCACGGCGCAAGGCGCGGCCCGTGAGACGCTGGAAGAATCCGGCGCCAAGATCCAGTTGGGCGACATCTACACCATCATCGACGTTCCGCAGATCGAGCAGGTGCACGTGTTCTACCTGGCCCAGGCGATGGGTCCCGAACTGGACCCCGGCCCGGAAAGCCTGGAAGCCCGCTGGTACGACGAAGCCGAGATTCCCTGGGACGATCTGGCGTTTCGCACCGTCGCCAGCACCCTGCGCCTGTTCTTCGAAGACCGCAAACGCGGCACCTTCGGCCCGCATCACTACACCTTAGAATCCCACCGTTGAAACTGCCCTGGCTTGCCGCCGACACCCCGTTTCCGCCTGCGGAATTTGCGCTGACGGATCCGGACGGCCTGCTGGCCGCGGGCGCAGACCTGTCGCTGGAACGCCTGACCCAGGCCTATTCCAACGGCATCTTTCCCTGGTACTCGGAAGGCGAGCCCGTACTCTGGTGGAGTCCCGATCCGCGCATGGTGCTGCCCGTGAAGGACTTCGCGCCGTCGCACTCGCTGCGCAAGCTGCTCCGCCAGATCGCCGCGCGGGAATACGAAGCGACGCCCAGCGTACAGGTGCGGGTCGACACCGTATTTCCGCAGGTAATGACCGCGTGCGCGGCGCCGCGCGAGGGCCAGCCGGGCACCTGGATCACCGCAGCCATGCAGGAGGCCTACCGGCAATGGCACGACGCCGGCGTCGTGCACAGCATCGAAACCTGGATCGACGGCGAATTGGCGGGCGGGTTGTACGGCATCAGCCTCGGCCGCATGTTCTTCGGCGAATCCATGTTCACCCGCGTCCCGAATGCGTCGAAGATCGCGCTGGCGCATCTGGTTCGCTACCTGGATGCGCAGGGCGTCGAATGGATCGACTGCCAGCAGCAGACGCGCCATCTGGCCAGCATGGGCGCTGCTCCCGTGCCTCGGGAACGCTTTCTGCGGCACGTCCGCCAAGCCACCCAACAGCCCGGCATTCCCTGGTCGCGCGGCCGGCTGGACACGCGTGGACAGCTGCATCCGGATACACCCTAGGGGACGGATTGCAGCCTGCGTTAAGCGTTAATATTGAGCCACTCCCGTCCCGGGTTTGCCGCTTTCACGCGGGATATCCGATACGCCCGCTCCCATGAGCCAGCTCCAATGAGCCAGCTGAAAGAACTCCCCTTCTCCACGCTGCAGTTTTATGCAACGGCCCCCTACCCTTGCAGCTATCTGCCGGGTCGCCAGGCCCGGTCGCAGGTCGCCGCGCCCGGGCATCTGATCAACGCGGGCACGTATTCCCAACTGGTGGAACAAGGCTTTCGCCGCAGCGGTCTCTTTACCTACCGTCCCCATTGCGACAGTTGCCAGGCCTGCATTCCCGTGCGGGTAGATACGGCCGGCTTCGCCCCCAACCGCAGCCAGCGCCGCGCGTGGCGCGACCATCAGTATCTGCAGTCGTTCGTGGCGGAGCTGGCGTGGTCGCCCGAACACTACCGGCTCTACACCCGTTACCAGCAGGGCCGGCATCCGGGCGGCGGCATGGACGAAGACAGCCGCACGCAATACGCCCAGTTCCTGCTGACCAGCCGCGTCAACACCCGGCTGGTCGAGTTCCGCAACGCCGAGGGCGTGCTGGTGATGGTCTCCATCATCGACGTGCTGGACGACGGCCTGTCCTCGGTCTACACGTTCTACGACCCGGACATCGCCGATGGTCTCGGCACGTACAGCATTCTGTGGCAGGTCGAACAGTGCCGCGCACTGAACCTGCCGTGGCTGTATCTGGGCTACTGGATCGCCGATAGCCGCAAGATGTCCTACAAATCCGCCTTCCGTCCAGCGCAGTTCCTGGTCGACGGGGAATGGCGCGACAGTCCGGAGCGTCCGCCCCTCTGAATCCGCTTCGGCGTCGATCGGGATCGGTGGGGACGGATCAAATCGCTCTACAATCCCGCCCCATGTCTATTCTCTTCCACGCCTACCCCCTGGCCCGCCCGGCGCTGTTCGCCATGGACGCGGAAACCGCCCACGAAGTCACTTTGTCGGGCCTGCAGCGCGCCTACGAATGCGGCGCCACGCGCAAGCTCATGCACGCGCAGCCCAAGGCGCCCTGCACGCTGATGGGGATGCAGATGGCCAACCCGATCGGGTTGGCCGCCGGCCTGGACAAGAACGGCGCCTATATCGACGCGCTGGGCAACCTGGGCTTTGGCTTCATCGAGGTCGGCACGGTCACGCCGCGCGCGCAGCCCGGCAATCCCAAGCCCCGCATGTTCCGCCTGCCGCGCGCCAATGCGCTGATCAACCGGCTGGGATTCAACAACCAGGGACTGGATGCGTTCCTGGCCAATGTGCAGCGCAGCACGTGGCGCAAGCAAGGCGGGATCCTGGGCCTGAACATCGGCAAGAACGCGGACACGCCCATCGAACGGGCCGCCGACGACTACCTGATCGGCCTGGACGGCGTGTACCCGCATGCCGACTATGTCACCGTGAACATTTCGTCGCCAAATACCAAGAACCTGCGCGCCCTGCAAAGCGGCGACGAGCTCTCTGCCCTGCTGGCGCGGTTGGCCGACAAGCGCCGCGCCCTGGAAGACCAGCATCAGCGCCGAGTCCCGATGGCGGTGAAGATCGCACCGGATTTGTCGCAGGAAGAGATCGACGCCATCGCCGAAATCCTGCCGCGCCACGGCATTGACGGCGTCATCGCCACCAACACCACGCTGTCGCGCGACGCGGTGAAGGGTCTGGCCCACTCGGAAGAGGCAGGTGGTCTGTCCGGCGCCCCCGTGCATCAACTGTCGCTGGCGGTGATACGCCGCCTGAAGGAACGGCTGGGCAACAGCCTGGCCATCATCGGCGTGGGCGGCGTGCTGTCTGGCCAGGAGGCCTGCGAAAAGATGGAAGCCGGCGCCGACGCGGTGCAGCTCTACACGGGCCTCATCTACCGCGGCCCCGGCCTGGTCGGCGAATGCGTGCGCGCCGTGGCGCCTCGCTGATCGGCATATAAAGCCAAAATCGCAGGCAAAAAAAGGGGCCACCCTGTGGGTGGCCCTAATTCCAGCTCTGCTCTGTCACTCAACAGTACTACATTACTGCGCTTTGCGCAGCACCGTGCGCCAAATACTTAGGCGCTGCGGCGGCTGCGGCCGGCAACCTTGGTGGCGGCGTCAGCGGCGTCCGTGGCGGCCTTGAAGGTCGCGTTGGCGGCGGCGTTCAGGTTCGACTCGGCGACTTCAGCGGCCTGCTTGGCGGCCTTGGTCATCGAATCGTAGGCGCTGTTCGCGGTGGCCAACGAGGACTTGATCAGGGCAACGGCGCTTTCGGAGCCGGTCGGGGCGTTCTTGGAGAACTGGTCGACGGCTTCGCTCAGCTGTTGCTGGCTTTCGGCGATCTGTTCTTCGGTCAGCTTGACCAGGCTGCCTTGCACGCCAGCAACGATGTCATACACGTGCTTGGTGTAGGCCAGGGCCTTTTCGGCGCCCGGTTGCAGCAGGCCCGACGCGAACGCGGCGGCTTCCTGCGGATCCTTGACTTCAGCGGCTTGCTGCGACTTCTGGGCGACTTCGTCCAGGGTGGCACGCACGACCTTCAGGTTCAGCTCAACCAGCTTTTCGAAGCCGGCGAAGACGGCCGTCTGGGCAGCCACGATGGTGTTGATGCTGGCCTTTTGACGGTCCAGAACTTGTTGCGGAATTGCGCTCATAGAATGCTCCTCTCAGGGTAGCCGGAGGTTGTCCGGCAATAAGGATGGTTGTCTGCGACGAAATAAAAAACGTGCGCGGAAACTGGTACTACAAGCTACCGCCGGCCCGTTTGATGCACTGCACAAATGCCATTCTAGACTCGGTAAAAAACTTGTCAAGCAGTTTTTGTGCGGCGCAACAAGTGTTTGCACTTTATCGGTGCACGCGCCTGCCAAGGCTTGATTCTGCTCAAGGACTTGCCGGAACTCGGGAAATACCGGACATGACGCGGTATCAATTCTTTTCTACACTGTTTTCACGCTGATGACAGACAAATACCAATGATATGTCAGCGAAAGATAACTAATCGCAGCAAGCAAAACCCTGCAATCGGAGACCTCATGACTTTCATTCCCCGCACGCTTTCGGCCCTGCTCGCGGCCGGTGCCCTGTTCGCGGCCGGCGCCGCGCACGCGGAATACCCGGAACGCCCCATCAACATGGTGGTGCCGTTCGCGGCAGGCGGCCCGACGGACAACGTCGCCCGCTCCCTTGCGGAAGCCATGCGGCCCAGCCTGGGCCAGACGGTCGTCGTCGAAAACAAGGGCGGCGCCGGCGGCACCATCGGCACCACCCAGGTCGCCCGCGCCCAGCCGGACGGCTATTCCATCCTGCTGATGCACGCCGGCTTCTCGACCGCCCCCTCGCTGTACAAGAATCCGGGATACGACCCCTTCACCAGCTTTGAGCCGGTCGGCCTGGTGGTCGACGTGCCGATGACCATCGTCGCCCGCTCGGACTTCCCGCCCAACACCATCGCCGAACTGGCTGATTACGTCAAAAAGAACAAGGACAAGGTGTCGCTCGCCAACGCCGGCATCGGTGCCGCCAGCCACCTGTGCGGCACGATGCTGGTCGAAGCCCTGGGCGTGCAACTGCTGACCATCCCGTACAAGGGCACCGCCCCCGCCATGAACGACCTGCTGGGCAAGCAGGTCGATCTGATGTGCGACCAGACCACCAACACCACGCAGCAGATCGAAGGCGGCAAGGTGAAGGCCTACGCCGTGACCAGCCTGAAGCGCGTTCCCACGCTGCCCAAGCTGCCGACCATGGACGAGTCCGGCTACAAGGGCTTTGAAGTGGGTATCTGGCATGGCATGTGGGTGCCGAAGGGCACGCCCAAGCCCGTCGTGGACAAGCTGGTCAAGAGCCTGCAGGCCGGCCTGGCCGACCCCAAGTTCCAGGAGCGCATGAAGCAACTCGGCGCCACCGTGCTGACGTCGGAAGCCAATCCGGACGCGCTGACCGCCAAGGTCAAACAGCAGGTCCCGCAGTGGGCCGAGCTGTTCAAGAAGGCCGGCATCGAAAAGCAATAAGCCTGCTTCAATAACTCTGCTTCAAGCGGCCTAAAACAAGAAGCCCCTTCACGGGGCTTCTTTTTTGCAGTGTCCGCCAGGCTATGGCCGCATGGCTTCGGCCGCCAGGCCCAGGCCATTGAAGCCCGACGAAACCGAGGGCTCGTAGCCCAGGGCTTCGGAAATGCTGCCGGCGGTTTCAACCAGGGCCTTGATCCAGTCGTCCTGCAGGCGTTCGGCGGGCGCCGAGATGGAGAGCCCCGCCACCAGCTTGCCGGTATCGTCAAAGATGCCGGCCGCGATGCAGCGGACACCCAGTTCCAGCTCTTCGTTGTCGCGGGCGTAGCCGTGGCGGCGCACCAGGGCCAGTTCCCGTTCCAGCTTGTCCAGGTCGGTAAGGCTGTTGCGCGTATGGCCGGCCAGCCCCGTGCGCAGCGCATAGGCGCGCACTTGGCGGGTGTCACCGGTGGAAAGAAACAGTTTGCCGGTGGACGTGAGATGCAGCGGCGCGCGGCCGCCGATGGCCCGCACCACCTGCATGCCGGAGCGTTCGCTCCAGGCGCGGTCGATGTAGACGATCTCGTCACCCTGCTGCACGGAAAGATTGATGGTCTGCCCCGTCAGCTTGTGAAGTGACCGCATGGCGGGAATGGCGGCCTCGCGCACGTTCAGACGCCCCTTTACCAGCGATCCCAGCTCCAGCAGGCGCATGCCCAACTGATACAGGCCGTTGTCGACCCGCTCGACATAGCGGCCGACGACCAGGTCGTTCAGGATGCGGTGGGCGGTGGACGCGTGCAGACCGGTGGTGGCCGAGAGCTCTTTGAGCGTGACGGGATCCGGTTGCGCGGCCAGGGCGTCGAGCAGACGCATCGCGCGTTCGATGACCTGAATGGCGATCGGATGGGCGGAAGCGCCTTCGGTTTCGGCGTCCAGCGGATTGCGAGGGGTGGGAAGACGGGCCATGGAATTTTGGGCTGGTGCCACCGCGCAAGACACGCGTTGCGGCAATGCAGCAAACAGTTCTTATCCCGTATTGTGAAATTTACCAGCCGGTTTGGCAATCAGTATTTGAGCGGCGGGCGTCACCGGCGGCACCCCGCCGGCGCGCAAATCAGGCCGCCGCCGGGGGTGCCAGCTTGCCGCCCAGGCGCAGAACTTCGGCCCGCAGGAACTCGAGCGCCGCTGCGGCTGCCTCGGGTTCGCCCTTTACGCCAAGCTCGATATGGGGCGTGCCGCCCGCCTCGCCGACGCTGGGCAGACTGAACGCGCGCACGTCGGGCCAACGGCTTTCCACGGTGACCATCGACGGCGTGATGCGCGATTCCGGCATGCTGAAAACCAGGAAGGAATGCTCGACGTGTGCGCGAACATGCTGCAACGCACGATACCGGCTGTCGAGCGTCCATTCCAGCATGGGCCACGCCATCACGGGAAAGCCCGGCACGAAGGTGTGGTCCTTGATGAAGAAACCGGGAATGCGGTTGTACGGATTGGGGACGATCTCGCAGCCTTCGGGGAACATGCCCATCTGCAGCCGCTGCTGGTTTTCCGGCGCACTCATGTCGGCGGTGCCTTGCCCTTTTTCCGCCATTTCGCGTGTGCGCAGCGCGATGGCTTCCTCGGCTTCGGGATGCAGCGCCAGCGGCAGGCCAAGCGCGGCGGCCGCGGCCTGGCGGGTATGGTCGTCGGGGGTGCCTCCGATGCCGCCACACGAAAACACGACGTCGCCCGTGGCGAAGCTGCGCTTGTAGGCGTCCATCAGACGGTCGCGCTCGTCAGGCAGGAATTCGGCCCAGCTCAGGTGCATGCCGCGCGCGCCGAGCATCTCGACGATCTTCGAAAAATGCTTGTCCTGGCGCCGTCCCGACAGGATTTCATCGCCGACGATGATGAGGCCGATACGGCGGGCGGTGGATTCTGCAGCCATGTCCGATTCCATTGGTGAGAAAAGACGCCGGTCAGACGTCGATGACGCGGTCCTGCCGCAGGCGCTTGAGGGCTTCCAGGCCGTAGTGCGCGTAGACCAGCGCGGAAAACACCGGCAGGATAATCCACGCGGGCGGCAGCAGGTTCAACAGCGAGCAAATAAGACCGATGGTCCAGAAGCCGCCGTTGTTGCGTTCGAGGATCAGTTTGCGTTCGTCCGGGCTGGCGTGTTCGACGATTGCGTCCACGCGCATCATTCGCGAAAACGCGAAGGCCCACCAGAAGATCGACAGCACGATGGCCATGGGCGGCACCAGCCAGAGCGGCAGCGTCAGCAGCCAGCCGGCGGCGAACGCCACGGAAACCCACACGGCGTTCCACACGCTGACCGCGGTGGAGAACTTGCCGCGCCGGCCCACGGTGGCGTATTCACGCTGGCCGACGTGGCGCAGCACCAATGGCATGACGAAGACGGCCGCGATGGCCAGCCCCAGGATGCCGGACACCGGCAGCAGGATGGCCGCGGCAATGATCGGAATCAGCCAGATCTTGAGCGAAAAAATGCCGACCGCGATGAACCATTGGTCGACGCGATTGACGAGGTCCCATTGCGACACCTCGGCACGCAGCCAATCGTTCAGCGGCGTCCAGAAAAACCAGAGCAGCAGGATGGCGCCAACGAGCGCAATGAGAAAAGGCAGCAGCACCGCGAACAGCATGGTCGGGTGGCACTGCGACACGAGCGCGCGCTTGAACGCCTGCCCCACGCTTACGGCGCCCGCGCCGGCGCCGGCCAGGCGGCCGTTCCCGGAGGTGGGAGGATCAGTACGCAGAACGGTCATGGCAATCAAATTGAGGGGTGAACAACCCGGGTATGATAGTCAAACTCGCCCCAATCCGCTCACATGTCACTGCTTACCCCCGGTACTGATCTCGCCCCGCTGCGCACGCGCCTGGGCGCCACGCCCAACGCCTGGCTCATCGCGTGTTTCTGCGCCGCCTGGTGCGACACCTGCGAAGAATACAAGCCCAAATTGCAGGCATTGGCCAGCGCGTTGCCGCAACACGTCTTTGCGTGGGTCGACATCGAGGATCACGCCGAATTGCTGGGCGACGTAGACGTCGAGAACTTCCCCACGCTGCTGGTGCAGATCGGCGATCGTGTCGTGTTCTACGGCCCCATGCTGCCGCACATCGGCCACCTCGAGCGCCTGCTGGAAAGCCTTAATGAAGACAGCGCGGCCGTGAACACCGCCCTGCCCGATCTGCCGCGAATGCTGGCCGCCTGACATCGCGGGCGCGCCCAACAAAAAACCCGCAACGCCTGAGAAGGCCTTGCGGGTTTTTGTTGGGATCGACGCGCGGGGCGATCAGGGCTTGCGGCTACCGCCGAGCAGGACGGCAAGCTGGCGCTTGGGCGCCGACGACGGCGACGCATTGCTGCGCGACTCCTGTTCGTCGGCGGGCGCGGCAGCCGACGAGGGCTCGTAAGGCTTAAGGAAGAAGTCATCCACCGGTTGGCGCGAGCCGCCGGCATGATGGCTGGATCGGCGGTCCGAAGAACGGCCGCGGTCGCCGCGATCGCCTCGGCTTTCGCGGCCGCCCTCGCGCCCTTCGCGCGAATGCGAGCTGCCATCGCTGCGGCGATGGCTGCGCGCAATCAGGTCGGCCGGCACATCGAGCGTGCCACGCGGCACTTCGCGCTTGATGAGCTTTTCGATGTCGAGCAGGAAGCGCTCTTCGTCGGCGGTGAACAGGGCAATGGCTTCGCCCGACGCACCCGCGCGGCCCGTGCGGCCGATGCGGTGCACGTAGTCTTCGGCGTTGTACGGCAGGTCGTAGTTGATGACGCAGGGCACGCCCGCCACGTCCAGACCGCGCGCGGCCACGTCGGTCGCGACCAGCACTTCGAGTTCGCCCGCCTTGAAGGCTTCCAGGGCTTTCATGCGATCGGCCTGGGTCTTGTCGCCGTGGATCGATTCGGCCTTGACGCCGTCGCGTTCCAGTTCGCGCGCCAGACGCGCGGTGCCAATCTTGGTGTTCGAGAAAACGATGACCTGGTTCAGGCCGCGCGACTTCACCAGATGCACGACGGCGGCACGCTTGGCGTCGCTGGTCATCTTGTAGGCGATCTGCGTGATGGTCGTGGCAGTGGCATTGCGCGCCGCCACTTCGATTTCCACAGGCTGGTTCAGGTACGAACGGCCCAGCTTGCGGATTTCGTTGCTGAACGTGGCCGAGAACAGCAGGCCCTGGCGCTGCGCGGGCAGCAGCCGGATGATGCGTTCGAGATCCGGCAGGAAACCCATGTCGAGCATGCGGTCCGCTTCGTCCAGCACCAGGATGCCGACCTGGCTGAGGTTCACGTTCTTTTGTTCGACGTGGTCGAGCAGGCGGCCCGGCGTGGCGACCAGCACCTCGCAGCCGCGGCGCAGCGCTTCTTTCTGCGGACCGATATCCACGCCCCCGAACACGACGGCCGAGCGCAGCGGCGTCTTCTTGCTGTAGCGCTTGACGCTCTCGAAGACCTGGTCCGCCAGTTCACGCGTGGGCGCCAGGATCAGCGCGCGCACCGGATGCCGGGCGGGCGAGGCACTGGTGTTGGCCAGCGGCATCAGGCGATGCAGGATCGGGACCGTGAAGGCCGCCGTCTTGCCGGTACCGGTCTGCGCGGCGCCCATGACGTCACGACCCGACACCACAACGGGAATGGCCTGCGCCTGGATGGGCGTGGGGGTGGTGTAGCCGGTTTCGGCGATGGACTGCAACAACAGAGGGTGCAATCCGAAATCGTCGAACGTCGGCGCGGGCGCGGGCGCGTCAGCGGTGGGTGCTGCGGTTTGAGTGGTTTCAGTCATCAGGGGTTAGGCAAGTACCGGGACCAGTGAAAAAGAACAAAACGAGAGTGCTGCATGCACTGCTACATAAGGCATCGGGGCATCCATGCTGGATTCGATACTTATGAGGGCAGTACCAGGCCCGGATTGCTGTGGATTGATGAATTTTAGCGCAGCCGCCTTATCACACGGTCAAACGGTCCGTTTGAGGGCCGGTCAGCCGCACGATCGAACCGCCCGTCGAGGCGAAAAAAGCTCCCGAGCCGTCCACCAGATGGACGAAGCAATCTTTGAATTGCGGCCGTCAACTGGCCAGCCAGCGTAATCCCCAGAGCACCAGCATGCCCACCACGATCACCAGTACCGCGCTGCGCGTGCGCAGGAACACCAATATGGCGACCAGACCCGCGACCAGCTTGTAGTCGAAGACCGGACCGAGCCCGGCTTTCCAGGGCAGCAGGTCCGGGACCACGATGGCCGTCAGCGCCGCGGCGGGTGCGTAGCGCAAGGCGCGGCGCACATTGTCGGACAACGGAATGTAGTCGCCAAACAGCATGAAGCCCGCGCGCGTCAATACGCTGCACAGGGCAAGCAGCAGGATGGCCGAATAGACGTAGAGTTCCCAGGACCAATCCGTCATGAACGTGCCTTGAAGAAGCGTTCGGCCCACATGCCGGCAATGACTCCGGAGATGACCGCTGCGGCCAGCCCGAGGCGCAGGGGCATTGCCTGCCCTACCCAGGCGACGACGCCGGCCGCCAGCATGGACACCAGCATGGGCTTGGAGCTGGCCAGCGGCACCGTGATGGCCAGCAGCGCCAGCACGGCGGCAAAATCCAGGGACCAATCGGTGGGGACCTGCGCGCCCAGGTAAATACCCACGATTGACGACGACTGCCAGACCAGCCAGCCCGGCACGATGGAGCCCAGGAAGAACCAGAGCTGCTCGCGCGTGCCGCGTTCGACCGAGTCGCCAAAACGGGGCATGAACAGCACGAAGCCCATGTCGGTCGTGAAATAGCCGAGCCCCAGGCGCTTGGGCCAGGACAGGTGGCGGAAATACGGCTGCAAGGCCGCGCCGAAGATGATGAAGCGCAGGTTCACGACGCAGCCGGCGGCAAAGATCAGCCAGAGCGGCGCACCGGCGGCGATGAGGGGTAACGAGGTGAGCTGGGCCGAACCGGCGTACAGCAGCAGCGTCATGGCGAGCGCCATGGATTCGGTCAGTCCGGACTTGACCATCGCCACGCCGGTGACCAGCCCCCATGTCGCCGTGGCGATCAGGGCGGGCACGATGGCATGGACGCCGGCACGGAAGGCGGTCACGCGTTCCTGGCGGACCAGGACTGGGTCTTCGGATTCAGGAAGCGCGGATTCAGAGGACAACGGCTGGCCCCTGGCGATTCAGACAGGACGACATGGATACTCGATGGGAATGAACACGCGACAGCCCGTTCGCCCGCCGGCATCAAGCTGCGCGAGGGCCTTGGCCCCGCACCGGTGCGCGAATAGGCCCGTATTGTAACCTCGACGCTTGATACAATAGCGCCCTCAAGATTCTTGGCCACCATGGCCTGGCGCGCGGCGGCAGGTCTGGCGCGCACTGTGTGGAGAAGACCATGTCGATGGCTGACCGTGACGGTTTCATCTGGTATGACGGCAAGCTCGTTCCATGGCGAGACGCGACGACGCATGTCCTGACGCATTCACTGCACTATGGGCTGTCCGTCTTCGAAGGCGTGCGCGCCTACCGCTCCACCCTTGGCACCGCCATCTTCCGCCTTGAAGACCACACCAACCGGCTCTTCAATTCGGCGCACATCTACCAGATCCCCATGCCGTTCGATCGCGACACGATCAACGAAGCCCAGCGGCTGGTCGTGCGCGAAAACCAGCTTGAGTCCGGCTATCTGCGCCCCCTCGTGTTCTACGGTCCCGAAAAAATGGGCGTGTCGCCCAAGGGCGCGCGTGTGCACGTAGCCATCGCGGCGTGGCCCTGGGGCGCCTATCTGGGCGAAGAGGCGCTCTCCGGCGGCATCCGCGTGAAGGTGTCGTCGTTTGCGCGCCAGCACGTGAATGTCACGATGCCGCGCGCCAAGGTCGCCACCACCTACGCCAATTCCATCCTGGCCAATACCGAAGCCCTGCAGGACGGCTACGACGAAGCCCTGCTGCTGGACACTGACGGCTTCGTGGCCGAAGGCGCCGGCGAAAATCTTTTTCTGGTCAAGGACGGGGTGCTCTGCGAGCCCGAGATCGCTTCCGCGCTGACCGGCATCACCCGCTCGACCATTCACGCCCTGGCGGCCGACCTCGGCCTGCGCGTGGTCACCAAGCGGCTGACGCGCGACGACGTCTACATCGCGGACGAAGCGTTCTTTACCGGCACGGCCGCCGAAGTCACGCCCATCCGCGAGGTCGACAACCGCCAGATCGGCTCCGGCCGGCGCGGTCCGGTCACCGAACTATTGCAGAACGCGTTTTTTGACGTGGTGAATGGCCGCAACCCGAAGTACCATCACTGGCTAAGCAAAGTCTGAAGTCCGATTCGCGCGGTTTTGCGAAGCAAGACCGCATCATTGTTTCAACCTGCCGTATATCGGTTCTTTTTTCAGGAATATCCATGACCGCTGCTGCTCCGGCCGCCGTCTCCCGCGCTAACGAAGTCATCGAGGTCGGCGCCGAAGACCTTCCCGTTTTCTGTCCCGGCCCCAAGGCCCCGCTCTGGAGCATGCACCCCCGCGTCTTCCTGGACGTGGCTCGCACCGGATCCGCAAGCTGCGCCTACTGTGGCGCCGAGTACCGCCTGAAGGCCGGCACGGTGCTGCACGGCCACCACTGAGCCACCCCGCCCATAACACGCTTAACCGTTTCAGCAGCCATGTTCGCCACGCCCGAAGAAGCAGAACACGCGTTCTACGAAGCCCTTGAGCAGGCGGACGCTGTCCGCCTGATGCAGGTCTGGGCCGACGACGAGGAAGTCGTATGTATCCATCCGGGAGGCCTGCGTATCGTCGGCCATTCCGCGGTGCACGAGTCCTGGCAACAGGTGCTGTCCAACGGTCCGCTGCATGTGCGTCCGCTGCGCCCGCTCGTCATGCTCAGCATGATGTGCGCGGTGCACGTGCTGGTCGAACAGGTGGCGGTGCGCACACGTGAGGGCACGCAGTTCGCCAACTGCTACGCCACCAACATCTACCACAAGGGCCCCACCGGCTGGCGCATGGTCATGCACCATGCCTCGCAGGCGCCCTCTGAAGCCGGGGTGCTCGACCTGCACGACGTGCCCGACATGCTTCATTGATCGGGGTGGATTCCCAGTTGGCCGCTGCTCGTCTTGATACAACGCCCTGCCCCGTCCCTCCCTGGCTTCCCGGGGGCGACAGCCAGACGGTTTACGCCGCCCTGTTCGCGCAGTATCACCGCATCGCGTTCGTGCGCGACCGCGTCGACACGCCCGATACGGACTTCGTCGACTTCGACTGGACCGGCCCCGGACTGTTTCCGCACAAGGCCGCCGACGGGGCGCCGGTAAGCGGCCAACGCCCGGTCGGCAATGGCAAGACCGCCGCGGCCCGCTGGATGACGGACGCCGACTGGAAGTCGCTGCCGCAAACCCCCGACACCCCTGCCCTGATCCTGTTCCATGGCCTGGAAGGCGGCAGCAACAGCCGCTACGCGCAGTCCGTTGCGCATTACTTCCGGGCGCGCGGCTGGATCGTGGTGATCGCGCACTTCCGGGGGTGCTCGGGCGTGCCCAACCGCCTGGCCCGAGCGTATTATTCCGGCGATTCGGCCGAGGTCGGTTTCCTGCTGAACACCGTACGCCAGCGCATTCCGCACGCGCGCTGGCATGCCGTCGGCGTATCGCTGGGCGGCAACGCGCTGCTGAAATATCTGGGGGAACACCAGGAAGACACCACGTGGCTGACCGCCTGCGCCGGCGTGTCGGCGCCGCTGGATCTGGTCGCCTGCGGCAAGACGCTATCCACCGGCATCTTCAACCGGCGCGTCTACACGGCGCACTTCCTGAAGACGCTCAAGCACAAGGTGCTGGAAAAGGCGCACCGCTTTCCGGGTTCCATCGACGTCATGCGCATCGCGCACGCACATGACCTGCGTGAGTTCGACGATACCTATACCGCGCCGATGCACGGCTTTCGCAATGCACTGGACTACTGGACGCGCGCGTCCAGCAAGCCGTGGCTGCCCAAGATCGCCGTGCCGACGCTGGTGCTGAACGCGCGCAACGATCCCTTCATCCCTGCCGCCTCGCTGCCCAAGCCCGACGAATGTGCGCCGGGCATCCTGCTGCATCAGCCTTCCGATGGCGGACATGCGGGCTTTCCGACGGGCAGCTTTCCAGGGCATCTGAACTGGCTGCCCCAGCGGCTGGGGCGGTTCTTCGAAACCGGGCTGTAAAGGCGCAGCCAGCTCTTGTATTAACCCGACTTGAAGCGCTCGAGCAGCCGCCGTTCTTCAGCCAGCTTGTCCTTCACTTCCTTGATCTGCACGTCGATCTGCGACTGCTCGTAGAAATCCTTGGACAGGCCGCGCGCCTGCTGAAGCTGCGATTCCGCGGCGGCGTACGCGCCCGTCATGACGTAGTAGCGCGCCAGGTCGCGGCGCGCCTGCGCGGGCTTGCCGTTGCGCTCTTCGCTTTGCGCCAGCATCTGGTAGAGGCTGGGCTCGTCGCTGCCCCACTGCTTGATCTTGGCGCGCAGGTAATCCTGCGCCTCCGCATGCCGCCCATTGCCCTGCAGCGCCTGGGCGTATGCGATGCCCAGCGCGCGGTGGTCCGGATAGCGTTTGGTGCCCGCCTGGGCCAACGACAGCGCCTGCGGAAAATCCTTGCGCGCCAGGGCAATGTCGACGGCCAGCTTGGTCAGCTGGGGCGAACTGCGGCCATCGGCGGACGCCAGATTCCAATAGCGTTCCGCTTCCGCAAGATTGTTGCGCTGATAGTTCTGCAGGGACAGCCCGTAATAGGCGGCAGACTGGCGCACGCCCGAGAGGGCCTGAGCTTCGTCCTGCAATTGCTGCCCGGCCGTGCGCAGACCGACCGTATCGCGGCCCTGCACCACGCGCATCTTGGCGCGGATGTACCAGAAGTCGTCGCTGTCCAGATGGCGCGTTGCCGGCAGCGCGCGGGCGCGGTTTTGCACGTCGGACATGCGCTCGATCGACAGCGGGTGAGTGCTGGCCCACGATCCACCGCCCGCGCCTTCGTTCAGGCGCGACGCGTTCATCAGGCGCGCAAACATCTGCGACATGCCGTCGGCGTCGTAGCCTGCCTTGGTCAGCATCTGCAGCCCGGCACGATCGGCCTCGCGTTCGGCATCTCGCGAAAAGCCCAACTGGCGGTTGATGGCCGCCGCCTGGCCGAAGGCGGCCACGCCCATTGACAAGTTGCCGCCGCCGCCCGCCAGCGCCGCGAGCAGCGCGCCCGCGAGGCTGGCCAGCATGAGCATGCCGTTCTGATTCTGCTGGGTCATGCCGCGCGCGATGTGACGCTGCACGACGTGGCCGATTTCGTGGGCCACCACGGCCGCAAGCTCGGACTCGCTGGCCGACGATACGATCAGGCCCGTATTGATCCCGATGAAGCCGCCCGGCATCGCGAACGCGTTGATCTCGGGATCGCGTACGCCGAACATCTCGACCTCGGGCACGCCGCCGGGCGCAAATTGCGCCAGCTTGCGCCCCATCGTGGTGAGGTACTGGCTGAGTTCGGAGTCGTCGATATAGGAAGGGTCGCGGCGGCCCTGCGACATGATCGCTTCGCCCAGCGTGCGCTCCAGCATCGGCGACAGGTCTGACGACGAGGCGGCGCCCATGGATGGCAGCCCGACCGGCTGCGCCCATGCGGTGACGGGAGCAACGGGAATGGCGAGCGCCGCACAAAGGCTTGCGATCGCGCCCCGTTTCGCAATCGAGCAAATGGATGGCATTTTCCTGCGGTTCATAAGCCTATGATAGCGATGAGCTTAAAATGTTTCATCGAATCCTCAACGAGGTCTCAATGCGTCCCGTCCGTAAAGCCGTTTTCCCTGTCGCCGGCATGGGCACACGCTTCCTGCCCGCCACCAAGGCGATGCCCAAGGAAATGCTGCCCGTGGTCGACAAGCCCCTGATTCAATATGCGGTGGAAGAAGCCGTTGCCGCGGGGATTACCGATCTCATATTCGTGACTGGCCGAAACAAGCGCGCCATCGAAGACCACTTCGATTCCGCGCCTGAGCTGGAGTCCGACCTGGAAAGCAAGGGCAAGCACGAACTCCTGGCGATGGTGCGGGGCATTCTACCCGCGCACGTCAATTGCCTCTATATCCGCCAATCCGCCCCGCTGGGCCTGGGCCACGCCGTGCTGTCGGCCGCGCCCGCCGTGGGCGATGAACCCTTTGCCGTGCTGCTGGCTGATGACCTGATCGACGCCGATACGCCCGCCATGAAGCAGCTGGTGGATGTGGCCGTGGCGCGCAACGCCAGCGTGCTCGGTGTGCAGGATGTGCCGCGCGCCGACACGCGCAAGTACGGCATCGTGGCGACCCACACGGGCGAGACGCCCGCCGACGGCCGCACCGAGCGCGTCACGCACATTGTGGAAAAGCCCGATCCCGAAGTCGCGCCGTCGACGCTGGCCGTCGTAGGCCGCTACGTGCTGGAAGCCGCGATCTTCGACCATCTGCGCTCGACCAAGATGGGCGCGGGCAATGAGATCCAGTTGACCGACGGCATCGCGTCGCTGATGCGCGAGCGCCAAGTCTACGCGCACCGCTTCGATGGCGTCCGCTACGACTGCGGCAACAAGGCGGGCATGTTCCAGGCCACCGTGGCGCTGGGCAAGAAGTATCACGGCCTGCTGCCGGAGTGACCGGCACGGCCTGACGGGAATGCGCCAATCAGCGCCGCATTCCCGGCCGGGCCTATGAAGATAGCGCCGCGCCCGATTTGGCGCGGGCGCGCGCATCGCGGTCCGCCTTGCGCAGCCGCCCCTTGGCGGAAAGACGCATCAGCGTCCCCAATGCCACCATCAGACCGATCACTTCCACCAGCGCGGCGGGGATCCACATCGTCAGCCCGCCGATCGTCTGATCGGTCTGGGCCGACATGGCGATGGCCCGGCCGCATAGTTCGAAGAGCGGATAGATGTCGCTTTCCGTGAAGGCGATGACCGCGCCCGCGACCATCTGCGGCAGCATGGTCGCCACGGGCGAGATCACCCGTCCGCCGGGCGACATGGCCGCCGGCGGCGCGGGACGGCGGTCCAGGATCAGGTTCCAGTACATGAAGCCGCTGATCACGACCGACCAGTTCATGACCCGGTACAAGCGCCAATCCAGCATCGAATAGAACTGCACCGACGGGATCAGCCAGACCAGCACGAGGAACACGAACAGGGCCGGCACGAAGATCTTGTGGGTCAGCACGGCCACCGTGGCGCGGCCCGCGCCGGTGCGCAGGAAATCACGCAGCCGTATGCGCCAGCGCATCGGCAGGCCCGCCCGCATCACCTGTCCGGGGAAGGCGGCCATGACAAGCAGCGGTCCGAGATGATGCAGGACCAGATGCTGGATGCGGTGGATGAAGAACATGCGCTCGGCGTAATAGTCGAGGCGGGTATGCAGGGACAGGTACAAGAGGACCATCCCCGTCCAGAAAAGAATGCGGCGCGCGCGCGTGACATGGTGGACCCGCTGGCCGCGTACGAACAGCACGATGGCCACCAGGAAGGAAGCCACCAGCGTGGGAGAGAACTCCCAGGGTACGAGCCATTCGAGACTATCCATGCGGGCCATCCGAGAAACGACGCGAAGACAAGGACCGGCGCGCCCGGCGCCGATCTCAGGCGATTGTAGTAGACCCCGCCGTTGTCCGCTGCCGGGCGCCGCCGGGGGCGGAAAGCGTCAGAAGCGGTGCGACACGCCCGTGCCGATGCGCGTGGTGTGGGCGTTGCCGGGGTCGAACTGGTTGTCCAGCGTGTAATTGGACGCATAGCCGGCGAAAGCGTAGAGGGTCGTGCGCGGCGACAGGTCGTAGGTATAGCCCAGCGTCCCAACCTGCGCATTGCGCGCCGTCATGCCATTGGCCCAATTCCAGTCGGGTTTGGCCAGGGACCATTGCACCAGCACGGTGCCCGGCCCGGCAGGCACGCTGACCCCGACCAGCCAGGCATCGACCGTGCCACCCTGCACGAAGGCGGCCGGCCCCAGCCCGATGCCCAGCCCATCCGGGTCGCCGCCGTCCAGCCCCACGTAACCGTTGCGCTGGCGCGACCACGCCACCGACACCTTGGCCACCTCGAAGTCATATGAGGCGCCCAACTGCGCCGCCTGCGGACGCCCCCCGGCCGCCGCGGGTGGGCCCGCCAGGCGCAGTTGCTCCCATGTCGCAACCGCCAGCAGCGGACCGTCCTCATACTTCAGGCCCACACTGATTGCCCGGGTGTTCTGGTTGGTGCGGAAGTTGTCCTGCCCATCGGCGTCGAAGGCGTATCCGACCCCAGCCTGGAACCCGCGCCACTGCGGCGAATACCAGTTCACCATGTTGCTGAACTGGTAGTTGTCCGACGCCTTGAACGTGGCGCCCATGCCCATGTCCTTCCAGGAGGCGATCTCCAGCGCGTCGCCGTAGGTCTGGCCGACGGTGTATTGGCGGCCAAACCGCAGGTCGCCATAGTCCGCGTGGGCCAAGCCGACCCACGCGCCATAGTTGAAGAGGCGGCTGCCGTCGGCCGCGTTGCCGCTGGACGGGTCAAAGCCGCTTTCAAGCTGGAAGTTGGCGGCCCAGCCCGAGCTCAGGTCTTCCGTCCCCTGCAGCCCCCACAACGAATCCGTCAGCCCGCCGTTGAGCAGGCCGCTCTGGCTGCCCTGCCCCGACACCCGGGTCACGGCCACGCCGGCATCCACCACGCCGTACAGCTGCAATCCGGTCCCCTCGTCCGCGGCCAGCACGGTACAGGGCGGAATCAGGCCGGCCGCCGCCAATGCGGCGCAAAATGCAATTCTCATGATCTTTCCTTGCGTTGGCGGCGGGGGCCACCCGCCACCGATTGCATCAGCCTACTGCCAACCGTAGCGGCGCACCCAGAAACCCTTCAGCGCCTGTGTCAGCACGCAGTATCCGAGCAGGATGCCGACCAGCCAGGGGAAGTAGCTCCAGGGCAGCGCCTGCAACTGAAAATACTCCGCCAGTGGCGAGAACGGCAGCACGAGGCCCAGCGCGATCACCATCAGCGTCATGCCCATCAGCGGCCACGAGGCGCGGCTTTGCAGGAAGGGAATCCGGCGCGTGCGGATCATATGCACGATCAGCGTCTGCGACAACAGGCCCTCGACAAACCAGCCGGACTGGAAGAGCGTCTGGTGCTCGGGCGCGTTGGCCTGGAAGACGTACCACATGACGGCGTACGTGGCGATATCGAAGATCGAGCTGATCGGGCCGAAGAACACCATGAAACGGCCCAAGCCGTCCGGGTCCCAGCGCTGCGGCTGCTTCAGCAGTTCCTCGTCGACGTTGTCGAACGGGATCGCGGTCTGCGAAATGTCGTACATCAGGTTCTGCAGCAGCAGATGGATGGGCAGCATCGGCAGGAACGGCAGGAAGGCGCTCGCAACCAGCACCGAAAAGACGTTGCCGAAGTTCGAGCTGGCCGTCATCTTCAGGTACTTGAGCATATTGCAGAAGGTCTTGCGGCCTTCGATCACGCCGTCCTCCAGCACCATCAGACTCTTTTCCAGCAGGATGATGTCGGCGGCCTCCTTCGAGATATCCACCGCCGAATCCACCGAGATGCCCACGTCCGCCGCCCGCAGCGCCGGCGCGTCGTTGATGCCATCGCCCATGAAGCCCACCGTGTTGCCCTGCGCCCGCAGGCTGCGGACGATGCGTTCCTTGTGGATGGGCGACAGGCGGGCAAACACGTTGGCCTCGCGCACGGCGACGGCAAGGTCGTCGTCGTCCATCGCCTCGATCTCGGCACCCAGGTACACCTTGCGCACGTCCAGCCCCACTTCGCGGCAGACCTTGCGCGTGACCAGTTCAACATCGCCGGTCAGCACCTTGACCTCGATGCCCGAGTCCTTCAGCGCGGCCAGCGCCGGCCCCGTCGACTCCTTTGGCGGATCCAGGAACGCGATGTATCCCACCAGCACCAGATCGGATTCGTCCGCGACGCCGTAGGCCTGCTGCGTGGGCGGCAGCTCTTTGACGCCCACCGCGATGACGCGCAGGCCGTCGCGGTTCAGGCCGGCGGTCACGCGGCGGATGTCGGCCCGGCGGGCGTCGGTCAGCGGATGCACCGCATTGCCCACGCGCAGCTGCGTGCAGGCCGAGAGCATTTCCTCGAGCGCCCCCTTGCAGATCAGCTCGTGGTGGTCGCGGCCGTTCTCGGTCTCGTTCACCACGACGGACATCCGGCGGCGCGAGAAATCGAACGGAATCTCGTCGATCTTGCGGTAACGGCCCGCCAGGTCCAGGCTGCGCGCGACTTCGGCATGTTCCAGCACAGCCACGTCCAGCAGGTTCTTCAGGCCCGTCTGGTAGTAGCTGTTCAGGTACGCGTACGCCAGCACGTCGTCGCTGGCCGCGCCATAGACGTCGGTATGGCGCTCGAGCACGATGCGGTCCTGCGTCAGCGTGCCGGTCTTGTCGGTGCACAGCACGTTCATGGCGCCCAGGTTCTGAATCGCATCCAGGCGCTTGACCACGACCTTGCGGCGCGACATGCGCACGGCGCCCTTGGCGAGCGTCGCGGTGACGATCATGGGCAGCATTTCAGGCGTCAGTCCCACCGCGATGGCCAGCGCAAACAGCAGCGCTTCAAGCCAGTCGCCCTTGGTGAAGCCGTTGATCAGCATCACCACCGGCGCCATGACGAGCATGAAGCGAATCAGGATCCAGCTCACGCGGTTGATGCCCTGCTGGAACTGCGTGGGGGCGCGCGAGGTCTGCGTGACGCGCCCCGCCAGCTGGCCGAAGTACGTATCCGAACCGGTGGCCACCACCAGCGCGCTGCCCGCTCCGCTGACCACATTGGTGCCCATGAAGGCCATGTTCTCCAGCTCGAGCGCATTGGCGGATGACTCGCGCGGGGACATGTGCTTTTCGACGGGCAGCGATTCCCCAGTCAGGGCGGCCTGCGCAACGAAAAGGTCCTTGGCGTTGAGGATGCGGCAGTCGGCGGGGACCATGTCGCCCGCTGACAGCAGCACCACGTCGCCCGGCACCAGGTCGGCCAGCGGCACTTCGCGCTGTTGCGAGCCGGTGGCATGCAAGGCGGCGCCGAAGAAGCGGCGACCATTTCCCGCGTCCGGCGATCCGGCGGCCGGCGACCCGGCGGCCGGCGATCCGGCGGCCGGCGACCCGGCGTCGCTGCGCAGCACCGTCGCGGTGTTGCGCACCATCGCCTTCAGGGCTTCGGCGGCGCGGTTCGAGCGCTGCTCCTGCACGAAGCGCAGCACGGTCGAGATCACCACCATCGAGCCGATGATCGCGACCGCCGTCCAGGACTGTTCCTCGGGCGCCGCCATGCGCACGTCGGTCAACCACGACAGCACGGCCAGCGCGGTCAGCAGCAGATTGAACGGATTGCGGTAGGACAGCCACAGGTGAGCCGGCCAGGACAGCGGTTTTTCGTGATCGACCTCGTTGGCGCCGTGGCGTTCGCGCGCGGCCAGCGCCTGGGCGTCGGACAGGCCGCCCCAGCCGCTGCCGAACCGCTCGAATAGCGAGTCGAAGCCGAGCCGCGACGTCTCGACCATGCGCTGGCTGGCGCGGCGGGCGGCCTCGGACGATGCCGCGGCGTGATCTCCGCCTTGTTCGAGGATGGGGGCGCGGCGAAAGTGCCGGCCGGTGCGGCGCAGACGCGCGGCGGAAGAAAAAAAGGACTTCAGAAAAGCAAACATGGGAGTGCTCCGCATTTATTAAAGTTGTTGCGGGAGACACGGACGACCCTGCCGATGGCGGCCGCGCGCAGGCAGCAGCGGTCCGCGGCGTTTCCAAGGAAATGCCGTGAGGCCGCCGCAAACGGGCGTGCGCAGGCGCCGGAGCAATGTTGCCGGTGTCCGGATCGCGTCTATGGCGCGCCGGGTGCGGAAAACGGAAAGGGAGCGGGCGGTGGAATCAGGACCGGGCGCCGGGGCGCGCGAGGCGCGTAGTGGGCCGGGGATTCCGTGCTGCGGGTTCCGTACGGACCGGGATGTCTATCCGGCCAGTCGGCTCGCAGGGAGATGACGGGTCAGATAGGCATGCCGGAGCCGCGCACAGGGCGCAATCGAGGCTCTGGGTCTAAGGCGCTAGGCATGATTTCTCCTGGGGTAAATGAAAGGCGCGATCAGGCCATTGCGGCCTGCGCGCCGAAATGCACGTGGCGGACGGAAGGGTTGGCGCTCAGGCGGCGTGCTTGCGTCATCAGTTCCGCCCGCAGTTCGGGGGGGCAATTGACGGTGATGCAAGCCGACGCGAGATCCGGATCCTGGCCTTGGTCGATCTGCACTTGCGCGACGTCCAGGCCAGCGGCGCTGAAGTCCAGGCAGATCTGCTTGCGCAAGGCGCCGATCTCGCCGCGAGGACAGATCACCGTCAGCCGGGACGTGCCGCGGCGGCGGCCCAGGGCGGTGGCACGGTCCACGCCGGCGCGGCGCAGGAACAAGTCGAAGAAACGCATAACGACCTCCATGACAAGAAGGCGGAGCGTAATCGCGAACACGAGCGCAGCCGGACAACGCCCTTGCGGCGGACACGACGAACGTGCACGAACGCTGGCGCTGCGACTAGCGGCGGTTCTGGCGGTTTATGTCGGGGGGAGTCCCGGCAGACCGAAGGACTGCACTATGGGCCGGGCTGATGCCTGGCGCTTGGGATACACCGCAACCTGAATGACAGGATGCGGCAGACGGAGTTCTGCGTGGATCCTGTCAGACAGCGACGTCGATGCAAGATCGACAACTTTCGCCGGAATCGGTATTCACGAAGACTGCTCCTGGGATGGAAAACACCGCGAGTTTACGCGGGTTTGTACTGATGGACAAGGGTTGTGCGCATTTTTGACGCACAAATGACGCAAAGCCGGACAGGCGCGGGCAGCCCGTCCGGCGGACGCGTTCAGGCGTAGAAGTGCCAGCCCAGGTAGCCGGCGAAGATCGCATACAGCCCGCCCACGGCCGACAGCGCCGGCACGCTCATGGCGGCGCGGCGAAAGCGCATCCACAACAGGCCGATGGACACCATGGTGAACAGGCCGGCCGCGAGCAACGGCGCGTCCAGCAACCACGGCGTCATGAAGATGCCGAGCGCGCTGGGAATGGTGGCCTGGATCATCATGGCGCCCGAGATGTTGGCGAGCGCCAGGCGCTCCTTGCCCTGCCGCACCCAAATCAGCGCGTTCATGATCTCCGGCAATTCGGTTGCGACCGGCGCCAGCAGCAGGGCCGCCACGTGCGGCGACGCGCCCATCGCGATGCCGAGCAGTTCGATCTGGTTCACGAAGACGTGCGAGGCGCCGGCGATCACCACCAGCGCCATGATGGTCTGCGTGGCGGCCCAGAACATCGTCGGATTCTGGTCGCGCGGACGCAGCTTGAGCGGTTCGAGATCCTCGCAGTCCAGGCATTCCTCGTCGTTGCTCAGTTCGCGCTTGATGTAGAGCCCATAGGTGGCCAGGAACACGAAACCCAGCCACGGCTTCCAGGCGAAGGCCAGCAGCCCCAGGCCCACCTTGAAGATGAAGATGCCCATGAACCAGGCCTGGTCGCGGGCCAGCCGGCGCTGGTCCGCGTTGATACAGTCGGCCTGCGC
Organism: Achromobacter sp. Root565; assembly: GCF_001427425.1. Classification (NCBI taxonomy): domain Bacteria; kingdom Pseudomonadati; phylum Pseudomonadota; class Betaproteobacteria; order Burkholderiales; family Alcaligenaceae; genus Achromobacter; species Achromobacter sp. Root565. Next base: position 812,162 of record NZ_LMGO01000005.1, read on the forward strand.
GGGCTGGCCGCGGCGCGCACGCCACAGGGCCAGGCCCACCACGGCGTACGCCAGCGTGGCCAGCACGAGAGGGCCGCCCATCGCGGCGCCGACGCCAATGTCCTTTTGTTCGGGGGTATCGCCGAAGACCACGGCCATGAAGGTGACGGCGCTTTCCGGCAGCGCGGTGCCGAAGGCCGCCAGCACGGTGCCGGTGGCGGTCGCGCCCAACTGGAAGCGATGACCGACCCATTCGACGCCATTGACGAAGAACTCGCACGCGACGTAAATCACTGCCGCGGACAGGAAAAACAGAAACAGGGTGAGCAACATGGGAACACGGCCGGACGAGCAGATACCATTGGCGCGACGCAGCGGCTCGCCCGGCCAAGGGTGAACGCTACGCGGCCAAAGGTCTCGCCTGGCTGATCCACGCGGCGGCAAGCCGGACGTGGGTGCCGTCAGCGCCATGGGGTTCTAGCGGCTGCTCCGCAGCACTGAACCACCAAGTCTGTTGACGCTGACTCCTTTCGGGGAAAAGGATGGCTACTCCCCAATGACAGAGCGGCGATTGTAGCAGCGGTTCGCGCGCCGTCCAGTCATCGCCGCGCCGCCATCGCGGATTCACCGCCGGGGTGTTGCATTCGCGGGATGGCGGGTAAAGTAGGCCCCATCTTCCGCCTTTGCCGGGGCTGCCCGCTCCGGCCCGCCCGCCATGAGCCTGCCTCCCGACGACATCGCCCCTTTCGCCGCGCGGCGCCAGCGCCTGATGGAGCGCATGCGCGCAGAAGGAGGCGGCATCGCCATCCTGGCAACGGCGCAGGAGGCCATCCGCAACCGCGACGCCGAGTACCCCTACCGGCACGACAGCGACTTTTTTTACCTGACCGGCTTTACCGAACCGGACGCGTGGCTGGTGCTGGTTGCCGGCGCCACGGACCGGGCCGTGCTGTTCTGCCGGCCGCGCCATGTCGAGCACGAACTCTGGGAAGGCAAGCGCTTCGGCCCCGAGGCCGCCGCGGCCTACTTCGGCTTTGACGACGCCCACCCCATCGACGCGCTGGACGAGCTGGTGCCCGCGCTGATGCTGGACCACCCCACGCTGTACGCGCCGCTGGCCGGCGACAAGCGCACGGACGGCCGCCTGCGCCGCTGGCTGGCCGCGGCGCAGGAAAAGAGCCGCGGCGGCCACACGCCGCCGACCCGGCAGCAGGACGTGCGTCCACTGCTGGCCGGCATGCGGCTGATCAAGGACGCCTCGGAGATCGCGGCGATGCGGCGCGCGGCCAAGATATCGGCGGGCGCGCACGCGCGGGCCATGCGCGTTGCGCGGCCCGGCATGCGCGAATACGAGATCGAGGCCGAGCTGCTCTATGAGTTCCGCCGCCATGGCGCGCAGTCGGTGGCGTACAACAGCATCGTCGCGGCCGGCGCCAATGCCTGTGTCCTGCACTATCCGGCCGGCGAGGCGGTGCTGCGCGACGGCGACCTGGTGCTGGTCGATGCGGGCTGCGAGGTCGACAGCTATGCCAGCGACATCACGCGCACGTTTCCGGTGAACGGCCGCTACAGCGGCCCGCAGCGCGCGCTTTACGACCTGACCGTGGCGGCGCAGGACGCGGCGGCCCAGGCCACCGCGCCGGGCCGCGGCTTCAACGACGCGCACGAGGCCGCACTGCGGGTCCTGGCGCAGGGCATGCTGGACCTGAAACTCTTGAAGGGGTCGCTGGACGGCGTGCTGGAATCGGGCGACTACAGCCGCTTCTACATGCACCGGACTGGCCATTGGCTGGGGCTGGACGTCCACGATGTGGGCGACTACCGCGAGCCGTGCACGGCAACCGGCGCGGAGCGGCCGTGGCGCACACTGGAAACCGGGATGATGCTGACGATTGAACCGGGCATCTACGTGCGCCCGGCGGACGACGTGCCCGAGGTCTACTGGAATATCGGCATCCGCACCGAGGACGACGCGCTGGTCACGGACGAAGGGTGCGAACTGATCACCCGCGGCGTGCCGGTGCAGGCCACCGAGATCGAGGCGCTGATGCGCGAATAGCGGGGCGGCGCGATTTACAGCACGTAGCCGTCCAGCCAACCCATGGCCACCCACACGTAGACCACGACCATGGCGATGGCGAACATGGTGACGATGGCGCCGACCAGGCAGGCCAGGATCGCAACCAGCACCGGCCCCCAGCCTGTCGATGACACCTTGCCCAGCCCCGGATTGCAGAGCCGGTCGAATTTCTCGTCCGGCATCAGCGAGTAAACCGCGCTTTCGATGAAGCCGTCGATCATCGGAATGAAGAGCAGGAAGAACGCGGGGTTGTCGTACCAGACGGAGTAGAAGCGGAACGCGCAGAACAGGCACACGGCCGCGTACAGAGTCACCAGCCAGGCGTGGCGCCGGCCCAGATACCACCAGTGCGCGCCGAAGGCGCCGAACAGGCAGGCCAGCAGCCCCACCGCGACCTTGCTGCGGGGGCGGCGGGTGGAAACGGCGGAAAGCGAAGAGGAAGCCTGGGCCTGCGTCATGTCAATCAACCGGTAAGGGAGCCGTGGCGCCGGGCTGCGGCGGCTGCCGCGATTGTAGTGGACGGGTAAAATCCGGGCATGACTTCCTCCGCCTACGACATTGCGATTCTTGGCGCCGGCCCCGTGGGCCGCGTATTGGCCCTGATGCTGGCGCGCGTGGCGCCGGACCCGGCGCGCATCGCTCTGCTCGCGGGCAGCGCGCCCGTCCCCGTCACGCCGGCCGCGGCCGTCCCCGCCGCGGATCCGCGCGTGCTGGCCATGAACCACGGCAGCCGGGTGCTGCTGGAGTCGCTGCATGCCTGGCCCGAGCGTTCGGCCGACATCCGCAACATCCATGTGTCGCAGCGCGGCAGGCTGGGCCGCACGCTGATTCAGCACACCGATTTCAACGTGCCCCAACTAGGCAGCGTGGTGGCCTACGCCGGGCTGTATGCGAAATTGGACGAATGCGTGGCGGCGTCTGGCGTCACCGTGCTGGCGGGCCCGCCGGCGCAGATCGGCCTGCAGGACGCCGACGGCGTGCGCATCCGGCAGGGCGACGCAGAAATCCTGTGCGGCGTCGCCGTGCAGTCCGACGGCGCCGGCGCCACCGATGTGCGGCGCGACTACGACCAGCACGCCGTGCTGACCACCGCGCACGCCACGTTGCCACGGCGCGGCTGGGCCTGGGAACGATTCACCTCCGAAGGCCCGCTGGCGCTGCTGCCGCATCCGCAGATGCCGGACGCCTATTCGGTCGTCTGGTGCAGCGCGCCGGACCGTGCGGCCGAATTGGCGGCGCTGGACAACACCGCATTTTCCCACGCGCTGACGCAGGCCTTCGGCGACCGCCTGGGCCGCCTGTCCAGCCATGCCCCGCGCCACGTGTTCCCGCTGGCGCTGTCTGCGCGCCGCGCGCAGGTGCACGGCCGCGTGGCGGCCATCGGCAACGCCGCCCAGACCCTGCACCCGGTGGCGGGACAGGGTCTGAACCTGGGCCTGCGCGACGCGGCGCGGCTGGCGCAGACCCTGGCGGGCTGGCTTTCACATCGCGCTGCCAACGCCGGCGCCAACCCCGGCCCGGCGCTCGCCGAATTCGCCAGCGCGCGCCATCTGGACCGTTTAATCACCGCCGGGCTCACCGATTTCATGCCGCGCGTCTTCGCCACCGGGCTTGCGCCCGTCGAACACGCCTGCGGCGCCGCACTATTGGGGATGGACCTTGCCTCCCCGCTGCGCGCCCCGCTCGCGCAACACCTGCTGCAGGGATTCCGCGCCTGACCTTTCCCCGATCCGGCCCCGGACAGGGGTTGGATCGCCGTCTTTTATTCCCTGTTTGTTACCAGGCCCTCGCGCCCCAAAAATGGGGGTTCGATCGAGCCGGTTAAAATGTGAGCATGCGCATAGGCCAGTGGACCCTTCCCAACAACGTTCTTGTCGCGCCCATGGCGGGCGTGACGGACCGTCCATTCCGCCAGCTTTGCAAGAAGCTGGGGGCGGGTTACGCGGTGTCCGAGATGGCCGCCAGCAACCCGAAGCTGTGGGACAGCGTCAAGACCTCGCGCCGCCTGAACCACGACGGCGAGATCGCCCCCATTTCCGTGCAGATCGCCGGGGCGGACCCCGCCATGATGGCCGAGGCCGCCGCCTTCAACGCCAACAAGGGCGCCCGGATCATCGACATCAACATGGGATGTCCGGTCAAGAAGGTGTGCAACGTGGCGTCGGGCTCGGCGCTGCTGCGCCATGAAGATCTGATAGTCCGCATCCTGGACGCCGTGGTGGCCGCCTGCGCGCCGCTTGGCGTGCCGGTCACCCTGAAGACCCGCACCGGCTGGGATCGCAATAGCCGCAACGCCCTGCGCGTGGCCAAACTGGCCGAAAACGCCGGCATCGCCGCCCTCACCCTGCATGGCCGGACCCGCGCCGACCTCTATACGGGCGAGGCGGAATATGACACCATCCGCGCCGTCAAGGCCGAAATCGGCATCCCCGTGATCGCGAACGGAGATATCGACTCGCCCGCCAAAGCCCGGCACGTCCTGGATTACACTGGCGCCGATGCGGTCATGATTGGCCGGGCGGCCCAGGGCCGTCCGTGGATCTTCCGCGAAATCGACCACTTCCTGCGCACGGGCGAAACACTGGCCCCTCCCTCTCATGGGGAAATGCGCGAGCTGCTGCTCGAACATCTCGACGACCACTACCGTTTCTATGGCGAGCACACCGGCGTACGCACCGCGCGCAAGCACATAGGCTGGTATGTGGACGGCCTGCCGGGCGCGGATTCGTTTTGCGCCGGCATGAACCAGATCGACAACACCCGCGACCAATGGCGGGCGGTGGCGGACTGGTTCGATACCCTCTCACGCGACGGCGCCCCCACCCCGGCGCCGGCCGCAGAAGCCCTAATGGCGGCATGACCGCCTAAACACCAACATAAAAATATCTGTACTCAAATGAGCAAGAAAGATGTCCTGGAAGAATGCGTGCGCGCCAGCCTGGAGCGCTATTTCGAAGACTTGGGCGAGTCCGAGCCCCACGATATGTGGGACATGGTCATGCGCTGCGTGGAGCGCCCGGTGCTTGAAGTAGCGTTGGAGCGGTCGGGCGGCAACCAGTCCCGGGCCTCCGAGATGCTGGGCATCACCCGCAACACGCTGCGCAAGAAGTTGCTGGCGCACAATATCCAGGTTTAGCTTTCCCTCGCGCGGGCGGCGCCTGCGTCGCGCCGCCGCCCCCTCCAGATTTCCCATCCGACCAGAACGAGAAAGGCGCCCCCGCCCCACTCCGTCCCATCATGAAAATCGAAACCGCCCTGCTTTCGGTGTCCGACAAGACCGGCATCGTTGAATTTGCCCGCGCCCTGGCCGCGCGTGGCGTGCGCCTGCTGTCGACCGGCGGCACCGCCAAGCTGCTTGCCGATTCCGGCCTGACCGTCACCGAAGTGGCCGCCCACACCGGCTCGCCCGAAATCCTGGACGGCCGCGTGAAGACGCTGCACCCGAAGATCCACGGCGGCCTGCTGGCCCGCCGCGACAGCGCCGAGCACATGGACACGATCAAGGCGGCAGGCATCGATCGCATCGACATGCTGGTGGTCAACCTGTATCCGTTCCGTGAAACGGTCGCCAAGCCCGATTGCACGTTTGCCGACGCCGTCGAGAACATCGACATCGGCGGTCCGGCCATGCTGCGCGCCGCCGCCAAGAACCACGGCACCGAAGCCGGCGGCGTGACCGTCGTGATCGACCCGGTCGATTATTCCCGCGTCTTGTCCGAAATGGACAAGGGCGGCTCGACCTCGTACGGTCTGCGCCTGGCGCTGGCCGCCAAGGTCTACGCCCACACGGCTTCCTACGATGGCGCCATCGCCGCCTACCTGACCAGCCTGACCGACGCCGAACCCGCGCAGGAAGCCGTGCCCGCCCGCAACGAATGGCCCGGCACGCTGACGCTGCAGGTCAAGCAGGAACAGGCCCTGCGCTACGGCGAAAACCCCCATCAGAGCGCCGCCTTCTACGTGGACGCGCAGCGTCCGGCCGGCCTCTTGGGCAACTACCGCCAGCTTCAGGGCAAGGAACTGTCCTACAACAACATCGCCGACGCCGATGCGGCGTGGGAATGCGCGCGCAGCTTCGAGGCGCCCGCCTGCGTCATCGTCAAGCACGCCAACCCCTGCGGCGTGGCCGTGGCGGCCGACACGCTGGGCGCGTACCAGCAGGCCTTCAAGACCGACCCGACGTCGGCCTTTGGCGGCATCATCGCCTTCAACCGTCCGGTTGACGCCGCGACCGCCGAGGCCGTCAGCGCGCAGTTCCTGGAAGTGCTGCTGGCCCCCGCCTACGACGGCGCGGCGCTTGCCATCCTGGCTGCCAAGAAGAACGTGCGCGTACTGGAAGTGCCGATGGGCACGGGCCAGAACGCCTTCGACATCAAGCGCGTGGGCGGCGGCTGGCTGGTGCAGACCCCGGACGCCTACAACGTGCCGCGCGACGCCCTGAAGGTCGTCACCAAGCGCCAGCCCACCGAACAGGAAATGAACGACCTGTCGTTCGCCTGGAAGGTCGCCAAGTACGTCAAGTCCAACGCCATCGTGTTCGTGGGCGGCGGCATGACCCTCGGTGTTGGCGCCGGCCAGATGAGCCGCATCGACTCGGCCCGCATCGCCTCCATCAAGGCGGAAAACGCCGGCCTGACCCTCAAGGGCTCGGCCGTGGCGTCCGACGCGTTCTTCCCGTTCCGCGACGGCCTGGACGTGGTGGTGGCTGCGGGCGCGACGTGCGTGATCCAGCCGGGCGGCAGCGTGCGCGATGACGAAGTCATCGCCGCGGCCGACGAGCACGGCATCGCCATGGTGCTGACCGGCACCCGTCACTTCCGCCACTGATGCGCGTCCTCGGCATCGATCCCGGCCTGCGCCGCACTGGCTTCGGCGTGATCGATGCCGATGGCTCGCGGCTGCGTTACGTGGCCAGCGGGACCATCGTGGTCCCGCCGGCGCTGACGCTGTCCGAACGCCTAAAGGTCATCCTGGACAACCTGCGCCAGGTGGCCCGCGACACGCAACCCGACGTGGCCGCGCTGGAAATCGTCTTCCTGAACACCAATCCCGCTTCCACCCTGCTGCTCGGGCAGGCGCGCGGCGCGGCGCTGTGCGCGCTGGCCGACAGTTCGCTGGCCGTGCACGAGTACACCGCCCTGCAGATCAAGAAAGCCGTGGTCGGCACCGGCCGCGCGGCGAAAGAACAGGTGCAGATGATGGTGCAGCACCTGTTGGCGCTGGACGGCGTGCCCGCCCCCGACTCGGCCGACGCGCTGGCCTGCGCCATCTGCCACGCGCACGTGGGTCCGCTGCAGGACAAGCTGGAACGCCTGGGCAGCGCGCTGCGCATGGGCGGCAAGACCCGCATCCGCAACGGCCGGCTGATCGGCTGAGCGCCCCGCGCGTATAGAATCCCCGCATTCGCCGCGCATTGCGTGGCCCCACTCTTGCCAGGCCTCTCACCATGATCGGAAGAATCACCGGAACCCTGATCGAAAAACTGCCCCCCACGATCTGCGTGGACGTCGGCGGACTGGGGTATGACATCGACGTACCCATGAGCACGCTGTATTCGCTGCCCGACACGGGCTCCCGCGTCACGCTCTACACGCATCTGACCGTGCGCGAGGACGCGCACATCCTGTATGGCTTTGCCTCGGCCGGCGAACGCAGCGCGTTCCGCGAGCTCATCAAGGTCAGCGGGATTGGGGCGCGCACCGCGCTGTCCGTGCTGTCGGGTTTGTCGGTGGCAGACCTGGCGCAGGCCATCACGCTGCAGGAGTCGGGCCGCCTGACCCGCGTGCCGGGCATCGGCAAGAAGACCGCGGAACGGCTGCTGCTGGAAATGCGCGGCAAGCTGGGCGCGGACATCGGCGCGTCGTCGCACGTCACGCACGACAACCAGTCCGACATCCTGAATGCGCTGCTGGCGCTGGGCTACTCCGAGAAGGAATCGCTGTCGGCGCTGAAGACGCTGCCCGAAGGCGTGGGCGTGTCCGACGGCATCAAACAGGCGCTGAAGGCGCTGGTGCGCTAAGGGCGCGAGGCCGCCTTGCCTTGCTGCAGGTAGCGCGGCGCCACGGCCTCCAGGCCCGTGGGCACCACGTGCAGCTCGGGCGCGATCGGCCCGCCGCAGACGTTGTCGCGGCGCAGGGAATCCAGGTTGTCGCGTGACATCAGCGGCGTGCCCGGCATGCACTCGAACAGCCGGGCCTGCATGCGCCCCACACCCATCGGAATGCTGATGACAGGGCGCGGATGGCCACTCCAGGCGGCGCACAGCCGCGCGATCTCGCCCAGCGTGTAGACCTGCGGCCCGCCCAGTTCGTAGGTCTTGCCGCAGGTGTGGGTGTCGGCCAGCGCGTTGACCATGGCGGTCACCACATCGCCGACATAGATGGGTTGCATGCGCGCATTGGCGCCCGCCAGCGGCAATACCGGCAGCCAGCGCGCCAGCGACGCGAACATATTGGTGAAGTTGTCGTCGGGGCCAAACAGGACCGACGGACGGAAGATGGTCCAGCCGATATCGCCGCGGTCTTGGTAGGCCGCCTTGATGGCGGCTTCGCCGTCGCCTTTGGAACGCTGGTACATGCTGTCGCCGCTGGAGTCGGCGCCCAGCGCGCTGACGTGCAACAGGCGGCGCACGCCGTGGCGCACGCAGGCCTGCGCGATGCGCTGCGGCAGATGCACGTGGGCCCGCGCGAAATCCGACCCATACGGCCGGCCCAGATTGCCATGCAGGATGCCCACCAGGTTCACGACGGCATCGCAGCCCCGGACCATGCCGTCGAGCGCGGCGTCGTCATGGATGTCCGCCTGAAGCAGAGTGACGGTGGGAAGTAATTGCAGGTCGCGTCCGCGTGCAATGAGCCGCGTGGGCACGATGATCTGATGCGGGTCCGCGCAAAGCCGTGCTACCAAGTGGCGGCCGATGAAGCCCGTGCCGCCAATGACAAGGATACGCATGGCGTAGCCTCCGGTTCGTCAGGATCGAGGTTCGATTCTGCCTTGCCAGGTCGGCAGGCGCAAGCGCGCGCGGGGCGCCCGCCGCGCGCGCCGCTTGATGCGCGTCAGCCCGCCAGCAGCCGGGCGTAGGCCGGAAGATCGACGTTGCCCCCGCTGATGATGACGCCTACCCGGGCCCCACGCACCGGCACCACGTTCTGCATGACGGCGGCCGCGGCCAGGCAACCCGTGGGTTCCACGACCATCTTCATGCGCTCGGCAAAGAACTTCATGGTCGTGACGAGCTGTTCATCCGTCACCGTGACGATATCGCGCACGTACTTCTGAATGAGGGGGAACGTGATATTGCCCAGGTGGGTAGTGGCGGCGCCGTCGGCCAGCGTCTTGGGCGCGGGGATTCGGACAATTTCACCCTTGCGCAAGGACTGCTGTCCGTCGTTGCCGGCTTCGGGCTCCACGCCGTACACCAGGCAGCGCGGGCTGAGCGCGAAGGCGGACAGGGCCGAGCCCGACAGCAGGCCGCCGCCGCCCAGGCACACGAACAGGTAATCGAGCTCGCCGACTTCCTCGAACAGCTCCTTGGCGGCGGTGCCCTGCCCCGTGATCACGTCCTCGTGGTCGTACGGCGGGATCAGCGTGGCGCCGGTTTCGGCCTGGATGCGGCGGGCGATGGTCTCGCGGTCTTCGGTGTAGCGGTCATAGGTGACGATCTTGCCGCCGTAGCCTTCGGTGGCCGCGCGCTTGGCCGCAGGCGCATCCAGCGGCATGATGATCGTGGCTTGAACGCCCTGCAGCCGGGAGGCCAGCGCGATGGCCTGTGCGTGATTGCCCGACGAGAACGTCACGACGCCGGCGGCACGCTGCTCGGGCGTGAGGCGCGCGATCGCGTTGTAGCCGCCCCGGAACTTGAAGGCGCCCATGCGCTGGAAGTTCTCGCACTTGAAGAACAGCGACGCGCCGGCGATGGCATCGGCAGTGGCCGAGGTCAGGACGGGCGTGCGGTGTGCGTTGCCGGCCAGGCGCTCGCTGGCGCGCACGACGTCATCATAGGAGGGCAATTCGGGCTGCATGGAATAAGGTCCTTAGATCGCGAGGGGGAAACGAAACCCTCGGATCATAAACCCGCAGCGCGGTTTGCGCGCCGCCCGTTGGCATGACGGCGCGCGGGGCAGCCTATTTGCCGAAGAGGTCGCCGCTGCCGCCGGTAGTGCCCGCGGGCGGCGTCAGGCCCAGATGACGCCAGGTGGTCAGCGTGGCGGTGCGGCCGCGCGGCGTGCGTTGCAGGTACCCGTGCTGGATGAGGTACGGCTCAATGACGTCTTCGATCGTGTCGCGCTCTTCGCCGATGGCGGCAGCCAGACTGTCCACGCCGACCGGGCCGCCATCGAACTTGTGGACGATGGCTTCGAGCAGCTTCCTGTCCATCAGGTCCAGGCCTTGCGGATCGACTTCAAGCATGGCTAGCGCGCGGCCCGCGACGTCGCCATCGATCGTGCCGTTTGCCTTCACCTCGGCGTAGTCGCGCACCCGGCGCAGCAGGCGGTTGGCGATACGCGGCGTGCCGCGGGCGCGGCGCGCCACCTCGGCCGCGCCATCCGGCGTGATGACGGCATTGAGCAACCCCGAGCTGCGCGTCACGATGCGGCCGAGATCGGCGGCGTTGTAGAACTCGAGCCGCGAGACGATGCCGAAGCGGTCGCGCAACGGATTGGTCAGCATCCCGGCGCGCGTCGTGGCGCCCACCAGCGTGAAGGGCTGCAGGTCCAGCTTCACGCTGCGCGCGGCCGGACCTTCGCCGATCAGGATGTCGATCTGGAAGTCTTCCAGCGCCGGATAGAGGATTTCCTCGACGACGGGCGAGAGGCGGTGGATCTCGTCGATGAAGAGGACGTCGTTCTTCTCGAGGTTGGTCAGCAGCGCGGCCAGGTCGCCGGGGCGCTCAAGGACCGGACCCGAGGTCTGGCGCAACTGCACGCCCATTTCGTGGGCGATGATGTGCGCGAGCGTGGTCTTGCCCAGGCCCGGCGGGCCAAAAAGCAGGACGTGGTCCAGCGCCTCGCCGCGCTTTCTGGCCGCGGCAATGAAGATCTCAAGCTGTTCGCGGGCGCGCTGTTGCCCGACATACTCTTCCAGCGCCTTGGGCCGCAGCGCGCGCTCGATCGACTCCTCGTTCGGTGACACCGGCTGCGGCGCCACGATGCGAGGGGCGTCGGGACGGGAGGAAAGCGAATCGGACTGGATGGCCATGGTGCGGGGTACGGGCAAAGGACGAAGCAGGATGAATCGTACCGTAGCGCGGGCTGCCCCGGGGGTTGCTCCCGGGGCACGCCGGTCAAGCGGCCTGCGGTCAGGCGACCTGGGACAGCGGCAGCAGGACCCGCACGCACAGGCCGCCGGATTCTGCCTCGCGCAATTCGAGCGACCCGCCGTGCGCCCGGGCGATGGCTTCGGCCAGCGCCAGGCCGAGGCCGACGCTGCCGGTGCGGGTGCGCGCGTCGTCCAGCCGGCTGAACGGCCGCAAGGCCTCCAGGCGGCGCTCGGGCACGATGCCCGGGCCGTGGTCGGCCACGTCCAGCACCGCGTGCCCTTCCTCGCGGCGCAATGCAATTTCCACCGGCGGCGCACCGTGGTTCAGCGCGTTGCCGATCAGGTTGTCCAGCAGGCGGCCCAGCGCCACGGCGTCGGCCTGCACCACCAGGCCGCTGGCATCCAGGGCAGTGTCCAGGCCGATGGCGGTGCCGGCGCCCTGCCAGGCGCCCACGCGCTCGGTCAGCCATTCGGACAGCACGATGGGCGCGTACCGGTAGGCCGCCGGATCCGTGCCGCGCACGAAACCGATGAACTGATCCACCATGTGCTGCATATCGCGCAGGTCCGTTCGCAGGCCTTCCTTCAGCGTGGAATCGTCGGCCATTTCGACGCGCAGCCACATGCGTGACAGCGGCCCCTTCAGGTCATGCGGCAGGCCGGAAAGCAGCGTGCGACGCACCGAGTCGGACTCGGACAACGCGTCCAGCATGGCGTTGAAGCGTTCGCCCAGCACGCGCGTTTCGTGCGGCCCCGAGGGCTCCACGCGTTGGGGCTGCCCCGCGGCCAACTGGTCCGCGGCGTCGGCAAGGCGCGTGATCGGCCGCGTGATGTGCCACGAAAAGCCCACGGCCAGAAGCAGCAGGAGGCCCAGGCCACCCAGCCAGGCGGCGATGAACGGCGTGGCGACGGGCGGGTCCAGCCGTTCCAGCGGAATGACCAGCCACTCGCGCAGCCGCGGCGCATCTTCGGTGGCCGGGTTGGGCGCCAGCGAAATGAAGATTTCGGGCGTGGGGCCGCGCGACAGCGCCACGCGCGTGCCGTCGTTCAGGCGTTCGTTCAGCTGCTGCACCAGCACCCGCAGGTCGCGGCGGATGTCGTCGGGCTCGGGCTTGTAGCGGCGGTTGGATTCCTCGCGGTCGCGGGCGCCGTCACCGGTGCGCTGCGCGTCGCCACGTCCGTCCGCACGCGCGGCGTCCGTGTCGCGCTCGTCGTCGCGGACCTCGGGCGGCGGGGGCGGCGGCGGCCCGTGAAACTGGGAATCCTGGGTGGACGGCGGCGGCGAAGGCGGCGGGCGCGGCGCGGCGCGCGGCGGCGGGCGGCGGCCGTTGAAGCGTTGCAGCTTGGCTTCGGCCGGCAGCACGCGCGACCACAACCGCCACTGGTTCTGGGACGCGGTCCGCACGAAATCGGCGCGATCTTCGGCCGGCACCTGGGACACGGCGGCGCGCAGTGTGCGGATGGTGGTGACGATGTAGCCGATCGCCGTGTCTTCCATGAACTTGTGCCGGAAATACGACACCGTCACCAATGTGGCGGCCTGCGTCAGCAGGACGGATCCCAGGATCAGCAGGATCAGCCGTGCCCGCAGCGAGCGGGGCACCAGAATGCCGGGGGAAAAGCGCATCAGGGCGAGAACCGGTAACCGATGCCCCAGACGGTCTGGATCCAGCGCGGCTGCTTGGGATCGTCTTCGATGACGCGGCGCAGGCGCAGGATCGCGATGTCGATCGCGCGGTCGTTGCGCTCGCCGGCGTCGTCGTCGCGGGCCAGCGCCAGCAGGCGTTCGCGCGACAGCGGCTTGCCGGCGTTGCGCACCAGGGCTTCAAGCAGATTGATCTCGCCGCCGGTCAGCTTGACGACGGTGCCGTCGCGGGAAAGCTGGCGCGTGGACGGGTCGAACACGAACGGGCCGAACGAGACCGGCGCGTCCTTCGTAAGCGCGGACGGGCCGCGCTTGCGGCGCAGCACGGCCTCGATGCGGGCCAGCAGTTCGCGGGGGTCGAAGGGCTTGCCGACGTAGTCGTCGGCGCCGGCCTCCAGGCCGATGATGCGGTCCACGGCTTCGTCGCGCGCGGTCAGCAGGATGACGGGAATGTCCTCGCCCTGCTCGCGCAGGCGGCGGCAGGCGTCGGCGCCATCGCCGCCGGGCAGCATGCGGTCGAGCACCAGCAGATCGGGCGCGTAACGGGTGATGCGCGAGGAAAGATCGGTCGCGTCCGGCGCCAGCAATGTGTCGTAGCCGTGCCGGTTCAGGTAGTCGGCCAGCAACTGGCGCAGCGCCGGATCGTCGTCGACGACCAGCAGCTTGGTGTGGGAATTGTCCATGGGCGTCATAGTGCGGCGCGTCGCCGTTGCCTGCAAGGGGCAGGAAATCATCTGAAATATACCCGTTGCACCCTGTACCACTGATGTGACGGGGTTTTTGCAACGGCGGTGTCCGCGCCCCCCAACTGGCCCTAGAATGGCGCTTCGCCTGCCGCCCTTCGTGGACTTTCCTAAAGATCGTTTACAGATGAACGGCAGGGTCCTGCCTACACTGTCCCCATGGCCGCCACAGCTAACCCCTGGCGCAGAGGGCTGTTGCACGCGGCGCTGACGGCGGGCCTGGCCTGGCCGCTGGCGCCCGCTTTTGGTGACGAGCCCGACGTGTCCCCCTTTACATTGACGCCGCCCCCGGCGGGCGAAGTCACGCGCGTGGCGCGCGGCATTGGCGTCCTGTCGCCGGTGCAATCCCTGCCGGTACGCCCTGCCCCGTCGCTGGACGAGCGCGCCGTGCCGTTGGACCCGACGCCGTGCGACCTGCATGCGACCGAACCCGGCATGGACACCACGGTGCGCGACGGCGGTCAGGACCTGGCCGACGGCTTCATTCCGGGCACGGGCTTGGGGTTGACCGGCAACGCGCCGACGGCACCCCTGTCCTGCGACCCGCTGGCAACGCCGGCTGCCGCGCAGGACATTCCGCCGGACTATTCCTTCGCGCTGGAAAACGGCGACCTCCCCCGCGTGCCGGTCATCGTGATTTCCGGCGTCTCGCGCCCCTCGCGCCCCTGGTTCTCGTCGGTCGGCGGCCAGGACGGCCTGCGCTACGGCGGCAGCCGCAACTGGGTCTATAACAACACGGCCGGCCCGTCCCTCACGGTGGGCAATGTCAGCCCCAATGCGCCGGCGTGGGGCAGCGGCGCGCCGGTGGGCGGGCTGCAGATCGCCAATTGGGGCGGCACCGGCCCCACGCTGCCCGAGGGCAGCTTCGGCTACTCATCATCGCTGGGCAAGCTGAACCTGATGGATCCGTCCGCCAAGTCCGGCGCGGTCGACTACGGCGCGTCCGTGGGCAGCGGCAGCGTGCGCTACGGGCTGACGCCGGTGGTGACGGTCGAAGGCCAGATGCAGAGCGCCCCGTCGCTGACCACCCGCGGCGTGGGCACCACGTACAACGCCGGGGAGTTCGGCACCTTCCGGGCCGGCGCCACGCAAAGCACGTTCGATGCGGCCAGCGGCTACCGCTATCGCTTCGGCTACAGCATCGATGTAGCCGACACCGTGACGCTGGGCTACACCAACGAGCAGATCGGCGCGGGCTACGGCGACCTGTCCACGTATTCCGACGGTGTGGCCTCCACTGCCCAGACGCGCAACACCGTGTCGGCCGGCGTCCCGCTGTCCGGCTGGGGCACGCTGAGCGGCACGTATTCCGGCCTGCGCGAGGGCTCGGTGCTGGCCGAGCAGCGCGTGGGCCTGTCCCACAGCATGTTCGTTGCCCCGAAGGTCAAGCTGGCCGTCGGCGCCGACCGCGACATCGTGACGGGCGACTACGGGTGGCGCGCCAACCTGAGCATGCCCGTGGACACCTTCATGCGCGGCACCTGGCTCAGTTGGTAAGCACTGGGTAGATGGACGAAAAAATCCCGCCGGAACGGACCCGGTGGAATTGGGGCTTAAAATCCCTGCCATGATGCTTCCGCCCTATCCCCATGTCTGACGCGCGCGCCCTCGGCGTGTTGCAGCGCGTTTTCGGTTACGAATCCTTCCGCAGCGACCAGCAAGCCATCGTCGAACAGGTGATCGGCGGCGGCGACGCGCTCGTGCTCATGCCCACCGGCGGCGGCAAGTCGCTCTGTTACCAGATCCCCTCGCTGGTGCGTGAAGGCACCGGCATTGTCGTGTCGCCCCTGATCGCGCTGATGCAGGACCAGGTCGACGCGCTGACCGAACTGGGCGTACGCGCGGCGTTCCTGAATTCCACGCAGGAATGGCGGGTGGCCCGCGAGGTCGAGCAGGCCTTCCTGGATGGCGAGCTCGACCTGCTTTACGTCGCGCCCGAACGCCTCCTGACCGACCGCTGCCTGCAATTGCTGGACCGCGGCCGCATCGCGCTGTTCGCCATTGACGAAGCGCACTGCGTGTCCCAATGGGGTCATGACTTCCGGCCCGAATACCTCGGTCTGTCCATGTTGCACGAGCGCTGGCCGGACGTGCCGCGCATCGCGCTCACGGCCACCGCCACCGCCGTCACCCGCACCGAAATCGCGCAGCGCCTGTCGCTGGACGAAGCGCGCCACTTCGTTTCGAGCTTCGACCGTCCCAACATCCGCTACCGCATCGTCGAAAAGAACGAGGTGCGCAAGCAGTTGCTGGACATGATCCGCACCGAGCACGAAGGCGAATCCGGCGTGGTGTATTGCCTGTCGCGCGCCCGGGTCGAAGAGACGGCCGAGTTCCTCTGCAACCAGGGCATCGATGCCATGCCGTACCACGCGGGCCTCAGCGCCCAGGTGCGGGCGGCCAACCAGTCGCGCTTTTTGCGCGAGGACGGCGTGGTCATGGTCGCCACCATTGCGTTCGGCATGGGCATCGACAAGCCCGACGTTCGCTTCGTGGCGCACATCGACCTGCCCAAGTCGGTCGAGGGCTACTACCAGGAAACCGGCCGTGCCGGCCGCGATGGCCTGCCCGCCACGGCCTGGCTGGCCTATGGTTTGCAGGACGTGGTGCAGCAGCGCCGCATGATCGACGAATCTCCGGGCGACGAATCCTATCGCCGGCGCCTGGGCCAGCAGCTCGATGCCATGCTGGGCCTGTGCGAAACGGTGGAATGCCGGCGCGTGCGGCTGCTGGCTTACTTTGGCCAGCAGATCACCGCGTGCGGCAACTGCGATGTCTGCCTGGATCCGCCGCAGGCGTGGGACGGCACGGTGGCGGCGCAGAAGGTGCTGTCGGCCGTGTACCGGCTCTGGAAGGAACGCGGCCAGCGCTACGGCGCCGGCCACATCATCGACATCCTGCGCGGCAAGGTCACCGACCGCACCAAGCAGCACGGACACGAGTCGCTCAGCGTGTTCGGCGTGGGCGCCGACCTCTCCGATACCGCGTGGCGCGGCGTGCTGCGCCAGCTATTGGCGCAGGGCCTCCTGACCGTCGACAACGAAGGCTTCGGCACGCTGGCCCTGACCGAAGGCAGCCGCGCCGTGCTCAAGGGCGAACGCCAGCTCATGCTGCGGCGCGAGTCTGAAAAGAAGCCGCGGTCCAGCAAGACGGGCAGCGGACGGCCCAAGGCGGCAACGATCGACCTGCCGGCCGAATTGCAGCCGGTTTACGAGGCGTTGCGCGCCTGGCGCGGTGAAGTCGCCAAGAGCCATGGCGTGCCCGCCTACGTGATCTTCCACGACGCCACACTGCGCGAAATCGCGCTGGCGCAGCCCGAGTCCATGGACGAACTGAGCCACATCAGCGGCGTGGGGGCCCGCAAGCTGGAAGCCTACGGCGAAGAAATCCTGCAGCGGGTGGCGCGTCCCGTGGTTTAGTACGACGGCGGCGGCAGCAGCGGCACGGGGCGGCGCTCCTTGCCGAAGACCGACCGGTACGCCAGGATGTTGAACACCAGCACCACCGGAATCCCCACGACGGCGCCGGCCATCACGAGCCGCATCGAGCCCAGTGCGCCCGCGCCATCCCACAGCGTCATGTCGTCCAGGATCAGGTACGGGAACAGGCTGTACGCCAGTCCGCTCAGCATCAACAGGAACAGCGCCACCGTCAGCACGAAGGGCAGCCAGCTGAAGCGATCGGCGCGGCCCGGCAGACGCGCAAGCAGCATTTCCGCGGCGACGAAGCCGGCCAGCATCAGCACCCATACCGACGCCGCCAGGCTCAGGTGCGCGATATTGCTCCACTTGTAGAAGATGCCGGCGTTGGCCAGGCCCAGCGTGACCGCGATCGACACCATGCCCACGGCCGTCCAGCGGATCGCGTGGCGCGCCCAGTTGGCGGCGCGGCGCTGCAGGTCGCCCTCCACGCGCATGACCAGCCACGACGCGCCCAGCAATACATATGCGGCCACCGCGCACAGACCCACGAACATCGCAAACCAGCCATAGCCCGCGTCCGACTGGTAGCCCGTGGCGATGCGACCAAGCAGCATGCCTTGACCGAACGCGGTGATGATCGAGCCGGCCCAGAACGCGAAGATCCAGCGCGGCTTCATGTCGTTGCGGGCGCGGATGCGGAATTCGAAGGCGACACTGCGCAGCACCACGCCCAGCACCATGAACGTCAGCGGTCCGTAGAGCTTGCCCAGCACGGCGCCCCAGGCGAACGGGAATGCCGCCGCAAATAGCCCCATGCCCAGCAGCAGCCAGAACTCGTTGGCGTCGCGCCACGGGCTGAGCAGGCTCATCATGCGGCCGCGCTCGTGCTCGGGCGCGATCTGCAGCAGGATCCCCACGCCGAGGTCGAAGCCGTCCAGGACCATGCCCGCGGCAATCACGACAAACAGCAGCGCCATGAAGGCGAGCGGCATCCAGAACGAGGGATCGTCGGGGCTCAGGCCTTGCGAGGCCGCCAGCATGGCAATCATGGCGCACCTCCGCTCAACTTGCGCACGGGCACGACGCCGTAGCGCGCCGCATGGAACAGCATGCCGGCGAACGCGGCCAGGAGCAGCGCGTACAGCAGCCCGTAGCCGGCCAGCCCGTACAGCACGGTGCTGGAGGGCACGGAACCCAGGACCTCGGATTGCGTGACGGTGCCGTTCACGAGAAAGGGTTGCAGTCCGATGATGGAAACCCACCAGCCAGCCACGACGGCGATGCCGCCGGAAAACATCATGCCGCACAGGACCCGCTGCCACCACGGCGGCAAGGCGGACGGGTCCATGCCGCGCCGGAAGGTCCACAGGAAGGTCACGCACGCCACGGCCAGCATCAGCAGGCCCAGGCCGACGGCCACGCGCAGCGACCAGAAGGTCAGCGCCACCGGCGGCAGCATGCCCGAATACTTGTCCAGGCCCTGGTAGGTGCCGTCCGCATTGCGATGCAGCCACATGCCGCCGGCGTTGTTGATCGTGAGGTCGCCCTCGTTGACGTGCGCGCGCGCGTCGGGCCAGCCGAACAGCACCAGTTGCGGCACGGGGCCGCTCTGCCAGAAGCCCGCGGCGGCGGCGGCCTTGGCCGGTTGCAGTTGCGCCATCATCTGCCCCGCGCCGGTCGCGACGGGCACCTGCAGGAATGCGGCCACCAGGGCCACCACCAGCGCCGTCTTGAACACGCTGCGCTCGCCCTCGCCCAGCGGCCGCCGCAACGCTTGCAGCGCGGTCACGCCCAGCATCAGGAACGAGGCGGCCAGCGCCGCGCCGACCATCACCACGGCCATGCGCCAGCCGACCGAGGGATTGAGCACGACCTTGTGCCAGTCGTAGACCTGGTAGCGGCCGTCGACCAGCAGCGCGCCATCCGGCGTCTGCATCCACGATTGCAGGGCCAGCACCCAGAACACGGCGACGAGCTGCCCGGCGGCGACCATCAGGACCGCCAGCGTGTGCGCGCCATCGGACACGCGGCGCTGGCCGAACAGCATGACGCCCAGGAAACAGGATTTGAGGATGAAGACGGACAGGATGCCGTAGCCCAGCAGCGGACCGGCCACATTGCCGATCTTGTCCATGAGCCCGGCCCACAGGCTGCCGATCTGGATCAGGACGGGCACGCTGGCGGCCAGCGTCAGCACAAAGGACAGCGCAAAAATGCGGACCCAGAAGCGGTAGGCCGCCGTCCAGCCGCCATGGCTGGACCAGCGGGCCCGGATCTTGAAAAACAGCAGCACCCAGGCCAGCGCGAGGGAAACGGCGAGAAAAAGCGCCAGGAAGCTAAGACTGGCCACGAACTGCGCCCGGGCCAGGGATAGGGTCGAGATATCCATAATGGCCCGTAGTGTAGAGCCAGTTACATGACTATGGGGGCCGATTGAAACCGGTTGCAGGCGTGGCAAAAATGGCTGCGCTGCGGAACGTGGCAAAATTGACGCTTTGTCGCTGCTTTTTCCTATTCTTTCAAGAATGACCACCGCCCCGACGCCGACCCCTGCCGCATCAAACTTCCTGCTCAACATCGTCCAAGACGACCTCGAAGCCAACCGCTTCCAGGGCAAGCGCTGGGCGGGCAAGCCTGGCCCGGCGGCCTTGCAGCAGCAGGGGGACGCGGACCCGGCGCGCATCCGCACGCGCTTCCCGCCGGAGCCCAACGGCTACCTGCACATCGGCCACGCCAAGAGCATCTGCGTGAACTTCGGTCTGGCGCGCGATTTCGGCGGTGTCTGTCATCTGCGTTTTGACGACACCAACCCCGAGAAGGAAGACCAGGAATACGTCGACGCCATCATCGAGGCCGTCCACTGGCTGGGCTTTGACTGGAAGGCCGACGGCCGCGAGAACCTGTACTTCGCCAGCGACTACTTCGGCTATATGTATGAGTTCGCCGAAGCCCTGGTCGAAGCGGGCCACGCTTACGTCGACGAACAAAGCGCGGAAGAAATCCGCGCCAACCGCGGCACGCTGACCGAGCCCGGCACGGATTCGCCCTGGCGCAACCGCCCGGCCGCCGAGTCCATCGCGCTGCTGCGCGAAATGCGCGACGGCAAGCATCCGGACGGCAGCCTGGTGCTGCGCGCCAAGATCAACATGGCGTCGCCCAACATCAACCTGCGCGACCCGGTCATGTACCGCGTGCGCCACGCCACGCACCATCGCACCGGCGACCAGTGGTGCATCTACCCGATGTATAGCTGGGCCCACCCGGTGGAAGACGCGCTGGAAGGCATCACGCACAGCGTCTGCACGCTGGAATTCGAAGATCAGCGCCCGTTCTACGACTGGATCCTGACCCGTCTGGCCGAACTGGGCAAGCTGGCCCAGCCGCTGCCGCACCAGTACGAATTCGCCCGCCTGAACCTGAGCTACGTAGTCACCAGCAAGCGCAAGCTGCTGCAGTTGGTCAAGGAAGGCCATGTGGACGGCTGGGACGATCCGCGCATGCCCACCATCTTCGGCCTGCGCCGCCGCGGCTACACGCCCGCGTCGATCCGCCTGTTCTGCGACCGCACCGCCGTGTCCAAGTCCGATTCGCGCATCGACTACAGCCTGCTCGAACAGGCCGTGCGCGACGACCTGGACCCCATCGCCGCGCGCTCGGTCGCCGTGCTGGACCCGATCAAGCTGGTCATCACCAACTACCCGGAAGGCCAGACCGAGACCTGCACCGCGCCGCGCAACCCGCACGACCCGGAAGCCGGCGTGCGCGAGTTCCCGCTGTCGCGCGAACTGTGGATCGAACGCGACGACTTCCGCGAGGAAGCGCCCAAGAAATATTTCCGCCTGTTCCCCGGCAACACCGTGCGCCTGAAGTACGGCTATGTCGTGCGCTGCACCGGGTTCACCAAGAACGAGGCCGGCGAGGTCGTCGAAGTGCAGGCCGAGTACCTGCCGGACACCAAGAGCGGCACGCCGGGCGCGGACAGCGTCAAGGTCAAGGGCAACATCACCTGGGTCAGCGCGGCGCACGCGGTGCCCGCCCAGATCCACCTGTACGACCGCCTGTTTGCGGATCCGCGACCGGACGGCGGCGACAAGGACTTCCTGACCTGCCTGAACCCCAACTCCAAGCAGACCGTCACGGCCTGGCTGGAACCGGGCACCGTGGCCACGCCGGGCGCGACCTGGCAATTTGAGCGCCTGGGCTATTTCACGGCCGACCTGAAGGACTCGACGGCGGACGCGCCGGTGCTGAACCGCATCGTGACCCTGCGCGATTCCTGGGCCCAGGGCTGACGCGCCCGCGTG
Source organism: Achromobacter sp. Root565 (assembly GCF_001427425.1). Taxonomy (NCBI): domain Bacteria; kingdom Pseudomonadati; phylum Pseudomonadota; class Betaproteobacteria; order Burkholderiales; family Alcaligenaceae; genus Achromobacter; species Achromobacter sp. Root565. The sequence continues at coordinate 833,593 of NZ_LMGO01000005.1, forward strand.
CGCAATACCCGGAAAAGGCGCCTTGCGGCGCCTTTTTCTTTCGCCGTGCGCCCGGCGCAGGCCGCCCCCGGCGGGTTATCATCCCCGACATCCCGCAGCCGGTTGCGCGCGCCGTTTTTCGCCGCCCGGACCGCCAGCCACAATCAAGATGAACACTGAATCCCTAGCCCTGGACTTCAAGAGCGCCACCCTGTATGCCATTCGGGTGGTTTTGCACAGCGCCGATCCCGAACGCCTGAACGCAGCGCTTGCCAAGCGCATGGCGGACGCCGGCAGCTTCTTTGAAAACGAGCCCGTCGTCATCGACGCCAGCCGGGTCGAGGAACCGATCGACTGGCCGGCACTGGTGGCGTCGCTGCGCGGCCACAACCTGCCCCCGATCGGCGTGGTGGCCGAAGGCGCCAATCTGCAGGCCGCGCGCGATGCCGGCCTGACCCCGGTCGAACTGTCCACGCCCGCCGCGCGCCCCGCCCCCGTGGTGGACACCGCGCCACCTAACGATGTCGCCACGCCCGTGCCGTCGGTGCCGGCAGCCGCGGTCGAGATCGCGCCCGCGCCCACCGACACGTCGGCAGCTGGCGCGCAGACGCCTGCCGCGGATGCCGCATCGCAAGACAAGGCTGCGGCCTCTGACGTTGCCGAAGCAAAGGCCGAAACGCAGGCCGAAAAGCCCGCAGCCGACGCCGATCCCCTGCCCGCCCGCGCCGCAAGCAGCACCACGTCCGCGCCCAGTCCGACGGCCGCGGCCCCGCACTCGTCGTCGGCGCTGGTGGTCACGCGGCCGCTGCGCTCGGGCCAACGTGTTTACGCACGGCATACGGATCTGGTGGTGATCGGCATGGTCAGCCAAGGCGCCGAAGTCATCGCCGACGGCAACGTGCACGTTTACGGTCCGCTGCGCGGCAAGGCCATGGCCGGCGCGCGCGGCGACACGTCGGCGCGCATCTTCACGACGCATCTGGATGCGGAATTGCTGGCCGTGGCGGGTGTCTACCGCGTGGTCGAAGACAAGCTCGATGGCACGCTGCAGAACCAGCCCGCGCTGGTCCGCCTGGATGGCGACACGCTGCGCATCGAAGCGCTGAAGGCCTGATGCCGCGCCCGGTGCGCGGCATCCTGCGAGACGGCGGCGCGGCCGCGGCCCGCTCAAATCTCAACACATCCTGTAAGAAGCCTTACACGGGCTTTTTGCTTTACGATAACGCGATTTATTCGAACATAAGGGTTTGATCGTCATGACACGCATTGTTGTGGTGACTTCCGGCAAAGGCGGCGTGGGCAAGACCACGACGAGCGCCAGTTTTTCCGCGGGCCTCGCGATGCGGGGCCACAAGACCGCTGTCATCGACTTCGACGTCGGCCTGCGCAACCTCGACCTCATCATGGGTTGCGAGCGTCGCGTGGTGTATGACTTCGTCAATGTGATCCAAGGCGAGGCGACCCTCAAGCAAGCGCTCATCAAGGACAAGCAGCTCGAAAACCTTTTCATCCTGCCCGCCTCGCAAACGCGCGACAAGGATGCGCTGACGCAGGAAGGCGTGGAAAAGGTCATCAACGACCTGAAGGAAATGGGTTTCGACTACATCGTCTGCGATTCCCCCGCCGGCATCGAAACCGGTGCGCTGATGGCGGCCTACTTTGCCGATGACGCGCTGGTGGTCACCAACCCCGAAGTCTCGTCGGTGCGTGACTCGGACCGTATCCTGGGCATCCTGGCCGCCAAGTCCAAGCGCGCGGTCGATGGCGACGAGCCGGTCAAGGAATACCTGCTGCTGACCCGCTACAACCCCAAGCGCGTCTCCGACGGCGAGATGCTGTCGCTGACCGACATCGAAGACATCCTGCGCATCAAGCTCATCGGCGTGATTCCCGAATCCGAAGCCGTGCTGCAGGCGTCGAACCAGGGCCTGCCGGCCATTCACCTGAAAGACACCGACGTCTCGGAAGCCTACAAGGACGTCGTCAGCCGTTACCTTGGCGAAGACAAGGCCCTGCGCTTTACCGATTACGAAAAGCCGGGTTTCCTGAAACGCCTGTTCGGAGGCAAGTAAGCGATGTCCTTCCTGTCGTTTCTGCTCGGTCAAAAGAAGACCTCCGCATCCGTCGCCAAAGAACGGTTGCAGATCATCCTTGCCCACGAGCGTGGCCGCGGGGATTCGCCCGATTACCTGCCGCAGCTTCAGCAGGAACTGATCGCGGTCATCTCCAAGTACGTGAAGATCAATCCCGAAGACATCAAGGTGCACCTGGAACGCCAGGACACGCTGGAAGTGTTGGAAGTGAAGATCGAAATGCCGCAGAACGAGACCTGATGTCTCCGCTGTGCGCCGGCCTTGCCGGCGCGCGTCGCACATAAAAAACGCCCGGCATTGCCGGGCGTTGCTTTTGGTACGACGAAAAATTACCGCTTGCCGACCTGGTCGCCGATCACACCGCCGATCGCCGCGCCGCCGACCGTGCCGAGCACGCCGCCGTTGGTGATCACCGCACCCGCGACGCCGCCCAGTGCGGCGCCCCCCACGGTGCTCTTCTGGCGATGGCTCATGCCATCCCACGATGAACAACCCGCCATGGTGGCAGCCAACGCCACAGCGGCACAGATCTTGGAAAGCGATGCGATTTTCATGATGTAGCTCCTGTTCTTTTACCCGGGGCCGCACCGGAGAATCAAAACGCGAGCGCGCGGACCTTTAGGGGTTTAGAGCTTTCAGGATCGCAAATTATCCGGGGACGGGGTGTTAGGTTTGCCCAGGAATTGTGTCAAAGAGAGAGCGAACTTTTGCACTCCCCAGGGAACGATGTTGCAAGGGCCAGCCGCTATTTGACCAGACGTAACACGTCACGGAAACGCGGGTGCTCGCACGTCTCCATCCACTCGAAAATCGCCATCTCTGTCGTGACGATCTCCGCGCCATGGGCGCGCGCGCGGCGCAGCGCGGCATGATGGTCCGATGGCTTGCGTGAACCGGCCGCATCCGCGACGAGCACCGTCTTGTAGCCTAGATCCACCAGACCGATCACGGTTTGCAGCACGCAGATATGCGCCTCGCAGCCGGCCACCAGCACCGTCTTGCGTGAAGCCGGCAGCCAGCCGTCGAAACCCGGTTCGCGGGCTGACGAAAAGTGCATCTTCTGGAAAGAGGCCTGCACCAGCTCGCGCAACGGGTCCACCGTGACGCCCAGCATCTTGCTGTGGTGCTCGGTGGCCACGACCGGCACATCAAGCAACCGCGCCGCCTGCGCCAGCTTGTGCGCGGCGTTGAGCACGGCGTCGCCGTCGTGGATGACCGGCATCAGGCGGCCCTGCATGTCGACGATCAGCAGAGTGGAATCGGAGGCGGACAGCAGCATGGTGAGGGACTCCTGGGGGCAAGGGGTCAGCATAACGCTGTGGGGCGGTGATGTCTCTCGGGCCGGTGTCTGACACCCTTGGGAGACGCACTTCCCTTTCTCGGGCCGGTGTCTGACACCCTTGGGAGACGCACTTCGTATGACGCGAATCTCACCAGGGTGTCAGACACCTCGGAGGATCTTTGATGCCAAAAAAAATCCCGGCGCTTGGCCGGGATTTTTGGCGGTGTTCCTACTCGGCTGGTGTCTGACACCCTTGCGGCGGCGTCTTGAATTGAAGACTGTGCCACCTGGGTGTCAGACACCAGAAGAATCGGCTATTTACTTCAACGCCTTGTAGCGCAGGCGCTTGGGCTTGGCGCCCTCTTCGCCCAGGCGGCGCTTCTTGTCGGCTTCGTATTCCTGATAGTTGCCGTCAAAGAACACGACCTGCGAATCGCCTTCGAAGGCCATGATGTGCGTGGCGATACGGTCCAGGAACCAGCGATCGTGGCTGATGACCATGATGCTGCCGGGGAACTCGAGCAGCCCGTCTTCCAGCGCGCGCAGCGTTTCGACGTCGAGGTCGTTGGACGGTTCGTCAAGCAGCAGGACGTTGCCGCCCGCGATCAGCGTCTTGGCCATGTGCAGGCGCCCGCGTTCGCCGCCGGAAAGCTGGCCCACGACCTTGTTCTGGTCGCCGCCCTTGAAGTTGAAGCGGCCCAGATAGGCGCGCGACGACATCTCGAACTTGCCGACGGTCAGGATGTCGGCGCCATCGGACACGGCGTCGAACACCGTCTTCTTGTCTTCCAGCGCGTCGCGCGACTGGTCGACGAAGGCGAGCTTCACGGTCTGGCCGATCTTCACTTCGCCCGAATCCGGTTGCTCGCGGCCGGCGATCATGCGGAACAGCGTGGACTTACCGGCGCCGTTCGCGCCGATGATGCCGACGATGGCGCCCGGCGGCACCTTGAAGCTGAGGTTGTCGATCAGCAGGCGGTCGCCGTAGGCCTTGCTGACGTTGTTGAATTCGATGACCTCGTTGCCCAGGCGCTCGCCCACCGGAATGAAGATTTCCTGGGTTTCGTTGCGCTTCTGGTATTCGTACGAAGACAGTTCCTCGAAACGCGCCATACGCGCCTTGGCCTTGGCCTGGCGTCCCTTCGGGTTCTGGCGCACCCACTCCAGTTCCTTCTTGATGGTCTTCTGGCGCGCCGACTCCGAGGACTCTTCCTGCTTGAGGCGGTCTTCCTTCTGTTCCAGCCACGAGCTGTAGTTGCCCTTCCAGGGGATCCCGTAGCCGCGGTCCAGTTCCAGGATCCATTCGGCAGCGTTGTCCAGGAAGTAGCGATCGTGGGTCACGCCGACGACGGTGCCGGGGAACTTGTGCAGGAACTGCTCCAGCCACTCCACGCTTTCGGCGTCCAAGTGGTTGGTGGGCTCGTCGAGCAGCAGCATGTCGGGCTTGGACAGCAGCAGGCGGCACAGGGCCACGCGGCGCTTTTCACCGCCGGACAGGTTGCCGACGGTGGCATCCCAGGGCGGCAGGCGCAGCGCGTCGGCGGCGATTTCCATCTGGTGTTCGATGTCGTCCGCGCCGCTGGAGGCGGCGGCGGCGATGATGGCTTCAAGATCGGCCTGTTCAGCGGCCAGCGCGTCGAAGTCAGCGTCGGGTTCCGCGTACGCGGCGTAGACCTCGTCCAGGCGCTTCTTGGCGGTGACGACGGCGCCCAGGCCTTCCTCGACCGCTTGGCGGACCGTGTGCTCGGGGTTGAGCTGCGGTTCCTGCGGCAGGTAGCCGATGTTCAGGCCCGGCATGGGCACGGCTTCGCCTTCGATCTCGCGGTCGACGCCCGCCATGATCTTCAGCAGCGTCGACTTGCCCGAGCCGTTCAGGCCCAGCACGCCGATCTTGGCGCCAGGAAAAAACGAAAGGGAGATATCGCGCAGGATCTGCCGCTTGGGCGGCACGATCTTGCCGACGCGGTTCATGGTGTAGACGTATTGGGCCATGGGCTCGTAGGTGAGATATAGCTGAGAAACCGTTGATTGTAGGCCGGAACCCTGACCGGCGTGCGGAAGCGGTGATCCGGCCCCATCTCGCCTTGATTTGGGCCTCGGCCCGCCTTCAGTGGGTCTTCGCGGCGCGGCCCGGCAGACCGGGCGTGCGCATCTGGGCCAGCATCACACCGGCCAGCGCCAGCGCCCCGCCGGCAATGTGAAAGAGATGCGGCTTTTCATCGAGGAACAGCGCCGCGATGGCCACAGTGAACACGGGCATGACGTTCAGAAAGATGCTGGCACGATTGGGACCCAGGTGGCGCACGCCCTGCATCCACAGATACGGCGCGAACAGCGACGGAAACACCGCGGCATAAAGCACCAGCGGCACGTTGGCGGCATTGAGCGGCGACGGCGCCGCCAGCAGGAAGGCGGGAAGCTGGAACAGGATGCCGAACGCGACCTGCACGTACAGCGACTGCCACGGCCCCACGGGCAGCGCCCAGCGCCGCAACAGCACGCCATACAGCGCATAGGCCAGTGCGCCCAGCCCCATCAGCACGTCGCCGTGGTTGGCGCCCACGGACAGGAGCCGGGCCGGATCGCCCTCGCCGATCAGCAGCGCCAGGCCGGCCAGCGACACCAGGCTGCCCAACAGCGCCATGGCCGAAGGACGCTCGCGCATGATCACCGCCATGACGGCGATGGTCATGAGCGGGATCATCGCGGTGATGAAACCCATGTTGGTGGCGGTGGTGGACGCGGCCGCCACATACGCCAGCCCCTGGTACAACGCCATGCCCAGCCCGCCCAGCACGGCGAACTTCGGCAGATGCGCCAGCACCTGACGGCGTTGCGCCCATACGCCCGGCAACGCAAACGGGGTCAGCACGATGCCCGCCAGCGCCCAGCGGTAAAAGCCGATGGCGGCCGGCGCGATGACGCCAGCGGCCATCTTGGTCACGATCATATTGACCGACCAGATCAAGGCCGCCAGAAGCGGGAACAGGAGAAAGCGGAGGGGAAGCTGCGGGGCGTCGGAGCGCATGGTTGAAACGGGAAGGCAGAAATACGGAAAGCACGCCAGTGTAGGCGGCGTCCGGCTCGCTGTATATGTCACCCATATGTTGGCGCGCCAGCACGCCATCCGGATACCGCCTCGCGTTTCTTCGTAATCCAAGCGCCCGATGCACTGCAGCGCCGTTCGCGCGACAATAGCGCCTGACGTATCTGCCGTGCCGTCGCGGCTTCATCGCGCCCAGGAACCTTCATGTCCGCCTCTGCCACTCCTCCCGCTTCCTTGACCCATTTCAGTGCACCCGAACTGGACATGCTGGCCAAGACCGCGGACGCACTCAGCGCCTATCTGGGCAAACCCGTGCTGGCGGAAGTGGTGCTGGGCGACGAAGGCACCGAATGGGTGACCTACGGCGTCCCAATGGACGAGAAGGCCGAGACGGACGAGGAACAGACGCACGTGCAGATGGGCGGGCCGGGCGCGCGCCTGCTCGGCAACCGCGGCGGCCTGCCGCAGTCCGATGACGACACCTACGACTGTCTGTACCTGTGGGCCATCCAGATTTCGCTGAACGACGGCGAGCGCTTCATCAAGCTGGACCACGATGGCGAAGAGTCCGCCTGGTCCGACAACCTGGAAGACGTGCTGCCCTTTGCCCTGACCGAGGAACCGCAACCGGATCCCGATGAGCAAGAGGAAGACGAGGAAGAAGAGGAAGACGACGCGGACGACGACACGCCGTACGACGAGGTCCACAACCACCGCCACTGAGCGGCGCGCCGCGGCCCGGGCAGACGCCCGGTCCATGGCGTTTGCAGGATCACACGGTGATCCGGCCTTCCTCGACAGCGTGGCAGGCCACGATCGACACCCCCGCCAGCTTCGCGACCGGCGCCTCGGCCTTGCAACGGTCGTTGGCGTGCGGGCAGCGCGGATGGAACGTGCATCCGGACGGCGGATTCAGGGGATTTGGCACCTCGCCCGCCACTGCGGTACGCGGCTTGCCCGCGCCGTTGATGTCCGGAATCGCCTCGAGCAGCATCCGCGTGTAGGGATGCCGCGGCCGCGCGAAGAGTTCGTCGCGCGGCGCGACTTCCACCATGCGGCCCAGGTACATCACCCCCACGCGATCCGCCACGTGGTGCACGACGGCCAGGTTGTGCGAGATGAACAGGTACGTCAGGCCCAGCTTGCGCTGCAGGTCCTTCATCAGGTTCAGCACCTGCGCCTGCACGGACACGTCCAGCGCCGAGGTGGGCTCGTCGCACACCAGGAATTCCGGATTGACCGCCAGCGCGCGCGCGATCGAGATGCGCTGGCGCTGCCCGCCCGAGAACTGGTGCGGATAGCGGCTCTGGTCAGCGGGATCCAGACCCACCTGCCGGAGCAGTTCGCCGACGCGCGCCACGCGGTCTGCGGGCGACATCTGTGTGTGCGTCAGCATCGGCTCGGCAATGATGCGGCCCACGCGCCAGCGCGGATTCAGGCTGGCATAGGGATCCTGGAAAATCATCTGCAGGCGCTTGCGCAGGGCGCGCCCGCCGGGCTCGGACATGCGCGACAGCGGCTGCCCATCGAAGCTGATGTCGCCGCGCGTCAGGCCATACAGCCCGACCAGCATGCGCGCGACCGTGGACTTGCCACAGCCGGATTCGCCCACCAGCGCCAGCGTCTCGCCGCGGGCGATGTCGAACGACACACCGTCCACCGCGCGCAGCATCACTTTGGGCTTGCGTGCCAACGCGCGCTCCAGCCAGGGCGGCGATACGTCGAACCAGCGGGCCGCGTCCTTTACTTGAACCAAGGGCGTGCTCATGCGGCCACCTCCAACGTATTGCCTTTGTCATGCAGCCAACAGGCCGCGCGCGACGTGCCTGCGGGCATCAGCTCGGGACGGTCGTGCGCGCAGCGCGGCAGGCGCTGACCGCAGCGCGGATTGAACGCACAGCCCGGCGGAATGGCGTTCAGGCGCGGCATGCTGCCGTCGATCTGCACCAGCCGTTCGGTGTGGCCTTCGAGCGTGGGAATGGAGCCCATCAGCCCCGACGTGTAAGGATGGCGCGGCTTGTGGATGACGTCTGCCACCGGGCCGATCTCGGCCACGCGGCCGGCGTACATCACCGCCACGCGGTCGGCGGTCTCGGCGATCACGCCCATGTCATGCGTGATCAGCATGACGGCCGTGCCGTTTTCGCGGCACAGACGCTTGAGCAGTTCGATGATCTGCGCCTGGATCGACACGTCGAGCGCGGTCGTGGGCTCGTCCGCCACCACCAGCTTGGGCTCGGCGGCCAGGGCCAGCGCAATCACGACGCGCTGTCGCATGCCGCCGGAAAACTGATGCGGATAGTGGTCGATGCGTTCGCGCGCGGCGGGAATGCCCGTGGACGCCAGCAGCTCGACCGCGCGGTTGCGCGCCTGCGACCACGTCATGTCCAGATGGGTGACGATGGTTTCAGCCAGTTGCCGGCCCACCGTGTACAGCGGGTTCAGCGACGTCAGCGGGTCCTGGAACACCGCCCCGATCTCGCGGCCGCGCACACGGCGCATCTGCTCGTCGGGCAGGTTGTCGATGCGCCGGCCGGCCAGCAGGATCTCGCCGGCCGCGATGCGGCCCGGGGGTTCGAGCAGGCCGATGATGGAGGCGCCGGTCAGCGATTTGCCGGCGCCGGATTCGCCTACCACGCCCAGGACTTCGCCAGCCTGGATGGAAAAGGACACGTCGTCCAGGGCGCGTAGCGTGCCGCGGCGCGTGGGAAACTCCACGCGCAGGTTGCGGACTTCGAGTAATGCGCTCATGGTTACCCTCAGTTCAGACGCGGGTTGAGTGCGTCGCGCAGCCAGTCACCCAGCAGGTTGACCGACAGCACCAGCAGCACCAGGGCCGCGCCCGGGAAAATGGTGATCCACCACTCTCCGGAAAACAGGAAATCGTTGCCGATCCGGATCAGCGTGCCGAGCGACGGCGCGGTCGGCGGCACCCCCACCCCCAGGAACGACAGCGTCGCCTCGGTGATGATGGCGGTGGCCAGGTGAACCGTGGCCAGCACCAGCACCGGACCCAGCACGTTGGGCAGCACGTGGCGGAACATGATGACGGGCGAGGCCACGCCGATCACGCGGGCGGCCTGCACGTATTCACGGTTCTTTTCCACCAGCGTCGAACCGCGCACCGTGCGGGCGTACTGCGGCCAGCCGGCCAGCGCGATCGCGCCGATCAGCACAGGGAAGGCGATGATCTCGTGCATCTCGCGCGGTACCGCCGCGCGGGCCACGCCGTCGATCAGAAGTGCGATCAGGATGGCAGGGAACGAGAGTTGCACGTCGGCGACACGCATGATGAACGCGTCGACGCGGCCGCCGGCATAACCGGACACCAGCCCGAGCACGATGCCGATCACCATCGACAGCAGCACCGAGGCCAGGCCGATCAGCAGCGACACGCGCGTGCCGTACAGGATGGCCGAATACAGATCGCGGCCCTGGCTGTCGGTGCCAAGCAGGTATGTGGCCTGCCCGTTGGGTTCCCAGGCCGGCGGCAGCAACGCGTCCAGCAGTTCGACCTTGGTCAGGTCGAACGGATTGTGCGGCGCGACCCAGCCGGCCCCGAAGGAGCCGATCAACAGGGCTGCGAGCAGCAGCGTGGCGACGATGGCCACGGGCGCCCGGCGCCAGGCCCAAGCGATGTCGCTGTCCCACCAGCGTTTGAGTACGGCACGCATCAGTGAGCCCCCCCGCCGCGAGTCAGCCCGGAACGCAGCCGCGGGTCCACGACGAAATACAGAAGATCGACGATCAGGTTGATCACCACGAACACCAGCGCGATCAGGCACAGGTACGCGGCCATCACCGGCACGTCGGCGAATTGGACCGCCTGGATGAAGAGCAGGCCCATGCCCGGCCACTGGAACACGGTCTCGGTCACGATGGCGAAGGCGATGATGCCGCCCAATTGCAGGCCCGTGATGGTGATGACGGGCACCATCGTGTTCTTGAGCGCGTGACCAAAGTGGATGGCGCGGCGCTTCAGGCCCCGGGCGCGCGCGAACTTGATGTAGTCCGAGCGCAGGACCTCCAGCATTTCGGAGCGCACCAGCCGCAGCACCAGCGTCATCTGGAAGAGCGACAGCGTGATGGACGGCAGGATGAGGTGCTTCCAGCCCGTGGCGGTGAACAGGCCCGAGGTCCACCAGCCCAGGCTGACGGTATCGCCGCGCCCATAGCTGGGCAGCCAGCCCAGTTGCACCGAGAACACCAGGATCAGCAGGATGCCGATCAGGAAGGTCGGCAGCGACACGCCCAGCAGCGACCCGGCCAGCAGCATCTGCGAGACCAGGCTGTTGCGCTTGAGCGCCGTGTACACGCCCAGCGGCACGCCCACGACGAGCGCCAGCAAGGCGGCCACCATGGACAGCTCAAGGGTGGCGGGCAGGCGGGATTTCAGCAGCGTTGAAACGGGTTCGCTCTGGCGCAGGGAGATACCGAAATTGCCCTGCACGGCGTTGGCCACGAAGTGGCCGAATTGAACGATGGCGGGCTCGTTCAGGCCCAGGCGTTCACGCAGTTCGATGCGCTCGGCATCGGTGGCGTCCTGCCCCAGCATGATGGTGACAGGGTCGCCGACGTATTGGAAAAGCACAAAGGCCAGTAGCGCGACGGTGAGCATCACCGCTACGGCCTGCAACAGGCGACGCAGTATGAAAGCGAACATAGGCGAAAAAAAGCAAGACGGCGGAACCGGGTAGGTCCCGCCGTCTGGTTAGCCTGGATCAGTCAACCTTGACCCAATCGGCAACGAGGCGATTGTCGGCACGGTGGATGACCGTGACGTTCTTGCGCATGGCCCAGGGGATGACCTGGTCGTGCAGCGGGATGTGCCCGAAGTCCTTGGCGTGCCCTTCCAGCACGGTGATGATGTCGGCGTCGCGCTTCTTCGCATCGGTCTCGGTCTTGATCCGGTCGATGATGACGTCGAGTTCCTTGTTGCTGTAGTTGCCCAGGTTGTACATGCCGTCAGCGCCTTCGCCCTTGGTGCGGATCAGGTTTTGCAGCGTGTACATGGCGTCGAACGTGGGCACGCCCCAGCCGAACAGATAGGCGCTGGTGTCGAACGACTGCACCTTCGGGAAGTACGTGGAGCGCGGCATGGCGTTCATGGTGGCCTTGACGCCGACCTTGGCCCACATGCCGACGACGGCCTGACAGATGGCTTCGTCGTTGATGTAGCGGTTGTTCGGGCAGTCCAGCGTGAAGTTCAGCGTGCCGTCGTAGCCGGCTTCCTTCAGCAGGGCGCGGGCCTTTTCGGGATCGTAGGGCACGCGCTTGTGCACCGATTCAGCCCAGCCATGCACCTGCGGGGCGATCATCGTGCCAGTGGGCGCCGACAGGCCGCGCATCACGGCGCGCTTGATGGCGTCCACGTCGATGGCGCGGTACAGCGCTTCGCGCACGCGGATGTCCTGGAAGGGGTTCTTGCCCTTGATGTTGGAGTACTGCAGCTCGGGACGCTTCTGGTCCAGGCCCAGGTAGATGGTGCGGTATTCGTTGCCTTCGACGACCTTCTGCTGCTGGCGCAGGCGCTCCAGATCCTGGGCGGCCGGGTCCAGCACGAAGTCGATTTCGCCCGAGAGCAGCGCGGCGGTGCGGGTGGCGTTCTGCTTGATCGGCGTGAAGATGACTTCGGTCACGTTGCCGACCTTGTCAGCCTTGTTCCACCAGTCCTTGTTTTCCTCGAAGACGGTGCGCACGTCGACTTCGCGGCTCTTGAGCTTGTAGGGGCCCGTGCCGTTGGTGTTGCGCGCGCCGTAGGTTTCTTCTTTGTTGACGAAGTCCTGCGGCTTGGGGATGTTGTTCTTTTCGGACCAGGCCTTGTTCATGATGAACACGTTGGTCAGCTGGCGCAGCAGCACGGGATTGGGCGCCGAGGTTTCGATCTCGACCGTCAGGTCGTCGATCTTGCGCGCTTCCTTGATGCCGGTGGTGTAGGCCTTGTAGTTCGACGTGGGCGCCATGGCGCGGTGGATCGAGAACACCACGTCGTCAGCCGTGAACGCGGCGCCGTCATGGAACTTGACGTTGGGACGCAGCTTGAAGCGGTACAGCGTGGGCGATACCTGTTCCCATTCGGTGGCCAGGCGCGGCGACACCTTGAAAGACTTGTCGTAGTCGACCAGGGGCTCGTAGATGTAGCTGTTGGCGGCGATCGTCATGCCTTCGTTCTGCGAGTGCGGATCGAACGTGAGGATGTCGCCCTGGGCGGCCCAGCGGAAGGTCTTGGCTTGCCCGATCGAGGGCACTGCCACGGCGGCGGCGATCGCGATAGCAATCAAAGTGCGGCGCATAAGTGTCAACTCCTGACAGTAGTCTGAATACCGGCGCGAGTGTGCCTACCCGCGAGACCCGCGTCAATTCAGGGTTTGCGCGTACCGGGGATTGTTTTCACAGAGAAACGACAATCGGGGACGCATAAGCATGTAACCAAATAATCGGACCGAACGATGTTCGAGTGCGCGCTTGCAACGGTTGAAGCTATTCGTCCGGGTCGATGGGCAGTTCCAGTGGAACGTGCTCGGTCATCAGCACATCGAGCATGTCGATGAGCAGCGCGGCCTTTTCTTCGCCGAAGGGCGCCAGCACTGCCTTCTGGTGCTGCAAGGCTTGATCGCACAGGCCGCCGATGAGGTTGGAGCCCTTGGCCGTGATGCAGACCCTTGTCTGGCGGCGGTCCGCGCGCACGCCGGTGCGGGCCACCAGGCCGTCGGCCTCCATGCGCTGCACGACCTTGCTGAGGGTGGGCTGCTTGGTGATGGCCAGCACCGCCAGGCTGCCGATGGTTTCGCCGGCGCTGCCCTGCAGGCTGGCGAGCACGCGCCATTCGGTCACGGATAGTCCGGCGGCTTTGACCTGTTGATGGAATTCCGCCGAGATGCGTTGGCTGGCCTGCGCAAGCAGATAGGCCAGGTAGCCATCGACGAACCGCGGGCCCGTTGCGGCGGCGCGCGTGCCGCGTGGCTTATCTGCCTGCATGTTGGTTTGCTCCCACGCGCCCATTTCGAAGGCCCGCCCCGTTTCCGAAAGGCGCATTGCACCACGACGGCGCGGCCGTGCGCCATGATGTACCGCAATGCTGTTGCGCAGCACAGGGTATACCCCAAATCGCAACCCGTTTTTGCACCATTGCAGCGCTCCGAAACCGTCAAAATGCTAGAGGACAACCAGTATATACACCCTTGTTTTTGCGTGATATTTTTTAATTTCCATGAAATTTCATCTTTTTTATTGACAGCTAAAACATTGACTCCTAAAGTATTTTTCAGGCGATGTTTTCGTGGCAAGACGATGCTGCACGGCAGCACGGATTAAGGACCCGCTGGGTCCGCGAAAGGGATCCAGATGGCGGAAAGGTCTTTCAAGAAAGAAGTCCAGCAACTGCGCATCGGCGCAGGCGAGGAATTTCGCGGCGAAGGGATTCTTGCCGTCACGAAGGCACTGCTGCAATCCGGCGTGGGTTACGTGGCCGGCTATCAGGGTTCGCCCATTTCGCATCTGATGGACGTGCTGGCCGACGCCAACGACATCCTGCAGGAACTGGGCGTGCACTTCGAGGCGAGCGCCTCGGAAGCCACCGCCGCGGCGACGCTGGCGGCGTCCGTCATGTACCCCATCCGTGGCGCCGTGACGTGGAAGTCGACGGTGGGCACCAACGTCGCCTCCGACGCGCTGGCCAACCTGGCCTCGGGCGGCGTCACCGGCGGCGCGCTCGTCATCGTGGGCGAAGACTACGGCGAAGGCTCGTCGATCATGCAGGAACGCTCGCACGCGTTCGCCATGAAGTCGCAGATCTGGCTGCTGGACCCGCGTCCCAATCTGGAAAGCATGGTCAAGGCGGTGGAAGACGGCTTTGCGCTGTCGGAAGCCAGCAAGACGCCCGTGATGCTGCAACTGCGCATCCGCGGCTGCCATGTGCACGGGCGCTTTATCGCCAAGGAAAACAAGCGTCCGGCGTTCAGCCTGGCGCAGGCGCTGGAAAGCCCGGCGCGCGACACCAGCCGCATTGTGCTGCCGCCGGCCTCGTTCCTGCATGAACAGGAAAAGATCAATGAGCGCTGGCCCGCCGCCATCCGCTACATCAAGGAACACCAGCTCAACGAGCACTTTGACGGCGACCAGGACGACATTGGCCTGATCCTGCAGGGCGGCCTGTACAACGGCGTCATCCGCGCGCTGCAATTGCTGGGACTGGCCGACAACTTCGGCAACAGCCGCATCCCGCTGTACGTGATGAACGTGACCTACCCCGTCATCGAGGACGAGGTCATCGGCTTCTGCCGCGGCAAGCGCGCGGTGCTGCTGCTGGAGGAAGGCCAGCCGGACTACATCGAGCAGAACCTGCACGCAGTGCTGCGCCGCGCGGGTGTGAACACGCAGTTGTCCGGCAAGGACGTGCTGCCGATGGCGGGCGAATACACGACCCAGGTCATGCGCGACGGCCTGCGTGAATTCCTCAAGCGCAACCGGCCGGAGTCGCTGCAGACGCATCCTGCCGTGGCGGTGGATGCGCAGGCTGAAGTACAGCCCGAGCCCCAGCTCACCATCACCGAGGTCTCGCGGCCCAAGCCAGCCCGCCCCGCCGAGCAACCCATCACCTTCCACAAGCACGTCGACAGCCTGTCCGCCGTGGTGCCGCCACGGCCCGCGGGCTTCTGTACGGGCTGTCCGGAGCGGCCCATCTTTTCCGCGCTGACGCTGGCGCAGGAAACGCTGGGCCAGCACCACATCTCGTGCGACATCGGCTGCCACCTCTTTTCCATCCTGCCGCCCTTCAACCTGGGCGCGACGACGATGGGCTACGGCCTGGGCGCTTCCAGCGCGGCGGCCTTCAACGTGCCGGCGGCCAAGCGGCCCATCTCCATCATGGGCGACGGCGGCTTCTGGCATAACGGGCTGGCGTCGGGCATCGGTAACGCCGTGTTCAACAAGTACGACGGCGTCATCGTCATCGTCGACAACTTCTACGCGTCGGCCACCGGCGGACAGGACATCCTGTCCTCGCGCGCCGACAACCCCGACCGTTCGACCAACAACCCGATCGACCAGGCCGTGCGCGGCGTGGGCGTGAAGTGGGTGCGCACGCTGGACCGGACCTACGACGTGGCCAAGGTGCGCGCCACCATCGAAGAGGCGCTGACCACCGATATCAAGGGGCCGAAGGTCATCATCGCGCAGTCCGAGTGCATGCTGAACAAGCAGCGGCGCGTGAAGCCGCTCTTCAACAAGGCGGTCAAGGAAGGCAAGCGGGTGGTGAAGGAACGCTTTGGCGTGGACCCCGACGTCTGTACCGGCGACCACGCCTGTATCCGGCTGTCCGGCTGCCCGTCGCTGACGGTCAAGGACAGCGGCGATCCGCTCAAGGAAGACCCCGTGGCGCACGTGGAAAGCAGCTGCGTGGGCTGCGGCAACTGCGGCGAGGTCGCGCATGCCGCCGTGCTCTGCCCGTCCTTCTACCGCGCCGACATCATCCACAACCCGACCGGCGCCGATCGCTTCCTGGCGCGCATGCGCGGCGCGGTGATCGGCTTCCTGCAACGGCGCCGCGCGGCGCGTCTGGCGCACAACGCGCTTTGAGGGACCCAGCAACATGAACGCGGCGGTGATGCAGCAAGGCAACCCCATCAAGATCGCGATCCTGGCCATGGGCGGCCAGGGCGGCGGCGTGCTGGCCGACTGGATCGTCGACATGGCCGAGCACGCGGGCTGGTGGGCACAGACCACTTCGGTGCCCGGCGTGGCGCAGCGCACTGGCGCCACGATCTACTACCTGGAGCTGCTGCCCGAGGCCGATGTGCAGCGCGCCGGCCGCCAGCCCGCGCTGGCGCTGATGCCCACGCCGGGCGACGTGGACCTGGTGGTGGCCGCCGAATTGATGGAAGGCGGCCGGGCCATCCAGCGCGGCCTCGTGACACCGGACCGCACGGTCCTGATCGCGTCGTCGCACCGCAGTTTTGCGGTCAGCGAAAAGTCCGCGCCCGGCAACGGCATCGCCGATCCCAACAAGGTGCTGGAAGCGGGGCGCGCGGCGGCCCGGCGCTTCATGTGCTTCGACCTGCAGGACCTGGCCGACCGCGCGGGCAGCGTCATCAGCGCCAGCCTGTTTGGCGCGGTGGCCGGCAGCGGCTCCCTGCCCTTCACCCGCGACGACTTCGAG
Organism: Achromobacter sp. Root565; assembly: GCF_001427425.1. Taxonomy (NCBI): domain Bacteria; kingdom Pseudomonadati; phylum Pseudomonadota; class Betaproteobacteria; order Burkholderiales; family Alcaligenaceae; genus Achromobacter; species Achromobacter sp. Root565. The sequence continues at coordinate 850,149 of NZ_LMGO01000005.1, forward strand.
GCCACCGTGCGTCGCGCGGGCCTGGGCGTCGACGCCAGCCTGCGCGCCTTCGCGCTGGGTTTCGAATCGGCCAACAAGGCGCCGGAACAGCCCGCGGCCATCGACCTCACGCGGCCCGAGCCGGTGGTGCCCGAACGTGCCGCCAGCCCGCGCTCGCAGGCCCTGCTGGACGCCATCCTGCGTGATTTTCCCACCTGTGCGCAGCCAATGCTGACCGCAGGCGTGCGCCGCCAGATCGAATTCCAGGACCAGGCTTACGCCGAAGACTACCTGCGCCGCATGAAGGCGTTCCGTGACCTGGACGCGCAGCACGGCGGTGACGCGCATCAATGGGCGCTGACCTGTGCGGCGGCGCGCTACGTGGCCACCGCCATGGCCTACGACGACGTGATCCGCGTGGCGGACCTGAAGACCCGCGGCACGCGCTTTGACCGCGTGCGAACGGAAGTCGGCGCGCGGCCCGGCCAGCTCGTCGACACGACCGAATTCATGCATCCCCGGCTGGAAGAAATCTGCGGCACATTGCCGGTTCGGCTGGGCCGCTGGCTGGAGGGCTCCAAAGCCTTCGGCGGCTTCGTCGAGCGCCGGCTTGGCAAGGGCCGCCGCCTGCGCAGCGGCACGCTGGGCGGATTCCTGATGCTGTACACGCTGGCCGGCATGCGGCGGTTCCGGCGCAGCACGCTGCGCCATCAGATCGAGACCGAATCGCTGGATTCCTGGCTGGCGCTGGTGGCGCGGCTGGCCCCGCGCGACTACGCGCTGGCCGTCGAGACCGTCAACTGCCGCCGCCTGGTCAAGGGCTACAGCGACACCCATACGCGCGGCGGCGGCAAATACCGGCAGCTCATCGCGGCCGCGGACCAGCTGGCTGGCCGCCCAGATGCCGCCGACGCGCTGCGCGCGCTTCGCGACACGGCGCTCGCCAACGTGAAATGCGAGCCCATGGAACGCCAGATCGCGGAAAAACTGGCCGCCTGAGGCCGCCCCCAGAAAGAGACCGACATCGTGCAGACACTCAAACTGATCGTCCGGGAAGTCCGGCAGGAATCACCGCTGATCCGCTCGTTCCGCCTGGCGCGCGAAGACGGCGGTACGCTGCCCGCGTTTGGCCCCGGCGCGCACCTGAAGGTGACGGTGCCGGGCCTGCGAGATCCGCGCTGCTATTCGCTGGTGCAGCTGGTGCCCGAAGCGGGCCGCTTTGCCGAGCCGGCGGAATATCGTCTGGGCGTGCGGCTGGAAGACCCCAGCCAGGGCGGATCGCGCCACATGCATGCGCTGGCCGAGGGCGACGTGCTGACCGTGGAAGGCCCCAAGAACGACTTTCCGCTGCATGAATCGCCCGCGGGCGACGAGCCGGTGGTGCTGATTGCGGGCGGCATCGGCATCACGCCCATCGCGTCCATGGCCGCCGCGCTCAAGTCCGCCGGCCGCGCCTTCCATCTGCACTACTGCGGCCGCAGCAAGGACCAGCTTGCCTTCCTGCCTGAACTGCAGGCGCTGGCGGGCGGCGACCTGACGCTGCACGCTGACGACGATCCGTCCTGCCGCTTTGATCTGCAGGCGCTGCTTGCCGCGTCGAACCCGCGCCAGCACCTGTACGTCTGTGGCCCGAAGGGCCTGATCGATGCCGTCATCCAGGGCGCCCACGCGCGCCACTGGCCCGACGCCCACATCCATTTCGAACTCTTCACGACGGCCGCCGCGCTGGCCGGCGACCAGGCCTTCGAGGTCGAGCTGCGCCAGTCCGGCCGCGTGCTGACGATACCCGCCGACAAGACCATAGTCGAGGTGATGGAGGACGAGGGCTGCGACCCGATGTACGACTGCAAGCGCGGCGAATGCGGCGTCTGCCAAGCCACCGTGCTGGAAGGCGAGCCCGACCACCGCGACTACTACCTGTCCGACACCGAGAAGGCCAGCGGCAAGATCATCCAGATCTGCATCTCGCGCGCCAAGTCCGCGCGCCTGGTGCTGGATCTGTAAGCCCGACGAGGAAGCCATCATGGCCAAATACCGCGACAATCCCGACGCCATCCGTGCGCTGTTGCGCGACACCGAGGTGCACAAGGACCTCTTCATCGACCAGGAACTGTTCGACCTGGAAATGGAGCGCCTGTATGCCAATACCTGGGTCTTCGTCGGCCACGACAGCCAGGTTCCGAATCCCGGCGACTACGTGACGACGACTGTGGGCAACCAGCCCGTGGTGATGGTGCGCCACAGCGACAAGACGGTTCGCGTGCTGCACAACCGCTGCCCGCACAAAGGCACCATGGTGGCAGGCGAGGCCTGCGGCAACACGGGCAAGTTCTTCCGCTGCCCTTATCACGCCTGGACCTTCAAGACCGACGGCAGCCTGCTGTCGATCCCGCTGAAAAAGGGCTACGAAAACACCGGCCTGGAAAACTGCGAAGCCAGCCAGGGCATGGCTGCCGTCAAAGACGTGCGCAACCATCGCGGTTTTGTGTTCTGCCGCCTGAATCCCGAAGGCCAGTCGTTCGAGGAATTCTTCGGCGACTCGCTTTCCACGCTGGACAACATGGTGGACCGGTCGCCGGAAGGCCGCCTGGAAGTCGCCGGCGGCGTGCTGCGCTACATGCACCGCTGCAACTGGAAGATGCTGGTCGACAACCAGACCGACACCTGCCATCCGATGGTCGCGCACGAATCGTCGGCGGGCACGGCCGTCAAGGTCTGGGAACAGGCGCCGGAAGGCACGCCCAAGCCGATGGCGGTGGAGCTGTTCGCGCCGTTCATTTCGCCGTACGAGTTCTTCGAGAACATGGGCATCCGCGTCTGGGAAAACGGCCACGGGCACACGGGCGTGTCGGACTCGATCCACGCCTCGTATTCCGGCATTCCCGGTTACTGGGAGTCGATGGTCGAGGCTTACGGTGAGGATCGCGCCAAGCAGATCCTGGGCGACGTGCGCCACAACACCGTCTACTTCCCCAACATCATGGTCAAGGGTCCGATCCAGACGCTACGGATCTTCAAGCCGATTGCCGCCGACCGCACGCTGGTGGAGTCCTGGACCTTCCGCCTGGTGGGCGCGCCGGACCTGCTGCTGGAACGCACCCTCATGTACAACCGGCTCATCAATGCGCCGACGTCCGTGGTGGGCCACGACGACCTCGAAATGTACGAACGCGCACAGGACGGCCTGCATTCGCGTGCGCGGGACTGGGTAAACGTTGGACGGCTCTACGCGCCCGGCGAAGCGGACCAGAAGAACGTCGTCACCAATGGCACCAACGAATGGCAGATGCGCAACCAGTACCGCGCATGGGGCCGCTACATGACCGGACCGGAGTCGGTATGAGCGCAAGCGACCGCGAGTTGATCGATTTTGTCTACACCGAGGCGCGCCTGCTGGACGAACTGCGCTTCGAGGACTGGCTGGACCTGTACACCGAGGACGGCCACTACTGGATGCCGCTGGCGCACGGCCAGACCGACGCGAAGCTGCATGCGTCGCTGATGTACGAGGACAAGCTGCTGCTGCGCGTGCGCGTGGAACGGCTGGCGGGCCAGCGCACCTTTTCGCAGCAGCCCAAGAGCCGCTGCCATCATTTGCTGCAAGCGCCCACGGTCGAACATGACCATCCGGAGGCCGCGCCCGCCGAGGGACGTCACGTGGTGCGCACCGCCTTCCATTACGTCGAGACGCGGCAGGACGCGCAGACGCTGTATGCCGGCTGGGCCACGCATCACCTGGTGGAACAGGACGGCGCGCTGCGCATCCGCTTAAAGCGCGTGGACCTCGTCAATTGCGACGCGGCCTTCGGCAATATCCAACTGTTCATGTAGGAGCGGACCGTGACCGCCACTGTCCACCAGGCCTTTGCCGACACCGCCGCCCGCCACGGCGGCCAGCCGTTCCTGTGCATCCTGCCCGAAACGGCGAAGGCGTATGACATCGCGGCGGGTGAGCTGACCTACGCCGCGGCGGCCGATGCCATCGCCACGCTGCGCGCCGCGTATGCCAGCGCCGGCTATGGCCATGGCCACCGCGCGGGCCTGCTGCTGGAGAACCGGCCCGCCTTCTTCCTGCACTGGTTCGCGCTGAACGCGCTGGGCGTGTCGGTCGTGCCGATCAACCCGGACCTGCGCGCCGCCGAACTGGAATACCTGGCCGGTCACTCCGAGATCGCGCTGGCGGTCGCCCTGCCCGGGCGTCACGCGGACCTGCTGGCCGCCGCGCAACGCGCGGGCCGCGAGCTGCGCGTGATGGGACCGGACGACGCGCCGCCCGCCGCGCCGTTCCCCGCACCGTTGCAAGGTACGGCGCTGTCGGAACTGACCGAATGCGCGCTGCTCTACACGTCCGGCACCACCGGCCGGCCCAAGGGCTGCATTCTGCCCAACCGCTATTTCCTGCACGCGGGCGGCTGGTATGCGCGCATCGGCGGGCTCGCTGCCCTGCGGCCGGGACAGGAACGCATGCTGACGCCGCTGCCCTTGGTGCACATGAACGCCATGGCATATTCGGCGATGGCGATGGTGCTGACGGGCGGCTGCCTGATTCCGCTGGACCGCTTTCACCCCCGTTCATGGTGGGACAGCGTGCGCGAATCGCGCGCCACCGTGCTGCACTATCTGGGCGTCATGCCCGCCATCCTGATGAAGGCCGAGCCTACCCCGAAGGATCTGCAGCCGGCCATCCGCTTCGGCTTCGGCGCGGGCGTGGACCGCAAGCTGCATGCGCCGTTCGAGGCGCGCTTCGGCTTTCCGCTGCTGGAAGCCTGGGCCATGACCGAGACCGGCGCGGGCGCCGTCATCATCGCCAACCAGGAACCGCGCCACGTCGGCACGAGCAGCTTCGGCAGCGAGGAAGCCGACGTGGAGGTGCGCATCGTGACCGACGCGGGCGAACCGGCCGTCATTGGCGAACCGGGCGAGCTGCTGGTGCGCCATGCCGGGGAAGATCCGCGATATGGCTTCTTTGCCGGCTACCTGAAGGACGAGGCCGCCACCGACGAAGCCTGGGAAGGCGGCTGGTTCCACACCGGCGACATCGTGCGCCGCGAAGCCGACGGCGCGCTGCGTTTCGTGGACCGCAAGAAGAACGTGATCCGGCGCAGCGGCGAGAACATCTCGGCCGTCGAAGTGGAAAGCGTGCTGATGCAGCATCCGCTGGTCAAGGCCGTGGCGGTGGCCGCCGTGCCGGACCCGGTGCGCGGCGACGAGGTGCTGGCGTGCGTGGTGCCCGAGGCCGCGCCTTCCGATGCGGACGCGATGGCCGAGGCCGCGCGCAGCATCGTGCAATGGTCGCTGTCGCAGCTGGCGTATTACAAGGCGCCCGGCTATGTCGCGTTCGTGGACAGCCTGCCGCTCACCACCACCAACAAGATCCAGCGCGGCGAGATGAAGGCGCTGGCGCCCGGCCTGCCGGGCACGGCGCGCTGCGTGGACACGTGCCATCTGAAGAAGCGTCCGGCCGAAGGGGCCCACCAATGAGCCGCCTGGGCTACGACGGCGTCGTGGCGGCCCTGCCCGTCACGATTCCGTACGAACGCTACTCCACGCACGCCGCGCACTGGTGGCTGGGCCGCGCGCTGGGCGCGTTGATCCGGCAGTCCGGCCTGGCCAAGACCGACGTGGACGGCCTGTGCGTATCCAGCTTCACGCTGGCGCCCGACACTGCGGTCGGTCTGGTCCAGCACCTGGGCATGACACCGCGCTGGCTCGATCACATCCCGATGGGCGGGGCGAGCGGCGTGGCCGCGCTGCGCCGTGCCACGCGGGCCGTGCAGGCGGGTGACGCCAACGTCGTGGCCTGCCTGGCCGGCGACACGAATCACGTGGACTCGTTCCGCAACACGGTCAGCCAGTTCTCGCGCTTTGCGCAGGACGCCGTCTACCCGTACGGCGCGGGCGGCCCGAACGCCAGCTTCGCGCTGCTGACCACCAACTACATGCGCGAGACGGGCGCCACCCGCGAGGATTTCGGCAAGCTCTGCGTGGCCCAGCGCGACAACGCCCTGCGCTACCCGCACGCGCTGATGAAAAAGCCGCTGACGCTGGCGCAGTATCTGGATGCGCGCGTGATCACCGAGCCGATCCACCTGTTCGACTGCGTCATGCCGTGCGCCGGCGCGGACGCATTTCTGGTGATGAGCGAGGACCGCGCCCGCGCGCTGAAGCTGCCGTATGCGCGCATCCTGTCCACCATCGAGCGACACAACGCCTGGATCGATGACCCGATCCAGACCCGGGGCGGCTGGACCATGGACGTGGACGAGCTGTACGGGCTGGCCAACGCCGCGCCGGCCGACATGGATTTCCTGCAGGCCTACGACGACTATCCCGTCATCAACCTGATGCAGATGGAAGACCTGGGCTTTTGCGGCAAGGGCGCCGCGCCGCAATTCGTGCGCGACAACACCTTTACCGCGGACGGCAGCTTTCCGTTCAACACCAATGGCGGCCAGTTGTCGGTCGGCCAGGCGGGCGCGGCCGGCGGCTATTTGGGCATGGTCGAGGCCTTGCGGCAGTTGACCGGCACGGCCGGCGGCACGCAGGTCAGAGGCGCCCGGCTGGGCATGGTGAGCGGCTTCGGCATGATCAATTACGACCGCGGGCTGTGCACGGCCGCGGCCATCCTGGCAAGGAGCGACGCATGACCGAGCCGCTGGCCAAGCCGCCTCGCAAGAATCCGGTTGCGCGCACGCGCCAGCCCACGCTGCCGCCGGGCTCGCGCAGCCGCAGCGCGCTGGGACTGACCGCTGCCGCCGCCGAAGGACGCTTCGATCTGCAGACCTGCGCCGAGTGCGGCACGGTGCAATACCCGCCGCGCGAAGTCTGCGGCCATTGCCTGTCCGAACACCTGCCGTGGCGGCCCGCCGATCCGAACGGCGTGCTGCTGGTCAGCACTACGCTGCATCACAGCAACGACCTGTATTTCCGCGAACGCCTGCCCTGGCGCGTGGGCACGGTGCGGATGGACGCCGGACCGTCCGTCGTGGCGCACGTCCACCAGGACTGCGCCGACGGCGAGCGCGTGCGCCTGGCCCTGAAGCTGGACCGCAGCGGCCAGGCCGTGATGATCGCCCTGCCCGAAAGGAATACGCCAAACATGGAAGACGACAAGACACTGCGCGAGACCTCGTGCGATCCGAAATTCCGCCGCGTGCTGGTCACTGATGGCAAGTCGGCCGTCGGCCAGGCGGTGGCGCGCGCGCTGCTGGATGCGGGCAGCCCGATGATCTTTCTGGGTGACCCGCAGGCCTGGAAGCGCGACGCCGCGTTTGATGCGCTGGCGGCGGACCCGCGCGTGCAGGCTGTGACGCTGGACGTGACCGATACCGACTCCGTCGAACGCGTGGCCGCTTCGATCGGCGGCAAGGTCGAAATCCTGGTGAACACGGCGGATCTGGAACGCGAGGGTGGACTGCTGAACCGCAAGGACGTGAACACCGCGCGCGACGCGATGGACGTCAACGTGCTGGGCCTGATGCGGCTGGCGCAGAGCTTCGGCCCCGCGCTGTGCGGGCGCGCGGCAGACGGCGTGAACAGCGCGGCGGCGTGGGTCAACGTGCTGTCCATCTATGCGCAGATGAATCTGCCGGCGCGCGGCATGTGGTCCGCGTCAAAGGCTGCGGCGCTGTCGCTGGCGCAATGCCTTCGCGCCGAGATGCGCGGCGCGGGCGTGCGGGTGGTGAACGTGTTTCCCGGCCCGGTCGACCACGAATGGGAGCAGCGCACGCCGCCGCCCCGCGTGGCGCCGGCCGCCATCGCCGCCGCGATTGTGCGGGCGCTGAAGGACGGCATTGAAGACGTGTATGTGGGCGACGTCGCGCAGGAGTTTCGGGAGCGGCTGGCGGAGAACCCGAAGGGGCTGGAAAGAGAGCTGGGCTTGGGCGGGTGACCGCAGAAGAACCCGGGGTCTGACACCCTGCAGAAGAACCCGGTGTCTGACACCCTGGAGAGACAGTCGGCAACTTGGCACGGCGTCTCAGCGGGTGTCAGACACCTACGCAGCAGCAAGGATGCAGGGGGGTCTGACACCCTACAGAAGAACCCGGTGTCTGACACCCTGGAGAGACAGTCGGCAACTTGGCGCGGCGTCTCAGCGGGTGTCAGACACCTACGCAGCAGCAAGGATGCAGGGGTGTCTGACACCCTACAGAAGAACCCGGTGTCTGACACCCTGGAGAGACAGTCGGCAGCTTGGTNGTGTCAGACACCTACGCAGCAGCAAGGATGCAGGGGTGTCTGACACCCTACAGAAGAACCCGGTGTCTGACACCCTGGAGAGACAGTCGGCAGCTTGGTACGGCGTCTCAGAGGGTGTCAGACACCTACGCAGCAGCAAGGATGCAGGGGTGTCTGACACCCTACAGAAGAACCCGGTGTCTGACACCCTGGAGAGACAGTCGGCAACTTGGCACGGCGTCTCAGAGGGTGTCAGACACCTACGCAGCAGCAAGGATGCAGGGGTGTCTGACACCCTACAGAAGAACACGGTGTCTGACACCCTGGAGAGACAGTCGGCAACTTGGTACGACGTCTCAGCGGGTGTCAGACACCTACGCAGCAGCAAGGATGCAGGGGTGTCTGACACCCTGCAGGAACCAACAGGAGAGCACCGTGAGTCAACCCATTCTTGCCCAATTCATGACCGAGCTGGTGTCCGGCCGCATTCGCCTGGTGGACCTGACCGAAACCCTGACGCCGGAATTCCCGACCATCGTGCTGCCGCCCGAGTTCGGCCAAGCCTGGCCGTTCCGGATCGAGGAAATCTCCCGCTACGACGAGCGCGGTCCGGCCTGGTACTGGAACAACTTCTCGTGTTCTGAGCACACTGGCACACACTTCGACGCGCCCGCGCACTGGGTCACGGGCAAGGACCAGCCCGACAACACGGTGGACACGATTCCCATCGATGCCTTCATCGCCAGCGCCTGCGTGATCGACTGTTCGGCGGAAGCGGCGGGCAACCCGGACTTTCTCCTGACCATCGACTTCGTGAAGAAATGGGAGGAACAGCACGGCCGCATCCCCGCGCGGTCGTGGGTGCTGATGCGCACCGACTGGTCCAAGCGCGCCAAGCCCGCCGAATACCTGAACATGCAGGCCGACGGCGCGCATTCGCCGGGTCCCGATGCCGAGGTCGTGCCCTGGCTCATCAAGGAGCGTGACGTGCACGGGTTCGGCACCGAGTCGGTGGGCACGGATGCCGGACAAGCCCAGCATCTGGACCCGCCCTACCCCTGCCACTACTACATGCACGGCAACAACCGCTACGGCTTGCAGTGCCTGACCAACCTGGATCAACTGCCGGCCACCGGCGCGGTGATCTTCTCGGCGCCGCTCAAGATCCGCAGCGGCTCGGGCAGCCCGCTGCGCGTACTGGCGCTGGCGCCCACGGCCTGATCGCGGCCGGACCATACCAATAAATCAAGGGGGAACCATGACGCAAACCCATGTGGCCATCGTGACCGGCGGCAGCGCCGGCATCGGGGCGGAAATCTGCCGCAGCATGCTGAACGCGGGCTACGAGGTGATCTCGATGGCACGCCGCGCCGCGGACTTCTCGCATCCGCGCCTGCACAACGTGCAGGTCGACCTGCTGGACGCCACGGCGACCGCGCAAGCCGGCGCCGAGGCCGCCGCCCAATTTCCGATCAGCCACGTTATCCACAACGCCGGTGTGATCTGGCCGAATCTGCTGCCGCAGGTCACGCAGGAAGAGCTGCATGGCCTGACGCAGATCCACCTGGGCGCTGCCATCAGCCTGGTTCAAGCCGCCCTGCCCGGCATGCAGGAACGCAAGTTCGGCCGCATCGTGATGATGTCGTCGCGCGGCGCGCTGGGCCTGCCCACGCGCACCGCCTACTCGGCCACCAAGGCCGGCATGGTGGGCATGGCGCGCACCTGGTCGCTGGAGCTTGCGCCGTACGGCATCACGGTCAACGTCGTGGCGCCCGGCCCGATCCAGACCGACATGTTCTACGAAGTGATCGAGGCCGGCAGCGAACGCGAACGCCAGCTTGCCGAGGGCATTCCGGTCAAGCGCCTGGGCCGCTCGGACGACGTGGCGCGCGCCGTCATGTTCTTCGCGGATCCCGCCAATAGCTTCGTGACCGGCCAGACGCTGTTCGTCTGCGGCGGCGCCAGCGTCAGCTCCATCACCATCTGACCGCCCCGCGCTTCGGGTTTTGACGGATAGGTAAGCACCGGGCCCCGGGTCTACAGTGCTGATCCTTGAAGGTAAGAAATTTTAAGCAACAAGTATTCCCGCAGTTCCCGTTTGCTCCGCTTTCCAGCCGCACTCCCACTCTGCTCCCTACCCCGGAGGTTTTGCCATGCTGTCGAAGAAACTCCCCCTGGCCGCTGCCGCCGCCATCGCCGCCCTGTTCGCCCTGCCCGCTTTGGCGCAAGTCAAGGTCGGCGTGGTCACCTCGTCCACCGGCCCCACCGCGCTGGTCGGGATTCCGCAGAAGAACACGGTGCCGCTGCTGCCCAAGAAGATCGGCGACCTGACCGTGGAATACATCTCGCTGGACGACGCCAGCGATTCCACAAACTCGGTCACGGCTTTCAAGAAGCTGATCTCGGAGCAGAACGTGGACGCGCTGATCGGGCCGTCGGGCTCGCCCAACGCCATGGGCGTGATCCAGTTCGCCGCCGAGGCCGGCGTGCCGATGCTGGCGCCGGTCGGCACCGCCGCGGTGGTGCTGCCGATGAACGACCAGAAGAAGTGGGTGTTCAAGACCACGCAGAACGACGACATCATCGCGCGCGCGCTGGTGGACCACATGGCCAAGACCGGCATCAAGACGGTCGGCTTCATCGGCCTGAACGATCCCTATGGCGAGAATTGGTACAAGGTGTTCTCGGGCCTGGCCGCGGAAAAGGGCATCAAGATTGCCGCCAACGAACGCTACCTGCGCTTTGACAGCTCGGTCACCGGCCAGGCGCTGAAGATCCTGGCCGCCAAGCCCGACGCCGTGCTGGTCGCCGCCCCCGGCGCCGCCAGCGTGCTGCCGCAGACGACGCTGTTCGATCAGGGCTACAAGGGCAAGTTCTACCAGACCCACGGCGCCGCGCTGCCCGACTTCCTGAAGCTGGGCGGCAAGAAGGTTGAAGGCACGGTGTTGGCCGCCAGCCTGATGCTGGTGCTGCCGGAAATGCCGGACAGCAACCCGTCCAAGAAGGTCGCCACCGAGTACATCGCCGCCTACGAAAAGCTCAACGGCTCCAAGCCCGCCACCTTCGGCGCCAACGTCTATGACGCCGGCCTGCTGCTGGAAAAGGCCGTGCCGATCGCCGAAAAAGCCGGCAAGCCCGGCACCAAGGAGTTCCGCAGCGCCCTGCGCGACGCGCTGGAGCAAACCAAGGAGCTGGTGGGCACGCAAGGCGTCTACAACATGAGCGCCGCCGACCACAGCGGCTTTGACGAACGCGGCCGCGAACTCATCACCGTCAAAGACGGCAACTGGACGCTAGTCAAGTAAAAGGATCTCCCCCCACGCTCACATGCGCTGCGGGCGTCGCCAGAAAGCAGACTCCGCGCGTCCCATCGGGATGCCGCGGATCCGGCTCCGCCGGTCCGCAGGCATGCCCCTGGGGGAACGCGCGCAGCGCTTCGGGGGGGAAATCAGCTTATTGGAATTTCGCATGAATGCTCAGATTGCCTTGATACTCGGGCAGGACGGCATCACCAACGGCGCCATCTACGCGCTCTTGGCGTTGTCCATCCTGCTGGTCTTCACCGTCACACGCGTCCTGTTCATCCCGCAGGGTGAGTTCGTCGCCTTCGGCGCGCTCACCATGGCCGCCATGCAGGCCGGCAAGCCCATCCTGCTGGTGTGGCTGCTGCTCGCGTTCGCGCTGGCCGAGGCCGCCGCCGACCTGATGGCGCGCCGCAAACGGCCCGCCCGGCGCGGCGCCCACTGGCGCATGGCGGCCAAGGTGATCTATCCGCTGGCGCTGGCGCTGCTGCTGTACCGCCTGCCGCTCGCGCAACTGCCGATGGCGGTGCAGGCGCTGCTGACGCTACTGTTGCTGGTGCCAATGGGTCCGCAGCTCTATCGCCTGTTCTATCAGCCGATCGCATCGGCCTCGACGCTGGTGCTGCTGATCGTATCGATCGCGGTCCACCTGGCGCTGGTCGGCCTGGGCCTGCTGGCCTTCGGCGCGGAAGGCGCGCGCACCGCGCCGTTCAGCGACGCCAGCATGACGCTCGGTCCGGTCAACGTGAACAGCCAGGCGCTGTGGGTGGTGGCGGTGTCGGTGGTGCTGATCGTCGTGCTGTACCAGTTCTTTGAACGCTCGATGTACGGCAAGGCGCTGCGCGCCGCGGCGTTCAACCGCATCGGCGCGCGCCTGATGGGCATCTCGCCCGTGTTCGCGGGCAAGGCCACATTCTTCCTTGCGGCGCTGATCGGCACCGTGTCCGGCATCCTCATTGCACCGATCACCACCATGTATTTCGATTCGGGCTTCATGGTCAGCCTGAAAGGCTTTGTGGGCGCCATCATCGGCGGGCTGGTGAGCTATCCGCTGGCCGCGGCGGGCGCCGTGCTGGTCGGCTTGATCGAAGCCTTCTCGTCGTTCTGGGCCAGCGCCTACAAAGAAATCATCGTGTTCACGCTGATCATCCCCGTGCTGCTCTGGCGTTCACTCAACAGCCATCACGTCGAGGAAGAAGACGAATGACCCCGCGCCACATCCTCCTCGCCTTCCTGGCCCTGCTGGCGCTCGGCCCCCTGGTGCTGCCGCCGTTCTACGTCACGCTGCTGAACTACATCGGCCTGTATGCGCTGGTGGCGCTGGGCCTGGTGCTGCTGACCGGCGTCGGCGGGCTCACCAGTTTCGGCCAGGCCGCCTTCGTGGGCGTGGGCGCCTACACCACGGCGCTCCTTACCACCCGCGCGGACACCCTGCCATCGTGGCTTGGCTGGCTGGGCGCATCGCCCTGGCTCACGCTGCTCGCCGGCCTGGCGCTGACGCTGGCGCTGGCCTACCTGCTGGGCGCGATCACGCTGAAGTTGTCCGGCCACTTCCTGCCGCTGGGCACCATTGCCTGGGGCCTGTCGCTGTATTTCGTCTTCGGCTCGGTCGAAGGGCTGGGCGGCCACACCGGCATTCCGGACATTCCGGCCATCAGCCTGTTCGGCTGGACGCTCAACCAGGGCGGCAACATCTACTACCTGATCTGGGCTTTCCTGCTTGTCGCCGTCTGGTCCACGCAGAACCTGCTGGACTCGCGCGAAGGCCGCGCCATCCGCGCGCTCAAGGGCGGCCGCGTGATGGCCGAATCCATGGGCGTGGACACGGCGCGCTCGCGCATGGTGATCTTCGTCATCGCGGCGCTGCAGGCCTGCGCGTCGGGCTGGCTGTACGCGCACATGCAGCGCTTCGTGAACCCCAATCCGTTCGGCCTGCAGATGGGCATCGAATACCTGTTCATGACCGTCATCGGCGGCGCCGGGCAGGTGTGGGGCGCGCTCGTTGGCGCGGGCGTCTTCACGGTGCTCAAGCAATGGCTGCAAGACCTCTTGCCCAAGGTGCTGGGCCAGACCGGCAACTTTGAAGTGATCGTCTTCGGCTTCGGCATGGTGCTGCTGCTGCACCGCGCCCGCAGCGGCCTGTGGCCGGTGCTGACGCGCTGGGTGCCGGTCAAGCGCAAGCCGCGTCATGTCGACATGACGGCGGACCCGCTGCCCCGGCGCACCATGCCGCCGCGCGGCGAGGTGGTGCTGAAAGCCGTGGACGTGACGCGCAAATTTGGCGGCCTGGTGGCCAACAACGCCATGAACCTGGAGATCCGCGCGGGCGAAGTGCTGGCGCTGATCGGCCCGAATGGCGCGGGCAAGAGCACGATGTTCAACCAGATCTCGGGCGTGGACACGCCGACCTCGGGACAGGTCACGCTGCTGGGCCAGCCGGTTGCCGGCGTAGGTGCGCGCAAGATTGCGCGCCTGGGCCTGTCGCGCACGTTCCAGCACGTGCGGCTGCTGGGCCGCATGAGCGTGCTGGAAAACGTCGCGATCGGCGCGCACCTGCGCGGGCATCGCGGCGTGCTGCCGGCCGCCTGGCGGCTGGACCGGGCCGAAGAGGCGCGCCTGCTGGCCGAAGCCGCGCGCCAGGTCGAGCGCGTGGGACTGGGCAAGCATCTGCACGACGAAGCGGGCTCGCTGGCCCTTGGCCAGCAGCGCATCCTGGAGATCGCGCGCGCGCTGGCGTCCGACCCGTGCATCCTGCTGCTGGACGAACCCGCGGCCGGCCTGCGCTATCAGGAGAAATGCGAGCTGGCCGAGCTGCTCAAGCGCCTGCGCGCCGAAGGCATGGCCATCCTGCTCGTCGAACACGACATGGATTTCGTGATGGGCCTGGTGGATCGCGTGGTGGTCATGGACTTCGGCGAAAAGATCGCCGAAGGCCTGCCGGCCGAGATCCAGCAGAATCCCGCGGTGCTTGAAGCGTATCTGGGCGGAGTGGAAGAATGAGCGCGAAACTGCTGCAAGTGCGCGACCTGCGCGTGGCCTACGACAAGGTCGAGGCCGTCTCGGGCGTCAGCCTGGACGTGGGCGAAGGCCAGATCGTCACCGTCATCGGCCCCAACGGCGCGGGCAAGACCACGCTGCTGTCGGCCATCATGGGCGTGCTGCCGTCGCAGGGTGGCATCGCCTTCGGTGGCAAGGTGCAGGAACAGGCCGAGATCGAGGAGATGGTCGCGGCAGGCATGAACCTGGTGCCGGAAAAGCGCGAGCTCTTCGCGGAGATGACGGTCGAGGACAACCTAATGCTGGGCGCCTTCGACCGCTATCGCCGCGGCCTGCGCGACCAGGACCAGACGCTGGCCGAGGTCTATGACCTGTTTCCCCGCCTGCAGGAACGGCGCGCGCAATTGGCCGGCACGCTGTCGGGAGGCGAACGCCAGATGCTGGCCGTGGGCCGCGCACTGATGGCCAAGCCCCGCCTGCTGATGCTGGACGAACCCAGCCTGGGATTGGCGCCGCGCATCGTGCGCGAAGTGTTCCGCATCGTCGCGCGGCTGCGCGAGATGGGCGTGTCCATCCTGCTGATCGAACAGAACGCGCGCGCCGCGCTGCAGGTGGCCGACTACGCGTACGTGCTGGAAACCGGCACGATCACGCTGGAAGGGCCGGCGGCCGAGGTGGCGCAGGATCCGCGCGTCGTGGAGGTCTATCTGGGGCTGGGGCACGGCGCGCCTGCCTGACGCAGGCCGCCGTAACGGCCGGCTGGGTCAGGCCACGCCGCGCCGCCGGTCGCGGCGGTACAGCGCGTAACCCAGCGGGTACATGATGGCCACGAGAAACGTCGCGACCGGATGGGTCAGCCGGTAGGCCTGCACGGCCGTCGGCACGCCCGAATGCTTCAGGTGCAGGCGAAAGCGCGTATAGCGCGCCGCCGCCATCATGAATTCGCGCGGACGGTAGCGGAAGAATTCCAGGTGATGCTGCAGCATGTCCCAGGCCAGCAGATACAGGCCCTGGGCGTTGTTCGCCACCGACACCGCGCCTTGGCTCAGGCCACCCGGCGTGTCGTGATAGGTGCGCACGACGCGGTTGATGAAGCGGCTGAGATACCCGGCCCGCGCGACCGCCCACCAGACCAGGCTCTCGGGCACGAAGCCCGCCACGTCCTCGGGAAACGGATATTTGCGCAGGATGTCGGTGCGCATGCAGCCGAATTTCTCGCCCTTGATGCGGTAGCGGAAATACACGTCGACGGCGGTGCTGTCGAAAACGTCTTGCGGATAGCGGTCGCCGACGATGGTGCCGTCGGGCCGCGCACACAGCCCGGTGATGGCGAAGTACGAGTCGCGGCGCGCGGGCGGGATCGCATTCCAGGCCTCATGAAAAATGGCCAGCGCGTCGGACGGCATCTCGTCGTCGCTGTCCAGGCCCACGATCATCTGGCCGCGCGCCTCGCGCACGCCGCGATTGAAGGCGGTCTTCTTGTGCTGGTTGTTCTGCCAGACATAGCGGATCGGAAAATCCGCCAGCGACTGCCAATGCAGGATGGACTCGTGCGTGTTGTCGGTGGAACCATCGTCCACCACCACCCATTCAAAATCCCGGAAAGTCTGCTGGCAGAGCGATTCGTAGACGCGGTGCAGGGTCCCTGCCCGGTTGTAGGTCGGCGTCAGAACGGTGAAAAACATCGGTGTATCGGTCATGCCTGCTGTGCCCCTTGCGATCTTCCAGAAACCGCTGCGGTCTTGGTTCTTATGATTTCGCCTGAAGTGTAGGGGATATGCCCCGGGGAACCGATTCCACGGCTTTGGAATTTGCAATCAAATCTGACAAACGGTTCGGTAATTTTTTTGATGCCGGGCCTGGCGCCGCATGCTGGCCGCGGCGCATCGTGGCGTAAACTCGGGCGGCCCAATTCGGAACGCCTATGGAAGCCTCGCCCGTCCAGCTCAATGACATCGCCTTGTTCGTGGAGGTTGCCAAGCGCAAAAGCTTCAGCCAGGCGGCGCGCGCGCTGGATATGCCGACGTCGACGCTGTCGCGGCGGATCAACGAACTGGAGCGCGCGATCGGCCTGCGGCTCATCAACCGCAACACGCGCCGGTTGGATCTGACCGACGCGGGCGCAGCCTACATGCGCCGGTGCCAGGGCCTCATTGACGAAGCGCGGCTGGCGCACGAACAGCTGCTGTCGCTGTCGGGCGGCCCGTCGGGCAATCTGCGCGTCTCCATGCCGTACAGCCTGGCCATCTGGCTGCTGCCGGAGACCATCAGCGATTTCACCGACCGCTATCCCGAGGTGGAGTGCGAATTCGACCTGAGCATGATGACGGCCTCCGACGCGCAGGGCACGCCGTTCGACATCGTGCTGCGCTTCGGCCGCGAAGCCGACTATCCGGGCGCCGCCGCCGACAACGGCAACGGCACGCCGCATCGCGCCATCGAGGGCGCCGTGGTGCACGAGCTGGTTTCGCTGGAAACGCACCTGTACGCGTCCGACCGCTATATAGAACGCCATGGCACCCCGCAGACGCCCGCCGACCTCGCCCAGCACCAGTGCCTGCGCACGACCATCGACGAGGAACATTCGTACTGGACGCTGAATAACGGCGCGATCTCGCAACGCGTTGCCGTGCACGGTCACCTGGCCGCCAACAACATGAGCATCGCGGGCACGCTGGCCGGCCTGGACCTGGCCATCACGCGCATGCCGCATTGCCTGGCGCTGGAACCGATCATCCAGCGCAACTCGCTGCGCCGCGTGCTGCCGGGCTGGTCGGTCGATCCGATCTCGATCTACGTCGTGTACCCGTCCAGCATCCAGCCGGCCAAGACCCGCGCGTTCATGGATTTCATCCGGCCCAAGCTCGGTCCCCCGCCGGCCTGACGCTGACGAAAAAAAACCGCAGGGCTCGCGCCTTGCGGTTTTTTATCGATCAGGCCAGGCGTGTCCGAAGACCCTGCCGGCCGCACACGTCATTTAGACGCGCTTGATCTTTTCCAGCATCTTGAACACACCCTTGGGCGACTTGACGAACAAGCGCTTGAAAGCCTTGCCCAGGCAACGACGTTCCAGGGTGTTACGACGCACGCGTTTGCGTTCAGCCATGTTGATTTCTCCTGTTGAATTTGCGGAAAGTGGCCCGCACAACCGGAAACCGGACTGGCGGAAAAAATTCGGATAACTTGGCATTTTAGCCTGAAATCCGAATCGGACGCCAATGGGCTGGTTTTGGGGGTCAGGCGGAGGGCTCTTTCAACCGTTCCCACACCTGTTCCGCCCGCGGCAACGGATCGACCGCGCCGTAGCCCAGCGTGGACAACGCCGCCGCCGCGTTGGCATAACGCACGGCGTCTTCCCAGGAATCGCCCTGGCAACGGCGAGCCAGCAGGCTGCCGGCAAAGCAGTCGCCCGCGCCGGTCGCATCCACGGCCTGCACGCGCAACGCCGGCATCGCCGTGCGGCTGCGGCCGTCGTCGATGATGGAGCCGTCCTTGCCCAGCTTCAGCACGACCACGCCCGACGCGCCCCCATCGCGGATCCAGTCCAGCGTGCGCTCGGGATCGTCGTTGCCGGTCAGGTGCTGCATGTCGTCCATGCTGGGCAGAAACACGTCCGCCGCGCGCATGGCCTCGCGCAGGATGGCGCGGGCGCGGTCCACGGGCCACAGGCGCAGCCGCAGGTTGGAGTCCAGGCTGACCTGCGCGCCGGCGGCATGCGCGCGCTCGATGGCGGCGAAGACCGTGTCGCAGGCGGTGGTGCTGATCGCCATGCTGATGCCCGACACGTGCAGGAAACGCGCGCGTTCGATGAGGCCCGCGTCCAGGCTGGCGGGCGTCATCAGGCTGGCGGCCGACCCGCGCCGCAGATAGCTGAAGGCGTGGCCGTCCGGTCCATGCTGCACGAAATACAGGCCGGTGTGCGCATCGTCGTCGGCCTCTACGCCGGACGTGTCGACGCCCTCGGCCTGCCACAGGTCCAGGAACTGCTTGCCGAAGGCGTCGTTGCCGACCCGGGTCAGATACGCGCAGCGCGCGCCCTGGCGGGCCGCCGCGATCACCGCGTTGGAAGTGTCGCCGCCGAATCCCTGCAGGTATTGCCGCTGGCCTTCGTGCGTCTGGTTCAGCTCTATTAGCGGCTCGCCCAGCGCAACGATGTCGAAATCAGCCATGTGCGGCCTCGCGGGTCCGGGTGATCTGCGCCACCAGCGCGGCGGTGTCGCGCGACGCAAAGGCGGCCTTGTCGTAGAGATTGCTGCCGATGCCGACCAGGCCGGCGCCCGCCGCGAAGTAAGTGCCCATGTTTTCCTGCGTGATGCCGCCCGTCGGGCAGAAGATCGTGTCCGGGTACACCGACTTCAGCGCGGCCAGATGCTTTGGGCCGCCGGTGTCTGCCGGGAACACCTTCACCACGTCCACGCCGGCGCGGCGCGCGGCCAGGACCTCGGTCGGGGTGAACGCGCCCAGCATGCACAGCGCGTCGGCGGCGTGGGCCATGTCCACGATATCGTGGGCCAGCGCGGGCGACACCAGGAAGTCCGCACCCGCCACCAGCGCCTCGCGCGCCTGCGACTCGTCCAGCACAGTGCCCACGCCCAGGAGCAGGCTGGCGCCGTGCTTGTCGCGCAGCGCGCGCACGAGGTCGGTGACGTTCGGGATGGTCCAGGTCAGTTCGAGGGTGGTGCAGCCGGCCGACACCGCGACTTCCGCGGCATAGGCCGCGGCAGCCGCGTCGGTATAGCGCAGCACGGGCACGACGCGGGCGGCCAGCAGGGCGGCAAGCTTGGAGGCGGTGGGAGCAGCGGTTGCGGTCATGGATTTCCTCTGGGGCTGACGGTCAGGCGCCGCCGGACGTTACCGGCAGGACGGCGAGTTTGGCTGCGGCGGCGTCGCGCAGCCGCAGCAAGGGGTCGATATAGGCGGACTGCGGATCGCCGCGGCGGCGGAACAGCAAAGTGCTGACGCTGACGCCCGCGACGGGACGCCCTGCCCCGTCGCACAGCGCGACGCCGTAGCAGACGATGCCGGGTTCGTTTTCCTCATTGTCGACAGCGTATCCCTGCTGGGCCGCCACGCCCAGCGCCTCGCGCAGCGCGGGCAGGCTGGTCAACGTGGCGGGCAGCCGGGCCGGCATGGGCAACGCGTGCAGCAGGCGCTCACGCGCCGGTTCGTCCAACGCGGCCAGATAGGCCTTGCCGACGGCGCTGGAATGCAGCGCGACGGACGCCCCCACGCGCGACACCATCCGCACGGGGCCGGGGCTTTCAAGTTTGTCGATGTAGATCATTTCTTGGCCGGCGGGCACGGCCAGGTGGACGGTTTCGCCGGTCTGGTCGCGCAGCGCCTGCAGTTCGGGCGCCAGCGCGGCGCGCAGATCGAACTGGGACCACGCCTTGCTGGCCAGCGACATCAGGCGCGGCCCCAGGCGATACGCGCCGCCCGATTCCATGACCATGCCCTGTTCGGCCAGCGCGGCCAGGATGCGGTAGACGGTGGGACGGGGATAACCGCAGTCACGGGCGAGCACGGCGGCCGTCGGCGGCTGCGGCGCGTCGGCCACGGCCTGAAGCACCGCCATGAATTTTCCGAACGCCGCCGCGCCCGCGACCTTGGATTCCTGCACTCACGTCCCCAAATAAATGCCCACGGCCCAAGCAGATGCGCCGCGCGGCCAGCGCGATTTTCAGACGAATCTGCGATACTGTTTATTTGTACAGCTACCGAGACGCCGATTGTCCATATTATGGACATTCGCCTCACAATATAGTCAATTATTCCATATCGACGCGCCCGGAACCAGCGATGGCTCACCGCGCCGGCATGCTCCCTACGTCAGGCTACGATACCGTCCATGAGCTCCCATATCCGCATCGTTGGCGCCCGCCAGAACAATCTCAAAAACCTGGATCTGACCATCGCCACGGGCGAACTGGTCGTCGTCACCGGTGTTTCGGGGTCCGGCAAAAGTTCGCTGGCCTTCGACACGCTGTACGCCGAGGGACAGCGGCGCTACGTGGAAACCTTCTCGCCCTATGCGCGCCAGTTCCTGGACCGCATGGACAAGCCGCAGGTGGACCGCATCGAAGGCATCCTGCCGGCCATCGCCATCGACCAGACCAACCCGGTGCGCAGCTCGCGCAGCACGGTCGGCACGATGACCGAACTGAACGATCACCTGAAACTGCTGTTCGCGCGCGGCGCCAAGCTGTATTGCCGCGGCTGCGGCAAGCTGGTGCGCCGCGACACGCCGGAATCCGTCTATCACTCGCTGGCCGAGCGCGCCGCCACCGCGGGCGACCCGCGCCTGGTCGTGACGTTCCCGATCGCCGTGCCGGCCAACTTCACCGAAGACGAAGTCCGCGGCTTCCTTGAGCAGCAGGGCTACACCCGCGTGCACGCCGAGGAAACCGCCGTGCCCCGCGCCGCCGCCCCCGCCAAGGGCGCCAAGAAGGCCAAGGCCACGAAGACCGCCAAGGCCGCCACCGAGGAACGCCGCATCCTGCATGTCATCCAGGATCGCTTCCGCTTCGCCGGCACCGAGCGCGAACGCATCATGGAAGCGCTGGACACCGCGCTGCGCATGGGCGCCGGCCACATCGCCGTCTATGCCGTGGACGCCGACGGCGGCAACGCGCACATCTGGAAGTACAGCGACCGGCTGCACTGCGCCGATTGCGACATCGAATACACCGACCCCCTGCCCAGCAGCTTCTCGTTCAATTCCCCGCTGGGCGCCTGCGAAGCCTGCCGCGGCTTCGGCCGTGTGATCGGCATCGACTTCGGCCTGGTCATTCCTGACGAGAAAAAGACCCTGCTCGAAGGCGCCATCAAGCCGTGGACCACGCCGTCCTACAAGGAATGCCAGGACGACCTGCAAAAGTACGCCCCGCGCGCAGGCGTGCCGCTGGGTGTGCCCTGGAAGGACATGAGCGACGAGCACAAGCGCTGGGTGCTGTACGGCACGCCCGACTGGAAGGGCGGCAACGACGCCTGGAAGCATCAGTGGTACGGCGTGCAGCGCTTCTTCGACTGGCTGGAAACCAAGGCCTACAAGATGCACGTGCGCGTGCTGCTGTCCAAGTACCGCAGCTACACGCCCTGCCCCACCTGCAACGGCGCGCGCCTGAAGCCCGATGCCCTGCTCTGGCGCCTGGGCAACAAGGACGAAGCCGATGCCGTGCTGCCGCCGGAAGACGGCCGCTACAAGCGCTTCATGCCCGTCGGCACCACCTGGAGCCGCGAACAGCTCAATGGCCTGGACGGGCTGTGCCTGCATGACGTGATGCTGCTGCCGATCGAACGCGTTCGTAAATTCTTCGACACGCTGTCGTTCTCGGGCGCGCTGGACGCCGCCACCGACCTGCTCATGACCGAAGTGCGCGCGCGCCTGAAGTTTCTGTGCGACGTGGGCCTGGGCTACCTGACGCTGGACCGCCAGAGCCGCACGCTGTCGGGCGGCGAGGTCCAGCGGATCAACCTGACCACGGCACTGGGCACCTCGCTGGTGAACACGCTGTTCGTGCTGGACGAGCCCTCCATCGGCCTGCACCCGCGCGACATGCACCGCGTCGTCGAGGTCATGCACCGCCTGCGCAACGCCGGCAATACGCTGGTGGTCGTGGAACATGATCCGCAGGTCATGGTGGCCGCGGACCGCATCATCGACATCGGCCCCGGTCCCGGCGAACGGGGCGGCCGCATCGTCTTCGACGGCACGCCGGCGCAACTGCGCGCCGCCCCCTCGCTGACGGGCGACTATCTCGGCGGCCGCCTGCGCGTGGAAGCGCCGCGCCCGATGCCGGTGGCGGCCAACACGCCGCGCCTGCTGCTTGAAGGCGTCAACGCGCACAACCTGAAGAACGTCTCGGTCGAGCTGCCACTGGGCCGCCTGGTCTGCGTGACCGGCGTGTCCGGTTCCGGCAAATCCACACTCGTGCAGGACGTGCTGTACCCCGCGCTGCTCAAGCAGAAGGGCAAGCCGTCGGAAGCGCCGGGCGCCTTCGACCGTCTGCTCGGCGCCGAGCAGATCGCCGACGTCGTCATGGTGGACCAGACCCCCATCGGCAAAACCGCGCGCTCCAATCCGGCCAGCTACGTGGGCGCGTTCGACGCCATCCGCAAGCTGTTTGCCCAGGCCCCGCTGGCGCGCGAACGCGCCTACACGGCCGGCACGTTCAGCTTCAACGGCGGCGACGGCCGCTGCCCGACCTGCGGCGGCACCGGCTTCGAACACGTCGAAATGCAGTTCCTGTCCGACGTGTACCTGCGCTGCCCCGATTGCGACGGCAAGCGCTTCCGCCCCGAAGTCCTGGAAGTGCGCGTCGAGCACCTGGGCAAGAGCGCCTCGATCGACGAGGTGCTGGAAATGACCGTCAGCGAGGCGCTGGACTTCTTCAAGGGCCTGCGCGACGTGCAGACCGGTCTTGCGCCGCTGGCCGACGTGGGCCTGGAATACGTGCGGCTGGGGCAACCCGTGCCGACCCTGTCGGGCGGCGAGGCGCAGCGACTGAAGCTGGCCGGCCACCTGGCCGAGGCCGCGCGCAGTGGCATCTCCACCGCCAAGGTCGCCAAGAAGGGCAGCCTGTTCCTGTTCGACGAACCCACCACCGGCCTGCACTTTGACGACGTCGCGCGCCTGATGCGCGCGTTCCGCAAGCTGCTGGCCGCCGGCCACACGCTGCTCGTCATCGAACACAACCTGGACGTCATCCGCGCGGCGGACTGGCTGATCGACCTGGGTCCGGAAGGCGGCGACGCCGGCGGCCTGGTCCTCGGCACGGGCACGCCGCAGGACTTGATGGACAACCCCAAATCGCACACGGGCGCCGCGCTGCGCGACTACGAAGTCAGCATCCTGCCGGCCGACGTCGTGGCGGGCGGTGTGGCCGACGTGGTGGTCAGCAGCGACGCGGACGCGCAGGAGGCCGAGCAGGCCGGCCTGACCGCGCGCATCGCCGAACCGCAGGCCGAGTACGGCGCGGGCGTGGGCACGCCGCTGCAATCCTTGGTGCGCGAACGCCGCCAGGGCAGCATGGCCATCGAAATCCGCAACGCGCGCGAACACAACCTGAAGAACATCAGTGTCGAGATCCCGCACGACAAGTTCACCGTCATCACGGGCGTGTCGGGCTCGGGCAAGTCCACGCTGGCCTTCGACATCCTGTTCAACGAGGGCCAGCGCCGCTATCTGGAGTCGCTGAACGCCTATGCGCGCGCCATCGTGCAGCCGGCCGGCAAGCCGGACGTGGACGCCATCTTCGGCATCCCGCCCACCGTGGCAATCGAACAGCGCACCAGCCGCGGCGGCCGCAAGTCCACCGTGGCCACGATGACGGAAATCCACCATTTCCTGCGGCTGCTGTACGTGAAGCTGGGCACGCAATACTGCCCGGCCTGCAACGTCGCGGTCGAACCTCAGAACACGGACCAGATCGTGGCGCGCCTGTTGCGCGAGCACAAGGGCGAGCACATCGGTCTGCTGGCGCCGCTGGTCACCGCGCGCAAGGGCTATTACACGGATCTGGCCAAGTGGGCCGGCTCCAAGGGCCATTCCCATCTGCGCGTGGACGGCGAATTCATTCCCGTGGCGCCGTGGCCGCGCCTGGACCGCTACAAGGAACACACCATCGAACTGCCGGTGGCGGACGTTGTGGTCGACCCGGCCAACGAGGCCGACCTGCGCGCCGCCGTCAAGAGTGCGCTGGAAAACGGCCAGGGCGTGATGTCGGTCGTCTGGCCGGTCAACAAGCTGCACGAGGCGCTGAACAGCGAACTGCAGCAGCAGCATTTCTCGGTCAAGCGCGCGTGCCCGTCCTGCGGCACCAGCTTCCCCGAACCCGATCCGCGCCTGTTCTCGTACAACTCCAAGCACGGCTGGTGCACGGGCTGCTACGGCACGGGCCTGCAATTGCAGGGCTTCGACGAAGAGCAGACCGGCGAAGAAACCGCCTGGAACGCGTGGTACGAAGGCGAGGCCAAGACCTGCACGCAGTGCGACGGCCAGCGGCTGAACCGCGTGGCGCGCGCCGTGCGCTGGCGCGACAAGTCGATTGCCGAACTGGCGTCGCTTCCGGTGTCGGACGCGCACACCTTCTTTACCGGACTGGTGGCGCGCGGCCGCGAAGGCGAGATCGCCCGCGACATCCTGGCCGAGATCCGCGGCCGCCTGAACTTCATGCAGGAAGTGGGCCTGAACTACCTGGCGCTGGACCGCGCCGCGCCCACGCTGTCGGGCGGCGAGGCGCAGCGCATCCGCCTGGCCGCGCAGTTGGGCTCCAACCTGCAGGGCGTCTGCTACGTGCTGGACGAACCCACCATCGGCTTGCATCCGCGCGACAACCGCATCCTGCTGGACGCGCTAGCGCGGCTGGAAGGCAACGGCAACACGTTGGTGGTGGTCGAGCACGACGACGACACCATCCGCCGCGCCTCGCACGTCATCGACATCGGGCCGGGCGCGGGCATCCGGGGCGGCCGCGTGGTGGCGCAAGGCACCGTGCAGGACGTGATCGACGCGCCCGAATCCGTGACCGGCCGCTACCTGAAGACGCCGCTTGCGCATCCGCTGCAAGGCCGCCGTCCGGTCGAGGCCGACACGCCCATGATCGAGATCCGCGGCGCGCGCCTGCACAATCTGCGCAGCGTTGACGCGCGCATCCCGGTGGGCCGCCTGAGCGTGGTGACCGGGGTGTCGGGGTCGGGCAAGTCGACGCTGGCGCGCGAAGTGCTGCTGGACAACCTGACGCAGGCCGTCTCGCAAGGCAAGGCGCCGGGCTGGGCGGGCTGCGAAAGCATCACGGGCTGGGAAGCCATCGACCGCGTGCTGGAAGTCGACCAGACGCCCATCGGCAAGACGCCGCGCTCGTGCCCGGCGACCTACGTGGGCTTCTGGGACGACGTGCGCAAGCAGTTCGCCGACACCCGCGAGGCCCGCATGCGCGGCTGGACGGCGGCGCGCTTCTCGTTCAATACCGGCGATGGCCGCTGCCCGATCTGCGAAGGCCAGGGCATGCGCACCATCGAAATGAACTTCCTGCCCGACGTGAAGGTGCCGTGCGACGCCTGCAACGGCGCGCGCTTCAACAACGACACGCTCAGCGTGCAGATGCGCGGCAAGAACGCCGGCGAGCTGCTGTCCATGGAAGTGGACGACGCCATCGGCTACTTTGCCGCCCATCCCAAGATCCATCGTCCGCTTCAACTGATGCAGGACGTGGGGCTGGGTTATCTGACGCTGGGCCAGCCGTCGCCGACGCTGTCGGGCGGCGAGGCGCAGCGCATCAAGCTGGTGACCGAGCTGTCCAAGGCGCGTCTGACCGACGGCCTGATCAAAACCGGCCGCGCCTCGCGCATCCCGCACACGCTGTACGTGCTGGACGAGCCGACGGTGGGCCTGTCGATGGCCGACGTCGAAAAGCTGATCCATGTGCTGCACCGGCTGGTCGAAGCGGGCAACACGGTGGTGGTGATCGAACACAACCTGGACGTCATCGCCGAAGCCGACTGGCTGCTGGACCTGGGCCCCGAAGGCGGCACGGGCGGCGGGCAACTGGTGGGCGAAGGGTCGCCCGAGCACGTGATGACGCTGGCCGATCATTCCCACACTGGCCGGGTCCTGACGGAGTTCCTTGCGCAACAACAGCCGTAACGCACCATGGATTGCCGTTTTGAAGACCGGCTTGCCGGACGCGCGCTGCGCCTCAGCGGGTTCCGCGCCCGCATCGAGGCACGCGCCGCCGCCGAGGTAGGCCCGGCGCTGGAAGCCATCGAGGCCGCGCGGCGCGACGGCCGCTGGAGTGCCCTGCTGCTGGATTACGAGCTGGGTGAATGGCTGTTGCCCGAAGCCACCCGGCCCGCGCCGGCCGGCCCGTGGACGCCGCCGCGCGACGACGGGCGTCCCCGCCTGACCGCGCTGGTGTTTGACCACAAGATCGACGAAGCGCCGTGGGACGCGCCGGCCGCCGATGCCCCCGCCGCGTCCATCAGCCTGCCCGCACCGCGCATGACCGAGCCCGCCTATGTGCGCCAGATCGACGCCATACGCGGCCTGATCCGGGACGGCGAGCTGTATCAGGTCAATTTCACGCAGCCGCTCGACGTCGGCTTCCAGGGCGATCCGGCCACGCTGTACCGCCGCATCGCGGCGCGCAACCCGGTCGCCCACGCCGCCTACATCCAGGACGGCGAGCGCACGGTGCTGTCGTTTTCGCCCGAGCTGTTCGTGCGGCGCGACGGAGCCAGGCTGACGACCCGGCCCATGAAAGGCACCGCGCCGCGCCATGCCGATCCGGCCGAGGACGAACGCCTGGGCCAGGAGCTGCTGGCCAGCGACAAGAACCGCGCCGAAAACCTGATGATCGTGGACCTGCTGCGCAACGACCTCGGGCGGCTGGCCGAGCCCGGTTCGGTCAAGGTGGACGCGCTGTTCTCGCTGGAACGCTATCCCACGGTCTGGACGATGACGTCCACCGTGTCGGCCACGGCGCCACACGCCACGCTGTCGGACGTGCTGCACGCGCTCTTTCCCTGCGGATCGATCACCGGCGCACCGAAAGTCGCAGCCATGCGCCGCATCCGCCAAATGGAAACCGCCCCGCGCGGCCTGTATTGCGGCAGCATCGGCTGGCTGGCCCCGGATGGCGACTTTTCGTTGAATGTCGCGATCCGAACCCTCGTCCTGGACCAGCACGGCCACGGCGTCTACAGCGTCGGCGGCGGCATCGTTTACGATTCGGACCCCGCAGGCGAATGGCAGGAATGCCACTGGAAGGCCCGCATCCTGCGCGCCTGACGGCGCAAACCTCACGGCCGGTAGTAGCATAGAGCGCGGCGCGCCCTGGGCGGCCCCGCCTAGGCCGCGCACCTAGGCGGCCCCCGCCTTATTCCAGGAGAGTCCCATGCAACCCGAATTGATCGAGACCATCCTGGTTGAAGCCTCCGGCAACGTGCCCCTGCTGGCGCGCCACCTTCACCGCCTCGAAGCGTCGTGCAAGGCGCTGGGATACGTCTGGGGCGGCCGCGACGTCGAGGGCGACATCCTCGTCGCCGTCATGTCCCTGAGCTCTGCCGGCCCGCATCGCCTGCGCCTCCTGGTTGCCCGCGACGGCAGCCGCCACATCCAGACCGCCGTCCTGCCGTCCCTGCCCGCGCACCAGGAAGTCATGCTGGCGCCCGAGGCGCTGCGCTCTTCCGAACCGCTGCTGCGCTACAAGACTACGCACCGCCCCTGGTACACCAAGACGATCGAATGGCTGCCCTCGCACCCGCACATCTTCGATCTGCTGTATCTGAACGAGCGCGGCGAACTCTGTGAAGGCAGCCGCAGCAACGTCTATCTGCGCATGGGCGACGTCTGGTACACCCCGCCCGTGGACAGCGGCTGCCTGCCCGGCGTGCAGCGCGCGCAACTGCTCATCGACGGCAAGACGAAGGAACGCGTCCTGACGCTGGCCGACCTGCATGCCGCCGACGAGATCCGATTGTCGAACGCGCTGCGCGGGTGGTTCACCGTGACGTTCCGCGACACCTGACAGCCGCTCGGGGCGAACGCGCATTGCAAAAGCCGCGCCGCTGAAGAATAATTGCGACTGATTCTTATTGGCATCATGTCAGCGGCTTCATCGTGTCTTCCACCCGCCCCGGGGCGCCCGCCTGCATCGAATCCCTGTATTGCGACCACCACGGCTGGCTGCAGGAATGGTTGCGGCGCCGCCTGGGCAACACCTTCGACGCCGCCGACATCGCGCACGACACGTTCGTGCGCCTGTTCCGCAACCAGGAACCCATCCGCGAACCGCGCGCGTTCCTGACCACCATTGCCCGCGGCCTGGTCATCAACCATTGGCGGCGGCAGGATCTGGAACGCGCCTACCGCGACACGCTGGCCACCGTCGCCGACACCCTGCATCCGTCGCCTGAGGACCGCGCCCTGCTGATGGATGCGCTGTCCGAACTGGACGCATTGCTGAACCAGCTCAACCCCAAGGCCCGCACGGCCTTTCTGCTGGCGCACCTGGAAGGCCTGGGCTACGTCGAGATCGCCGCGCGCCTGGCAGTGTCCGAACGCATGGTCAAGAAGTACATGGCGCAGGCGATGCTGCACTGCCTGACGTCCAGCATGGCGGCCGCCGCGCCATGACGCCCGCCGCCAGCGCGCCCAGCTTCAAGGTGCTGCAAGAGGCCGCCGAGTGGTTTGCCGTGCTGCGCGCCCCCGCAGTGCCGTCCGGCGAGCGCCAGCGCTGGCGCCAATGGCACGACGCCGATCCTTCGCACCAGATTGCCTGGCGGCGCGTGGAGGCGATCAGCGGCAAGTTCGACGACCTGCCGGGCGTGGACAAGCCCACCGCGCACCGCATGCTGGACGCCGCGGCGGCCAAACGCACGCAGCGCCGCAGCGCCCTGAAGATGCTGACGCTGCTCTGCGGCACCGGGCTGGGCGCGTGGGCCGCCACCCAAAGCACCCCGTGGCGCGCGTGGACGGCGGCCCATCACACCAGCGTGGGCGAGCGCCGCCAGATCCAGTTGGCCGACGGCGGCACCCTCTGGCTCAACACCGGCAGCGCGGTCGACGTGGACTACGGCCCGCAGTTGCGCCGCGTGGTGCTGGTGGCCGGAGAGATCCTGGTCAGCACCGCGCCGGACACGCAGTCCCCCGCGCGGCCCTTCGTCGTGGACACCGCCGAGGCGCGGCTGCGCGCGATCGGCACGCGCTACGCGGTCTACCAGGACGACGACGCCAGCCGGGTCGCCGTCTTCGAGGGTGCCGTGGAAGTGCGCCCCAAAGCCGCCGGCGCGCCCACCCTGATCGTGCACGCCGGCCAGCAATCCCGCGTCACCCGGGCGGCCGCCGCGCCGCCCGAGCCCGCCGAACCCGCGCGCGAATCCTGGTCGCGCGGCCTGCTGATCGCCGAGAACATGCGTCTGGCGGACTTCATCGCCGAACTGTCCCGCCACCGGCGCGGCTATCTGGCCTGTGCGCCGGAGGTGGCCGACCTGCGCATCGTGGGCGCCTATGCGCTGCCGGACACGGACCGGGTGCTGAGCGCGCTGGCCGCCACGCTGCCCGTGCGCATCCAGGCACCCATGCCGTGGTGGGTGACGGTGGTGCCGCGCTGAGACCACACGGCGCAAAAAAATTCAGGACCGAGGTTCCCTTTTCGGATGCCACGTTTGGCATACGGGGTGAAGACCCTCTTCTTTCCCCCACGAAAGGCTTTCCATGCACTCCTCGTCCCTTACCCGCCGCACCGCGCTGTCGCTGGCGATTTCCGCGGCCCTCCTGGGCATTGCTGTCTCCACGACCTCGCCCGTGCACGCGCAGCCCGCGCCGGCCGCCTCAGCCAGCCGCGACTTCGACATCGCGCCCGGCGCGTTGAGCCGCGTCGTCACCCAGTTCGCGGCGCAGGCCGGCATCCAGGTGTCCGTCGACGCCGCCATGACCGCCGGCCGCGACAGCCCCGGCCTGCGCGGCCGTCATTCCGTGGCGAGCGGCTTCGGCGCCCTGTTGGCCGGCACCGGCCTTGAGGCGGTCCACCGGGGCGGCGGCGAGTACACCCTGCGCCCCAGCCCCGCAGCGCCGGGGGTGGTGACGCTGCCCGGCGTCACGGTGACCGGCTCCACCAACGCCGCCCTGCAGCAGGACGGCTTGGCCAGCGACGGCTACCGCGCCTCGCTCGTGCAGTCGGTCGGCGCCCTGGGCGGCATGGATCTGCAGCGCGCGCCCTTCGCCATCAACGTCGTGCCCCGTGAACTGCTGCAGAACGTGCAGGCCCAGTCGCCCGACGACGTCTACAAGATCAGCCCGTCCGCCATGACGCAGACGCCCCAGATCAGCGGCTGGGCGCCCATGGTGAAGATTCGCGGGTTCAACAGCTACGACCGCGCCGAAGAGGGCCTGCGCCGCTCCTTCGGCTTTGCGGCATCCATCGAAGACAAGGAACGGGTCGAGATCCTGAGCGGGCTGTCGGGCTTCCTGTTCGGCGCGGCCTCGCCCGGCGGGATGGTTAACTACGTCTACAAGCGCCCCACGCAGGAGCGTCTGAACAGCGTCACGGTCGGCAACTACGGCGGCGGCCAGTATTACGTGCACGGCGACTTCGGCGGTCCGGTCGACAGCAATGGCAAGGTCGGCTACCGCGTCAACCTGGTGCGCCAGGACGGCGACACCGCCGTCGACGACCAGAAGATCGACCGCAGCCTGGCCAGCGCCGCGCTCGACTTCAACATCACCGACCGCTTCAAGCTGGAGCTGGGCGCCTCCTACGGCGACTACAAGATGGACGCGCCCAACTCCTACTGGTTCTTCCGCGACGGCGTATCCCGCCCCACACTGGACACGAAGAAGAACTGGAGCCAGCCCTGGATCCGCGATGAAACCGAAACGCGCAAGTGGATGGCCCGGGCCACGTATGAAGCCAGCGACCACCTGACGCTGCGCGTGGCCCACCTGCGCGAATACCAGGACCGGCCGGTGCAGTACCACACGATGAATTCGGTTCGGTCCGCGGGCGAATACTTCCAGCTACGCCAGAAGGTCGGGCCCACGCGCACGGAATCCGAGGCATGGCAGGCGCTGGCCGACATCTCGTTCGCCACGGGCCCGGTTGATCACAAGATCACCATGGGGTACTACGGCTACACCGACCGGCAATGGCAGAACACGTGGTTCCCCAGCACCGGCTACCAGGGCCCGTACAGCCTGGATTCGCCCACGCACGTGCCGGAACCGGACTGGGCCACGACGCCGGCCAAGTCGATGTACTTCTCCAGCCGCATCCGCAACGACAACTTCATGATCGGCGACCTGGTGCGCTTCAACGATCAATGGTCCGCGCTGGTCGGCATCAACCGCAGCACCATCCAGACCACCGACCGCAACGCCGACGGCAGTCTCAGCCAGCCCGACTATGACCGCGGCAGGAACTCGCCCAACGCGTCGCTGATCTTCACGCCCGTGCCGTGGATGACGGCCTATGCGACCTACATCGAAGGTCTGGAACAAGGCGGCGTGGCGCCCGAAGACGCCGCGAATGCGCTGCAGGTCATGGCGCCCATGCGCAGCAAGCAGAAGGAATTGGGCCTGAAGGCCGAGGTCGGCGGCGTGCTGGTGAGCGGCGCGCTGTTCGACATCGAAAAGGCCTACGAATACACCAACGATTCCAATGTCTACGGCCAGGACGGCGTGCAGCGCCACCGCGGCGCGGAGGTGTCGGCCATCGGGAAGGTGACGCCGGCATGGACGGTCGTGGGCGGCGCCACGTGGCTGCATGCCCGCGTCGAAGGCGGCGCCAACGATGGCAAGGATCCCTTGAACGTGCCGAAGTTCATGGCCAAGCTCTACTCCGAATACGCCCTGCCCTTCGCGCCCGGCCTCAGCGTCACGGGCGGCGTCTACCACGTCGGCAAGCAGTGGTCCTCTGCCACCAACGTCAGCCGCCTGCCGTCCTACACCACGTTCGACGTCGGCCTGCGCTATGCGGCCCAGGTCTCGGGCCGGCCGCTGACGCTGCGCCTGAACGTGAACAACGTCACCGGCCGCGACTATTGGCTCAACAGCTATTACCTCGGCAGTCCGCGCAGCGTCGCGCTGTCTGCGCAGATGCAGTTCTGAAGGCGCGGACTCAATCCGCGAACACGTCCACCACCACCTGCCGGAGCCACTGGTTGGCGGCTTCGCGGTGGTTGCGGGCGTGCCAGAACACGTTGATGACGGACTCTGGAATCTTCACCGGACAGGGCGCGGCGGCCAGGCCAAAGGGGCCGCACGCGCAGTCGGCAAAGCGCTGCGGCACCACCGCGATCATGTCGGTGGCCTGCAGCACCGGCCCCACCGCCATGAAGTGCGGCACCGTCAGCCGCAGCCGGCGGCGGATGCCCGCGCGCGCGATCACCTCGTCCACCACGCCGTGGCCCGTGCCTTCGGACACGATCGCCACATGTTCGGCCGCGCGAAACTGCCTGGCCGACACGCCCGAACGCGCCAGCGGATGGTCCTGCCGGAAGATGCACACATAGGGCTGGCGAAACAGCCGGCGCTGAAAGAACCCGCCTTTCAATCCCGGCAGAAAGCCCATGGCCAGATCCATTCGGCCCCGTTCCATCTCGTCACGCACGTCGATCGACGTCGTGCGCACCGTGCGGATGGTCACGCCCGGCGCGACCTGATCCAGCGCCCGCATCAGGCGCGGCAGGAAGTAGGTCTCGCCCACGTCGTTCACGCCGATCACAAACGCGCGCTCGCTGCGCGCCGGATCGAACGCCACGCGCGCGTTCAGCGTGCCTTGCAGCGCGGCAAGCGCATCGGCAATCGGCTGGGCCAGGCTCTCGGCATACGGCGTCGGCACCATGCCGCGCGAGGTCCGCAGGAACAATTCGTCGCCCAGCAGCTTGCGCAGCCGGCTCAGCGCATTGCTGACGCCCGGCTGCGAAATCCCCAGGCTTTCCGCCGCCGCCGACACCCGGCCATGCTTGTGCAAATCATTGAAGACGACGAGCAGATTCAGATCCACGTCTTTCAGGTTCATGCGGCTGTCTCCACCAATATTGATTCTGGTGATTTATGTAATAAGCCAGATTCTATTTATTAATTTCGTGCCCTGCCCGAAGATGCGAAAAAAACCGCCTGCGCCAATGCCGCGCTAGGCGCTGCCCGGCCGCCACGCGGCCAGCTGAAAATGGAGACAAATCATGCGCGTCCGCACGCATTGCATCGCCTCGTCCTGTAGCAGGGGCCGTCCATGAACGCCCCCGAACACCCCATCCAATTCGTCCCGCCCTGGCAAGGCGACGGTTCCCATCGCATTCCGTTCGGCGTCTACACCGACGCCGCGCTGCACCAGCGGGAACTGGAGCGCTTCTTCTACCGCGGTCATTGGAGTTACGTGGGCCTCACGGCCGAAATCCCGAATCCCGGCGACTTCAAGCGCACGGTCGTGGGCGAGCGGTCCGTCATCCTGCTGCGCGACAACGATGGTGAAGTGCGCGTCGTGGAAAACGTCTGCGCCCATCGCGGCGTGCAATTCTGCCGCGAACGCGCCGGCAACCGCACCGAGTTCGTCTGTCCGTACCACCAGTGGAACTACGACCTGCAGGGCAACCTGATCGGCGTGCCCTTCCGCCGCGGCGTCAAGCAGGACGGCAAGATCAACGGCGGCATGCCGCCCGACTTCAAGCCCGAGGAACATGGCCTGACGAAGCTGGCGGTCGCCTGCCGCAACGGCGTGGTCTTCGCGTCCTTTGACCATGACGTCGAGCCGCTGGCAGACTACCTGGGGCCCGACATCGCGCATTACTTCGACCGCGTCTTCGACGGCCGCGAACTGGTGATCCACGGCTACAGCCGCCAGCGCATTCCGGGCAACTGGAAGCTGATGCAGGAGAACATCAAGGACCCCTATCACCCGGGCCTCCTGCACACCTGGTTCGTCACCTTCGGGTTATGGCGCGCGGACAACCGGTCCGAACTGAAGATGGACCGCCACTTCCGCCACGCCGCCATGATCTCCACGCGCGGCCAGGGCGGCAAAAGCACCGTCACCAGCGGCGTGTCCAGCTTCAAGGAGCAGATGTCGCTGAACGACGACCGCTTCCTGGACATCGTGCAGGAACCCTGGTGGAACGGCCCCACCGCCGTACTCATGACCCTGTTCCCCAGCGTCATCATCCAGCAGCAGGTGAACTCGCTGTCCACCCGCCACATCCAGCCGGTCGGCCACGATGCCTTCGACTTCGTCTGGACCCATTTCGGCTTCGCCGACGACACCCCCGAAATGACCCAGCGCCGCCTGCGCCAGGCCAACCTCTTCGGCCCCGCCGGCTTCGTGTCGGCCGACGACGGCGAAGTGATCGAATTCTCGCAGTCCGGCTTCGAACAAAAGCCCTGGCACCGCAGCGTCGCCGAACTGGGCGGCAAGACCGCCGAAAACACCGATCACATGGTCACCGAAACGCTGATACGCGGCATGTACGCGTACTGGCGCCGCGTGATGGAGGCGTGACATGCTGGACTTTCCGCTCTACTACCAGCTCACCCGCCTGTACTCCGACTACGCCGCCGCGCTGGACGCCGGCGAATGGGAAAAGTGGCCAGACTTCTTCATCGAGGACTGCGTCTACAAGGTGCTGCCGCGCGAAAACTACGAACGCGGCTTTCCGCTGGCGACCATGGCGTTCGAGAGCCGCGGCATGCTGAAGGACCGCATCTACGGCGCCACCGAAACCATCTTCCACGACCCCTACTACCAGCGCCACGTCGTCGGCGCCCCACGCGTGCTGCTGGTGCAGGACGGCCGCATCGAATCCGAGGCCAACTACGCCATCTTCCGCACCAAGCCCAGCCAGCTCACCACCGTGTTCAACGTGGGCCGCTATCTGGACGTCATCCGACAGACGCCCGACGGCCTGAAATTCGAATCGCGGCTATGCATTTTCGACAGCGAGCTGATACCGAACTCGCTGATCTATCCCATCTGACCAGGAGACGAATCATGAGTGTGCAATGGATCAAGGCCATCGGACGCGATGAAGTCCCCGAAGAGGACGTCATCGCCGTCGAGGCGGGCGGAAAGGAAATCGCGCTATACGGCGTCGACGGCGAGGTCTACGCGACCGACAACCTCTGTACGCACGGCAATGCCAGACTGTGCGACGGCTTCCTGACCGGCCACGAAATCGAATGCCCGCTGCACCAGGGCCGCTTCGACGTGCGCGACGGCCGCGCGCTGTGCTCGCCGCTGCGGGAAAACATCGCGACGTATCCCGTGCGGATTGAGGACGGCGTGGTGTTTGTGGCGATTTAAGGGGTCACACCGCCAGCCGCAAAGCCTCGTTCGCCGCCGCCATGCCCATGGCGGCGGTCACGGTAACCACCGACCCATAACCCGCGCACGACAGGCCCTGCGGCGCGAGGTTCAGACCCGACGCGCCCATATCATCTTCACCTTCACGAGGCTTGGTCCACGCATCCGGCAAAATCGCCGGCTGGTCGAACCACAACGCATGCACGCCCATCTTCGGCACCCGCTTGAGCGCCTTGCCGTTCTTGTCGGACGCCCGCGGAAACCCATGCTCGCGCCGCAACTTGTTGCGCAGCTTGGACAGCAGCGCATCATTGACCGCCCCCGACAAATCACCCGCCCGCAACGCCAACGGATCCGTTTTCCCGCCCGCACCGCCGCACAGCAGCATCGGCACCCCAAGCGCCCGCGCATGCAAAATCATCGCAATCTTCGCGGCCGCCTGATCCGTGCAATCGATGATGACCGTATAAGGCCCCGGCAGCACCTCGCCCACGTTTTCCGGCGACACAAAGTCGTCCACCCGGGTGATGCGGCATTCCGGATTGATCGCCAACACCCGCTCGGCCATCGCGTCGACCTTGGATTGCCCAAGCGTCGAACTCAACGCATGGATCTGCCGATTGACGTTGGATTCGGCAATGTGATCCAGATCGATCAGCGTCAACGCCCCCACCCCGCAACGAGCAAGCGCCTCCACGGTCCACGAGCCGACGCCGCCCAGGCCGGCAACGGCAACATGGGCATTACGGATGCGCGAGGGCGCTTCGGGACCATAGAGGCGCGACAGCGCGCCAAAACGACGGTCGAGATCGGCGGGTTCAGGAATGAGTTCGGGCGAGTTCATGGACCGCATTTTATGGCAGCGGCCGCCAACCCACCCTCCCCATTCCTGCAGTCAAGGTGACAAGGTGTCTGACACCCTGCAAAGACTGCCGTCATACCAAGGATGTGCCCCAAGGGTGTCAGACACCGGAAGCAGCGGCGGCCAACCGGGCGCGGGCCCCGCAAAATGCTTCAAAGCCGCGCAAGCCCAGGCAAGAACCTTAAGAACTCACCCCGCCCCAGCGCCCGCCAAGCTGAAACCACCCGAGCCCGGCGTGGCGGCGGCCTGGGGTGCGCGGGGCGTGTAGATGCGCCCGAGGGAATCTGAAGGAAGCGCCGAAGGCGCTGACGAAGATGACGAAGGGGACGTCCGGAGCGAAGGCTCCGGACCGCAATCGTAGCCCCGCGCGCCCCAGGCCGACGACGCGCCGGGCGTCAAAAGAACCAAGATCGATGCCTGCACCCGGCTGCCGACGCAAAACGACGCGCCGGACTGCTGCAAACCTCACATCCGCAGCCCATCCCCATCAACAGCCACCACATCATCCCCCCCCAACGCCTGATAAACCGTCACCTGATTCACCAACCGGTTCAACATGTTTTCATCGCTGGCCACCTCAGCCACCCGGCGCTTTTCCTGCGCATCCAGCCAATCCCGCAACGGCACCGCCCCCGCGCGATACCGTACTTCGTACAGCCGCTCAGCCTCCCGAGCCGCCCGCAAAGACAGATCCAGCTGCTCCGCCCGAACCCCCAACTGCGTCCGGTTCGACAACGCATTCTCCACATCCGCCATCGCCTGATACAGCGCCTGCCGGAACGTCACCACCCGCTCCTCGAAATCCGTCTTCGAAATCCGGATATTGAGCTGCATCTGATTCCACTGCAGGAACGGCAGCGTCAACCCCGCCCCCAACGTCCCTATCGGATTCTTCAGCACATCCGACAACGTCGGGCTCGAAGTGCCCAACGCCCCCGTCAACGTCACCGGCGGATAAAAGCTCGCCCGCGTCGCATCCACGGTAGCCAGCGACTCCCGCAACCGGATCTCAGCCGCACGCAGATCCGGACGCCGCCCCAGCAACTCCGCTGGCACACCCGCCCGCGCCTCCGGCAACGCACTCGACGGCAACCGCATCGGATCCGCCGTAATGCGATCCGGCGGCCCATCGAACAGAATCGTCAACGCATTGATGTATTCCACGCGCTGCTGCACCAGCAACGCATGCGCCGCCTGCTGGCTCGCCACCGTCTGCTCTGCCTCCGCCAGCTCCAGCGCCGACGCTCCGCCCGCCGCATACTGCGCCCGCACCAGATCCTGCGTGCGCCGCGCGTAGGCGATGCTCTCCTCGCTGCTAGCGATGCGTTGGTTGATGAACGCCGTCTGC
Organism: Achromobacter sp. Root565; assembly: GCF_001427425.1. Classification (NCBI taxonomy): domain Bacteria; kingdom Pseudomonadati; phylum Pseudomonadota; class Betaproteobacteria; order Burkholderiales; family Alcaligenaceae; genus Achromobacter; species Achromobacter sp. Root565. Next base: position 887,607 of record NZ_LMGO01000005.1, read on the forward strand.
CAGTACAACGTCGCCGTCGTCCCCACCAGCGACAGCGCCGCGCTCTGGCGGTCCTGCTCCGTCGCCAGCGCCTCCCACTGCGCCGCATCCCGCTGGCGCGCCAGCTTGCCCCACAGGTCCACCTGATAGCTCACCGTCAGCTCGGCCGAATTGGCCCGCGTGATCGAACGATCCCCATACAGATTGCGCACCCGCGACACGTTCGCGTCCCCGCCGAATTGCGGCATCAGTTGATCGTCCGCCAGACCCGCCTGATACTGCGCTCGCCGCACGCGGATCGCCGCCGCGGCCAGATCGTTATTGCGCGCAAGCGCCGTCTCCACCAGCCCGTTCAGCACCGGATCATCGAAATTGCGCCACCAGTCGCCACCGTCAGCCAGCGAAGCCTGCGCGCCCGCATCGGCGCCCGCCCCCGCATAAGTCCAGGACCCCGGCACACTCACCGCCGGCCGCTCGTAATCCGTACGCAGCAGACCGCACCCGCCCAGCGCCAATACCAGCACCACGCCCAGCGGTTTGCACAAAAGAGAAACTGCTTTCATCTTCCTCATTCCCGGGCCAACGCCTCGACGGGATCCAGGCGCGCCGCGTTGCGCGCCGGCAGATAGCCAAAAATCACACCGATCAGCGTCGAGCACGTAAATGCCGCCACCATCGATGTCGTGGAATAGATCATCTGGAACGAGCCGCCCGTCGCCCTGCTGACCAGCACGCCCAAGCCCAGCGACAACAGGATGCCCACCGCCCCGCCGATCAGGCACACCAGCACCGCCTCGATCAGGAACTGCTGCATGATGTCGCTGCGCCGCGCGCCCACCGCCATCCGCACCCCGATCTCGCGCGTGCGCTCGGTCACCGACACCAGCATGATGTTCATCACCCCGATGCCGCCCACCATCAGCGAAATCAGCGCGATCAGCGACACCAGCAGCGTCATCGTTGCCGTCGTGCGCTCGATCGTCTTGCGCACCGCATCCGTGTTGAACACGAAAAAGTCCTTCACCACATGCCGGCGCGTCAGCACCCGCACGATGGCCTGCTCCGCCGCGGCCGGCGGCGTCGCGTCGTTCACGCGCACCGTGATGCTCTTCAGGTGCTGCTGCCCCAGCACCCGCGACAGCGCCGTCGTGTAAGGAATCCACACGTTCAGCGAATCATTGCTGCCAAACACCGTGTCCTTCTTCTGCGTCACCCCGATCACGCGCGCCGGCATCGATCCCAGGAAAATCACCTGCCCGATGGGCTCCGTGTGCGACCCGAACAGCGCACGCCGCGTGCCCTCGTCGATCACCACTTCCTGCGCGCGGCGCGCCACGCTCGTCTCGTCAAAGAACTTGCCCTCGGCCAGCTTGATCGCACGCACCCGGAAGTATTGATCGCCCACGCCCTGGATCGACCCATTCACCGACACATTGCGATAGCGCAGCGTATTGCTCGTGCCCACTTCCGGTGTCACGCTGTCCACATAGGACTCGCGCGCCAGCGCCTCCGCGTCGGCCGCCACCAGCGTGCGGATGTTCACCGCCTTCTCGTCGCCGAAATCCTTGCCCGGGAAGACCTCCACCGTGTTCGTGCCGATCGCGCTGATGTCTTCCAGGATCTTGCGCCGCGAGCCCTCGCCCAGCGCCACCACCGACACCACCGCCGCAATGCCGATGATGATGCCCAGCATCGTCAGCGACGTACGCAGGCGGTGCGCGTTCATCGCCAGCAACGCCATGCGCAGCGCCTCGCCGCAGCGGTCAAGATAGGCCTGCCAGGCCGGCCGCTGGGCCATCGCCGGCGCCTCGTCCAGCGCCGTCTGATGGCGGGGCGCCTCCGGATTGCGCTTGTCCGCGACGATCTCGCCGTCGCTGATCTCGATAATGCGCTGCGCGTGGCGCGCCACATTCATATCGTGCGTGACGATGATGATCGTGTGCCCGGCCGCATTCAGCTCTTCCAGGATGCGCAGCACTTCCTGGCCCGTATGCGTGTCCAGCGCGCCGGTGGGTTCGTCGGCCAGGATGATGTCCCCGCCGTTCATCAGCGCGCGCGCGATACTCACGCGCTGCTGCTGACCCCCAGAAAGCTGACCGGGCCGATGTTCGGACCGATCGGCCAGGCCCAGCCGCGCCAGCAAGGCCGAGGCCCGCTCCAGCCGCGCCTCGCGGCGCTTGCCCGCGTAGACCGCCGGCACCTCCACGTTGCCCTGCGCGCTCAGGTCCGCCAGCAGGTGATAGCGCTGGAAGATGAACCCGAAGTGCTCCCGGCGCAGCTCCGCCAGCTCGTCGGGATCCAGCTCCCCCGTGCTGCGGCCATCGACCCTGTAGTCGCCGCGCGTGGGCCGGTCCAGGCAGCCCAGGATGTTCATCAACGTCGACTTGCCCGAGCCGGACGCCCCCACGATGGCGACCATCTCGCCCGCTTCGATCGTGAGATTGACGTCCTTCAGGACCGCAATCGTCTGGTCGCCCGCCGGAAACTCGCGGCGCACGCCCGACAAGGAAATGAGCGGACCGCTCATGTCAGGCTCCCGGCTTGGCGGCGGCCGGCGACGAATCCGCCGACACGACGCGTTCGCCCACCTCCAGGCCTTCCAGCACCTGCGCCTGCACATTGTTGTTCATGCCGATGCGGACCTGACGCGTCTCGGTCTTGTTGCCTTCCCCCACCACGCGCACTTCGTAGCGCCCGTCCGCGCCGCGCTTGCCCAGCGCCGACGCCGGCACCACCACCGCTCCCTTGGCCTCGCCCAGCACGATGAAGACTTGCGCCGTCATCGAGATGCGCAGCTTCTCGTCGGGGTTCGGTACATCGAAGAGACCGTTGTAATAGACCGCGGCGCTGGTGGACGTGCTGGTCGAGGACGTCAGCGACGACGCCGCGTCATCCTTCTGAATGGAGTCCGGGGCCGGTTCCACCGCGCGCAGTGTGGCGCGGTAGCGCTCGTCCGGTTCGCCCAAGATGGTGAAGTAGACCGGCAGCCCGGGCTTGACCCGCGTCACGTCGGCCTCGGAGATCTGCGCCTTGATCGTCATGGTGTCCACCTGCGCCACCTTGATGATGGTGGGCGCGCTTTGGATGGAATTGACCGTCTGGCCTTCCTTGGTGACCACCGCCACCACCATGCCGTCGATCGGCGAGACGATGCGCGTGTAGCCCAGGTTGACCCGGGCCGTGTCCACCTGGATCTCCGCCTGCGCGATCTGCGCGTCCAGCGACGCGATTTCGGCGCGCGTCACGGCCAGCGTGGCCTCGGCGGTTTCATAGGCCTCGCGCGAGCTGGCGTCGGCCGCCAGCATCATGCGCTGGCGCTTGAACGCCAGTTCGGCCTGCTTCAGCGTGGCGACCTTGGCCGCCCGTTCGGCCCGCCGCGTCTGCAACGCCGCCTCGGCGTTGCGCAGCTCATTCTGCTGGGTCAGGTCGTCGATCTCGGCGACCAACTGTCCCTTCTTGACGCGATCGCCCAGTTCCACCTTCAGGGACTTGAGCTGGCCCGTGGCCTGCGCGCCCACGCTGACGCGTTCGATGGCGTCGATGGTGCCGCTGGCAAGAACGCTGTCTTCCAGGTCCGCGCGGGACACCTCGGCCACGGCGAAGGTCGGCGGCGGCGGCGCCGAAAAGAAGGCGGCGCGCGCGCCAAACACGAGAAGCAGGAGGATGACGGCTATGAGGACGTAGCGCTTGAACTTGCTGCGGGACTTTTTCATTGAACCTGGACGATGGGGACGGCTAGGCGCCACGGGCGGCGCTGGTAATGCTGCAAACAAGCGGTGCAAAGCGTAGGCGGATTGCACCGCGCGGAGGGTTCCGTTGCGTGAACGATACAACGATCCCAAGGCTGTTGCGGAACCGTTTTACCGCACCTGCCGCGAACGTGCCGTCATCTTGCCGAATAAGCGCAAGACTTGTCCGGTAGAGACCGTTAACTTCGCAAAGTGACTAGACACTGTCCGCTGCAGCGCAAAAACGCCTCGCCTCGACATAGCCGGATGTTACGAACAGAATGACTGCAGTTAAGCCGTGTCTACCTCCAACAGATCCCCCTCCTCGCCATCCAGTTCCCCGGAGTTTTCCGGGGCGGTGCTTTTGTGCCTGCTGGCAATGATGAATCACGTTGCACTGACCGGGGGACGGATCACCGTTTCCCTGACAGCGCTGCAGATGGGGCTGTCCACATTCACGGTCGGGACGCTGGTCGCGGTGTTTGCCGTGTTGCCGATGCTGTTTTCGGTGCGTGCGGGACGGTGGGTGGACCGGGTCGGCATCGTGCGCCCGCTCGTCATCGGCACCACTTTGGTCGCCTTCGGCACGCTATTGCCCTCCATCTCCCAGACGCAGTCCGCACTGCTGGTCGCGTCCTGCTGCATTGGCATCGGCTTCATGCTGCATCAGGTCGCCACGCAGGACCTGCTAGGCCACGCCGAACCTGAGCAGCGGCTACGCAATTTCTCGTTCATGTCTCTGGCCCTGGCGGGCTCGGGCTTTTCCGGTCCGCTGATCGCCGGCCTGGCCATCGACCACCTGGGCACGCGCACGGCATTTGGCCTCCTCGCCGTCGGTCCCTTGCTCTCCGGAGTCGGTCTGTACGCGCTGCGGCATCAGTTGAAGGCCGTCGACGCGGCCATCACCGGCGTGCGCGAGGCCCAGCGCCGCCGTGTGACCGAATTGCTGGCCGTGCCCGCCTTGCGCCGCATCCTGATGGTGAACACCATTTTGTCCGGCGCGTGGGATACCCATCTTTTCGTCGTGCCGATCTTCGGCGTCGCGATCGGGTTGTCCGCCACCACGATCGGCGTCATTCTTGCCTCGTTCGCGGCGGCAACTTTCGTCATCCGGCTAGCTTTGCCGCTTATTCAGCGCCGGGTGCGGTCGTGGACGCTGGTGCGTGTGGCCATGGCAACGGCGGCCATCGACTTCATGCTTTACCCGCTGTTCACCGACGTTACCGTGCTGATCGTGCTGTCTTTCATCCTGGGACTGGCGTTGGGCTGTTGCCAACCCAGCATGCTGTCCCTGCTGCACCAATACTCGCCGCCGGGCCGCGCCGCCGAGGCCGTGGGCCTGCGCATGGCGCTGATCAACGGCTCGCAGGTGTCCCTGCCGTTGACCTTCGGCGCGCTGGGTGCGGTAATTGGCGTTGCCCCGCTTTTCTGGGCCTACTCCGTGGCGCTGATGGCCGGGGGATGGGCCAATCGAAATCCTCCGCACGAGCCTGAACGGAAAACGTAGTTGTGAACAAGCAGTCCTCCCCCTCTGACATCTCCGGCGCGTCCCTGCCCTTCCGGCTCTGGACGGCAGAAGAACGCCAAGCCTCGCTCGACGACGCGCTCAAACACTGGCAGGCCGGGGAAGACGTGTGGGTATTCGGGTACGGATCCCTGATCTGGCGGCCGGATTTCGACTTCCAGGAACGGCGCCTGGCCACCCTGCGCGGCCACCATCGGGCGCTTTGCCTGTGGTCGCGGGTGAACCGGGGTACGCCCGAATGCCCGGGCCTGGTGTTCGGCCTGGACCGCGGCGGTTCCTGCCGGGGCGTGGTCTATCGCCTGGCCGGCAACCAGGTCCCCAATTACTTTCCCGCCCTCTGGGAACGCGAGATGTCCACGGGCGCCTATCTGCCCCGCTGGATCAACTGCGCCACGGACGAAGGGGTCGTCCGCGCGCTGGTCTTCATCATGAACCGCAGCAATCCGGCTTATATCCGCGCCCTGCCCGAGCCCGAACTGCTGGAGATCGTGCGCCGCGCGGCAGGCCGCTACGGCCCCTGCACGGACTACGTGGTGCAGACCGCCCAGGCCCTGCGGTCCGCCGGCATTCACGACGCCCGGCTCGACGCGATCGCCCGCCGGCTGGAACTGGACGGCCACCCGTTGCCCGAGGGCCCCTGACACAAGGCGGGCAGGCAGGCGCGGCGAACTTGCCCGGGGCCTGCGCGGGGTCAATGAGGGGCCGGTCTCCCAGGCGGTATAAACTCCCTGTTATCAACGCTGAACCCCTAAGACCATGTCCGTCTCTGATCTGCGTCAAAGCTACGAAAAGAATGTGCTCCTGGAAAGCCAGGCCGCCCCCTCTCCGTTCGAGCAATTCACCCGTTGGTTCGACGAGGCCCTGGCGGCCAAGGTGCCAGAACCCAACGCCATGACCCTGGCGACGGTGGATGCCAGCGGCCAGCCCAGTGCCCGCATTGTCCTCATCAAGGGCTTTGACGACCAAGGCTTCACGTTCTTCACCAATTACGAATCGCGCAAGGGCCTGGACCTGCAAGCCGAGCCGCGCGCCGGCCTGCTGTTCTTCTGGCAGCCGCTCGAGCGCCAGGTCCGCATCGAAGGCGTGGTGGAAAAGGTGGCGGCCGAAGAATCGGACGCCTACTACCATAGCCGCCCGGCCGGATCGCGCATCGGCGCCTGGGCCTCGCGCCAAAGCCAGCCCATCACCCGTGAAGAGCTGGAAGCCCGCGAAAAGGAATTCCGCGAGCGTTTCGGCGAACAGCCGCCGCGTCCGCCACACTGGGGCGGCTATCGCCTGAAGCCCACCGCCTTTGAATTCTGGCAGGGCCGGCCGTCCCGCCTGCACGACCGCCTGCGCTACGTCGCGGACGGCGCGGGCTGGAAGATCGAACGCCTGTCTCCCTGATACAGGCGCCCCGACGCGGGGCGTCCCCACGCCGGGCGCCTCCCGCGCCCGACCGAACTGTCTACTGCATGTCCGCCTCCTCCCCTGATTTCGATTCCGTCTTCTTTCGCACCGCTTTAGGCCGTTACGCCACCGGCGTGACGGTCGTGACGACCGCCGGCCTGGACGGCGCCCCCATCGGCCTGACGGTCAGCTCGTTCAATTCGGTCTCGTTGAACCCGCCGCTGGTGCTGTGGAGCCTGTCGCTGGGCTCGTCGTCGCTAGAGGCTTTCGAACAGTGCGAGCGCTACGTCGTGAACGTGCTGAGTGCGGACCAGATCGCATTGGCCCGGCGTTTTGCAACCGGCAAGACGCCGGACCGCTATGCCGGGCTGCAGGTGCACTACGCACCGGGCGGCACGCCCATGCTGGACGGCCACTGCGCCGCCTGGTTCGAATGCCGCAGCCGCAGCCGCTACGTCGAGGGAGATCACGTCATCATGGTCGGAGAAGTCGAACGTTGCGGACATAGTGGCGAGCCGCCGCTCGTATTTCACGCCGGCGGCTTCGACCTGACGCCGGCCGGCACCCGCGCCGAAAAGGCCAAATCATGAGCGTCGATGTCGATTGCGTCGTCATCGGCGCCGGCGTGGTCGGGCTGGCAATTGCCCGCGCGCTGGCCCAATCCGGCCGCGAGGTGCTGGTGGCCGAGGCCACCGAGGCCATCGGGACCGGCACCAGCTCGCGCAACTCCGAAGTCATCCACGCCGGCATCTATTACCCCGCCGGCAGCCTGAAGGCGCGGCTCTGCGTACGCGGCAAGCATCTGCTGTATGCGTATTGCGCCGAGCGCGGCGTGCCGCACAAGCGCCTGGGCAAGCTCATCGTCGCCACCAGCCCCGACCAGGCTGCGCAACTGGAAGGCATCGCCCAGCGCGCCCGCGCCAACGGCGTAGACGACCTGCAATACATCTCGGGCGAAGAAGCCATGCGCCTGGAGCCCGCGCTGCAATGCACCGCCGCGCTGGTGTCGCCGTCCACCGGCATCGTCGACAGCCACGCGCTGATGCTGTCCTTTCAGGGCGACGCCGAAAACGCGGGCGCCCAATGCGTCTTCCATACGCCGCTCGTGTCGGGGCGTGCGCGTCCTGAAGGCGGCTTCGAACTGCAATTCGGCGGCGATGACGCCATGCAACTGACGTGCAACGTGCTGATCAACTCGGCCGGCCTGCAGGCGCCGGCCCTGGCGCGGCGCATCGAGGGCGTGCCCGCCGACAGCATCCCCACCGATTACCTGTGCAAGGGCAGCTATTTCACGCTGTCCGGGCGCGCGCCGTTCTCGCGGCTGATCTACCCCGTGCCCCAGCATGCCGGCCTGGGCGTGCACCTGACGCTGGACATGGGCGGCCAGGCCAAATTCGGCCCCGACACCGAATGGGTCGGGACTGAGGACTACACGCTTGACCCATCCCGCGCCGAGGTGTTCTACGAAGCCGTCCGCACCTATTGGCCGGCCTTGCCGGACGACGCGTTGGCGCCGGGTTACACGGGCATCCGGCCCAAGATATCGGGTCCGCACGAGCCGGCCGCCGACTTTGTCATCGCGGGTCCCGCCGTGCACGGCGTGCCGGGCCTCGTGAACCTGTTCGGCATTGAATCCCCCGGGCTGACCTCCAGCCTGGCCCTGGCGGAAGAAACCCTGGCGCGCCTGTCCGCCTGATCACCGCCCGCTCCCCCTTTCTCTCATTCAGCCATTTCCGCCATGCAGCACAACGACTACATCCTGACCCTGTCCTGCCCTGACCGCACCGGCATCGTCTACCGCGTCAGCGGCCTGTTGTTCGAACTGGGTTGCAACATCCTGGATTCGCAGCAGTTCGGCGACGAAGAGACCGGCCGCTTCTTCCTGCGCGTGCACTTCGACCTGCCGGTCAGCGTGGCCGCCGACGACCTGCGCGCCCGACTGGACGCGATGTCCGCCGACTACGGCATGGAGCTCAAGCTGCACGATGCGCGCCGCAAGGAACGCCTGCTCATCATGGTCAGCAAGCAGGGCCACTGCCTGAACGACCTGCTGTTCCGCGTGCATAGCGGCCATCTGCATGCCGAAGTGGCCGCCATCGTCTCCAATCACAACGATTACGCCGGCCTTGCCGCCACCTACAACATCCCGTTCCACTACCTGCCGGTCACGCCCGACACCAAGCTGGAGCAGGAAAAGCAGGTGCTCAAGATCGTCGACGAGGCGAACATCGACCTGGTCGTGCTGGCCCGCTACATGCAGATCCTGTCGGCGGACATGTGCCGCGCCCTGACGGGCCGCGCGATCAACATCCACCACAGCTTCCTGCCCAGCTTCAAGGGCGCGCGCCCCTACCACCAGGCGCATGCGCGCGGCGTGAAGATCATCGGCGCCACGGCCCACTACGTGACCTCGGATCTGGACGAAGGCCCGATCATCGACCAGGACATCGAGCGCGTCGACCACACGATGACCGCTCAGGACCTGACGCAGGTGGGCAGCGACATCGAATCCCTGGTGCTGTCGCGCGCCGTGCGCAGCCACGTCGAGCACCGCATCCTGCTGAACCGCAACAAGACCGTCGTGTTCCGCTGATCCTCACGCCTATGACAGGACCGCGGCGGGCGGTTGCAACGGCGGAAACGCCTGCGCCACCAAGGCCACCGCGCGCTCCTGCAAGGGCGAACGCGCCGCATCGGGCCAGATCACCTGGCTGATCGAGCGCGCTTCGTGTTCAAACGCAATGAACCGCGTGCCCGCCAGCCCGCTGCGCGACAGGCACGCTGGCACGATCGACACCCCCAGTCCCTGCGACACCAGCGACGCCACGCTCAGCCAGTGGCGCACCTCATGCCGGATCGCCGGCATGAAGCCGGCCGACACGCACATGGCCAGCACCGTCTCGTAATAGCTGGGCGAGGCCGCCCGCGCGAAAAAGACGAAGTCATCCTCTGCCAGCTCCGACAGCCGCAGCGAGGTGCGCTGCGCCAGCGGATGCCCGTCAGGCAGGCATACGACAAAGGGCTCGGCCATCAGGTCGCGCGCCTGCACACCGTCCGGCACCGGATTGGCATGGATGAAGCCCAGGTCCTGCTCGCCGCGCCGTACCGCCTCGATCTGGTCATGCGAGTTCAATTCGGTCAGCACGTGTTCCACGTCCGGCAGTTCGGTCCGCATCACGGCCAGCAGCGCGGGCAGGCCCCGGTACAGCATCGACCCCACGAAGCCGATGCGCAGCCGGCCGCGCAGGCCCGCATCCACCTGGCGCACCAGCGTGCGGACCTCCTCGGCCTGGCGCAGAAGGATCAGGGCCTCGTGGTAAAGCGCCTGGCCGGCATCGGTCAGCTCGACGTGCCGGCTGGTGCGGGCCAAGAGGCGCGCGCCGATGTTCTCCTCCAGTTGGCGGATCGCATAGCTGAGCGGCGGTTGCGAGATGTGCAGGCGCGCCGCCGCACGGCTGAAATGGCGCTCTTCGGCCACGGCGATGAAGTAGCGCAGCAGCCGGGGTTCCAAGTCCATATGTCCCTCCTTACGGCCCATCTATATTTGTTTTGGATTGATCTACATCAAAACAGTATTTGAGTAGATGAATCAAGCCCCGCACCATAGGACACCTTCCCGTCTCGACCCGGATGCCGCCATGGATACCCCCGTCTTGCCCGTTGCCGCCACCGCCACGCCCGTCCCGGATTCCCGCGGGCTGAACCTGTTCAGCGCCGACCCGTACGCCGAGGCGCTGAGCCGCCGCTACCTGCCGCCCGCCCTGCACACACACCTGCTGCCGCACCTGAGCCGGCTGGGCGAACTGGCGGGCGGGGTGATGGACGAACTGGCTTCCGTGGCCGACAAGCATCCGCCCACACTGTCCGTGCGCAGCCGCGCCGGCACGGACGAGTCCCGCATCGACAAGCATCCCGCGTATGTCGAACTGGAACGCCTGGCCTATAGCGAATTCGGCCTGGCCGCGCTGTCCCACCGGGGCGGCGTGCTCGGCTGGCCCGAGCCCATGCCCGCAGCAGCCAAGTACGCGCTCAGCCATCTTTTCGTGCAGGCGGAGTTCGGCCTATGCTGCCCGGTCAGCATGACGGACTCGCTGGCGCGCACGCTGCGCAAGTTCGGCGACCCCGCACTGGTCGAGCGCGTGCTGCCGCAGGTGACATCGCAGGATTTCGACACGCTGCGCCAGGGCGCCATGTTCATGACCGAACAGGGCGCGGGCTCGGATGTCAGCGCCACGGAGGTCACGGCCGAGGCTCAGGACGACGGCACGTGGCGCATTCACGGCGACAAGTGGTTCTGCTCGAATCCCGACGCCGGCTTTGCGATGGTGCTGGCCCGCAGCGAAACGGTCCCCGGCCTGAAGGGCGTGTCGCTCTTTCTGCTGCCGCGCGACCTGGCGGACGGCACGCATAACCACTACCGCATCCTGCGCCTGAAGGACAAGCTGGGCACGCGCTCCATGGCCAGCGGCGAAATCCGCCTGGAAGGCGCGGTGGCGTGGCTGGTGGGCGAACGCGGCCGCGGCTTCAAGCACATGGCCGACATGATCAACAACTCGCGCCTGTCCAACGGCATGCGTGCAGCGGGCCTGATGCGCCGTGCCGTCACCGAAGCGGTCTACGTGTCGCAGCACCGACGCGCCTTTGGCAAGCGGCTGATCGACATGCCGCTGATGCAGCGCCAGCTCGTCAAGATGATCGTGTGGGCCGAACAGGCGCGCAGCGTCATGTTCCAGACGGCGCGCGCGCTGGCCGATGCCGATCAGGGTGCGGCCGACCCCGCGCTGGCGCGCATCCTGACGCCGCTGATCAAGTTCCGCGCCTGCCGCGATGCGCGCAAGGTCACCGGCGACGCGATGGAAGTGCGCGGCGGTTGCGGCTACATCGAGGAGTTCACCGACCCCCGCCTGGTGCGCGACGCGCATCTGGGCTCCATCTGGGAAGGCACCAGCAACATTGTCGCGCTGGACGTGCTGCGCGCCATCAAGAAAGAGAATTCCCTGCCGGCGCTGCGCAGCCACATCGACCGCCTGCTGGCTGATGGCGCGCCTTGCCCGCCCGAACTGGCCGATCTGCAGGCCAGCGCCCTGGAAAAGACCTACGCGCTGGCGGAGCATGCCGCGCAAGGCGACCATGCGCAGCTGGCCCGCCAAGCCGCATCGCTGCTGTATCACGCGGTGTCGATGGCTGCGCTTCGCTGGGAAGCCACCGGCACGGGTCTGGAAAGCCGCGCGCGGCTGGCCGACCAGGTGCTGCTGCACCGCCTGGCCCCGCGCGATCCCTATGCCATCCCGCCTGACGAAAGCGCGGCCAGCCAGGCCATCCTGCAGTACGCGCTGTAGCCCCGTCAGACATCCCGCAGTTACCCGACGCCGGCGGCACAGCCGGCGCGCCATCCACTGGAGACATGCATGAAACGCTATTTCACCCCCCTGTTCCTGGCGGCCGCCGCCGCCATAGCGGCCACCCCCGCCGTTGCCGCAGACGCCTACCCCACCGCGCGGCCGGTCACACTGGTCGTTCCCTTCCCGCCCGGCGGCCCCACCGACGCGCTGGCACGCCGCCTGGCCGAGAAGCTGCGCGAGCCGCTCAAGCAGAACGTCATCGTCGAAAACCGCAGCGGCGCGGGCGGCAACATCGGCTCTGAATACGTGGCCTCCGCCAAGCCCGACGGCTACACCATCCTGTTCGGCACGTCCGGCCCGCTGGCCATCAACGTCAGCCTGTACAAGAAGCAGAACTACAACCCCGAGACCAGCTTCGCGCCCATCATCCGCATCGGCCACCTGCCCAACATCCTGGTGGTGAATCCGTCGGTGCCTGCCAACAACATGCAGGAGCTGATCGCCTACGCGCAGAAGAATCCGGACAAGCTGAGCTACGCCTCGTCCGGCAACGGCGCGTCGTCGCACCTGGCGGGCATCCTGTTCAACCGCATGGCCGGCACCAAGATCATGCACATCCCGTACAAGGGCACGGGCCCCGCGCTGAACGACCTGCTGGGCGGCCAGGTGTCGATGTCGTTCACTGACATCCTGACCGCGCTGCCCTACATCAAGGCGGGCAAGCTGCGCGCCATCGGTCTGGCCAGCGCACAGCGTTCCGATGCGCTGCCCGAGCTGCCGACACTGTCCGAGCAAGGCCTGAAGGGCTATGACGTCAGCGTCTTCTTCGGCATCGTCGCGCCCAAAGACACGCCGGCCGACGTGGTGAACACGCTGAACCAGGCCTTCAAGACGGCGCTGTCCGATCCCGCGATCGAACAGACGCTGCGCATGCAGGGCATCGTCGAAGCGCAGGACAAGACGCCGCAGGGCCTGTCCACCTTCATCACCACCGAAGTCCCCAAGTGGCGCGAGCTGATCCAGAGCGCCAACGTTTCCATCGACTGACGCGAAGAATGCCCATGGCTCACACCCTACCCAATGCTGGCGCCCTCGCAGGCTGCAAGGTGATCGATCTGTCGCGCGTGCTGGGCGGTCCGTACTGCACGCAGATCCTGGCCGACCACGGCGCCGACGTGCTGAAGATCGAGCCCCCCGGCGGCGACGAGACGCGCGGCTGGGGCCCGCCCTTTCTGGGCGAGACGGCCTCGTATTTTGTCGGCGTGAACCGCAACAAGGACGGCATGACGCTGGACTTGTCGCAGCCCGCCGGGCAGGACCTGCTGCGCCATCTGCTGGCCGACGCCGACGTGATGGTCGAAAACTTCAAGCCCGGCACGCTGGAAAAGTGGGGCCTGGGCTACGAAGATCTGAAGGCGGCCTTCCCCGCGCTGATCCATTGCCGCGTCAGCGGGTTCGGCTCGGACGGCCCGCTGGGCGGGTTGCCCGGCTACGACGCCTGCGCGCAGGCGATGTGCGGGCTGATGAGCGTGAACGGCGATGCGGACGGCGAAGCGACCCGCGTGGGCCTGCCGGTCGTGGACATGGTGACGGGGCTGAACGCAGCGGTGGCGATCCTGCTGGCGCTCAACGAACGCACGCGCAGCGGCCTGGGGCAATTCCTGGACATCACGCTGTACGACTGCGCGCTGTCGCTGCTGCACCCGCATGCGCCGAATTATTTCTACGGCGGCAAGGTGCCGCAGCGCAGCGGCAACGCGCACCCGAACATTGCGCCGTACGAAACGTTGCCCACCGCCAGCGGCCCGATCTTCCTGGCCGTGGGCAACAACGGCCAGTTTGCGATGCTGGCGCAGACGCTGGACGCCCCGGCGCTGTCGGCGGATGCACGCTACGCCACGAACGCGGACCGCCTGCGCCATCGCCAGGCCCTGCGCGACGATCTCACCGCTTTGCTGGCCCGCCACGAGGCCGCCGCGCTTGCCGACCAGCTGCTGCGCGCCGGCGTGCCTGCCGCGGCCGTGCAGACGGTTGACCAGGCGCTCGCGCACCCGCACACGCGGCACCGTGGCATGGTGCTGGAACAGGGCGACTACAAGGGCGTTGGCTCGCCCATCAAGCTGTCGCGCACGCCCGCCACGCTGCGCAAGCTGCCGCCAGACTTGGCGCCGCCTGCCGGCCAGGACTGACCCCGCATCAATGACCTGCCCGGCGCCCGCCGGGCTTTTTTTGAGACAGCGTTTCCACTTGGCCAGGTGTCAGACACCCTCGTGACGCCGTATCAGCTTAGCGGCCTTTTCGAACGGGTGTCAGACACCTTCAGGTCAGGCTCGCCCAGACACGCCCAGGTGTCAGACACCCTCGTGACGCCGTATCGGCCTAGCGGCCTTTTCGAACGGGTGTCAGACACCTTCAGGTCAGGCTCGCCCAGACACGCCCAGGTGTCTGACACCCACAAAACCGCTGTCACAGGCTGACGGCCCTCTCCCCGGGTGTCTGACACCGTCCCAAGAACGCCGCCGCCCCGCGAGCAACAACTTAGACATTTGGTTTCAGCAAGCCGCCCGATTGCCGCCTTAGACTTTTTTGCACCTCGCGTTGCATCTGCACGCTGTCCCGAGCCACATAAAAGGCGAGCCACATAAGAGGAAATAAAAGACTATGGCCACGAACGACTCACAAGACCACGGTCAGCTCAAACGGGTGATGGGCCCGAAGCTGCTGCTGCTATTCATCGTTGGCGACATCCTGGGCACCGGCGTCTACGCGCTGACAGGGCAAGTGGCCGCGGAAGTCGGCGGGGCGGCCTGGCTGCCGTTCCTGGTCGCCTTCGGCGTGGCGCTGCTGACCGCCCTGTCCTACCTGGAACTTGTCACGAAATACCCGCGCGCCGCGGGGGCCGCACTCTACGTCCACAAGGCGTTCGGCGTGCATTTCCTGACGTTCATCGTCTGCTTCACCGTCATGTGTTCCGGCCTGACGTCCGCGGCCACAGCTTCGCAGGCCTTTGCCGCGAACCTCTTCGCCGCCATGGGCATCGAAGCCGACAAGCGCTGGATCACGATCGGCGCGCTGGGCTTCATGCTGCTGGTCATGCTGGTGAACCTGCGCGGCGCGGCCGAAAGCGTCCGGGCCAACGTTGTCCTCACGCTGATCGAGCTGTCCGGCCTCTTGATGGTCATCGTGCTGGGCTTTTACGCCATCTCCGGCGGCCAGGCGGACTTCTCGCGCGTCGTCGCGTTCGACACGCCCGAGGACAAGAGCGTCTTCCTGGCGGTGACCTCGGCCACGGCGCTCGCGTTCTTCGCCATGGTGGGCTTCGAGGACTCGGTCAACATGGCCGAAGAGACGCACGATCCCAGCCGCATCTTTCCGAAGGTCATGCTGACCGGCCTGGGCATCACGGCCGTCATCTACGTGCTGGTGTCGATCTGCGCCGTCGCGCTGGTGCCGGTGGGCGAGCTCGCCAAGAGCAGCACGCCGCTGGTGCTGGTGGTCAAGCGCGCCGCGCCCGGCCTGCCGGTGGAGTACATCATGCCGATCATCTCGATGTTTGCGGTCGCGAACTCCGCGCTGATCAACATGATGATGGCCAGCCGCCTGCTGTACGGCATGTCGCGCCAGGGCGTGCTGCCGTCCTTTCTGGCCCACGTGCACCGCAAGAACCAGACGCCGTGGACCGCCATCCTGTTCACCACGGCGTTGGCCTTCGGCCTGATCATCCTGGTCGCCCTGGCCGATTCGCAGGCGATCCGCGCGCTGGGCGGCACCACCGCGTTGCTGCTGCTAGGCGTGTTCGCGTTCGTGAACGTTGCCGTGCTGGTGCTGCGGCGCGACAAGGTCGAACACCGCCACTTCTCCATCAACCGCATCGTCCCGTGGCTGGGCGCCGCGGCGTGCCTGTTTCTTGTCACGCCGCTGACGGGCCGTGACGTCATCCAGTACCAGGTCGCAGGCTGGCTGCTGCTGCTGGGCGTGGTGATGTGGTTCGTGACCTGGCTGGCGCGGCGCCGCGAGGCCAAGATGGAACTGGACCCGTCGGCGCTGGAATGATGCGTGGCGCCACGGCCGAGGCGCCTTAGCCGAGGCGTCTCAGCCGGGCTCAGCTTGACGTCTTGGCCGCGGCGCCGTCAGCCGCCCACCGCCAGCCCTTCGCGGCGCGGGTCCGCGCCGCCTTGCAGGCCCTTCGAATCAATGACGATGCCGTGGATGCCGCTGGGAAACTCGGTGATGCGCACCGGGTGTCCCATGCGCTCCAGTTCCGGCGCCAGCGCTTCCAGCGCCGTGCCCTTCTCCAATTCGGTTTCCTTGTTGCGGCTGCCGAAGTTGGGCAGGTCGATCGCCGACTGGATATCAAGATTCCAGTCCAGCACGCCCACGAGCGTCTTGGCGACGTAGTTGATGATCGCGCTGCCGCCCGGTGAGCCCACCAGCAGGTAGGGCTTGCCATCGCGTAGCACCATCATCGGCGCCATCGAACTGCGCGGCCGCTTGCCCGGTTCGATGCGGTTGGCGACGAGCCGGCCTTCGGGATCCTTGAACGACGACGAAAAGTCCGTCATCTCGTTGTTCAGCAGAAAACCCCGCACGAAGATCTTGCTGCCGAATTCGCTTTCGATGGTGGTCGTCATGGTGAGCGCGTTGCCTTGCGCGTCGACGGCCACGAGGTGGCTGGTGGACGGCAATTCCAGCGCGTTGTCCTTGCCCAGCGACAGCAGCTTGCCTTCCGGGTCGCCCGGCAGCGCGACCTTCATGCTGCGATCCGGCTGGATCAGCGCGCCGCGCGCGCGCAGGTAGGCGGGGTCCAGCAAGGCGCGCACCGGCACGCGCACGAAGTCCGGGTCGGCCACGTAGAAGTCGCGGTCGGCGAAGGCCAGCCGGCCGGCTTCCGAAAAATAATGCACCGCCTGCGCCGTGCCCGGCGCGTAACGGCTTAGCGGAAACTGCTCCAGCTCGCCCAGGATCTGCAACACGGCGATGGGTCCGCTGCTTGGAGGTCCCATGCCGCAGAGCTGGTAGCCGCGATACGCGCCGCAGACGGGGTCGCGCGGCTTGGCGCGATAACCCGCCAGGTCCGCCAGAGTGAGGTCGCCCGGCTTCTCGTGCCCCTGCACGGCGGCCACGATATCGCGCGCGATGTCGCCCTGGTAGAACGCATCGGCGCCTTGCGTTGCGACCGCGCGCAGCGTGCGTGCGAATTCCGGGTTCTTCAGCACGTGGCCCACCGGCCAGGGCATCCCGTCCGGCGCATAGAAAAACGCGGCCGCCGCGGCCTGCTGCGGCAACGCCTTGTTGCCGGCCAGCAGTGAATGCAAACGCGGCGACACCGCAAAGCCCGCTTCCGCCAATTCAATGGCCGGTTGGAACAGGTCGGCCCACGGCAGCTTGCCGTGCGCCTTGTGCGCCAGTTCGAGACCGCGCAGGAGGCCAGGCACCGCCACCGACATGCCGTTGTTGACGGCCTGCGCAAACGGTAGCGGCTTGCCCTCGGCATCCAGGAAGCGGTCGGGCCGCGCGGCCGCGGGCGCGGTCTCGCGGCTGTCGATGGTGCGGATCTGGCCGTCCGCTGCGGAGTACAGCACCATGAACGCGCCCCCGCCGATGCCCGACGATTGCGGCTCGACCAGGTTCAGCACCAGTTGCGTCGCAATGGCGGCGTCCACCACGCTGCCGCCGCGCCGCAGCATGGCTTCGCCCGCGCGGCTGGCCAGCGGATTGGCGGACACCATCATGAAGTGCGGCGCGCGCACGAGCTGGCGCGCCTGGACGCCGCTGGCAGCCTCGGGATTGATGTCCTCGGCCGCGGGCGGCGTGCGCGCCCAACTGGCGGAAACGAACGGCAGGCCGGCTATCGCGGCGGCGAGCAGCAGGGCGGCGTGGCGGCGTAGGCGCATGGAGGGCTCCGGTGATCGCCGGACACCCGGCTGGCGTCCATGATAGTCAAAGGGCCGCGCCGCTGTCGCGCGGCAGGCGCCCGGTGCGCGCCATCCGGCTTAGAATCGCGGTTTCGGATCCCCCCCATCTGCGCCATGCGCCTGCGCCACATCGAGATATTCGAAGCGATCCGCCGCACCGGATCCCTGACCGAAGCCGCCGCCGCGCTGCATATTTCGCAGCCCGCCGCCAGCAAGCTGCTGGCGCATGCGGAAAGCCAGCTGGGCTTCAAGCTGTTTGACCGCGTAAAGGGCCGGCTGGTCGCCACGCGCGAGGCCGAGATCCTCACGCCCGAGATCGCGCGGCTGAGCCAGGACCTGAACAGCGTGCGCAGGCTGGCGACCAACCTGCGCGACCGTCCCAACGGCCATCTGCGCCTGGGCTGCGCGCCCGCGCTCGGCCTTGGCCTGTTGCCCGGCGTCGTGCGCGACAGCCGCAATGCGCAGCCCGGCATCACCTTCGACATCCACACGCACCACAGCGCCGAACTGGTGCAAGGGCTGCTGACGCGCGAGCTGGACCTGGCGATCACGTTCGACACGAACGACTATCCCGGCCTCACACGCATGGGGCTGGGGCACACGGAACTCGTACACCTGAGCCGCAAGCCCGGGCAGGGGCCGCTAAGGCTGTCGGACTTGTCTGACCCGGCAGACGCCACCGACTCCGGCGACACGCTCATCGTGCTGGACGCGGGCGACGCATCGGGCGCCCTGCTGCAACTGGCGCTGGACGCGCAGGGCCTGGCGCCGCAGGTCGCGATCCAGGTGCAGACGCATTACGTCGCCTGCGCGCTGGTCGACGCAGGCTGCGGCGACGCCATCGTCGACGCCATCACCGCGCGTGCCATGCTGCGTCCGGGCATGACCCTGCGCCGCCTGGAACCCGCGCTGCGCGTGCCGATCAGCATCATGACGCGCAACCAGGATCCGCTGTCGGCGTTGCACCGTGACCTGATCGAGCGCCTGCGCGCGGCTTGCACCGCATTGCTGGAAGGACTGGACGCGCCCGCCTGACAAGCCGCGCGCGGCCCGCAAAGCACAACGGGCGCCCGAAGGCGCCCGTTGTTGTGTCGATGGGGGCAGACTGGGCCGCCCCGCGCAGCATCAGTCCAGCTTGATGTTCTGCTTCTTCACGACGTCCTGGGCCCAGTTGAACTGTTCCTGGATTTCCTTGGCGAACTCTTCCGGCGTGTTGCCCGACGGCGCCGAGCCTTGCTCGTCCAGCGCCTTGATGACCTTCGGGTCCTTCAGGGCCACGACGGCGGCGTCACGCAGCTTGTTCACAACTTCCATCGGCGTGCCCTTGGGGGCCAGCAGGCCGTACCAGACGGGCTGGTTCAGCACCGGGAAGCCGGCGTCCTTGAAGGTCGGCACGCCTTTGACGGCGGCGATCTGCTCGGGCCACGCGATGGCCATGGCGTTCAGCTTGCCCGCCTGGATCTGCGGCATCGAGGACGGCAGGTTGTCGAACAGGATTTCGATCTGGCCGCCGACGGCATCAGCCAGCGCCGGGCCCGAACCCTTGTAGGGCACGTGCACGATGTCGGTGCCGGTGGCCATCTTGAACGATTCGCCCATCAGGTGCAGCACGCCGCACGTGCCCGAGCTGCCGTACGAGTACTTGCCCGGGTTCTTCTTCAGCTCTTCGATGAAGCCCTTGAAGTCCTTGGCGGGGAACTTGGGGTTCACGGCCACGACGTTGGCGGTGTTGGCAAAGTTGGTGACCGGCTGGAAGTCCTTGATCGGATCGTACGGCAGGTCCTTCGGACGGCAGGCGGGGTTCACGGCCATCGTGGAGACGGTGGCGATGGACAGCGTGTAGCCGTCGGCAGGCGCGCGTGCGGCTTCGGCCGCACCGATGGCGCCGCCAGCGCCGCCCTTGTTTTCAACGACCATCGGCTGGCCGAGTTCCTGGCTCATGCGCTGCGTCACGAGGCGCGCAATGATGTCCGTGGAACCGCCAGGCGCGAACGGAACGATCACGCGGATGGCCTTGCTGGGGTACTTGTCTGCGGCGTGCGCGACCGAAGCGCCCAACGTGCCGGCAGCACCGGTAGCAAGGGCGATGGCCACTGCCAGGGAGCGGACCTTATTCATAGTTGTGTTTCCTCCAAGATTGCGAGCCCGTGTGTAGACGGACCGTTGTGTGATGTGCCCGCCTGTAGACGGACCAGCAGATAACGGTGCGGGCGCATTGCTTGTGCGCAGCGTGTCTACGCCGCATTTATAGGTTGCTTGTGGCACACGCGCCCGCCAGAATGACGGAGAATAGCAGCAAATGCTTACACCCGCATAGCGCGCCGGACGCCTCCCGGCGCCAGACGAAAACCCACGCCTTTATGTCTGTAGCACTCCTGGTTCTCCCCGATTTCATGCTGGTCGCGCTGGGTTGGGCGCTACGTCACAAATTGGGTTTCTCACGCGAGTTCTTTGCCGGCACGGAACGCCTCGTCTACTTCGTGCTGTTCCCCGCACTGCTGTTCCAATCGATCCTGCGCACGCCCATCACGGCGGGCAACGCGGCGCTGCTGCTGCAGGCCACCGCGGCGGTCGTGGCGGCCGGCGTGGCAATGGCGTGGCTGGCGGGCCTGGCGCTACGGCCCTCGTCGCTGGGCCTGGCCTCCTCCGCGCAATGCGGATACCGCTTCAACACCTATATCGGCCTGGCGCTGGCAGCCAGCCTGGCGGGCGCGCAGGGTCAGACCGTCATGGCGCTGATCGTCGGCTTCGCAGTGCCCATGGCCAACGTCGCCGCCGTCTACGGCCTGGCTCGCCACAGCGGCGGCAACCTCCTGCGCGAGCTAGCGCGCAATCCGCTGGTAACGTCCACCTTGCTCGGCCTGGCCTGCAATCTGGCGGGATTGCAGCTTCCCGGCCCCGTCGACACGGTGTTCGCGCGGTTGGGCGCGGCGGCGCTTGCGCTGGGCATCATCTGCGTGGGCGCCAGCCTGGCCTGGGAGGGCGGCAAGGGCTACGGCACGCTGATCGCGTGGATGCTGGCGGTCAAATTGGTCGCGCTGCCCGCGGTCGCCCTGCTGGTGGCGAACCTGCTCAACCTGCCCCCGCTCGAAGCGCGCATGCTGCTGCTGTTTGCGGCGCTGCCCACGGCGTCGGCCGCGTACGTGCTGGCGATGCGCATGGGCGGTGACGGCCGCATGGTGGCCGTGCTGATCTCGCTGGGCACGTTGTTCTCGGCGGTCACGATCCCGATGTGGCTGCTGCTGGCCGGCCGCATCTAGCCCACGCGCAAGAAAAATGGCCGCCCCGGCAAGGGCGGCCATCTTCATGGCGTCGGTAACGCGGGACGGCTTACGACGGCTTGTGCGCGTTCGTCATCGAGCCCGGCACGACCCATTCGGCAAACTGCGCTTCGGTCACAAAACCCAGGGCCAGCGCCGATTCCTTCAGCGACAGGCCTTCCTTGTGCGCCTTCTTGGCGATCTGCGCGGCCTTGTCGTAGCCGATGTGCGGATTCAGCGCGGTCACCAGCATCAGCGAACGGTCCACCAGTTCAGCGATGCGCTCGTGGTTGGGCTCGATGCCCGCGGCGCAATGCTGGTCGAAGCTGGCCATGCCGTCCGTGAGCAAACGCACCGATTGCAGGAAATTGTGGATGACCAGGGGCTTGTAGACGTTCAATTCGAAGTTGCCGCTGGCGCCGCCGATGTTGATGGCCACGTCGTTGCCCAGGACCTGCGCGGCCAGCATCGTGATGGCTTCGCACTGCGTCGGGTTGACCTTGCCCGGCATGATCGAGCTGCCCGGCTCGTTCTCGGGAATGCTGATCTCGCCCAGGCCCGAACGCGGACCGCTCGACAGCCAGCGCACGTCATTGGCGATCTTCATGAGGCCCGCCGCCAGCGACTTCAGCGCGCCGTGCGCGAACAGCA
Source organism: Achromobacter sp. Root565 (assembly GCF_001427425.1). Lineage (NCBI taxonomy): Bacteria > Pseudomonadati > Pseudomonadota > Betaproteobacteria > Burkholderiales > Alcaligenaceae > Achromobacter > Achromobacter sp. Root565. Next base: position 909,396 of record NZ_LMGO01000005.1, read on the forward strand.
GCGCTTCGTGGGATGCAAGCGCCTGGAACTTGTTGGGCGCCGAGACGAACGCCGTGCCGGTGGCGTGGGCCAGTTCGGCCGACACCTTGGGGCTGAATTGCGGGTGGGCGTTCAGGCCCGTGCCCACCGCGGTGCCGCCGATGGCCAGTTGGTGCAAGCCCGGCAGCGTGGCGCGGATCTGCTGCTCGGCCAGATCCAGCTGCGCCACGTAACCCGACAGCTCCTGGCCCAGCGTCAGCGGCGTGGCGTCCTGCAAGTGGGTGCGGCCGATCTTGACGATGTCGTAGTACTTGGCGCTCTTGGCCGCCAGCGTGGCGCGCAGCGCCTTCAGCGACGGCAGCAGGCGGTGCTCGACTTCCACCGCGGCCGCCACGTGCATCGCGGTCGGGAAGGTGTCGTTCGACGACTGACCGCGGTTGACGTGGTCGTTCGGGTGCACCTTGCGCTCTTCGCCGCGCACGCCGCCCAGCAGTTCCGAGGCGCGGTTGGCCAGCACCTCGTTCATGTTCATGTTGCTTTGTGTGCCCGAACCGGTCTGCCAGACGGACAGCGGAAACTCGTTGGGCCACTTGCCCGCCACCACCTCGTCGGCGGCGCGCATGATCGCGTCCGCAATCTTGGAGTCCAGCTCGCCCAGGTCGGCGTTGACCTTGGCCGCCGCGCGCTTGAGCCGCGCCATCGCATTGACCAGCGGTTCCGGCATCTTCTCGGTGGAAATCGCGAAGAAATGCAGGGAGCGCTGGGTCTGGGCGCCCCACAGGTGGTCTTCCGGCACCTCGATGGGGCCAAACGTGTCTTTTTCGATGCGGGTCTTCATGGCGCGTACAACTCCGTGGCGGCGTCAGTCGCGGGCGGCGGGAAGCCGTCAGTTGCGACATTATTGAGAATAGCAATCGTTATAGGTTAGCAGAAACCCGCATTCCTATAATTGCTCCCATCTGTGCTCCGATCCTCGTTTTTTACCACTGCTCCCGCGCCATGTCCGCCCCTCTCGCCACCCTGACCCTGCACCTGCCCGACGAAGCCGCCACCGAGGCGCTGGCACGCCAGCTTGCGCCCATGGTGACCGGCGCCCAAACCGGCCTGCCAGGCGCATGTATTCACCTTCAAGGGGACCTTGGGGCAGGAAAAACGGCCTTCTCCAGGGCATTGTTGCGGGAAAGCGGCATCACAGGCCGAATCAAGAGTCCAAGCTACGCGCTGCTTGAAACCTATAAAGTTTCTAACTTATACTTCTATCACCTTGATTTTTATAGATTTAGTGATGCGCGCGAATGGTTGGACGCAGGATTCCGAGATTTACTGCGTGACGACGCAGTCGTTTTGATCGAATGGCCGGAGCGGGCGGAAGGTTTTTTACCCCCGCCCGACCTTCTGATCTGCCTGGTTTATGCAGGCGACGGACGTGACGCCACCCTGACCGCGTACACCGCCCGAGGACAAACATGGTTGAACGCGATTGTCCCCCCGCCCCTGACGGCGCCCTCCCCGCGGCAGGCGCCACCCGCCGACGCCTGATCAGCGTCGCCGCCACCCTGCTCGTCCTGCCGGTCGTGCCTCGGCTGGCGCAGGCTGCAACGATCCTGGCCGTCCGGACCTGGCCGGCCGACGAATACACCCGGGTCACGCTGGAACTCGACAGCGAACTCAAGGCCGAACAATTCACCCTCGAAAATCCCCATCGCCTGGTGGTCGATATCGAGGGACTGACCATCAGCGCCGCGTTGAACGACCTGGTCTCCAAGGTCCGGCCCGACGATCCCTACATTCAAAGCCTGCGCGTGGCGCAGAACCGCCCGAACGTGGTGCGGCTGGTGTTCGACCTGAAGCAGCCCGTGGCGCCGCAGGTATTCACGCTCAAGCCGGTGGCCGATTACCAGTACCGCCTGGTGCTCGACCTCTATCCCAAGATCGCGCAGGATCCGCTGATCGCGATCCTGAACAAGTCCAGCGGTCCCGACGTGGACGATCCGCTGGCGCGCATCCTTGAAGACATCCAGCGCAACCCGGTGACCCGCGCGGACCCGCCCGAACCGCCGCGCGTGCGCGGCCAGCAGCCGGCGCCCGCCCTGCCCACCCCGCCTAAGCCCCCCGCCACCGCCAGCCGCGGCAAGCCGCGCATGCTGACCATCGCGCTGGATCCCGGCCACGGCGGCGAAGACCCGGGCGCCATCGGCAAATCCGGGCTGCGTGAAAAAGACGTGGTCCTGCGCATCGCGCGGCGCCTGAAGGCGCTGATCGACAGCCAGCCCTACATGCGCGCCTACCTGACGCGCGACGACGATTACTTCGTGCCCCTGCACGTGCGCGTGCAAAAGGCCCGCCGCGTGCACGCGGACCTGTTCATCTCGATCCACGCGGACGCCTGGGTCAAGCCCACGGCCAACGGCTCATCGGTGTTTGCGCTGTCCCAGCGCGGCGCCACCAGCGCGCAGGCCCGGTGGATGGCCGACAAGGAAAACGCGGCCGACCTGATCGGCGGCGTCAACCTGGGCAGCCACGACCGCCAGGTCGCGAAGGTGCTGCTGGATCTTTCCACCACGGCCCAGATCAATGACTCGCTCAAGGTCGGCAACGCCTTCCTGGACGAGATCAAGAAGATCAACCGCCTGCACAAGAACAGCGTCGAGCAAGCCGGCTTTGCCGTGCTGAAGGCGCCCGACATCCCGTCGGTGCTGGTCGAGACCGCCTTCATCAGCAACCCGCAGGAAGAAGCGCTGCTGCGCAGCTCCTCGCACCAGGACAAGCTGGCGCAGGCCATGATGACCGGCATCCAGCGCTACTTCACGGCCAATCCGCCGCTGGCGCGACTGGGCGACCTGAGCTAGACGGATTCAGGACACATGCCGGGGTCGATGTCCCGGCCCATGAAAAAAGGCGATGCACCCTCTGGCGCATCGCCTTTTTGTTTCAAGCGCGGCGTGGACGTTATTGCGTCCGGCGCGCGCGCACCAGCTTGAGGACGCCTGCGGCCACCACCGGCACGACCGCCGCCGCCAGGCCCACCAGGACGATGGTGTTCAGGTGATCGCGGATGATCGGGATGTTGCCGAAGAAGTAGCCCGCCGCCACCAGGCTGATCACCCACAGCAGCGCGCCCGTGATGTTGAAGAGCTGGAAGCGCGCCATCGACATCTCGGCCACGCCCGCCACGAACGGCGCAAAGGTGCGCACCACGGGGATGAAGCGCGACATGACGATGGTCTTGCCGCCGTGCTTTTCGTAGAACGCGTGCGTGCGCATCAGCGCGCCGCGGTCCAGGAAACGCAGGTTCATCGAGAACACCCGGGGCCCGATGTAGCGGCCGATGGCGTAGTTCAGCGAGTTGCCGGTCACGGCGGCCACGATAAGCAGCACAGATATCATGACGGGGTCGATATGCCCCGTCGCGCCGAAGGCCCCGGCGATGAACAGTAGCGAGTCGCCCGGCAGAAAGGGCAGCACGACCAGCCCCGTCTCCGCGAAGACGATGAGAAACAGCACCAGATACACCCACACGCCGTACTGCTCGACCCAAAGGCCAAGCGTCTGGTCGATGTGAAGCACCATATTGAAAAACTCAAGCATTGAAGCGGCCCTGATATCCGATGGGAATTTGTCAGCGACTATAGCCGACCGGGGCATGACGCTAAAATCGTCCGCACTGCTACATAAGATCTGGGCCACATGACCGAACGTCGTTCCATCCTTGCGCTTCCTGACCTGCTGATCAGCCAGATCGCCGCTGGCGAGGTCATCGAGCGCCCCGCGTCCGTGCTCAAGGAAATCCTGGAAAACGCCATTGACGCGGGCGGGCGCGCCATCGAGGTCCGCCTGGAAGGCGGCGGCATCCGCCGCATCGCCGTCACGGACGATGGCGGGGGCATCCCCCCCGAAGAACTGCCGCTGGCGCTGGCCCGCCACGCCACCAGCAAGATCCGCTCGCTGAACGAGCTGGAATCCGTGGCCTCCATGGGGTTCCGCGGCGAAGCGCTGGCGTCCATTGCGTCGGTGGCCCAGGTATCCATCATTTCCCGCACCCGAGATGGCGACCATGCCTGGCAGATCGACGCGGGCAGCATGCAGGTGGGCCCCGCCTCCGGCCCGCCCGGCACCACGGTCGACGTGCGCCAGCTGTTTGACGCCGTGCCGGCCCGCCGCAAGTTCCTGCGATCCGAAGCCACCGAATTCGGCCATTGCGTCGACGCGATGGAGCGCATCGCACTGGCGCATCCGCAAATCGCCTTCCGCCTATTCCACCACGATCGCGCGCAGCGCCAGTGGCTGCCCGCCGACCCGCCGCAGCGCATCCGCGACGTGCTGGGCGCCGAATTCGCCGAGCACGGGCTGCTGCTGTCGCATTCGGTCGGCACAGTCAGCCTGGCCGGCATGATCACGCGTCCGACCGCCGCCCGCGCCCGCGCCGACCGCCAGTACCTGTACGTGAACGGCCGCTATGTGCGGGACCGCACGGTCAGCCACGCGCTGCGTTCTGCCTATGCCGACGTGCTGCACGGCGACCGCCAGCCCGCGTACGTGCTGTTCCTGGACATCGACCCTGCCGCCGTGGACGTGAACGTCCATCCGGCCAAACACGAAGTCCGTTTCCGCGATAGCGGCGCCGTGCACCGCTTTGTCTCGCATGCGGTCAGCCAGACGCTGGCCCAGATGGGCGGCTCGTCCGCCGTTGCGCCGACGGGGCATGCCGAAGACGCCGAATTCGAAACCGTGGCGCGTCCGGCGGGCGAAACGGCCCCGTCCGATGCCGCCGCACCGGCGTACCGCCCGGTGACGCCCGCGACGGAATCCCCGCGCCCCGGCTATGGGGGCATGAGTGGTGGAATGAATGGCGCCACGGCCGGCGGCTCGAACGCCGGCGCTAACCCTGGCGCGAGCGGCCCCGGCAACGGCGCCGCCTACGGCCTGCGCCCCTCGCCCGCCGCCCAGCGCCCGCACACCCAGGTGCCCTTCCGGCTGCACGCCGAACCGGCCGGGATTCCCGCGGCCGACTGGCAATCGCTCTATCGCCCGCTGACCGACGACACGGCGGCCCGCACCGCGCCCCTGCGTGAACCGTCGCCGGCGCCCGCCGCGCTGCCCGCCGACGAGGAGCACCCGCTGGGCATGGCAGTGGCGCAGCTGCATGGCGTCTACATCCTGGCCCAGAACCGCCGCGGCATGGTGCTGGTGGACATGCACGCCGCGCACGAGCGCGTGGTCTACGAACAGCTCAAGCAGGCCCTGGACGCGCGCAGCCTGCCGCGCCAGGATCTGCTGGTGCCCGTGGTGTTCCACGCCCAGGAAAAGGACCTGGCCCTGGTCGAGGAGTTCGAAGAACAATTGAACGACCTGGGTTTCGAGATGCGTCCGTCCGGCCCCACGTCCATCGCCGTGCGATCGGTGCCGGCCATCCTGGCGCGCGGCGACATCGAGACCCTGGCCCGCGCCGTGCTGCGCGACCTGGGCGCCGTGGGGGTCTCGCGTCTGCTCACCGAACAGCGCAACGAACTGCTCTCGACCATGGCCTGCCACGGGTCCGTGCGCGCCAACCGCAAGCTCACCCTCGAAGAGATGAACGGCTTGCTGCGCCAGATGGAAACCACGGAACGGGCCGACCAGTGCAACCACGGGCGGCCGACCTGGGTGCAGTGGTCCATGTCGGACCTGGACAAGCTCTTTTTGCGCGGACAATAGCTTGCCGTCTTCCCAATCCCCCGCGTCGCTCCCCGTCATCTGCCTGGCTGGTCCCACCGCGGCCGGCAAGAGCGCGTCCACGCTGGCGCTGGCCGAGCGCTGGCCGCTCGAGATCGTCAACGTCGATTCGGCCACCATCTACCGTGGCATGGACATCGGCACGGCCAAGCCCTCGGCGGACGAGCAGGCGCGCGTGCCGCAGCATCTGCTGGACATTCTGGATCCCGCGCAGTCGTACTCGGCCGCGGAATTCCGCGCCGATGCACTGCGTCTGATCGGTGAAATCCGCGCGCGCGGCCGCATTCCGCTGCTGGCGGGCGGCACCATGATGTATTACAAGGCGCTGCGCGACGGTCTGGACGACCTGCCGCAGGCCGATCCGGCGCTGCGCGCCGAACTGGAAGCGCGCGCCGCCCGCCTGGGCTGGCCCGCGCTGCACGCCGAGCTGGCGGCGCTGGACCCTGTCACCGCCGCGCGCCTGGCGCCCAACGACAGCCAGCGCATCCAGCGCGCACTCGAAATCTGCCAGCTTTCCGGCCACCCCATGTCGGCCCTGCTGCAACGCGCCCAGCGCAAGCCGGACGACGACGGCAACCGCTACGTGACGATCAGCCTGGAGCCCTCGGACCGCGCCGCCCTGCACGCCCGCATCGAGCAGCGGTTTGACGCCATGCTGCGGCAGGGACTGCTGGACGAGGTGCGCGGCCTGCACGCTCGCGCCGACCTGCACCCGGGCCTGCCGTCCGTGCGCTGCGTGGGGTACCGCCAGATGTGGGCGCACCTGGACGGCCAGATCGACCTGGACACCGCCCGCGAGCAGGGCATCGCGGCGACGCGGCAACTGGCCAAGCGCCAGATCACCTGGCTGCGCGCGCAGCCCGATCGCGTCATCGTCGACTGCCTGGCGGCCGACGCCGTGGCGCAGACCATCGACGCCGTGGCGCTGACGCTGGCGGACTGACGGGCAGCGCGCTGCGTTCGAAGGAGGCTCTCGAAGGTGTCTGACACCCCAACGAGACCGACTTCATCCTGCGATGCCGTCTCAGGGGGTGTCAGACACCTTCGAGCGGCACGCTCAAGGCCGAGTTCTTCCACCTGAACCGCTTCGATAGCGTCGACCAGTTGCAGGCCGGCATCCGGCAGTACATCCGTTACTGCAATCACGATCGCATCAAGCTCAAGCTAAAAGGCCTGAGCCCGGTGCAATACCGAGCTCAGGCCTTCGGGCTTTAGCTTCTGACGTCCAACTTCTGGGGGTCAGTTCATCACGGCGGTCATTTTTATTGCAGCACGATCGCCGCGGCGTCACACCACGAAGGTCTGCGCCATGCCGGCTTCCTGGGGAACGATTTCGCCCAGCTTGCTGACCGTTTCACCCTGCTCGCGCAGCGTGGCGGCAATGGCGTCGGCCTGGGCCGGATCCACCACCAGCACCATGCCGATGCCGCAGTTGAAGACGCGATACATCTCGGTGTCCTCGACGCCGCCCTGCTCCTGCAGCCATTGGAACAGCTTGGGCATTTCCCAGGCGTCGCGGTGCAGCTTGGCGGCCAGGCCGTCCTGCAGGATGCGCGGCACGTTGTCCAGCAGGCCGCCGCCCGTGATGTGGGCCAGGCCCTTGATCGCCGTGCCGTGCTTGGCCAGCGCGGCCAGCACCTGCTTCACGTAGATGCGGGTCGGGGCCATGACCACGTCGACCATCTTCTGGCCGTGGAAATCGTCGTCCGGCTTGGCGCCGGCGCGTTCCAGGATCTTGCGCAGCAGCGAGTAGCCGTTGGAGTGCGCGCCGCTGGACGCCAGACCCAGGACCACGTCGCCCGCCTTGATGGACTTGCCGTCGATGATCTTGGACTTTTCCACCGCGCCCACCGCGAAGCCGGCCAGATCGTATTCGCCGTCCGGGTACATGCCCGGCATTTCGGCGGTTTCGCCGCCGATCAGCGCGCAACCCGACAATTCGCAGCCCTTGGCAATGCCGCCCACCACCGCCGCCGCCGTGTCCACCGACAGCTTGCCGCAGCCGAAGTAATCCAGGAAGAACAGCGGCTCGGCGCCCTGCACCAGGATGTCGTTGACGCTCATGGCGACCAGGTCGATGCCGACCGTGTCATGGCGGTTCCAGTCGAACGCGAGGCGCAGCTTGGTGCCCACGCCGTCGGTGCCGGAAACGAGCACGGGCTCTTTATACGTCTTGGGCACTTCGAACAGGCCGCCAAAGCCGCCGATACCGGCCAGCACCCCGGGGCGCATGGTGCGCGCGGCAAGGGGTTTGATTCGGTCGACCAGGGCGTCGCCTGCGTCGATGTCGACACCGGCGTCGCGGTAGGTCAGGGGGGCTTTAGGTTGGTTCGTCATGAGAAATGCCGTGGGGTATGTAACAATTGCTGGGATTTTGGTGGAACGCCCTGCATTTTACGATGCCGCGGGCGCGGACGGGCGCGAGAGGGCGCAAACCCAAGCCAGGCCAAGCGTTCGGACGCGACACCATCGCCTCAGGTGGTTTAAAGTGTAGGGTTGGCCGGTATTGATTTTGCCAGTTTCTATTTGGCCCGTGTATTACCGATTTTTCTTGGCTTTTTGCGGCGCCCCTGAAAAGCCCGATTGCTAACTCTCATGAACCGCCAGCTGCTGCTCGACGTTCTCCCCGCGCCAGCGCCCTCGCTGAACAATTACATCGCCGGCCCCAACGGAGAAGCGGTGGCAGCCGTGCGTGCGCTCAAGCCCGGACGGGCCCTGTACATCTGGGGCGCCGCCGGCTGCGGCCGTACTCATCTGCTGCGCGCGCTGACCGCCCGGCCCGATGCCGTCTACGTTGACCCAGCCAACGGCGAAAACATGCTGCGCCGCCTGGCCGAGGCCGACTCCAAATCGCCCATGCCCAAGTTCGTGGCGGTCGACGACGTGCACCGCATGGACGACAGCCGTCAGGCTGCCCTGTTCGCGCTGTACAACCGGTGGCGGGAATCCGCGGCCACGCAGCGCGCCTTCGCGCTGGCGCTGACCGGCGACCGCGCGCCACTGTCGATGCCGCTGCGCGAAGACCTGCGCACGCGCCTGGGCTGGGATCTGGTGTTCCGCCTGGACCCGCTGTCCGACGCCGACAAGCTGGCCGCGCTGTCGGCGCAAGCCGCCGAACGCGGGCTGCACCTGGCGCCCGAAATCATCAACTGGATGCTCACGCACCACGAACGCGACATCCGCAAGCTTGCCGCGTTGCTCGACGCGCTGGACCGTTACTCTCTGGCCACCGGCCGCCCCATCACCCTCCCCCTGCTGCGCGCCATGCTCGCAGATCCTGATTCACAACGCACATGACCACCCGACGTCTCGCCCTGTTCGACCTGGATCACACCTTGCTGCCGCTCGACAGCGACTACCAATGGGCCGACTATCTGGCGCGCACGGGCCGCGCGGGTGATCCCGTCGAAGCCCGCCGCCTGAACGACGATCTGATGGACCGCTACAACCGCGGCGAACTCACGGCCGAACAGGCCGCCGAATTCATGCTGGGCCTTCTGGCCGCGCATTCGCCGTACGACCTGGCTGCCTGGCACGAAACCTTCATGGGCGAAGTCATCCGCCCGTCCATCACGCCGGCTGCCCGCGACCTCGTCGACAGCCACCTCGAAGCCGGCGACCTCTGCGCCATCGTCACGGCCACCAACAGCTTCGTCACTGCCCCGATCGCCCGCGCCTTCGGCGTGCCCCACCTGGTCGCGACCGATGCCGAGTACCTGCGCGGCCGCTACACCGGCCGCATCCTGGGCACGCCCAGCTTCAAGGAAGGCAAGGTCGTGCGCGTCAACGACTGGCTGGCCGGCATGGGCCTGGGGCTTGCGGATTTCTCCGAATCGTTTTTCTATAGCGATTCGGTCAACGATGTGCCGCTGCTCGAAAAAGTGACCCGTCCGATTGCCGCCAACCCCAGCCCCACCCTGCGCGCCATTGCGCAGGAACGCGGCTGGCAAGTGATCGACCTGTTCGACCACATGGAAGATTCGAAGTCCTAAATGATCACTGAAACCATAAGAAAATTCGTCGGCCGGCTCTTCGCGCCGACACCCAAGGGGCCGTTGCGCATCGGGCGCGACAAGCACGGCATCGACCGCCGCAACGTGTCGCGCCACGCCATCAAGGTGTGCGAGGTGCTGCGCCAGCATGGCTACGAAGCCTATATCGTCGGCGGCGCGGTGCGCGACCTGATCGTCGGGCTGGAACCCAAGGACTTCGACGTGGCCACCAACGCCACGCCCGAACAGATCCGCCCGCTGTTCCGCCGCGCGCGCATCATTGGCCGCCGCTTCCAGCTGGTTCACGTCGTGTTCGGCCAGGAAATCATCGAGACCTCCACCTTCCGCGCGCCCGCTTCGGAAGACCAGGAGACCGACGAGCACGGCCGCATCCTGCGCGACAACGTGTTCGGTTCGCAGGAAGAAGACGCCAAGCGCCGCGACTTCACCATGAATGCGCTGTACTACGACCCGCACAACGAGGAAGTCATCGACTACCACGATGGCGTGGCCGACCTGAAGAAGCGCCAGATCCGGATCATCGGCGACCCCGTCAAGCGTTACCGCGAAGACCCGGTCCGCATGCTGCGCGCGGTGCGCTTTGCCGCCAAGCTGAACGGCACGATCGACCCGGCCACGCGCGAGCCCATCAGCACGATGGCCGACCTCATCGAAAACGTGCCGGCCTCGCGCCTGTTCGACGAGATGCTCAAGCTGCTGACCTGCGGCCATGCCATGGACTGCCTGCGCCAGTTGCGCGCCGACGGCCTGCACAACGGCCTATTGCCCCTGCTGGACGTGGTGCTCGAGCAACCCGGCGGCGAACACTTCGTGGAACTGGCGCTGGAGCGCACCGACGCGCGCGTGCGCGCCGGCAAGACCATCAGCCCCAGCTTCCTCTTTGCCGCGCTGCTGTGGCAGCAGGTGGACGTGCGCTGGAAGCAGTTGCGCGCCCAGGGCGAGCACACCATCCCCGCCCTGTCGACGGCGGCGGATTCGGTGCTGGACGAACAAACCGAGAAGCTCGCCATCCAGCGCCGCTTCTCGTCAGACATGCGCGAAATCTGGTTCATGCAGCCGCGTTTCGAACGCCGCATGGGCAAGACCATCTACCGCATGATCGAGCAGCCGCGCTTCCGCGCCGCATGCGACTTCCTGCAGCTGCGCGCCGCCGCCGGCGAATTCGACAGCGTGCTGGCGCAGTGGTGGATGGATCTGGCCAACGCCGACGACGCCACCCGCGCCGACATGATCGAGGAAATCTCGCGCCAGCCGCGCGAAGCCGCCGATGCGGCCGCGGCCACGGGAGCCCCCGCGCGCCGGCGCCGCCGTCCGCGCCGCAGCGGCCCGCGCAGCGCGCCGGGCACCGAGTAACCCGCATGCCGCAGCAACTGCCCGTGCGTGCCTATGTCGGCCTGGGCGCCAACCTGGGCGACAGCGCGGCCACGCTGCGGCAGGTCCTGGCGCAGTTGCAGGCCACGCCCGGCGTCACCGGGGTGACGGCCTCGCCGTTCTACCGCAGCGCGCCGGTGGATGCCACCGGCCCCGACTTCATCAACGCCGTGGCGGCCGTGGATACCGTCCTCGCGCCGCTGGCATTGCTGGACGTCCTGCAGGCGCTCGAAAACGAACACGGCCGCCTGCGGCCCTACCGCAACGCCCCTCGCACGCTCGATCTGGATCTGCTGCTGCACGGCGATGCGCGGCTGGACGACGCGCGGCTGATCCTGCCGCATCCCCGCCTGCATCTGCGTGCCTTCGTGCTGCTGCCGCTGCGCGATCTCGCGCCGGGCCTGTCCGTGCAAGGCCAACCGCTTGACGCCTGGATCGGCGCGATCCACGACCAGCCGATCGAACGACTCGCGCCCTGAGCGCGGATTCAGCGACGCGGCGCAATGCGCGCCTGCTCTCAACCAAGCAGCACAATACGCGCCGCAGGCGGCATCAAGCCTTCGGCGTGAACGCCATCATGGCGCGCTCGACGTCTTCCACGTCCGGCAGCCCCGCCTCGTTCCCCAGATGCTGGATCTTGTGCGCGGAGGCCGCCCGCGCAAACGTGAAGTGCTCGATCCAGGGTTGTTCCGGCCGCGTCAGGTAGGACCACACATAAGCGCCGTGGAACACGTCGCCCGCGCCCGAGGTGTCGATGATGCGCGACGCGGGGACGTCCAGCGACGGCAGCGTGCCGACGCGTCCCGTCTCGTCGTACCACAGCATGCCGCGCTCGCCGAGCGTCACCGCGCCGATGCGGCACCCGCGCGCCTTCAGCAGATCCAGCAGCCCTTCCGGCGACAGGCCAAGCTGCTCGCACATGCGCTCGGCGCAAACCGCCACGTCGATATGGCGCAGCAGTTCGTCGGTGTTCTCGCGCATGCCGCCCCCGTCCAGCGAGGTCAGCACGCCGGCCTGCCGGCACGCCCGCGCGTAATGCAGCGCGGCGTCGGGCTGATGGCCGTCCAGATGCAGGGCACGATAGCCGCCGATGTCCAGCCGCGGAAAGTCGTTCAGGTAGCCCGCGTCGCGCGCGCGAACGATGGCGCGCTTGCCATGGTTGGGCATGATGAACGACAGCGAGGAGCGCCGCACCTGGCGCGCGTGCAGCGTGACGCCATGCGCGGCCGCCATGTCCGAGTACATGTGGCCCAGCCAGTCGGGCGCCAGCGAGCAGACCAGATCGGGCGGCAATCCCAGCCGCGCGCAGGCAAACGCCGCCGTGACCGCGTTGCCTCCGAACGAGACCGCGTAGTCGCGCGCCACGCTTTTCTGGTCGCCCGTGGGCCATTCGTCGGCCAGCACGGTGACGTCGATGTAGGTATGTCCGATGAAGAGCGCCTCGCCCATGGGCCCGCCTTGTCAGGTTGTATGCGCGGGGCGCCTCGGCGCACGGTCTGGACGAGGCGCCGGCGCGGGATTCAGCCGCGCGCGGATTCGCCCGCCTGCGCCAGCACCAGCCGCGCCCGTGCGATGACGGGCGCGTCGACCATCTTGCCATCCAGCATGAACGTGCCCGCGGCGGTATCGCGGTGCGCGGCGATGACGCGCCGCGCCCAGTCGAGTTCCTGCTGGGCCGGCACGAAGGCAGCGTGGATGACGGGGACCTGCGTGGGATGGATGCACAGCATGCCGCCAAAACCCATCTGCTGCGCCCGGCCGGCCGCCGCGGCCAGCCCCGCCTGATCCTGCACGCCGGGAAAGACGCCGTCCAGCGCAGGCGCCAGGCCCGCGGCACGGGTCTGCAGCAGCACCTGCACCCGGGCGTGGTCCAGCACGGTTTCGGCGCCCGGCGTGTCGGGCGTCAGGCCCAGGTCCAGGCCGTAGTCCAGGCTGCCGAACGCCAGCCGCGCGACGCCCGGCGTGGCGGCGATCTCGCCGGCATTGAGAATGCCCTGCGCGGTTTCAAGAATGGGAATCACGGGACAGCCGGTCTGGGCCGCGTGCCGCACCTGCATCATGCTTTCGGCCTTGGGTAGCAGAATGCCCGCTACGCCGGCCCTGCCGCGGCAGGCCTTCAGATCGTCGTCGTGCCAGGACGTGGAAGCGTCGTTGATGCGCACCCAGAGCCGGGCCTCGCGATTCAGGCCCAGGAAATCACACAGGGCTTCGCGCGCCGACGCCTTGGCCAGGTGTTCCACGGCGTCTTCCAGGTCCACGATGACGGCGTCCGCGCCCGCGGCAAGCGCTTTGGGGATGCGCTCGGGCCGCGAGGCCGGCACAAACAGGGCGCTACGAACGACGGGATGATTCACACGACCTCCGAGGCATGAAACTGCGCCACCTGATCCGGCGCGTATCCCAGAGATGCTAGCACCGCATCGGTGTTTTGGCCCACGGCGGGCACCGCCCCCATGTGCGCCGTAAACGCGTTGCTGGTGGCGGGCGGCAGCAGCGCAGGCAGCATGCCGGCGGGGCTGTCGACCTGGCTCCAGCGCTGGCGCGCCTGCAATTGCGGATGCGCCCACACGCCGGCCATGTCGTTGACGCGCGCATTGGCGATCTGCGCGTCTTCCAGGCGTTGCGTCACCTGCTCGATGGACAGGTCGGCAAAGGCGGTCACGATGAGCGCGCGCAGCGCGTCGCGGTTGGCGGTGCGCAGCGAATTGGAGATGAAGCGCGGGTCCTCGGCCAGCTCGGCCTGGCGCAGCACCTGCGCGCAGAAGACGCGCCATTCGCGCTCGTTCTGCAGACCCAGCATGATGGTGGATCCGCCGCCCACGGGGAACGGCCCGTACGGATAGATGGACGCATGGGCCGCGCCCGCGCGCACGGGCGGCGCCGCGCCGTCGAAGGCGTAATACATGGGAAAGCCCATCCACTCGACCATGCTCTCCAGCATGGAGACGTCCAGGCGGCTGCCCACGCCCGTGCGCTTGCGCAGAAGCAGCGCGTTCAGGATGGCCGAATAGGCGTACATGCCGGCGGCGATGTCCGCGATGGAACACCCCGCCTTGACCGGATCGTCCTTCGTGCCGGTGACCGACAGAAAGCCGCTTTCGCTCTGGATCAGCAGGTCATAGGCCTTTTTATCCTGGTAGGGACCGCCCTCGCCGTAACCCGAGATGTCGCAGACGATCAGGCGCGGGTGCTTCGCGTGCAGCGCCTCGAACGACAGGCCCAGGCGCGCCGCGGCGCCGGGCGCCAGGTTCTGCACCAGCACGTCGGCCGATTCCAGCAGGCGGTCCATGACGCCAGCGGCTTCGTCGCGCTTCAGGTCCAGCGTCAGGCTTTCCTTGGAGCGGTTGGTCCAGACGAAGTGCGAGGACAGCCCCCGCACGCGCTCGTCGTAGCCGCGGGCGAAGTCGCCGCTGCCCGGACGTTCGATCTTGATGACGCGCGCGCCCATGTCCGCGAGCTGGCGGGTGCAGAAAGGCGCGGCGATGGCGTGTTCCAGGCTGACGACGGTGATGCCGTCCAGCGGGCGGGAGGCCTGCATGTTCATTCGGTGAACCTCAATTCGGCTTGGTGGGCCAGCGTGCCGTCCTGCTCGGCCCAGAGCTGGGCGACGCCCGGCTCGGACAAGCGGCCGGCGACCTGGAAGGGAGCGGGGGAAATCAGCGGGCGCAAGCCGCGGTAGGCAAGATGCGTGAGGCGGGCCTTGGGATGCGCCCGCACAAAGGCGGCGACCATCTCGGTGGCGATGAGCGGGCCGTGGACGACCAGGCCGGGATAGCCTTCGACGCCGGTGACGTAGGGATGGTCGTAATGGATGCGGTGGCCGTTGAACGTAACGGCCGAATAGCGGAACAGCAGGATCGACGTGGGATTGACCGTGTCGCTCCATTGCGCCTGTGGCGCGGGCTCGCTGCCCGTGAGCTTGGGCGGCGTGGGCTGGCGGTACACGATGTCCTGCTCTTCCAGGATGGCCACTTCGCCCGATTGCCGGTATTCATGCTGCACGGTCACGAACAGCAGGGAGCCGGTGCGGCCGGTCTTTTCCTTGACCTCGGCCACGGTCGACACCCGTTCGGCCGGCACGCCCACCTTGAGCGGCTGGCGGAATTCCACGCGGCCGCCGGCCCACATGCGGTTGCGGTCCTGCGCAGGCGGCAGAAAGCCGCCGCGCGACGGATGGCCATCCGTCCCCAACCCGTCCATGCCGACGGTGGCGATGAAGAAAGCCCATTGCCACAACGGCGGCAGGTCGTCGCCCTCGGCCGGCACCGGTCCACCCAGGGTGGCGGCGATACGCGCGGCGTGGCCGGGGTCCATGGCGTCCGCCTTGCGCTCGCCGCTGCCGATCCACGCGGCCGGATCTGTAGATGTCATGCCGAGTTCCTCTGGTGGTGTTTTTACAGCCTGAAGCATGCCCGCAAGCCGGCGGGCGTGTGAATTCGTTTTTCCTCAAGGCGGGGTTTGCGGCGCCTGAATCGGCCATCCGCGCCGTAATATATGGCCCATGCACTTCGACCTTGCCGACCTTCGACTGTTCATCCACATCGCCGAATCCCCCAGCCTGACGCAGGCGGCCAAGCGGGCGCATCTGTCCCTGGCCGCGGTCAGCGTACGGATCAAGGCGCTGGAGAACCAGCTCAATACCCGACTGCTCTACCGCGACAGCCGCGGCGTGGAAATCACGCCCGCCGGGCAGAAACTGCTGCAGCACGCGCGCGTCATCATGCGGCAGGTGGATCACCTGAAACACGACTTCCAGGAACAGGCCGACGGCGACGCCGGCCACATCCGCATCTTTGCCAACACCACAGCCGTCACGGAATTCATGCCGGACATCCTGGCGCAATTCCTGTCGGGCCACCCCGGCGTCACGGTGGATCTGCAGGAGCGTCTGACGCGCGACATCGTGCGCGGCGTGCTGGACGGCACCACCGACCTGGGCATCGTCGCGGGACCGGTGGATGCGCCGGAATTGCAGACCATCCACTTCAGCACCGACCGCCTGGTGCTGGTGGTGCCTAACGGCCATCCGCTGCAGGATCAGGACAAGGTCAAGCTGGCGGACGCCGTGCGCTATCCGTTCATCACCATGCACGAAGGCTCCACGCTGGTGGCCTTCCTGCGCGACCAACTGGAACGCGTCGGCCAGCGCCTGCCCCAGCGCATCCAGCTCTACAGCTTCGATTCGATCTGCCGCATGGTGCAGGCGGGCGTGGGCGTCGGCGTCATTCCGGACTCGGCCGCGCGCCGCTACGGCGGGGACACCAAGCTGCGCGTCGTCGAACTGGACGAGCCGTGGGTGGTGCGCGAACGCAAGCTGCTGGTGCGCGACATCGACGCCCTGCCGGGCTGCGCGCGCGAACTCATCGAACAGATTCAGACGCCGCAAGAATCCTGACGTTGCGCCGCGTCATTTGCCGGTGAATGCGGGCGGGCGCTTCTCAGCGAAGGCGCGCATGCCTTCCAGGTAATCGTCCGTGTAGCCCAATTCGCGCTGCAGGCTGCATTCCAGATCGAACTGCTGCGCCAGCGTGTTGCCGCTGGACGCCTGCAACGCCGCCTTGGCGGCCGCGTAGGCGCGCGTGGGGCCGGCGGCCAGCGTGCCGGTCACCTGCGCGATCGTGTCCGCCAGCGCCGCGTCGGGCACCACGCGCCAGATCAGGCCCCAGGCTTCCGCCTGAGCGGCCGACACCGATTCCCCGAACAGCGCCGCGCCCATCGCGCGCGCCGACCCGACCAGGCGCGGCAGGAACCACGTTCCGCCCGCATCGGGCAACAGGCCGATCTTGCTGAACGCCTGCACGAAGCGCGCCGATTCCACCGCAAACACCACGTCGCACGCCAGCACCAGACTCGCGCCCGCGCCGGCCGCCACGCCGTTCATGACGCACACCACCGGCACGGGCAAGGCGCGCAAGCGGTTGATGAGCGGGCGATAGCACTTCTCCAGCATCACGCTCAGATCGCGACGCGAGCCGTCTTCGGCGGGCTTGCGTTCGCCCAGGTCCTGGCCGGCGCAAAAGCCGCGGCCCGCGCCGGTGATCACGAGCCCGCGTAGGTTTTCCTGCCCTTCCAGCAGGTCCAGCGCGCGCGCCAGTTCGCCGTGCATGACCTCGGTGAAGCTGTTCATGCGCTCGGGCCGGTTCAGGGTGATGACGCCCACGCCGCGTTCCAGCGTGAACTGGATCTGGGTGAAAGCCGGCAGGTGTGTGAAAGCCGGTGCGTCTGCGCTCATGCCAACTCCTCCAGGACGGCCAGTTGCTCTGCCGTATCGCCCATCAATTGATCCACAACGGTCAGGCGCTTGAAATAATCGCCGACCTCCAGTTCGTCCGTCATGCCCATGCCGCCGTGCAACTGCACGGCCAGCTGCGCGACCAGACGGCCGGCGCGCGCGGCCTCCAGCTTGGCCGACGCGATCATGCGGCGCCGCTGCGCCGCGTCGGATTCGGTCAACGCGGCCACCGCCACATAGGCCATCGACAGCGCAAGCTCCTTGGCCACCAGCATCTCGGCCAGGCGGTGCTGCAGCGCCTGAAAGGACGCCAGGGGCTGGCCGAACTGCTTGCGGGTCTTCAGGTATTCCACCGTGATTTCCAACAGGCGCTCCATTGCGCCCGCCGCGTGCGCGCACAGCGCCGCCGTGCCCCATTGCAACGCCTGCGCCAACGCATGGTCGGCCGCATCACCCGCTGCCAGCAGCGCCTGCGCGGGCAGCGTCACCGCATCGAAATCCAGCCGCGCGCAGCGCGCGCCGTCCAGCGTGGGCGTGTCCGTCATGCGCACGCCGGCCACATCGGCCGGCACCGCCAACAGAACGGTCTGGCCATCGCCGCCGCGCGCGCTGACGAACCAAGCATCGGCGGCCGCGCCGTGCCAGACCAGGTGCTTGGCCCCGTCCAGCCGCCAGCCTTCGGCGGTCTGCGCGGCGCGGCAGTCCTGCGGATCCGCCGCATAACGCCGGCCGGGCTCTTGCCACGCCACGCTGACGATGGCCTCGCCCGCCGCGATGGGCGGCAGCCAGCGGCCGCGCGCCGCGTCGCCGCAGGCATCAGCCAGCGCCGCGCCCATCACCGCGCTCGGGATGACCGGCTCGGACACCAGCCCGCGCCCCAGCTC
Organism: Achromobacter sp. Root565; assembly: GCF_001427425.1. Lineage (NCBI taxonomy): Bacteria > Pseudomonadati > Pseudomonadota > Betaproteobacteria > Burkholderiales > Alcaligenaceae > Achromobacter > Achromobacter sp. Root565. The sequence goes on from NZ_LMGO01000005.1 coordinate 927,587, forward strand.
GACATGCACCGGCAGCAGGCTGGCGGGCACTTCGCCGAAGCCGCCGTGGTCCTGCGAAATGTTCAGGCCCAGCACGCCCAGTTCGGCCAGCGCATTCCAGGCCTGCCGATCCAGCGTGCCCGTGGCCTGCCGGGCGCGCCGCTGGGGAAACGTCCATGCCTGGTCCACCAGGCGGCGCAGGCTGTCGGCCAGCATGCGCTGTTCTTCCGTGTAGATGAAATCCATGCGTCGTATTCCTGTCGAGGTTGCGCGGCGAGCCTATACGCCCAGCACCAGGCGGGCGATGATGCCCTTCTGCACTTCGGTCGTACCGCCGTAGATCGAGGTCTTGCGCATATCGGCATAGCCGGCGCCCGCGGCGGCTGTCATCTCCGGCCCGGGGCCGTGGAAATCGTTGCCGGCCACCAGCCAGTCCGGGTCATAGGGCCAGGCGTCCGGCCCCGCCACTTCCATCTGCAGCATGGCCAGGTCCTGCTGGATCTCGGAGCCGCGGATCTTCAGCACCGAAGCCTCCGGCCCCGGCGTGCCGTCGTTGCTGGCGGCCACGCGGAGCAGCAGCATTTCCAGCGCCATGATGTCGACCTCGATGCGCGAGATGCGGTCGCGCATCCGGCTGTCCTGCAGCAGCGGCCTGCCGCGCGATTGCGCGCGCGCCGCCATGTCCTTCAGGATGCCCAGCTCGCGGTGGCAATGGCCCAGGCCCGCGATGCCGGTGCGCTCGTGACCGAGCAGGTACTTGGCGTAGGTCCAGCCCTGGTTCTCCTCGCCGACAAGGTTGCCGGCCGGCACGCGCACGTTTTCCAGCCAGACCTCGTTGACGTCATGGCCGCCGTCCAGCGTGCGGATCGGACGCACCGTGACGCCCGGCGCACGCATGTCCAGCAGCAACATCGAGATGCCGCGCTGCGCGCGCGCATCGGGGTCGGTGCGCACCAGGCAGAACATCCAGTCCGCATACTGCGCCAGCGTCGTCCAGGTCTTCTGGCCGTTGACCACGTAGTCGTCGCCATCGCGCACGGCACGGGTCTTGAGCGACGCCAGATCGGAACCGGAACCCGGCTCGGAATACCCCTGGCACCACCAGTCCTGCACACGGATCATGCGCGGCAGCAGCCGGGTCTTCTGCTCGGCGCTGCCGTACTTCATCAGCACGGGGCCGATCATGGACAGCCCGAACGGCAGCAGCCGCGGCGCGCCCGCCTTGAAGCATTCCACTTCGAAGATCAGGCGCTGCAAGGCGTTCCATCCCGTGCCGCCATGTTCGACCGGCCAGTTGGGCGCGCCCCACCCCTGGTCAGCCAGGATGTTGTGCCACCGCACGTAGTCATCGCGTTCCAGCCGCTGGTGCCGCAGCACCTTGGCGCGAATGTCGTCCGGCAGCTTCTCGGCGGCGAAGGCGCGCACGGCTTCGCGGAATTGGCGCTCTTGCGGCGTCCAGGTCAGGTTCATGGTCCACCTCCTTTGCCCGGTATCTAGCCACGGCGCGCACGACCGGACAATCTGCCTCTCCCGAAGACGGGCTTCGCGTTGCGTGTAGGGCGCGCGGTCCACTACGGATTGGCAAAAGTCCTGCTTCAGCAATGAAGAATGGCCGAAGCGGTTGGCAGTGCCGACACTAGGGCCTGTTCAGATTCACGCTTCAGATTCACGCTTCAATCACTGGAATCCCATCGCACCATGACTGCTCCCGATCAGACGGATGGCGTCTCGCAAGGCGTCGAGGCGCAATACCGCCAGGCGCTCGACGAAGGCCGCTTCCTCATCCAGCGCTGCGGCGGTTGCGACCGCGCCGTGTTCTATCCCCGCATGATCTGCCCGCACTGCGGCGCGGACCGGCTTGTTTTCGCGGCGCCCGACGGACGCGGCACCGTGTACTCCACCACCGTCGTGCGGCGCAAGCCCGAGGCAGGCGGCGACTACAACGTGGCGCTGATCGACCTGCAGGAAGGCGTGCGGCTGATGAGCCGCGTCGACGGCGTGGCGCCGGACGCCGTGCGCATCGGCATGGGCGTGCGCGCGCAGGTGATCCAGCAGGACGGCCGCGGGCTGGTCGTCTTCGTTCCCAACAAGGAGGCGGCATGACGCTGAATGATTTGCGCGGCGCCGTGGCGGTGGCCGGCGTGGGCCACGCGGGCCTCGGACAGGCCACGGGCTTTACCGAAATGGAAATCCTGGTGCAGGCGGCGCAGCGCGCCGTGGCGGACGCGGGCCTGACGATGCGCGACATCGACGGCATCTGCACCGCCAGCGTGGCCGCGCCGATGTGGGCCATGCCGGTGATCGAACACCTGGGCATTCGGCCGACGTTCATCGACAGCACCATGCTGGGCGGCTCGAGCTTCGTAGCGCATCTGATGCCGGGGCTGCACGCGCTGGCGTCCGGCCAGTGCAATGCCGTGCTGGTCTGCTACGGCAGCACGCAGCGCACCTCCACGCTCAGCCGCGCCGAGGTCGGGCGGGTGCGCAAGCAGTTCGATCCGCACCCCTACGAGTCCCCCTACGATCCGCTCAACCCGCTGTCCTCGTATGCGCTGGCGGCCGCCCGGCACATGCATCAGTACGGCACCCGCCGCGAAGATCTGGCGCGGGTGGCGCTGGCGGCCAACCAGTGGGCGCAACTCAACCCGGAAGCCCACTTGCGCGAGCCGGCCACGCTGGATCAGATTCTTTCCGCGCGCATGGTGTCCGATCCCTTGAGCGTACGCGACTGCTGCCTGGTCACCGACGGCGCGGGCGCCTACGTGCTGGTGCGCGCCGACCGCGCCCGCGACCTGCCGCGTCCGCCCGTCTATGTGCTGGGCAATGCAACGGCCGTGTGGAACCGGCAGATCTCTTCAATGGAAGACCTGACGGTCACCGCCGCCGCCGAGTCTGGCAGCCGCGCGTTCGCGATGGCGGGCCTTGCCCCCAAGGACATCGACGTCGTCGAACTCTACGACGCTTTCACCATCAACACGCTGCTGTTCCTGGAAGACCTGGGCTTCTGCGCCAAGGGCGAAAGCAAGGAGTTCATTGCGGACGGCGGCATTGCGCCCGGGGGCCGGCTGCCGGTCAACACCAACGGCGGCGGCCTGTGCTGCGTGCATCCCGGCATGTATGGCGTCTTCATCATGATCGAGGCGGTGCGCCAGCTTCGCGGCGAATGCGGCGAACGGCAGGTTCCAGACGCGCAGCTTGCGCTGGTGCATGGCAATGGCGGTACCCTGTCCAGCCAATCGACCGCCATCCTGGGCACCCAGGCAACTCTTTGATCCGACGTATCACCCATGTCTCACGCTGAATCCATCACCCGCATCCACGACATTCTGGCGCTGCAGGCGCGCCGGCAGCCCGACGCCATCTGCCTGTACGAGGAAGGCGGCGGCACGGTGACCTACGGCCAGTTGTGGCAGCGGGTGCAGGACACGGCGCAATGGCTGCGCGGCCAGGGCGTGCAGCCCGGCCATCGCGTGATGATGGTGGGCGAGAACTGCACGGCGATGCTGGCCGCGCTGTTCGGCTGCGGGGTCGCGGGCGCCTGGCCCGTGGGCGTGAATGCGCGCCTGTCCGGCCGCGAGATCGACAACATCCGTCAGCACGCGCAGCCCGAGCTGGTGCTGTTCACGACCGGCGTGTCGACGGCGGCTGCCGCCCATGCCGCTTCGGCGGGCGCGGTTGAAGCGGACGCGGCAGTCTGGGGACCGGGCATCGCTGCCGCGCGCGCGGCCGAGCCGACGCAGGCTGAAACCGGCGAGCTGGCCAACGAGGTCGGCACGGTGATCTACACATCCGGCACGACCGGCGCACCGAAGGGCGTGATGGTGCCGCATCGCGGGCTGATCCACTTTGCGCGGGTATCGGCGGCATCGCGCCGGCTGACCCCGCACGATATCGGCTACGCGGCGCTGCCGATGTCGCACATCTTCGGCATCGCGACGGTGCTGATGTCCACGCTGCACGCGGGCGCCAGCCTGGTGCTGCGCAGCCGCTTCGATCCGGACGACGTGTTCAAGGCGCTGGCGCATCCCGGCGTCAGCATCCTGCAAGGCGTGCCGACGATGTTCAGCCGTCTGATGGCGGTGGCGCCGCCCCGCGCGGATCTGCGCGCGCCGGCCCTGCGCTACCTGTACACGGGCGGCGCGGCGCTCGATCCGACGCAGAAGCGCGATGCCGAACGCTACTTCGGCGCGCCGATGCACCACGGCTACGGCATCACGGAGTACGCGGGCTCGATGTTCATCACGGACATCGACGCGCCGCGCGACGATTGCTCGGCGGGGCATGCGGTGGACGGCGTGGAGCTGCGTGTCGGCAACCCGGACGCGGTCCCTGCGCCGGGCACGCGTGGCGACCTGCTGATCCGCGGTCCGGGCGTGATGCTGGGCTACTACCGCAATCCGGAACAGACGGCGCAGGCGCTGCTGCCGGGCGGCTGGCTCAACACGGGCGACATCGGCTACGTGGACGACAGCGGCGCGCTGTTCATCTCGGGGCGTTCGAAGGACCTGATCATCCGGTCGGGCTTCAACGTCTACCCGATCGAGGTCGAGTCGGTGATCAACGCGTTCCCCGGCGTGCGCCTGTCGGCCGTGGTGGGACGCGACACCGAAGATCACAACGAAGAGGTCATCGCCTTCGTCGAACCCCTGCCGGGCGCGACGATCGACACGAATCTGCTGATGCTGCACCTGCGCGCCCAGCTTGCCCCGTACAAGCGGCCGGCGCGGATCATTCCCATCGAGACGATTCCCACCACCGTCAGCGGCAAGATCCTGAAGCAGCCGCTGAAAGAAAGGCTGGCGTAGACGCGGACAGCTGTTCCGCTCTGACGACCGGCCACTTATGCACAAGGAGACAAGAGCGTGAACATCAAGACCCTGATCGCCGCGGCCTCGGCCGTGGCCGCGCTGGCTGGCGCGCAAACCGCCTCGGCCCAGACGTATCCCGACCGTCCCATCCGCCTGCTCGTGGGCTACGCCCCGGGCGGTCCGGTGGACACGACAGCGCGCGTCTTTGCGAAGTATCTCGGCGACAAGCTGGGACAGACCGTGGTGGTGGAGAACCGGGCGGGCGCGAGCGGCATGATCGCGTCGGACGCGACCGCCAAGGCCACCCCAGACGGCTACATGCTGGGCTTTGCCGCCAGCCCCACACTGACGATGTCGCCGCTGGTCCAGCGCAGCACGCTGTTCGATCCGCGCAAGGATTTTTCGCTGCTGGGCCTTGTCGTGGACTACGCCAACGTGTTGTTGATCGGGCCGCAGATCCCGGCGAAGAACGTGGGCGAACTCGTGACCTATGCGCGCGAGCATCCGGAGGCGGTGTCGTTCGGGTCGGCAGGGATCGGGGCGTCGAACCACCTTTCGGCGGAGCTGCTGAAGAAGCAGGCGCAGGCGTCGATGCTGCACGTGCCGTATCGGGGTAATTCACCGGCGATGATGGACGTGGTGAGCGGCAAGGTGACGTTCATGTTCGACATCACGAGCACGGCGATTCCGTTTGTGAAGAGCGGTAAGGCGCGGGCGCTGGCGGTGACGTCGAAGACGCGCAATCCGGAGTTGCCGGACGTGCCCACGATGATGGAGGCCGGCATGAAGGATTACGAGGTGGTGGGCTGGTATGCGCTGGTGGGGCCGAAGAAGCTGCCTGATGCGGTGACGGCGCGGCTGACCCGGGCGCTGTCGGAAGTGTCGAAGGACCCGGCTTTCCGTCAGGCGATGACGGAAGGCGGGTACACGATCAACACGGGCGATTCGCAAGCCCTGCAGGCGCGGATCGACCGCGAGTACGCGTTGTGGTCGGACGTGATCCAGACCGCGAACATTCAGGCCAACTGATTTTCCCCGGAGCATCACGATGAATTCCCCGTCTGCATTGCGAGACCAGATCCGCCTGCCTGTGATTGGCGCCCCGATGTTCCTGGTGTCGGGGCCGCAACTGGTGGTCGCGCAGTGCGCGGCGGGGATCATCGGGACGTTTCCGTCATTGAACGCGCGGCCGCAGGAGCAATTGCACGAGTGGATCACGCGGATCGAGGACGGGCTGGCGGCGCGGCGCCTTGCGGCGCCGTCGGAGAAGGTGGCGCCGTATGGGGTGAACCTGATCGTGCATCCAAGCAATCCGCGCTGGCAAGGAGACCTTGCGATCTGCGCGGAACGCCAGGTGCCGCTGCTGATTACGTCGCTGCATGCGCCGGAGGCGGTGGTGAAGGCGGCGCATGCCTATGGCGGGCTGGTCTATCACGATGTGACGAACGTGCGGCATGCGAAGCGGGCGCTGGACGCGGGGGTTGACGGGTTGATCCTGGTTGCCGCGGGGGCTGGCGGACATGCGGGGCAGATGAATCCGATTGCGCTGGTGAATGAGATACGGGCGTTTTATGACGGGCCGTTGGCGTTGTCCGGCTGCATCAGCCATGGGAAGGATATTTTGGCGGCGCAGGTTCTGGGGTGCGATTTTGCCTATATGGGAACTCGGTTTATTGCGACGCGGGAGTCGTTGGCGGGGGATGCTTACCGGGAGATGGTGTTGGCGGCGCAGGCGGGGGATGTGACTTATACGGCTTATTTTTCGGGGGTGCCGGCGAACTATCTGTCGGAGAGCATTTTGGCCGCGGGGTTGGATCCTGTTGTGCTGGCCAGCAATGGGGTGGCACCGCCGGCAAATATGGACAAAAGTTCACGGCCTAAGGCTTGGAAGGATATTTGGAGTGCTGGGCAGGGGGTGGGGGCTGTGCAGGAGGTGTTGGCTGTTGCAGAACTGGTGGCGCAGTTGGAGGGGGAGTATCTCGGGGCTGTTGCTGCTGCGTCGCGGCGGGTTTGAGTTCTTTTGACGCCCGGCGCGTCGGCGGGGTCGGGCTCGTTCTTTTGACGCCCGGCACGTCGGCGGGGTCGGGCTCGTTCTTTTGACGCCCGGCACGTCGGCGGCTTGGCGCGCGCGGGGCTACGATTGCGGTCCGGAGCCTTCGCTCCGGACTGCCCCGTCGTCATCTTCGTCCAGGCCTGCGGCCTTCCCTTCAGATTCCCTCGGGCGCATCTACACGCCCCGCGCGCGCCAGGCCGCCGACGCGCCGTGCTCGGGTGGCTTCAGCTTGGCGGGCGCTGGGGCGGGGTGGGTTCTTGAGGGTTTTGGCTGCGCTTGCGCGGGTTTGGAGCGTCTTGCGGGGCCCGCGCCCGGTTGGCCGCGCGGGCGGCCTCCGGACGCTTACGCGGTGTCTTGCGTTCGTGGATGACGCTTCGCGCTTGCAGCCGGGGGTGTGCTCGGGTGCCAGATACCTTACTCGCGATGTGCGGCGGTGTTGCTGGTGTCTGACACCCTTGGGGCACATCTGCGGCATGACGACAGTCTTCGCAGGGTGTCTGACACCTGTCCCAGTTCGGGCGTCGCAATCTGCGCTGGTGTCTGACACCCTTGGGACACATCCGTGGCATAACGGCAGTCTTCGCAGGGTGTCAGACACCATCTCCGAGATAACGGCAACACCGGTAAACTGCGCGGTCATGCGGCGCCGGTCGGCGGCCGGACTTGTTCATCCTCTGGAGAACTTCAAACCATGATCCGTTATCTGGTCCTTTCGGCTTCGCTGGCGATGGCTGGCAGCGCAGTGGCCGCCCCGTCGTTCAATTGCGCCAAGGCCTCCACGCCGGTTGAGAAGTCGCTTTGCGGCAATTCGAGGCTAGGGGATCAGGATGCCGCCATTGCGCAGCAATTCAAGGCCGTGCGCGATGAACTGGATGCGGAGGCGGCCAAGGCATTGGTTGCCGATCAGAAGTACTTTCTGGGCGTACGCGACAACGCTTATGCAGAGCCCTACGTGCAAAGCACGCCTTTCGAGGCGCTTACCGACACCATGCGCTACCGTCTGGCGTTCCTGAAGGCGATCAATCCCAAGCCGGCCGACGGATTTGTCGGCAAGTGGAGGAACATCGAAGGCGAGATCGAGATCACGCAGAATTCGCGTGGCGAGTTGCTGGTGGCGGCGAATTCGGCGCGGCCGTATAACGGGAACTGGGTTTGCGATTTGAGTGGTCGAGGCGCCGTGTCGGGCGACACGCTGACGGTGACCTATCAGGATGGACCGCCCTGGACGCTGACGCTCAAGCGCAGCGGCGCGGTGCTGGTGACGCGCGAGACGCCGCCTGCCGGTGTGAAGAATGACGGCTTTGGGCCGCCGTTCTGCGGCATGAACGGCAGTCTCAATGGCGCCTGGTTCGCGGTGCGCTGATCGTCACGATCCTGACCGGATCACTCCAGCTTGATGTTCGCGGTCTTGATGAGGTCGCGCCACTTTGCGATTTCGTCGCGCACGAATTTGCCGAATTCCTCGGGCGAGCCCGGCTTGGGCTCCGCACCCGCCGCGATCATTGCCTTTGCGGTGCTGTCGTTCGACAGCACTTTCACCATGTCCGCATTGATACGCTTGACGATGTCGGGCGGCGTGCCTTTGGGCGCCATGACGCCACTCCACGAGTAGGCCTCGTAGCCGGGCAGTCCTGATTCCGCGATGGTGGGGATGTCGGGAACCATGCTGGACCGTGTGGGGTTGCCAACGCCCAGCGCGCGGATCTTGCCGCCCTTGAGGTGCGGGACGGCGGAGGGGCCGTCGGCGAACATGACTTGCACTTGGCCGCCTAGCAGGTCCTGCATGGCGGGTGCGCTGCCGCGGTAGGGGACGTGCTGGATGCGCACGCCGGCCATGGCGTTGAAGAGTTCGCCGGCCAGGTGCGTGCCGCCGCCGGTGCCGGAGGAGCTGAAGGACAGCTTGCCGGGGTTCTGCTTGGCGTAGGCGATGAGTTCGCTGACGCTGTTGACGGGCAGCGACGCATTGACGACGAGCACGATGGGAAATACCGCGGCCATGCCTACTGGCACGAAGTCGGTGGTGATGTCGTAGCTGAGGTTGTTGCGCAGGCTGGGCAGCACGGCGTGGTGGATGGACGCGAAAAAGAAGTTGTAGCCGTCGGGCTCCGCTTTCGCAGCGAATTGCGCGCCGACGATGCCGCCGGCGCCGGATTTGTTGTCAACGACGGTGGGCACGGACCAGAGTTGGCCGAGAGGCTGCGTCGTGAAGCGCGCGGTGGTGTCGACCGGTCCCCCGGCGGGAAACGGGACGATGAAGGTCACGGCGTGGCCCGGCCAGGTGGCGGCGCGGGCCCAGGATGGAAGCATGGCGGCGGCGCATGCGGCGCCCAGCCCCGCGAGGACGCGGCGGCGGTCTTGATGGATCACGGCAGTCTCCTGAGTCTTGTTCTGGTCACGGCTGGACATCGCGTGCTGCCGCCCGCCGCTGTTTTTTATTATTTGCCGAATGCCGGAGAAGTCCGCTACGTATTTGCAAAAGCCCCTCTTTCGCGGGGGCTGAAGGATGGGCCGCACGCGCGGGCACGCCTTGTATGGCAGCCCTACGGCGCATGGGCTAGGACTCATGGGGTCAGGGCAAACCCCGAGCGACGCATCTGTCGGGCGATTGGGACCGCAGGCGCGCTGTCGGCTCCCGACTACCTATTGCCCACGCGCGGCGCGCTGCACGTGGCCGATGAAGCACTCCGCGAAGCTGGGCAGGTCGCGGCCGCGTTGGCGGCACAACAGGCGATCGCGTAGCGCCCAGGGGTCGTCCAGCTTGAGCACATGCAGAAAGTCGGGACGGCTGTAGCGCGCCGCGCAGGCGCGTGGCACGACGGCGATGCCCGCGCCGGCCTCGACCATGCGGCACACGGCCTCGAAGCTGCCCACGTGCACGCGCTGGCAGATGCGCTTGCCAAGGCCACTGGCGATGTCTTCAAGAAAGGTCTGGATCGCGCTGTCCGGGTGGATGCCGACGAACTGGTAGGCGTCCACCAGGTCCGCGAAATGCGCGGTCTTCTGCGCGGCCAGCGGATGGTCCAGCGACGTGACCACGGTGAGTTCGTCGCGGAACAGCGGCGTGACGTCCAGGCCCTCGACATCGATGTTGCCCGCGACAAGGCCCAGGTCCCCGGCGCCGGCACGGATGGCAATGACGATGTCGCCAGAGATTTTTTCTTCCAGCTCGACATCGACGTCAGGGTTTTCCGCCAGGAACGTGGACAGCGCGTCGGCCAGGAAGGAATTGGTGGCGGTGGTGTTGGCCAGCAGACGTAGACGGCCTTTCAGGCCGCTGGCGTACGGCTGCAGATCGGCGTTCAGGCATTCGAGTTGGCGGAAGACGGCATTGGCGTGCTTGAGCAGCACTTCGCCGGCGGGCGTGAGCGCCACGCCCGTGGCCATGCGCACCAGCAGGCGGGCCTTGAATGCCTCTTCCATGTGCTTGACCCGCGCGCTTGCCGCCGGCAAGGACAGGAACGTGCGTTCCGCGGCACGGGTCAGATTGAGTGTTTCGCCCACGTTCAAGAACAAACGCAGGTCCGTCAGATCATGTCTCATGTTCCACCACGCAGAAGGGGGGCATTTCTAATTTTGAATTCTTCGAATGCCGGGTCGAATCTACCATGAGGCCATGCCCATGAACCAGACGGGTTGATGCGGAACTGTTTTCCACACACGGCGTGCGCGCCGCAGCACAGGAGTCAAAAGCAATGAGCGGCTTGGTATCCGGAAAGGTGGTGATCGTGACGGGCGCGGGCGGCGGCATCGGCCGCAGCGTGGCGCTGGCAATGGCGGAGGCGGGCGCGAAGGTCGTGGTGAACGACATCGGCGTATCGCTCACCGGCGAAGGCGGCGCGGACGGTCCCGCGCAGGCGGTCGTGAAGGAAATCGTCGAAGCGGGCGGCCACGCCGTGGCCAACACCGACAGCGTGGCCGCGTACGACAGCGCCAGCCGCGTCGTGCAAACCGCCATCGACGCATTCGGCCGGGTGGACGCGGTGATCAACAACGCGGGCAACCTGCGCGACCGGGTTTTCCACAAGATGAGCGAAGAGGAATGGCGCCAGGTGATCGACGTGCACCTGAACGGCTCGTTCTACATGAGCCGCGCGGCGGCGCCCTACTTTCGCGAACAGGAATCGGGCGCCTTCGTGCACATGACGTCCACGTCGGGGCTGATCGGCAACTTCGGCCAGGCCAACTACGCGGCCGCCAAACTGGGCATCGTCGCGTTGTCCAAGTCGATTGCGCTGGACATGGCGCGCTACAACGTGCGGTCCAACTGCATCGCGCCGTTTGCCTGGAGCCGCATGACAAGCTCCATCCCCGCGGAGACCGACGAAGAAAAGGCGCGCGTCGAGAAACTGAAAAAGATGGAAGCCGGCAAGGTGGCGCCGATGGCGGTGTTTCTGGCCAGCGACGCGGCCAGCGAGATAACCGCGCAGATCTTCGCGGTGCGCGCCAACGAGATCATGCTGATGAGCCAGCCTCGCCCGCTGCGCACGGTGCATCACAGCGAAGGCTGGACGCCGGAACGCATCGCCGAGATCGCCGCGCCCGCCATGCGCAAGCACTTCTATGCGTTGGAGCGTTCGCCCGACGTGATCGACTGGGATCCCATCTGAGGCCGCCACATGCCGTTGGACTATGCAACCGTGAAGGACTGGCGCTTTGACGATGTGCGCCAGCGCTATGAACAGAAGGACACCATGCTGTATGCGCTGGGCATCGGCCTGGGGCAGGATCCGGAAGACACGGGCCAATTGCGCTACGTGTACGAAAAGGACCTGCGCGCGTTCCCGACGATGAGCGTGATCCTCGGCTACCCGGGCTTCTGGGTCAGCGACCCGCGCTCGACGGTGGACTGGGTGAAGGTCGTGCATGGCGAGCAGCGGCTGACGCTGCATGCGCCGCTGCCGGTGTCGGGCGTCGTCACCGGCAGAACACGCAACACGCACGTGATCGACAAGGGCGCGGACAAGGGCGCCATCATCGTCAGCGAACGCACGCTGCACGACGAAGACGGCCAATGCCTGGCGACCCTGCGATCAAGCACCTTCTGCCGCGGCGATGGCGGTTTCGGCGACGGCGATGCCAGCCCCGAGGCCCTGCCCGCCGCGCCCGACGGCGACCCGGAATTGCGCTGCGAGCTGCGCATTCCATCCAGCGCGGCGCTGCTGTATCGCCTGAACGCCGACCGCAATCCGCTGCACGCAGACCCGGACGTCGCGCGTCAGGCGGGTTATCCCCGCCCCATCCTGCATGGTCTGTGCTCGTACGGCGTGGCCGCGCATGCCATCGTCAAGACCTTCTGCGATTACGATGCCGCGCGGCTCACCAGCCTGAACACGCGTTTCTCGGCTCCCGTCTATCCGGGCGAGACACTGCAATGCGATATGTGGCGCATGCCGGATGGCCAGATCCGCTTCATTGCCCGCGCCAAAGAGCGCGGCGTCGTGGTCATGAGCCACGGCACCGCGACGGTGCAATCATGACGCGCCCGCCTCCTCTTGACGGCATCCGCGTGCTGGACCTGTCGCGCATTCTGGCCGGCCCGTGGTGCACGCAGAACCTGGCAGACCTGGGCGCCGACGTCATCAAGATCGAACGGCCGCACGTCGGCGACGACACCCGAGCGTGGGGGCCGCCCTTTCTGAAGGACGGAGATGGCCAGGACACCAACGAATCGGCCTATTACCTCAGCGCCAACCGCAACAAGCGCTCCGTCGAGGCCGACATGGCCACGCCGGAAGGCGCGGCGCTGATCCGGGAATTGGCCGCGGTCAGCGACATCCTTGTCGAGAACTTCAAGGTGGGCGGCCTGGCCAAGTACGGGCTGGACTACCAGAGCCTCAAGCAGATCAATCCGCGCCTCATCTATTGCTCGGTCACCGGCTTCGGCCAGGACGGTCCGTTTGCGCAGCGCCCCGGCTACGACTTCATGATCCAGGGCATGGGCGGGCTGATGAGCATCACGGGCGAGCGCGACGACCTGCCCGGCGGCGGGCCACAGAAGGCGGGCGTGGCCGTCACCGACATCGTCACCGGCATGTACGCGACCGTGGCGGTGCTGGCGGCCCTGCAAGAGCGCCATCGCAGCGGCCAGGGCCAGCATCTGGACATCGCGCTGCTCGACAGCCACGTGGCCTTGCTGGCCAACCAGAACTCCAACTACTTCAACTCGGGCGTCGCGCCCACCCGCGCCGGCAACGCGCATCAGAACGTGGTGCCCTACCAGGTGTTCGCCGCCAGCGACGGCCACCTGATCGTGGCCACGGGCAACGAATCGCAGTATCGCGCCTACTGCCGCGCCATCGGCGTGCCGGAGCTCGGCGACGATCCGCGCTTTGCGACCAACCGGCTGCGCGTCACCAACCGCGTGGAACTGATCGGCATCCTGACCGACATCATGCGCGAAGGCCGGCGTGATGACTGGATTGCCAAGCTGGAGGCGGTGGGCGTGCCGTGCGGGCCGATCAACGACATCGCCCAGGCATTCGCGCACCCGCAGGCGCAGGCGCGGCAGCTGCGGCGAGACATGCCGCATCCGGCCGGCGGCATGGCGCCCGTGACGGCCAGTCCGCTGCGGTTTTCGGATTCGCCCGTCGTGTACCGCCGCGCGCCGCCGCTGCTGGGCGAGCACACCAACGAAGTGCTGCGCGACGTGCTGGGCAAGTCGGCGGAGGCGATTGCGGCGTTCCGGAAGTAGGAGGACTCGGCCCGCTCAGTGCAGGCCGTCGAGCAGCCAGTGGCGCGTGTTGAACCAGCCCCGGAACACGCGAGCGCCTTGCGGGCCGGCGTCGTGCTGCGGCAGACGCTGGCCGTCTGCCGCCAGATGCAGTCCGCGCATGATGGGTTCGAAGCGGTTGCGAAACGCCCCGCTCTGCGCCTGGAAATGCGCATCCATGGCGACGATCGCGGCCGCCTGCTCGGCCTGCGGCATCATCGACAGAAAGAACAGCACCTGCCGCCAGGCATAGGCGGTGTTCCGGGTCATCCGCACACACGCATGCCAATCGTGGATCTTCATTTGGTGGCGCGCGCAGATCCACTCGAAGCCGGCAACCGCCATCTGGCCATAATGGCCGCGTAGCGCCGCGTCCAACCCCGCGTCTTTCACCAGCACCGCAAGATTCTGCGTGGTCAGTATCTGCTGCTGCTCGATGACCATGCCGTTGGCGCCCACTTGGCCGAAGCCAGGCTGTACGCCGGCGCGCGCGGCGCACAACCGGCCAAACGCGTCGGCCTCGGCGTCGTCGCCGCGAGATTTTCGCGGTAACGGCAGCGCCAGCACCTGGCTGGCATCGATGTCGAAATAGCGGGTGTACAGAGAGTCGCCGAGCAGCGCCGCCGCGCATTGCGCCGCTTCCAGGAATTTGCGTCCGAAACGCCCCATGAAGATGTCCGCCGCCACCTCATCCACCAGCGGCAGCGTCCATTGCGCACGCTCGGCAAGTGCGTGCAGTTCCCGCAGCAGCTTGTTCGGCACGGGCGCATGCGGGAATGACGCCAGGGCAAGTTCCGCGATTTCCGTCAGCGCGGCGCGGGCCGCGTCGGCGTCCTGCCGCGCCGGACGCCGAAGATCTTCCAGGGCCGTGATCCAGGGCAACCGGTCGAACGACGCCTGCCGTTCAAGGTTCAGCAAGAGAAGCGAACGGCGCCGGCGGAACGCCCGATAACAAGCGCTGTACAGCGTGCGCAACGCGGCATCGTCAAAGCCGCCGCCTTGCAGGCCCGACGTGATCTGCGGCGTGAGCGTCGCCAGGAAGTCCGGCGAGGTGATCAGCCCCTGCGCCACCAAGTCGGCAAGCGTGCCGCTTTGGCAGCGCTGTGCGCGCCGGGCGATGGGCGCCGGAACCGGCTCGCCCGGCGGCAATTGGAGCGTTGCGGCTTCGGTTGCGCTCAACGGCGCCAGCACCGGGGCCAGGTCGTGCACGCCGGCCGACTGCGGATGACCCTGCAAGCGGGCGGCCACCAGGCGCGCGATTTCATGGAATCCGACAGCGGACACCTCCTCGCGCTGACGTTGGCGCAGGGCCTCGTGCTCCGCAGACCTGGGCTCGCCATGCGCGGCTACGAAATCGCGAACGATGCGGCGTATACGGCCGACCTGCCTGCCGGTAAGACCGGCAGCGTCCTGCGCGCATTGCGCCAGGAGGTCGAAGAGCTCGCGCTTGTGACGATGCCTGCGCGACGTGCCGGCCGGCGACTGGCCACTGTCCTGGGCCGCATTGATCTCGTTCGTCAGCGCCTGGGCGCGTGGAATCCAGTCCTGCGGATAACGCCGGCACGGCCAATCGTCCTCGACCGTCTCAAGAAACAGGGCGACGGCGCGGTCGTAATGCGGCAGCAGGGTCAGAACGGCCGCACGCTGCGCCGCGATGCGCGGTTGCGCGGGCAGGCTGGACAGCCGCGCGGCAACGTCGCCGGCGGTGCTGACATGGATGTCGGCGCCCGACGCGTCATCGGCCGATCCGGGCGCGGGGAAGAAGCGCAGACGGTCAAAAAAAGGCGCCACCACCGCGACCAGTTCCCGCGCCGCGTCGGCAAGCCCCTGCCCCAACAGCCACGCCGCCACGGCCAGCACAGCTTCTTCCGGCACCTCGATGCGATAGTCGCCCCGCGCCAGGCTGTCTTGCAGACGCGCGACGCCGGCCTCGCTGAGAAACCAGGCGTTGAGATCGCGCCGTTCGTTGCCCGGCGCGATGCCGGAAAGCGTCGCCGCCAGCTCGCGCTCGTAGGGCGTCAACGGTCCACCGGCAAGCAGATCCCCCGTGGCAAAGCCGCCGGTGGCGACGTCCAGCGTCACCCAGTCGGGAATGCCGGGCAGCGGCGTGGCGGAGCCGTAGGTAGCCGAGCCGTCCAGCGCACGCGCCAGCACCTGGCGCCAGCGCTCAACGCGCACCGCCGCGCGTTCGCGCACGGCGGGGTCCGGGTGGGTCTCGTGGGTCAGGAAGGCTTTGGCGAGCATGGCGGCGGCATAGCCGCCACCCGCCCCGTGCGCATCCGGCGCGTCATCCATGATGCGTGGCTCAGGTAAGAGGAAGGGATCCGGGAGCTGGATTCGAACCAGCGCCTATCCGGACTGGAGCCGGATGTTCTGCCGCTGAACTATCCCGGAACGACGGACGGAGTATATACATCGCTTGCGTAGCGCACCCGCCTAAAAAAAATTGGCCGCTGGGCTCAGCGGCCAATTTGCACTTCATGCAGTCACTGCGTTCAGGCAACGGCGACCGGGATCTTGCCGATCTTGGCCTGCCATTCCTTCGGGCCGGTCGTGTGGACCGAGGTGCCTTGGGCGTCGACCGCCACGGTCACCGGCATGTCCTTCACGTCGAACTCATAGATGGCTTCCATGCCCAGGTCCGCAAAGCCCAGCACCTTGGCGCCGCGGATGGCCTTGGACACCAGGTAGGCAGCGCCGCCGACGGCCATCAGGTAGGCCGAGCCGTGCTTCTTGATGGCTTCGATGGCGACGGGGCCGCGCTCGGACTTGCCGATCATCGAGATCAGGCCCGTCTTCTCCAGCATCATGTCCGTGAACTTGTCCATCCGCGTGGCGGTGGTGGGACCTGCGGGGCCGACCACTTCATCGCCCACCGGATCCACCGGACCCACGTAATAGATGACGCGGTTGGTGAAGTCCACGGGCAGCGGCTCGCCCTTGGCCAGCATGTCCTGGATGCGCTTGTGCGCGGCATCGCGGCCGGTAAGCATCTTGCCCGACAGCAGCAGGGTCTGGCCCGGCTTCCAGCTGGCGACTTCTTCCTTGGTCAGCGTGTTCAGGTCGACCTGCTTGGACTTGTTGTAGTCCGGCGCCCAGTGCACGTCGGGCCACTCGGACAGCGACGGGGGATCCAGGCGCGCGGGACCGGAGCCATCCAGCTCGAAGTGCGCGTGACGCGTGGCCGCACAGTTCGGGATCATGGCGACGGGCTTGGAGGCCGCGTGCGTCGGGAAGGTGCTGATCTTGACGTCCAGCACGGTCGTCAGGCCGCCCAGGCCCTGCGCGCCAATGCCCAGCGCGTTGACCTTTTCGTAGAGCTCGATGCGCAGCTCTTCCAGCTTGTTCTGCGGGCCGCGGGCCAGCAGCTCGTACATGTCGATGTCTTCCATCAGCGACTGCTTGGCCATCAGCATGGCCTTCTCAGCCGTGCCGCCGACGCCGATGCCCAGCATGCCGGGCGGACACCAGCCGGCGCCCATCGACGGGACGGTCTTGAGCACCCAGTCCACCAGTGAATCGCTGGGGTTCAACATGGCGAACTTGGTCTTGTTCTCGGAACCACCACCCTTCGAGGCGATTTGCACGTCGACCTTGTCACCCTGGACAAGCTCGACGTGCAGGATACAGGGCGTGTTGTCGCGCGTGTTCTTGCGCGCAAACAGCGGGTCGTCCAGCACGGAGGCGCGCAGCGGATTGTCCGGATTCAGATAGCCGCGGCGCACGCCTTCGTCACAGAGCTCCTGCAGGGTGCGCTTGGTGTCAAAGCGCACGCTCATGCCGATCTTCAGGAAGACGTTGACGATGCCGGTGTCCTGGCACAGCGGACGCTTGCCCTCGGCGCACATGCGCGAGTTGGTCAGGATCTGCGCCATCGCATCGCGCGCGGCCGGGCTTTCCTCGCGCTCGTAGGCGCGCGCCAGGTGGCGGATGTAATCGACGGGATGGTAATAGCTGATGAACTGGATGCCATCGGCTATCGACTGGATCAAGTCTTCTTCTTTAATGATGACGGACATGGCGATTTGCAGGTCTGGAGGGGAAACGTGAAAACGCGGCTGATCCGGTGATCAGCCGCAGTAGAAAAGAACTATTTTGCCGCCGGGCCGCCCCAAGGCAAAATGCGCCCCCTCGGGGGGGCAGCAAGCGCGCGGAGCGTGCGCGGCGTGGGGGCCAACCACTTATTTGCCTTGCCACACGGGCTTGCGCTTCTCGGCGAAGGCCGTGGCGCCTTCCTTCGCGTCGGCCGACGTGAAGATGTGCGCGATCAGCGGGCGCTGGCGGTCGAACATGCCTTCCTGGTCCCAGTCGCCGCCTTGCGCGACGATGCTCTTGGCGGTCTGGACGGCCAGCGGGCCGTTTTCGACGATGGCACGCGCCAGTTCCAGCGCGCCGGCCAGGGCTCCGCCCGGCTCGGTCAGGCGGTTGACCAGGCCGAAGGCGTGGGCGCGTTCGGCGCTCAGCATTTCGCCGGTCAGGATGACTTCCATGGCGATGTGGTACGGCAGGCGGCGCGGCAGACGCAAGAGGCCGCCGGCGCCGGCCACCAGGCCGCGCTTGACTTCGGGCAGGCCGAACTTGGCGTTGCTGGCGGCCACGATCAGGTCGGAGGCCAGCGCCATTTCGCATCCGCCGGCCAGCGCGTAGCCTTCGACCGCGGCGATCAGCGGCTTCTTGGGCGGGCGTTCGTTCAGGCCGGCAAAACCGCGGCCTTCCACGTAGGGGCGTTGGCCGGACGCGGCGAACGCCTTCAGGTCCATGCCCGACGAGAACGTGCCGCCGCCACCCGTCAGGATGCCGATGCGCACGTCGTCACGGCTGTCCAGCTGGTCCAGCGCGGCGGCCATGGCCACGGCGGTTTCCAGGTTGATGGCGTTCTTGGCCTCGGGACGGTTGATCGTGATGATCTGGATGCCGTCGGTGACTTCCACCGTGATCAGGTCAGACATGGGACTGCTCCTTTTTCGCGAATTTCTCGGAATCGGGTTCCGGGTTTTATATAAGACTCAGGCTCAACCCGGAATCATACGACCATTGGTTTACGGGCGCAGGCAAAGGCCCCCTCGTGTCCACCAGGGGCACATTCGGGGACGCCTTCGGACCCAGATGTAACCGGTACGGCCCCGCCCGGGCCCGCTACAGCCGCAGGCCAGTTAAAATGCCGGGTTTCCCACGCGCGGGGCAGTTTTTGCCCGGCGGCCGAATTCCAAGAATCCTATGCTCACCTTTCAGCAAATCATCCTTACGCTCCAGGAATACTGGGACAAGCAGGGTTGCGCCCTGCTGCAGCCCTACGACATGGAAGTCGGCGCCGGCACCTCGCACACGGCCACGTTCCTGCGCGCCATCGGTCCGGAGCCCTGGCGCGCCGCCTATGTGCAGCCCTCGCGCCGCCCGAAGGATGGCCGCTACGGCGAAAACCCCAACCGCATGCAGCACTACTACCAGTACCAGGTCGTGCTCAAGCCCGCGCCGCCCGAAATCCTGGATCTGTATATCGGTTCGCTGAAGGCGCTGGGCATCGATCCCACGCAGCACGATATCCGCTTCGTCGAGGACGACTGGGAAAACCCCACGCTCGGCGCCTGGGGCCTGGGCTGGGAAGTCTGGCTGAACGGCATGGAAGTGACACAGTTCACGTATTTCCAGCAGGTCGGCGGCCTGGACTGCACGCCCACCACCGGTGAAATCACCTACGGCCTGGAACGCCTGGCCATGTACCTGCAGGACGTGCAAAGCGTGTACGACCTCGTCTGGACGGAAGGCGCCAACGGCAATCGCGTTCTGTACCGCGACGTGTTCCACCAGAACGAAGTCGAGCAATCCACCTACAACTTCGAACACTCGTCGGCCGAGATGCTGTTTGCGCATTTCAACGACTACGAAGCCGAAGCCAAGCGCCTGATGGACGTGCCCCTGGCGCTGCCGGCCTACGAGGCCGCGCTGAAAGCCGCGCACACCTTCAACATGCTGGACGCGCGCGGCGCGATCAGCGTGACCGAGCGCGCCGCCTACATCGGCCGCATCCGCAACCTGTCGCGCACCGTCGCGCAGGCCTATTACGATTCCCGCGAACGACTGGGCTTTCCCATGCTGGGCCGCGACAAGGCCGCCGGGGAGGCAGCATAAATGACGACGAACATCCGCCCGCTGCTGGTTGAACTGCTGACCGAAGAACTCCCGCCCAAGGCCCTGCAGAAGCTGGGCCAGGCCTTTGCCGAAGGCGTGCGCGCCACGCTGGACCGCCACGGCCTGCTGGCCGAGGGCTGCGCCGTCACCCCGTACTCGACGCCGCGCCGCCTGGCCGTGCACCTGTCCGCCGTGCTGGCGCAGGCGCCCGACCAGGCCTATGCCGAAAAGCTGATGCCCGTGAAGATCGGCCTGACCGAAGACGGCAAGGCCACGCCCGCGCTGCAAAAGAAGCTGGCTGCCAAGGGCCTTGAAAACATCGACGTGTCCACCCTGGACCGTGAATCCGACGGCAAGCAGGACTACCTGGTGGCGCGCGGCACGGCCGCGGGTGCGCAACTGGCTGCCGGCCTGCAGGAAGGCATCGAAGCCGCCATCGACGGCCTGCCCATCCCCAAGGTGATGCGCTACCAATTGGCGGACGGCGTCTCCACCGTCAAGTTCGTGCGCCCGGCGCATGGCCTGATCGCCCTGTTCGGCGCGGACGTGGTGCCGGTCTCGGCGTTGGGCCTTGCCGCCGGCCGCGAAACACTCGGCCACCGCTTCATGAGCGAGGGCGCCATTGCCATCGCCGATGCCGACGCCTACGTCGCCACGCTGGCCGAAAAGGGCCATGTCGTGGCCTCGTTCGAGGCGCGCCGCGCCGAGATCCAGCGCCAATTGCAGGAAGATGCGACCCGCCTGTCCGCCACGCTGGGCGATGACCCCGAAGTGGCCGCGCTGCTGGACGAAGTCACCGCGCTGGTCGAGCACCCCACCGTGTACGTGGGCGAGTTCGAAGAGCAGTTCCTGCAGGTTCCGCAGGAATGCCTGATCCTGACCATGCGGCTGAACCAGAAGTACTTCCCGCTGTTCGACCCGGCGACCGGCCGTCTCACCCACCGCTTCCTGATCGTGAGCAACATGCGCACGGACAATCCGGTGAACATCGTCGAAGGCAACCAGCGCGTGGTGCGTCCGCGTCTGGCCGACGCGCAATTCTTCTTTGAAACCGACCGCAAGACGCCGCTGGCCGCGCGTGTCGAACAGTTGGGCTCCATCGTTTATCACAACAAGCTCGGCACCCAGCTCGAGCGCGTCGAGCGCGTGCGCGCGATTGCCCGCGGCATCGCCGGCGAACTGGGCGGCGACGTGTCCGCCGCCGACCGCGCTGCCATGCTGGCCAAGGCCGACCTCGGGTCGAACATGGTCGGCGAGTTCCCCGAGCTGCAAGGCATCATGGGCGCGTATTACGCCGCCGGCGACGGCGAGCCCGCCAGCGTCGTCGAAGCCCTGCGCAGCCAGTACCGAAACCGGTACGACGCGCCGGTCACGCAGGACACCCTGACTGCCGCCACGCTCTTCATCGCCGAGCGCGTCGAAACGCTGGTCGGCATCTGGGCGATCGGCCTGGCCCCCACCGGCGAACGCGACCCCTTCGGCCTGCGCCGCGCCGCGCTGGGCCTGATCAGCGCCTTCGAACAACTGGCCGCGGGCGGCTGGCTGAAGATCAGCCAGAACGGTCCGCTGACGCTGGACGGCCTGCTGCAATTGGCTGCCGGCACGTTCCCGGCCGGCAAGATCCCGGCCGACACGCTGGCCGAGGTCCGCACCTTCATCTATGAACGCTATCGCAACCAGCTCATCAACGACTTCGACCGCAACGCCGTCGAGGCCGTGATCGCGCTGACCCCGCCGCTGCACCAGGTGGCCGAACGCGTGCGCGCCGCCGCCGCGTTTGCGCAGCTGCCCGAGGCCGCCAGCCTGGCCGCCGCCAACAAGCGCATCGGCAATCTGCTCAAGAAGGCCGAGGGCGAGATCGGCGCCGTGAACGACGCCGCGCTGGTGGAGCCCGCCGAAAAGGCGCTGGCCACCGCCGTGGCGGCCCTGCGTCCCAAGGCCGAAGCGCAGCTTGCCGACGGCGACTTCGCCGGCAGCCTGTCCACGCTGGCCCAGGCCCGCGAGCCGGTCGACGCGTTCTTTGCCGACGTCATGGTCATGGCCGAAGACCCGGCCGTGCGCGCCAACCGGCTGGCCCTGCTCGCCCAGCTGCATGGCCTGATGAATCAGGTCGCCGACATCTCCAGGCTCGCCCAGTGAAGCTCATCATCCTCGACCGCGACGGCGTCATCAATCAGGACAGCGACGCATTCGTCAAGACGCCTGACGAATGGATCGCGCTGCCGGGCAGCCTGCAGGCCATCGCGCGCCTCACGCAGGCCGGCTGGAAGGTGGTGGTTGCCACCAACCAGTCGGGCTTGGCACGCGGCCTGTTCGACATGGACACGCTGACGGCCATCCACACCAAGATGCGGCGCGAACTGGCCGCGGTGGGCGGCAGCGTCGATGCCATCTTCATGTGCCCGCACGGCCCTGACGACGACTGCAGCTGCCGCAAGCCGCGTCCCGGCATGTTCGAGCAGATCGGTCACCGCTACGACATCGATCTGGCCGGCGTGCCGGCGGTGGGCGATTCGCTGCGTGACCTGCAGGCCTCGTCGGCCGCGGGGTGCTCGCCCTGGCTGGTGCTGACGGGCAATGGCGCCAAGACGCAGGCCAAGGGCGGACTGCCGGACAACACGCGCGTCTGCAATGACCTGTCGGCCGTGGCCGACGCCCTGCTGCAGGACGCGTGACCCGATGGCCCGGCTTCGTTCCTTCCTGTACTTCGTGTTTCTGGCCGTCACGGTCATTCCGTACGCCTTCGCCTGCGTGCTGTGGGCGCCGCTGCCGCTGCACTGGCGCTACAAGCTCACGGTGGGCTGGCCCCGCCTGGCCATCTGGGGCGCCAAGGTCTTCTGCGGCATCCGCTGGCAGGTCAAGGGCTGGGAAAACCTGCCCGACGGCCCGGCGGTGCTGCTGTCCAAACACCAGTCGGCCTGGGAAACCCTGTTCTTCCCGGCCTACATGCCGCGCGAGGTCTGCTTCGTCTACAAGAAAGAGCTGCACATGGTGCCGTTCTTCGGCTGGGGCCTGGCGCTCTTGCGCATGATCGCCATTGACCGCGCCAAGGGCCGCGACGCGTTCGAACAGGTGGTCAAGCAAGGCCAGACCCGCCTGAACGAAGGCCGCTGGCCGCTGCTGTTTCCCGAAGGCACGCGCGTGCCGCCCGGCCAGGCCGGGCGTTTCAAGATGGGCGGCGCGCTGCTCGCTTCGCGCACCGGCGCCGTGGTCATTCCCGTTGCGCACAACGCCGGCGAATGCTGGCGCCGCAACGCCTTCGTCAAGTACCCCGGCATGGTCACCCTGTCGATCGGTCCCGCGATAGAATCCAAGGGACTCACCCCCGACGAACTGAACCAGAAGGTTCAAGCATGGATCGAAGGGGAAATGCGGCGTCTCAACCCCGAAAGGTATGCCCAGCACTGATCAGCTAGAACTCCTGTTCGGTACGCAGGAAGACGCCGCGCCCGCGGGCGCGTCGCCGCTGATCGGCGTGCCGACGCCGACGGCCGCCCCCCGGGCGCCGTCCGCCGGGCCCCAGACTCACCGCCCCGACACGCACCGTCCCGACACGCACCGCCCCGACACGCCCCAGCCCGTCGCGCCCGCCAACCTGTTTCCCGACGCCGCCAAGGCGCCCGCCACCGGCGAGCCGCTGCTGACGCTGTCACCCAACGCGGCCTCGCGCGTGCCCACGCCCTGCCCTGACCCGCTGCCGCCCGGTGCGCGCTGGCGCGAGGTGCCCACCGAACAGCAACCCATCGGCTTCGTGCTGCTGCGTTCGCGGCGGCGCAGTATTGGGTTTGTCATCACCGACGATGGCCTGCGCGTCACCGCTCCCAACTGGGTGACGCTGACGCAGATCGACGACGCAGTGCGTGAAAAGTCCCGCTGGATCCTGACCAAGCTGCGTGAATGGCATGCCCGCAAGCAGCAACTGGCCATGGCCCACACCCGCTGGCAAGCAGGTGGCGAACTCCCGTATCTGGGCCGGCGCATCGTCATCGGCGTGGGTGGCGACAGCCGTCAGGCCAACCTGTCCGGCGACGCCGATGCGCCGCAGGACGGCGACACGCTGTGGCTGGCGCTGCCGTCCCACGCCGACCAGGGCCGCATCCGCGATGCGGCGCAAGCCTGGCTGCAACAGCGCGCGGGCGCCTGGTTCGGCACGCGGCTGGCCCACTTCCTGCAAATCAGCGGACTGAAGATCAGCCGCTGGCGCCTGTCGTCGGCCGCCACCCGTTGGGGCTCCTGCACCAGCGACGGCAACATCATGCTGAACTGGCGCCTGATTCATTTTGCCCCGGCCATCATCGATTACGTCATCGCGCACGAGCTTGCCCATTTGCGCGAGATGAACCACAGTCAGGACTTCTGGCGCGAAGTGGGCCAGATCCTGCCCGACTTCGAAGACGCCAAGAACATCCTGCGGCGTCACGATCCTGCTTCGCTGCCTCAGTTCTGAGGCGCCGGAGCACACCAGCGTCTCAGCGATCCCAAGGAGAATCGAAATGCTGCTGCTGATTCCGGGCCCGGTCACGACCGATGCGCGGGTGAAGGCCGCCATGGCGCAGGACTACGCGCCCTGGGACAACGATTTTCGAACCCTGTACCGGCAGGTCTGCGACGGCGTGCTGGCGATTGCGCAAGCCAGCGCGGATGAACACGTGGCCCTTGCCCTGCCCGGCTGCGGCCATTTCGCGGTCGAAGCCGCCCTCCGTACTTTCGTGCCGCCCGGCGGCCGCGTGCTGGCGCCGTCCACCGGCGCCTATGCGGCCCGTCTGCAGAAACTGGCCGGCGAGGCCGGCCGCGTTGCCGTGCCGCTTGCGGTGGGCAAAACCGAGCGCGTGGACCCGCAGGCCGTGGCCGACGCGCTGGAACGCGACCCGACGATTACACACGTGGCGCTGGTCTACAGCGAAACCGGCAGCGGCATCTGCCACGACGTGCCCCATCTGGCGCGCATCGCCCATGCGCTGGGACGCCGCGTGATCATCGACGCCGTGTCCGCCTTCGGCGCGCTGCCGCTCGAACTGCGCGCCTTGCCTGCGGTCGATGCCGTGGTGCTGACCGCCAACAAATGCCTGGAAGGCCTGCCCGGCGCCGCCTTCGTGGTCGCGCGCCGCGACAGCCTGGATGCCGCGCGCGGCAATGCGGGAAGCTGGTCGCTCGATCTGGCGGACATCTACCAGCACACGCTGGCGCCCAACGCCGGTCCCCGCTTCACCCCCGCCGCCCCCACGCTGGCGGCGCTGGCCGTGGCGCTGGAGCTTTTCCGCCAGGAAGGCCGCGAGGCCCGTCTGGCGCGTTACACGGCAAACATGCGCACGCTCTATGATGGCGTGATCGAACTTGGCCTGACCCCGTACCTGCCGCCCGAGCTGCAAGGCCCCATCGTCGTCAACGTCCGCGCGCCGGATGCCCCGACCTGGCACCTGCAGCTCTTTGTGGACGCGCTCAAGCAGCGCGGCTATGTGATCAGCAACTTCACCAACACCGAAGAACCCACGTTCCGGGTCGGCTGCATCGGCGCCTTTGGCGCCGGCCAGATGCGGCAGGCGGTCGACGCCATGGGCGGCGCGCTGCGCGACATCGGAATCTCCCGGGAACATGTCGGAAATGCCCGGCTTTTCCCCCAACCTCTCATCGCTTAAGGAAACCTCCCATGCGTCTGCTCCACACCATGCTGCGCGTCGGCAACCTCGACACGTCCATCGACTTCTACACCAACGTGCTCGGCATGCGTCTTCTGCGCCGCAACGACTACCCGGACGGCAAGTTCACGCTGGCCTTTGTGGGCTACCAGGACGAAGTTGATGGCGCCGTCATCGAACTGACCCACAACTGGGACACCGACAAGTACGACCTGGGCAACGGCTACGGCCACATCGCCCTGGAAGTCGACAACGCCTACGAAGCCTGTGACAAGGTCAAGGAACGCGGCGGCAAGGTCACCCGCGAAGCCGGCCCCATGAAGCACGGCAAGACGGTCATCGCCTTCGTGGAAGATCCCGACGGCTACAAGATCGAATTCATCCAGAAGAAAGACCGCCAGGACTGATCCGGACGCCAGCCATGATCCATCCCATCCTGAAAATGGGCGACCCGCGGCTGCTGCGCGTGGCGCCGCCGGTCGAGCGTTTCGACACCCCTGAGCTGCACGCCCTGATCGACGACATGTTCGAGACCATGGCTGCGGCGCAGGGCGTAGGCCTGGCCGCGCCGCAGATCGGCGTGGACCTGCAACTGGTGATCTTCGGTTTCGACCGCAACGACCGCTATCCCGACGCGCCGCCGGTGCCGCAGACGATCCTGTGCAATCCGGTCATCACGCCGCTGTCGGATGAAATGGAAGACGGCTGGGAAGGCTGCCTGTCGGTGCCCGGCCTGCGCGGCCTGGTGCCGCGCTACCGCCACATCCGCTACAGCGGCCGCGACCCGTACGGTCAGTTGATCGAACGGGAAGCCGAGGGCTTTCACGCGCGCGTCGTGCAACACGAGTGCGACCACCTGATCGGCCGCCTGTATCCGTCCCGGATCCAGGATTTCACGAAGTTCGGCTTCACTGAAATCCTGTTCCCGGGCATGGACCCGAACCAGGACGATTAGGCGTTTTCGGCGGGTTTTGCCGCAGCGGGGGGCTCGTCCTCCTGTTGCGGCGGCTGCGGCTGTTGCGGCTGCGGCTCCTGATCCTGCTTCTGCTTCTGCTTCTGAGCCGGTGCGCCTTCGCCGTGCGGCGTCAGCGCCTCCGGCGCAAAATCATCCACCTGCAATACCCTCAGCACCGTCGCTTCGGCGGCTTCGAGCTGCGCTGCCTGCGCATCCGTAATCGCGCCGCGCTGATGGGCCTCGCGCCAGTTGCGCACGTTGGACTGGCGCAGACGGTCGCGGATCGGCTGCACCGCGTCGGCCAGCGCAAAGGCGCGGGTCAACAGGCCCAGCGGATCTTCGCCGGGCTCGCGCTGCAAGTCGGCCGCCAGACGCACGTGCGTGGGCGACGGCTTGAGCAGCAGCTCGGCGCATTCTCGCGTCAGCGCATCGTCCGGCCCCTTGGCCAGCCGCAAGGGCAGGATGGCCGCCCGCAATCCCCACGACACCACCTTGACCGGCAGGTTGCGCAGCACCTGGTCCATCGATTTCTCGATGCTGGCGTAGCCCTGCGCCATGCACCAGCGCACCAGCGGCAGGTCGTCGTGCTTGCGGCCTTCGTCTTCCCAGCGCTTGAGCACCGCGGACAGCAGATAGAGTTCCGACAGGATATCGCCCAGCCGGGCGGAGATCATTTCGCGGCGCTTCAGGCCGCCGCCCAACTGCGCGAGCGTGGCGTCCGCCAGCAGCGCAAAGCCCGACGCATAGCGGCCCAGCCTCCGATAATGGCCCGCCACCGGCCCCGAAGCCGGCGCGGGCGCCAGCATGCCGCCCGTCCAGGCGCGGCCGATTGCGCGCAGCGTGTTCATGCCCGCGTGGCGCAGATGGCGCCAGAAGACATCGTGAAAGACCTCGATGCCACGTTCCTCGTCGGGATTGCCCAGCGCCAGGATCTCCGGCATCAGGTAGGGATGCGCGCGGATCGCGCCCTGCCCGAAGATGATCAGATTGCGTGTGAGGATGTTGGCGCCCTCGACCGTGATGGCGATGGGCACGGCGCGGTACAGCGAGCCCAGATAATTGCTGGGACCGTCCATGACGGCGCGGCCCGCGTGCACGTCCATGGCGTCGTTCACCGACATGCGCATGCGCTCGGTGGCGTGGTACTTCATGATGCCGGACACGACCGCGGGCTTGACGCCCTGGTTGAGCGCGGCACACGTCAGGCGGCGCGCGGCCTCGACCAGATACGCGTTACCGGCCAGGCTGGCCAGCCGTTCCTGCACGCCTTCGAACTTGCCGATCGGTATGCCGAACTGCTCGCGCACCCGGGCGTACATGCCCGTGGTGTGCGCGCACATCGCAGCGGCGGCTGCCGACAGCGACGGCAGCGAAATGCCGCGCCCGGCCGCCAGCGCGCTCATCAACATCTGCCAGCCCTGGCCGGCGCGCTCAACGCCGCCGATCAGCGCATCCAGCGGCACGAAAACGTCGCGCCCCGAGTTGGGGCCATTCTGAAAGACCTGCATGGCAGGCAGGTGGCGGCGGCCGATCTCGACGCCGGGCGCTTCCGTGGGAACCAGCGCAACCGAAATGCCGATGTCCTTGGCGCCGCCCAGGATGCCGTCCGGGTCGGACATCTTGAACGCCAGCCCCAGCACCGTGGCCACCGGCCCGAGCGTGATGTAGCGCTTGTGCCAATTGAGCCGGATGCCGATGAGCTCGCGGCCGTCCACCACCTGGCGGCACACGATGCCGGTGTCCACCATTGAGGCCGCGTCCGATCCGGCTTCGGGGCTGGTCAGGCCAAAGCACGGGATCTCGCGGCCATCGGCCAGCCGCGGCAGCCAGTAGTCGCGCTGCGCGGACGTGCCGAACTGCATCAGCAGTTCACCGGGGCCCAGCGAGTTCGGCACCATCACGGTGACGCCCGCGGTGATGGAATATGCGGAAATGCGCCGCACCACCTCGGAGTGCGCATAAGGCGAGAAGCCCAGCCCGCCATGGCGCCGCGGAATGATCATGCCGAAGAAGCGCTGCGTCTTCAGGAATTCCCAGACCTGCGGCGGCAGATCACGCCGGTTCCAGGAGATGTCCCATTCATCCAGCATGCCGCAAAGCTGGCGCACGGGGCCGTCGATGAACCGCTGTTCATCCGGCGTCAGCGTGGCGGGCGGCACGCCCAGGAGCTTGCGCCAGTCGGGGTTGCCCGTGAACAGGTCGGCATCCCACCAGCTATCGCCGGCTTCGATGGCTTCGCGTTCGGTGGCCGACATGGCCGGCAATGCATTGCGGGCCCAGCGGTATGCGGGTTCCGAAATGCGGCGCCGGCGCCAGGCGTTGAAATCCATGGGTCCCCCTGTTGTTCGCTACAAGACGTATCGGGGCAAAGTACCAGAATTGACGCCGTGCGGCCAAGCTGCGGCTTACCGACTCTGCGACAATGAGCGTCGCCGCGCTGATGCGCAATCAACCGCTGTCCGGGCACGTCCGCATGCTGAACAAACTCTGGCTTGGCTTCTTCCTCACCGCCGCCGCGGCCGCGCTGTACCGCTGGCTGGCCATCGGAGATCCCGAGGTCTTTCGCCAGATGGTCGCCAGCCTGTTCGACATGGCGCGCGTGTCCGTGGAAGTAATGGTGCTGCTTTTTGGCACGCTGACGCTGTGGCTCGGTTTCCTGCGCATCGCGGAGGGTGCGGGCCTCGTCGAAAAGCTGGCGCACGTGCTGGGACCGCTGTTTGCGCGACTGATGCCCGAGGTGCCGCGCAATCATCCGGCCATCGGTCTCATCACGCTCAACTTCGCGGCCAACGGCCTCGGGTTGGACAACGCCGCCACGCCCATCGGCCTGCGCGCCATGCGCGAGCTGCAATCGCTCAATCCCAAGCCCGACACCGCCACCAATGCGCAGATTCTGTTTCTGGTGCTCAATGCGTCGTCGCTGACACTCTTGCCCGTCACGCTGTTCATGTTCCGCGCGCAACAGGGCGCGCCCGATCCCACGCTGGTTTTTCTGCCCATCCTGCTAGCGACAAGCGCGTCCACCCTGGCCGGCTTTTTGGCGGTGGCGCTGTGCCAGCGCCTGCGCCTGGCCGATCCCGTCATCCTGCTGTGGCTGGGCGGCGCCGCGCTGGTGCTGGGCGGATTCATGGCGCTGCTGGCCAGCATGTCGGCGGCCGCAATCGCGTCGCTGTCCTCGCTGATGGGCAACCTGACGCTGTTCGGCATCCTGCTGGCGTTTCTGGTCGTGGGCGCCTGGAAGAAGGTGCCCGTGTACGAGGCCTTCATCGAGGGCGCCAAAGAAGGCTTCGACATCGCCAAGAGCCTGCTGCCCTATCTGGTGGCGATGCTGTGCGCCGTGGGTGTGCTGCGCGCGTCCGGCGCGCTGGACTTCCTGTTGGACGGCATCCGCTGGGTGGCCGCGCAGGCCAACTGGGACACGCGGTTCGTGGACGCGCTGCCCACTGCACTGGTCAAGCCGTTCTCGGGCAGCGCGGCGCGCGCCATGATGCTGGAAACCATGACGCACTTTGGCGTGGACAGTTTCCCGGCGCTGCTGGCCGCGGT
Organism: Achromobacter sp. Root565; assembly: GCF_001427425.1. Taxonomy (NCBI): domain Bacteria; kingdom Pseudomonadati; phylum Pseudomonadota; class Betaproteobacteria; order Burkholderiales; family Alcaligenaceae; genus Achromobacter; species Achromobacter sp. Root565. The sequence continues at coordinate 957,402 of NZ_LMGO01000005.1, forward strand.
GGTGCAAGGCAGCACCGAGACCACGTTCTACGTGCTGGCGGTGTATTTCGGATCGGTAGGCATCTTGCGCGCGCGCCATGCGGTGGGATGCGCGCTGATCGCCGATCTGGCCGGTGTGCTGGCCGCGATCGGCGTCTGCTATTGGTTCTTCGGCTGATCGCAGGGCGCGCCGGCCGGCATCTGGCGCCCGGCCGCGCCCCCATTCAAGACTGGCTCAGTCCACCAGCAGGATCTTCATCCCGTTGGTGCCGCCGCTGTCGCGATAGAAATCGCCCTTGGTCAGAATGACCCAGTCGCCCGTCTGCACCAGATTGCGTTTACGCAGTTCGTCGATGGCGGCGTTGGAAAGGTCGGCGGGATCGTAGTCCGACGGCGAGAACGGGATGGTGTACACGCCGCGGAACATCGTCACGCGGTTCTGCGTCACGCTGTGCGGGCTGTAGCAGTAAATCGGCACGCCCGAGCGGATGCGCGACATGATGAGCGGGGTGTGCCCGCTTTCGGTCAGCGCAATGATGGCCTTCACGCCGGGGAAGTGATTGGCCGCGTACATGGCCGCCAGTGCAATGGTCTCGTCGCAGCGCGTGAAGGTCTCGCCCATGCGGTGATGCGACTTGGTGGTGGTCGGGTGCTTTTCGGCGCCCAGGCACACACGCGCCATGGCCTGCACAGTTTCGACCGGGTACTGGCCCGAGGCGCTTTCGGCCGACAGCATGACGGCGTCGGTGTAGTCCAGCACCGCATTGGCTACGTCCGAGACTTCGGCGCGGGTCGGCATGGGGCTGGAGATCATCGACTCCATCATCTGCGTGGCGGTGATGACCACCTTATTCAGCGTGCGCGCGTGCTGGATGATGCGCTTCTGGATGCCCACGAGTTCGGCATCGCCGACCTCCACGCCCAGGTCGCCGCGAGCCACCATCACGCCATCGCTGGCGCGGATCAGCGCGTCCAGGGCTTCGTCGTCGGCCACGGCTTCGGCGCGTTCGATCTTGGCGATGATCCACGCCTGGCTGCCGGCGGCGGCAAGCAGGGTGCGGGCCTCGTCGATGTCGCTGCCGTAGCGCGGGAACGACACGGCCACGTAATCCAGTTCCATTTCGGCGGCCAGCTTGATGTCGACGCGGTCCTTGTCGGTAAGACTGGGCGCTGACAGGCCGCCGCCGCGGCGGTTGATGCCCTTGTTGTTGGACAGCGGGCCGCCCACCGTGACGGTGGTGTGGACCTCGTCGCCTTCGACGCGGTCGACGACCAGCACGACGCGGCCGTCATCGAGCAGCAGCTCGTCGCCCACGCGGCAGTCGGTGACGAGTTCGGGGTAATCGATGCCCACGATGCTGGCGGTGCCGGCGTCCTTGGGATGCACGCGCGACAGCGTGAACGGCTGGCCCACCTGCAGATGCACCAGCTTATCGACAAAGCGTGCGATGCGGATCTTGGGCCCTTGCAAGTCGCCCATGATGGCGACGAAGCGGCCTTGCTTGGCGGCGATCTCGCGCACCAGGCGCGCGCGTTCGCGGTGATCGTCCGCGCTGCCGTGCGAGAAGTTCAGCCGCGCCACATCCAGCCCCGCGCGAATCAGCGCGTCGATGCGTTCGGGCGACGAGGTCGAGGGTCCCAGGGTGGCGACAATTTTGGTGCGGCGCAATACAGGCATGGCGGTCCACTCTCGCAAAAACAACGAAAGCGCTATGGTACGCCGGCCGCGTTGCCACGGGTATCATGGGTGACATTTCCGACCCTCAACACGCCCAACGACACCCGTGAAAATCGTCATCGCTCCCGACTCGTTCAAAGAAAGCGTTTCCGCGCCTGATGCGGCCGCCGCCATTGCGCGCGGCGTCAAGGCGGCCTTTCCCGGCGCGCATACGGTGTGCGTCCCGATGGCCGACGGCGGCGAAGGCACCGTCGAGGCCGTGCTGGCCGCCACCGGCGGCAAGGAGCGGCAGATCACCGTAAACGACGCGCTCGGCCACAAGGTCGACGCCGTGTGGGGGCTGCTGGAAGACGGCACCGCCATCATCGAAATGGCTGCGGCGGCGGGCCTTGAATTGATTGCACCGTCCAAGCGCGACCCGATGCGTGCCAGCAGCCACGGCGTGGGCGAGCTGATGCGCGCGGCGCTGGACGCGGGCGCCACGCGCATCATTCTGGGTCTGGGCGGCTCGGCCACGAACGACGCGGGCGCCGGGATGCTGACGGCGCTGGGCGTGCGGCTGCTGGACGCCGGCGGCAACAGCCTGCCGCCGGGCGGCGGCGCGCTGGGGCAGCTTGCCTCGATCGACACGCGCGGTCTGGACCCGCGGCTGGCGCAGGTCCGCATCGACATCGCTTCCGACGTCGACAACCCGTTGTGCGGACCGCAGGGCGCCTCGCATGTCTTTGGGCCGCAAAAGGGCGCGACGCCGGAACAGGTGCAGACGCTGGACACGATGCTGGGCAACTTTGCCGACGTGTGCGCGCGCCATCTGAACGCCGACCACCGCGATGCGCCCGGCGCGGGCGCCGCGGGCGGCCTGGGCTTTGCCGCCAAGGCGTTTCTCAACGCGCACTTCCGCCCCGGCGTGGAGATCGTCGCGGAGCTGGGTGGCTTGGCCGAAGCGGTCGAAGGCGCGACGCTGGTGTTCACCGGCGAAGGCCGGATGGATGCACAGACCCTGCGCGGCAAGACACCGGCGGGCGTCGCCAAGATTGCGCAGCGCGCGGGCGTTCCCGTCGTGGCGCTGGCCGGTTCTCTGGGCGACGGCTACGAAGCCCTGCACGCCTGCGGCATCAGCGCCGCATTCAGCCTGGCCCCCGGCCCCATCACCTTGCAGCAGGCCCTGGCGGACGCCGAGCGCCTGCTTACCGACCGCGCGCGCGACGTGATGCAGCTGTGGATGGCGGCGCAGAAACGCATGCTGTGATTGGGCGCCTGGGGCAAACACCTGCGCCTGCAACGTTGCGGTCTTCGCCATGCCAGGCGTCAGACACCCGCTGATTCGCCAAGGTGTCAGACACCCGCTGATTCGCCAAGGTGTCAGACACCCGCTGATTCGCCAAGGTGTCTGACACCCGCAGCACCGCCGTCACAGGCTGACGTCCATCTCCCCAGGGTGTCTGACACCGTTTCCCCCTGCGTCTGAATGCAAAAAGAGCAAAAAGGCCCCGCGGGGCCTTTTTGCATTGCTTTGCCATACTGAAAGGACGTCAGTCCCGCGCCAACACTCCAGCCTCGACTAGCGCATCCGACAGGCGGATGTAGCGGTCGACCGAAATGTCCTCGGCGCGGGCGGTCGGCGCAATCTCCAGCGCTTCCCAGGGCACTTGCGGCGCCCAGTCGGCCAGCACCCGCCGCAGCATCTTGCGGCGCTGCGAAAAGGCGCGCGCCACCACGGTTTCGAAGGCGCGCTCGCTGATGGGCCGCAAGCGGTCCGCCGGCAGCGGCACCATGCGCACAATGGCCGATACCACCTTGGGCGGCGGATCGAAGGCCTCGGGCGGCACGTCGAACAGCTTGTGCATGCGATAGCGCGCTTGCAGCATCACGGACAAGCGGCTGAAGTCGCCGGAGCCGGGCTTGGCCACCATGCGGTCGATCACTTCGCGCTGCAGCATGAAATGCTGATCGCGGATGTGGTCGGCCCACGTCATCAGGTGAAACAGCAACGGGCTGGAGATGTTGTAGGGCAGATTGCCCACGACGCGCAGCGCGCTACCGAACTGCGAGAAATCCACCGTCAGCGCATCGGCTTCGACCACGGTCAGGCGCGATGCCTCGAACTGCTTGCGCAGGCGGGCGGCCAGATCGCGGTCGATTTCGACCGCGGTGAGATGGTCCAGACGCTCGAGCAGCGGCCGCGTCAGCGCGGACAGGCCTGGGCCGATCTCGACCACGGCATCGTCGCGGGCGGGCGCAACCGCCCGGACGATGGACTCGACGACGCTGTCGTCGGTCAGGAAGTTCTGGCCAAAGCGCTTGCGCGCCTGGTGTTGAGACATGAAAAGCCCGTAATGCGTTTAGCGGTTGTTCTGCTGGATCTTCTGCTGCTTTTCGAGGCGGTTGTCGACATACGCCTGTGCACGCAGTTGCTCGAGCCAGTCTTCGAAGGCCGGCTGGGCGCGCCGTTCAAACAGCGTCTGGCGGGCGCGCATGCGGGCCAGGTCGTCGGTCGCATCGTGATCGCGGCGTTCTTCGACCTGGATCAGGTGCCAGCCAAACGGCGACTGCACGGGCTGGCTGATTTCGCCAGGTTGCAGCGCGTTCATCGCGGCCTCGAACGGCGGCACGGTTTCACCCGGGTTCAGCCATCCCAGCTCGCCGCCCTGCGGCGCGGTGGCATCCTGCGAATACTGGCGCGCCATTTCCTCGAACTTGGCGCTGCCGTTCACCAGGCGCAGACGAACCTGCTCCAGGCGCTGGCGGGCCAGATCGTCGCTCATGACGGTCGACGTCTTGATCAGGATGTGGCGGGCACGCGTTTGGACGACTTGCGTGGGACCCTGCGGCGCCTGGGGACTTGCGGCCGGCTGCGGAGCCGGTTGCGGGGCGGCTTGCGGCGCCGGCGCGCGGGCCGTGCGGCTGGGCGCGGGCTGGGCGGTGCCGCGGTCCACCACCTTGATGATGTGGAAACCGTTGCCGCTCTGGATGAGCTGGCTGACCTGGCCCTTCTGCAGGTTGCTGACCGCCTTGACGAAGAGGTCGGGCCAGCCGTCCAGCGGACGCACGCCCATGACGCCGCCCTGCAGCGCCTCGGGGCCGTCGGACGACGCCGCAGCAAGGCTTGCGAAGTCATCGCCGCGCTTGGCTTGCGCCAACAGGCCTTCGGCCTTCTTGCGCAGCAGCGCCAGCTGATCGGGCGACGAGCCTTCCGGCACGCGCACCAGAATCTGCGCCAGGGCGTACAGCATGGGACCGGCGGCGGCTGCCTGCTCGGGTGCTGCCTGCGGCTGAGGCTGGGGTTGCGCTTGGGGCGCCGCCTGCGGGGGAGCCGCGGCGAAAGCGGGGTTGCGGCGCTGATCTTTCAGGAAGGCGTCGACTTCCGCGTCGGAAATGACGATGGTCGAGTCGACCGCGCGCTGGCGCAGGCGATCCGAGCGGATCTCGTCGCGCAGCGACTTGCGGTAACCGTCCCAGGACGTGCCGGACTTTTCGAGTTCCTGGCGCAGTTGCGCCACGGTGATCTTGTTGCGGGCGGCGATGGCCTGGATGGCCGTGTCGATCTGGGCGTCGTCCACCCGGATGCCCAGGCGGTCGGCTTCGTGGCGCTGAACGCGTTCCATGATGAGACGCTGCAGCACCTGGTGTTGCAGCGTCTGGGCGTCCGGCACCTGGATGCCGCGCGACTGGAGTTCGCCGGCGATGCGCTGGGAAGCGTCACGCAGTTCGCGCAGCGTGATCACGTCCTTGTCGACGATCGCGGCGATGCCGTCCACGAACTGCTCGCCCTTGGGCGCGGGCGCTTCCTTGTTCTGCGCGGCCGGAGCGGCCTTGGCGCTGTTGGCGCCGCGGGCGGTCTGCTCGGCCGCATGGGCGGCGGGCAAGCCGGCGCACAAGGCCAGCAGCAGCGCCTTGCCGGAGAGGCGGCGCAAAGAGTGCAACCTACGCATCATTCATACCTTTCAAATGTGGTCCCGGTCTGCGCGGGCGGCGTGACGCGCGTGTAACCGGGGATACTTCTGTTCAGCAGGCTCATGGGGTCGGTTCCGAGGGAACCCAGGCCCGTGAGTTCAAGCTGGAAGAACAGCGCGGAGTTGGTGTCCGCCGCCGATACGGCGTAGCGCTGGTAGACCATGCGGCCCACCCAGCAGCAGTCGCCCTTGTACTCCAGGCCAGCGATGGCCTGCGTCACGCGGGGGGATTCCGTCGTATTGGCCAGCGTGCTGGACGGTCCGGAACGCAAAGAATAGTCCACCCGGCCCACACCGTACCACCGCTTATTGAACGGCCATTGAACGGCCAGGCTGACCTGGTTCTGGCCCTGCGGCTGGTAGAACACGCCAGGCTGGGGGTCGCGCTGGTAGCGGTAGGCCACCGCCACGGTGGTCAAGCGCTGAGGCGACCAGCGCGCGCTGATGAGCCCGCGCGACCAATTGTTGTCGTAAGGGTTGTACTGCGCGGCCACGTCGGTGTTCAGCGTGTCCGTCAACGCGGCGGAGACACCTACGAGGAAATCGGAGCGCACGTCCGTCCGCGGGGTTTCCAGCGGCAGCGTGACTTTCTGGTCTTCAAAGTACAGACGCTGCGCCACGCCAAGCGACAGGCGTTCGAAGCCGGTATCGGCGTCGAGCCAGCGCGTCGTCAGCGCCGCGGTCAGCTGGTTGGCGTTGGCGATACGGTCCCAGCCGCCCGAGTAGATGTTTTCCTCGAAGGCCTGGGTAAAGCTGAAGTCGGCCAGCGACGTGTCGAACACCGGCAGCTTGGACTGGTCGCGGTACGGCACGTTCAGGTAGTACAGGCGCGGTTCGAGCGTCTGCGTGGAAGATTTGCCGAACAGCGTGGTGTCGCGCTCGAAGATCAGGCCCGTGTCCACCGACATGATGGGCAGCGTGCGGGACTGCGAGCGCGGCAGGCCAACGGCCGACCCGCCATTGAGCCCCTGCGCGTCCACCCCATACCACTTGGTCTGATAGGACGTGTAGTTGATGCCCGCCTTCGGCGTGAAGAACCAGCCCGGACGCACGATCGGATACGAGATTGCCGCATAGCTCTGGAGACGGTCGCCGTCGGGCGCGCGCAGGGCGGCGCCGTACTGCGGCATGCTGAAGCGCACGGCAGTCGAGGTCCAGTCCACATCGAAGCCGCCCCAGTCGTAGCGCGAACCGCGCAAGTAGATCTCGGGCTCTTTGTTGTACGGCGGAACCAGCGGCGCGTCGGGATCCTGCAGCGTCTGGAACTTGTAGACCTGCGCGTAGGCGCTCCAGTGATCGGAGACCCAGCCCACGCGGCCGCGCTGCGGCAGGTACGTGGTGGACGCCTGGTTCAGGCCCAGCTGCGAAATGTCGCGGAAGTAATTGTCGTCGGATACCTTGGCGATATCCCAGTCTGTATAGAAGCCGTGCGAGAAACGCTGCTGGTGACGCCACCAGTACATCCAGCGGTCTTTGCCCGTCACGTCATCATCGGGCAGATAGGTGCCGTCCAGCATGCCGCCGTACGTGTAACCCAGATAGCGGAACTCGCCGCCCAACTGAGTGCCGCGCTTGGAGAAGTAGCGCGGCTGCACCGTCAAGTCGTAATTGGGCGCCAGGTTGAAATAGTACGGAATCGAAATGTCGAAGCCGCCCTGGCTGGTGGTGCCGTAGGTCGGGATCAGGAAACCCGATTTGCGCTCGCGCTTGACCGGGAAGGTCATGTAGGGCGAGGCCAGGATCGGCACGTCCTTGAAATACAAGACGCCGCCGCGGGCCACGCCCTCGTTCTCGTCGAAGTCGATATCGACCGAATTGGCCTTGATGTACCACGACGGGTTTTCGCAAGGGCAGCCGCTGTACGTCACCGTGTGCAGCCGCATCTGCGACTTGCTGAAAATATCCGCGTGGTCGGCGACGGCGAAGCCGCCGGTGGCGCCCAGCCAGAAGTTGGGTTTTTCGACCTCGCCGGAGTACCGGTCCACATTGAACGTGGCGGACGGCCCGGTCACCAGCGTGCCGTCGCGCATCATGCGGGCGTTGCCGCGCACGTCGACCTTGCCGGTGTCCTTGCGGTAATTGATTTCGTCGCCCTTGATCACGCCATCGATGCGACGCACCTGCGCGTTGCCGGATAGCGTGAGCTCGTAGTCGGGGTCGCCTGAAATGGCGTCCGCTTCCATGAAAGCGGGAATGCTCTCGTCGGGCAACCGGTGCATGCGCAGGCCGGGAGACGTGCGCAGTTGGGGGGTTGACGTGACCGACGGCGCGGAAGCAGCGGCGTCCGGGCTACCTTGAGCCTGGGCGGCTCCGGCGGCGACGCTGACAACAGATAGGATCAACCACGGAACCTTGCGCACGAGTGAAAACAGCCCTTTTTGACCATGGGAGAGCCGGACAAAGGCGCCCACGGGGGGCCAATGCTGACGGAAATGAGCCGGTATTATAGAGAAGCCGCGAACAACGCCCAGCCTTATGTTCGCCAAATCGAATTTTCCGCAATTTTGCCCTTCTGACACGGATCTTCCTTGAAAAACGATCACGACCCCCGCTTGGCGCAGGTGCGCAACTGGCTGCAAGGCCTGCCCCCTGCCCTGAACCTGGCCGTGGAGACGCTGCGCCCCGCGTCAGCTGACGCAAGCTTTCGCCGGTACTTCAGGCTGGACGCCGGATCGCGCACCCTGATTGTCATGGACGCCCCGCCCCAACACGAGGACTGCCGCCCCTTCCTGCACGTGGACAAACTGCTGGCGGACGCCGGGCTGAACGTGCCGGCGGTGCTGGCGCAGGACCTGGACCAGGGCCTGCTGCTGTTGTCCGATCTGGGCGAACAAACCTATTACCAGCGCATCCAGGATGGACTGGACGACGCCCAGTTGCAGACGCTGTACCGCGAGGCGCTGGCCGCCCTGGTCAAGCTGCAAAAGGCCTCGACCGCCGGCCTGGGCACTTACGACAGCGCGCGCCTGGCCGACGAACTCAAGCTGTTTCCCGAGTGGTACGTGCAAAAGCATCACGGCGTCACGCTGGACGACAAGACCGCCAACGCCCTCGAAAAGATCTTCGCCCTGCTGTCGGCCAGCAATGGCGGACAGCCCCAAGTGCTGGTGCACCGCGATTTTCATTCGCCCAATCTGATGGTCTGCGACCAGCCGCAGTACGGACCCAACCCCGGCGTCATCGACTTCCAGGACGCGTTGGCCGGCCCCATCACCTACGACCTGGCGTCGCTGGTGACCGACGCCCGGACCACCTGGGAAGAACCGCAGCAGCTTGACTGGGCGATCCGCTACTGGGAAATGGCGCGCGCCGCCGGCCTGCCCGTCGATGCCGATTTCGCCGACTTCCACCGCGCCTATGAATGGATGGGGCTGCAGCGCAACCTGCGCATCCTGGGCGTCTTCGCCCGTCTGAACCATCGCGACGGCAAAGCGCACTATCTGGCGCACATGCCGCGCGTGAACGGCTACGTCCGTCAGGTGGCGCAGCGCTACGGCGTCTTCACGCCGCTCCTGCGCCTGCTGGACCGCCTGGACGACCGCCAGGTCAGCGTCGGATACACGTTCTGATGCGCGCCATGATCCTCGCCGCGGGCCGCGGCGAACGCATGCGCCCGCTGACCGACCGCCTGCCCAAGCCCATGCTGCCGGTGGGCGGCAAGCCGCTGATCGTCTGGCACCTGGAACGCCTGGCCGCGTCCGGTATCCGCGACATCGTCATCAACCACGCCTGGCTCGGCCACGAAATCGAACGCGCGCTGGGCGATGGCGCGGCGCTCGGCGTGCGCATCCGCTATTCGGCCGAAGCCACCGCGCTGGAAACCGCGGGCGGCATTGCGCAGGCGCTCCCCCTTCTCGGCGACGACCCGTTCCTCGTCATCAATGGCGACATCTGGTGCGACTGGGATCCGGCCGCCGCACAACACGCCGCGCCCCTCGCCACGCACGGCGGCGCCTGGCTGCTATTGGTGGACAACCCCGCGCACCATCCTGCCGGCGACTTCATCCTGACGGCCGATGGGCGCGTGCTGGCACAGGGCGAGCCGCGTTTGACCTTTGCCGGCGTGGGCGTCTACCATCCTTCGTTGTTCGCGGATGTCCCGCGCGGCGCCGCAGCGCCGCTGGCGCCGCTGCTCAGGCAGGCGATGGGCCAGGACCGGGTGCGCGGCGCCCGTCATTCGGGCCGATGGACCGATGTCGGCACCCCGCAACGGCTTGCGGACCTGGACGCGGAACTGGCTGGCACGGCCGCCTGACACCCACATATTTCACAATATCAAGGTGCGCAACGAGGCTTGTCTGCGCACGCATCGCCCCCGGCTAACGGGGTATTCTCTGACGCTTTGGCATGCGCGCGCCGCTTGCCGACAGGCATATACACAGGAAGTTTTCTAGGAATGGGGATGTTTGGAAGATCGCAACGGGCCACGTTCAAGCCCTCCGTATACCAGCCGGGGCAACGCACGCGCCGCATGCCGCGCTGGCTCGTCCTGCTGATGGTTGGCATTGCGCTTGGCGCGGGCGGCGTGCTCTTCCTGCAAACCAACTACGGCCCGCAACGCCTGACCGTCGAACAATCCGAACAGCTGCACAGCGAGCTCAGCGCCTCCAACATGGAGCGCCAGCGCCTGCAGACCCAACTTGAAGAAGCCACGCAGCAGCGCGACGCCAACAAGTCCGGCCACGAAAAGCTGACCAGCGACCTGGCGGAAAGCCGCGCCAAGATCGAAACGCTGAACAAGGAACTGGTGCTGTTCCAGGACGCCATGCCGCCCGACCCCCGCGGCGGCAATCTCGGCATCCGTTCGGCCACCTTCAAGCGCGCCCCCGGCCTGCTGGATTATCAGGTGCTGGTGATGCGCGAAGACCGCACGGGCGCGCCGTTCAAGGGCACGCTGACCTTCGCCATCGAAGGCTCCTACCCCAACGGCCGCGCCGCCACCGTGACGCCGGAAGGCCCCGCGCTCACGGTCGATCGCTACGACTACGCGCTGGGCCAGCTCAAGCTGCCCGACGGTTTTACCGCAAGGGTCGTGGTGCTGCGTGTGCTGGACCCCAACCAGAAACAGCAGGCGATGCGCATCTACAACGTACGCAACTGAGACTTGCCGAACTGAAGCATGCGCCCCTGAATGAAGGCCTCTCGCCGGCCTGAATTGACCCCCAAACCCGCCCACTGGCGGGTTTTTTATCGCCTTGAAAAATTGGTTGCGTGCGCAACATACCGCGCATATAGTTGCGCAAACAACCAAATTCTGGAGACGGCATGACGCTCCCTTCGCACGTTCCCGTCCTGATCGCCGGCGGCGGTCCGGTCGGTCTGACCCTGGCCGCCCTGCTCGCCGAGTACGGCATTGCCTCGCTCACCGTAGAGGCCGATGAAGGCTATTGCAGCGGCAGCCGCGCCATCTGCATGTCGCGCCGGTCGCAGGAGATCTTGAGCTGGATCGGCGCCGACCGGCCGCTGATCGACACCGGTCTGGCCTGGACAGGCGGGCGCAGCTATTACCGCGACCGCGAAGTCCTGCACTTCCAGATGCCGCACGATCCCCTGCAGAGGTACGCCCCGATGGTGAACATCCAGCAGTACTACGTGGAGGAATTCGCGCACCAGTCCATGCGGCGCCATCCCGGCCGCGCCACCCTCGCCTGCTCGGCACGCGTCACTGCCGTGCAGCCCGGTCCGGACGGCGTATCGGTCGAGGTGGAGGCGGACGGCGCCCGCCAGACGGTGCGCGCCGATTGGCTTGTTGCCTGCGACGGCGGGCGCAGCACGGTGCGCGAAGCCATGGGCCTGAAGCTGGAAGGCATGCAGTACGAAGGCCGCTACGTCATCGTCGATATCGAACAGGAATCGCAACGGCCCGTCGAGCGCCTGGCGTGGTTCGATCCGCCGTCCAATCCCGGCTCCACGCTGCTGATGCACCGCCAGCCCGGCAACGTCTGGCGCGTCGATTACCAGATCCGCGACGACGAAGATCCCGACGAGGCCGTCAAGCCGGAAAACGTGCTGCCGCGCGTGCAAAGCCATCTGGACATGATCGGCGAGACCGCGCCCTGGAAGCCGCTCTGGATCTCCATCTACAACGCCAAGTGCCTGACGCTGGACCGCTACCGCCACGGCCGCGTGCTGTTCGCGGGCGACGCAGGCCACCTCGTGCCCATCTTCGGCGTGCGCGGCCTGAATTCCGGGCTGGACGACGCCGGCAACCTGGCATGGAAGCTGGCGTGGGTGCTGAAGGGCCAGTCGCCCGACACCCTGCTGGACAGCTACAGCATCGAACGCGTGCATGCCACGCGGCAGAACCTGGCCTATGGTGCGAAAAGCACGGAATTCATGGCGCCGCCGGATTTCGGCTTCCGGCTGATGCGCGAGGCCGCGCTGCGCCTGGCCTTGGTGGACGACGGCGTACGGTCGCTCATCAATCCGCGCCAGTCCGCGCCCATCTCCTATGACACCTCGCCCTTGAACCGCGAGGACCGCGCGCCAGAAGCCGGCCCGGCCGCCGCGCCCGGACAGCCCGCGCCCGACGTGCTGCTGCAAGACGGCGACAAGCCGCAGTACCTGACCGCCAGCTTTGGCGCGGGCTTCGTCGCGCTGGCCATTGCGCCCGATGCGGCTTTGTCGGCGGCGTTGAACACACTGGCTGCGGACACGCAAGACGCGCCGCATCCGCTGCGGGTGCTGCACGCGGGCGACGACGGCCTGGCCGACCCGCACGGCCAGCTTGCCGCGCGTTACGGCAATCAAACAGGCTCCGTCTACCTGCTCCGTCCGGACGGCTACGTGCTGGGGCGCTGGATCGCGCCCGCCGCCGGTGAACTGCGCGCGGCGCTAGCGCCCTACTACCCCTCGCTGAACTTGAACGCCACCCCGAAAGGCCAAGCATGAACAACGAATCACTGGACCAGGTCTACACCAGCATGGCGCAGGCGCTGACGCGCGTCGGCGAAGCGCGCGCGCCACTCTTTCTGTCGATCCTCGGATTGTCGTTGCTGAGCCGCCTGCCTTCCGCGCAGGAAGCTCTGGCGCTGCTGGCGCAGGCGGAAGCCGCCAGTCTCGAGGACGGCGCCATGGCAAACTATCCGGTCTCCTCTTCCGCGGGCGCCGACCCCGCCCGCCCGACGTGAAAACGCCCCCTCTGGAACGATTCCTCACCTACCGCCTGCACGTGCTCAACAAGATCACGGACCGGGACACGAATCGGGCTTATCTGAAGGATTGCGACATTCCCTTGGGCGAGGCGCGCTGCCTTGCCGCCATCGGCCGGTTTGCGCCGCTCTCGGTCAATGACCTGGCGCGCGCCGCCAACCTGAACAAGGGCCAGGCCAGCCGATCCGCGCAGGCGCTGGTGGATCGCGGGCTGGTGGAGAAAACGGTATCGGCGTCGGACGGACGTGGCGTCGTGCTGGCGCCGACCGCCGAGGGCTTGACGCACTACCGCCGCATCATCGACCTCATTGCGCGCCGCAACGACGACATCTTCAACTGCCTGACCGCCGACGAACAGCGGCAATTCGGCGACATGCTGGATCGCCTGATCGGCCACCTGCAAGCCGAGGCCGGCGACGCCGCGGACTGAGCGCCGGGCCGGCTGCGTTCAGGGCAGTGATCAGGGCTGCGCTTTCGGCGCAGTCGCGCCCGCGTGCTCGGCGGCTTCGTCCATGAACTGCGCCATCCGCACGTCCAGCTCGGTCACGCCGCCGGCGTCATGCGTGGTCAGCGTCACATCCACGCGGTTGTAGACGTTGGTCCATTCGGGGTGATGATTCAGCTTTTCCGCGAACATCGCGACGCGCGCCATGAAGCCGAACGCGGCATTGAAATTGGGAAAGCGGTAGCGTTTTTCGATGGCATCGCGCTCGGCCACGGCCTGCCAGCCGGTGAGCGCGGCAATCGCGATATCGGTGCCGATGCGGGCGGGGGGAAAATCGCTCATGTCAGACTCCGTAAAGAAAGGCGGCGGCGCATCGCGCCAACCGCCTGACAGCAAATGACGCGCCCGCGCTTATTGCTGGACCGCGTACAGGTAGATCTCCACGCGCCGGTTCAGCGCGCGCCCTTCGGCGGTCGCATTGTCGCCGATCGGATCGTTCGGGCCGCGGCCTTCCACCGACAGACGCGTGCCAGCCACGCCCTGCTTGGCCAGGTAATCCGTCACGCTCTTGGCGCGGTTCACCGACAACGTCTGATTATGCGCCAGCGCGCCGGTGCTGTCGGTATGGCCGACCACCTTGGCCCGCAGTTCAGGGTGCTGATTCAGCGAACGCGCCACGCTGTCCAGCACCGGCAGCAACGCCGGCTTGAGCTGCGTCTTGTCCGTATCGAACGATACGCCGCTCGGAATATTGACCTTCAGGCTGCCGTCGGGCATTTCGACGACGTCGATGCCGAGCGACGACGCGCCGGACTTCTGCACGTCATCTTTCACGACCTTCCAGTTGTAGCCCACGAGGCCGCCCGCCACCGCGCCGATGCCGGCCCCGATCGCGGCGCCCTTGCCGTGCCCGATCAAAGCGCCGATGCCCGCGCCCAAGGCCGCACCCGCGCCCGTACCGACAGCGGTGTTCGTTTGCTGTTGCGTCGCGCAACCAGCCATCAAGGCGCCCGCCGCCGCAAACACGGCGATCCGGTTGAGTGTTCTTCTTGAATTCATGGCAACCTCCACTGTCCATCCATCCGAATGCCGGATCATTCCGGCGAGGATCATGCTAGCAAGCGTAAATGGGGCGCCGGGCAACATTTTGTACGCGTGGCGCGCACCAGCCCCAGTAAGCAATACGCGCTTTCCCAGGGCGGATCGGCGCGCCTCACCCGCGCCGGCCAAACACCATCGCCAACCCGAACAACGCCCCGAGCCCGCCGACGATGGCCAGCGACACCGATGGCTCGCGCAGGTTCAGCGCCATGATGGCCGATCCCGCGCCCAGGGCGGTGATTCCCAAGCCGACCAGACGCCCGCCGGTGGAACCATAGAAATGCGTGCGGCGCGCCGCCTGCGTACCGGCCGGCTGGCGCTGTTGCCACGCCGCCAATGCCTGCTCAAACTCGCGCAACAGGCGCTCACGCCGGGGCAGGTCCACCGCGCTGACCAGCACGGTGGGCAGGCCGCGACGGACCAGCTTGAGGTAATCGTCCGTGCCCCAACTGGCCAGCTCGCCGAAGGCGATGGGCTTGCCGCGCGAAAACTCCAGACCTTCGGCCGTCACCTTGACATCATTGCGCGTGGGAAACCCCTTGAACGCAACCAACGGCGGCACGAAGAGGCCCAGCACGGCAAGCACGGCGGCCAGTCCGATCGGCCCGCGATTGAACACCACGAGCATGAAGCTGCCGGCGGCCAACGCGAACGCCAGGGGCACCGACAACTGGTGCCATCGCGTGTAGACCGATACCGGGATCCCTTCGTTGCTGTTCATGCGTGCGCCTTGTCAGTTATTCGCTTTTACAGGATTTGAACCGCTGCCGCCCATGGGCAGCGAGCGGATGTCGGGCATTAACGATATCGTCATCGACCAGCACCGACTCGTCCCAAGGCTTGGCGGTGAACTCGATGGACTGGCTGCGACCCTTGCGCATCCAGCGCCAGGCGTCCGCCCGCCACCGTATCGCAAGTGCTCGCGACCTTCGGCGAACGCGCTCCCACGGGCTCTGAACTGACGTTCGATGTGATGTGCTGGCTTGCCGCCGGCCGCCATCCCTCGGTCGGTAAGACCGGTACGAGTCAGCCGGTGTTCAAGGTATTGTGACAATCACGGCAGCCAGTTATGCGTGCTGTACCGGTCGTTGTCGATGCGGTTCAGAACCGGCAGACCGGTGCCCACATCCTTGGTCTGCATGTCGATGTAGGCCTGGAACACATCCGCATCCAGCACGCCGATGTCGGAACGGCGCTCGGCCGGCACGTTGGCCAGCGTCGTGTAGCCATCCCCGCCGGTCGCATTGAAGCTGAGCACAAACAGGCGATAGGTGCGCGCGTTGTCCAGCGGCAGCCACGTGCTGGTGGCCTGGTCCAGGTACTGGATATTGCTGGCGCGGCTGCCCTTGGCGTTCGAGGCGGTCACGTCCCAGCGCAGGCCGGCCGCGTACGGGTAAGGACCGTCCTTGCCGCCCGGCTTGTACGTGGCGTCCAGGCCGTCCTCGATCATGGACTTGACCTCGTTGGCGGTCAGGTCCAGGCGCCACAGCATGTTGCCGAAGGGCACGACAGCGATCACGTCGGCGGCCGTCACGGTGCCGTTCAACGCGCGACGGACACCGCCACCGCTTTGCAGGGTCATGTCGGCGCCGCCGTATTCGGCGTTGGCCACGTCCAGATAGGCTTGCGCCACCAACTGCTGGATGTCGCCGCCGCGCAGGGCCACGTTGCCTTCGCTCTCGCATGCGGGGCTGGCCGCGTTGCTGGTCGGCGTGGGACCCGGAATGCGGCGGAAGCACAGTTCCAGCGGCACTTGGGCGACGTTGGTCTTGCTGAAGATGTCGATCTTGGCCTTGAACGGTTGCAACACCGACAGCGCGGCGGCGTCCGGCGTCTGCTCGCGCAGGAAGCCGCTGGCCGAGACGCCGGCCTTGAAGGCGGCGCGATCGGCATCGGAGGCCGCAACCAGGGCGCTGCCCGACTTGACGCGGTAGTCGGCGCCGATCAGCACGTGGGGCGTGCCAGCGCAGTTCGTCACGTCGCCGTTGGCGTCGAAGCTGACCTTCAGTTCGCCCACGACTTGCGAGTATTCCCAGGCCTGCACCAGGCAGACCGGCTTGCCGTCCTTGTCGGCCAGACGGGTGGGATAGGCGCCGCCCGGCGTGCCCACGGCCATCGTCTTCATCGAGTCGGGACCCAGCAGCGTGTGCGAATCGCCGCCCACTACCACATCGACGCCGCTCAGTTTGGCGATCACTTCCTTGTCGTAGCCGTAGCCGATGTGGCTGAGCAGGATGACCTTGTTGACGCCATTGGCGCGCAGGGCGTCGATCTGCGCCTGCGCGGCCACGGCTTCGTCCGTGAACGTCGTGTCCGCGTTGGGGCTCGACGATTCCTTGGTCTTGCTGGCGATGGTCAGGCCGACGATGCCGATCTTCTGCGCATCGCGCTCCACCACGACGGCGGGCTTGATCAGGTCGGAGCCCTTGAGCGGCGAGCTCGCGCCGAAATTGACGTTCGCGCTAAGAACCGGCGTCTGGCAGGCGCCGGCATGCAGGAAGTCCACAAAGCGCTTCAGGCCGTCGTCGCCCTTGTCGAATTCGTGGTTGCCGACCGCCATGGCGTCGAAGCAAACCGTGTTCATCAGCGCGGCATCGGCCTCGCCCGGCGCGCCGGCGCGGTTGAAGTACAGCGTGCCGGTCTGCGCGTCGCCCGCATGCAGCTTGAGCACGTTCGGCGAGTTGGCGGCCAGTTGGTCGATGGCGGCTTTTACGCGCGGCATGCCGGCGGCGGACACGGTCACTTCGGTATCGATCCCGGCCGCGTTCTTCAGGGTCAGCGTGCGGTCCTTGCCGTCCAGCGTGGAGTGGTGATCATTGATGTGGAGAATCGTCAGCTCCAGCGGACGAGGCTGCACGGGAGGTTCGGTGATGGGCGGCGTTTCGGGGTCGCTGCTGTTATCGCTGTCGTTGTCCCCGCCGCAGCCCGCAACTAGCGCCATCGCGCTCATCATTGCGCAGGCCAGCGCATTCCGATTCCAGTGCTTCATTTTCCTTTTTCCCGTGGAGGCTGATCGAGGCCCGCATTCTGTTTGCCGCGTATGACGCAACGATGAATGCAAGCTGAAGCCTTCCGCGCAAGAAAATGGTCGATTTTTGGCGCCTGGAAATGCTTTTGACGCGTGGGTGGTGTAACGCGGGGGGGTGAGGTCAAACGCGCGCCGCCAGCTGGAAAATCGCAGGCATGTGCGATAAATTCATATGTCGGAAGAATCAGTTACAGATTTGTCTTCCATAATTTTTCAGCCGCGTCACACTTCGAAACTGGTTCTCCCGCCGACGCCTCCGGCAAATGTGGCGTCGGTTTCGCTGTAGCGCAGGACAAACACGCATTGATCGGCGACACCACCCGCCGCGTGGTCAGCAATGGCGGCGCGGCAATGCGGTTGGCAGTTGCGCGGCTTGCCCGCGCAACGCCGGGGGAACCAGACGGCGCAGCACGAGGAGAAATAGAAAGGAGGCTGTAGATGAAATGCCCCCCACCTTTGCCGACCGAAACCGAAAGGCTGCGCGCCCTGTCGGAATACGGGCTCGATCCGCAGCATCCGCTGCCCAGCCTGGACCCGGTCGTGCGCATTGCATCGCGCATGTTCAACATGCCGGTGTCGGCCATCAACATGGTCGGCAGCGATCATGTGTTTTTCGCGGCCAGCATAGGCGTCGGCGACACCGACATGCGCCGAGACGTCTCTTTCTGCGCCCATGCGGTCTTGCAGGACGACGTCATGGTCGTGCCGGATGCGCGCCAGGATGAACGCTTCCACGACAATCCGCTCGTCTCGGGCCCAGCCAGCATCCGGTTCTATGCCGGCGTTTCCCTGAGCTCACCGGACGGCCATCCGCTGGGCGCGCTGTGCATCATCGACACGGAACCCCACGCCGATTTCAGCGAGGACGACAAGGAACGCCTGCGCGAGCTGGCCCGCATGGCGGCCGACCGCCTGGAATTGCGGCGTGTCGAAGTCAGCGCCGAACTTGCCCGCGCGCGGGCCAAACCGCCAGCGGCCGGACATCGAACGAAGCGCGCAACCGCGCAGCGGCCCGGCCACACGCCCGCGCACAAGCGCCATGACGACGACGCGCGCAAACTGACCGGTTTCGATCCGCTGACCGGCTTGGCCAACCGCGGAGTCTTCTACCGGCGCGTGGAAGACGTGTTGGCACATCCGTGCGCCGCCGCCATCCTGATGCTGGACCTGGACGGCTTCAAGGACATCAACGACACGATGGGCCATGCGGTCGGCGACGCGATCCTGCGGGAGCTCGCGGCGCGCCTGGACGGCACGGCGGGCCCCTGCGACACGGTCGCGCGCCTGGGCAGCGACGAGTTCGCCATCCTGCAGCACGACGTCGGCGACCTGAAACAGGCAACGGAACTGGCGCAACAGGCGCTGGCGCGCATTGCCGAACCCATATCGATCCAAGGCCAGGAGCTGCGCCTGACCGCGAGTTGCGGCGTGGCCCTGGCCCCGCTGCATGCGCACGAAGCGCTGGAACTGGTGGGCAACGCCGATCTCGCATTGGTCAAAGCCAAGACGGTCGGCCGCGGCCGCATCTTTGTCTTCGCCCCCAACCTGCGCCTGGAAGCCGTGGCGCGGCGCCTGTACGGCATGGAGCTGCACCGCGCGGTCGCCAAAGGCGAATTCCTGCTCTTCTATCAACCGCAGATCAATCTGGCGACCGGCTCACTGACTGGCGCCGAGGCGCTGTTGCGATGGCGCCATCCGCAATTGGGCCTGCTGGCGCCGGGCGTCTTCCTGCCATCACTGGAAGGCGGCCCCTTGGCGGGCACGGTCGGCTCATGGGTGCTGAACGAAGCGTGCAGCCAGGCCGCGTTCTGGCGACGTAGCGGCATGCACGATTTCCGCATCGCCGTGAACCTCTTCAGCGTGCAATTCCGCGAGGGCGACCTGGCGGCCGAAGTCGCGCAAACGCTTGCCCGGCACGGCCTGCCGCCCGAGGCGCTGGAACTGGAGATCACCGAGAACATCGTGCTGAACAGCGACGACACGGTGCTGGAAACGCTCCAGCGCCTGCGCGCCCAGGGCGTGGGCATTTCATTCGACGACTTCGGCACCGGGTATGCGTCGCTCAGTCTTTTGAAGACGCATCCGATCACGCGCATCAAGATCGACCGCTCGTTCGTCAGCGGGATTCTGGAATCCAACCAGGACGCCACGGTGGTCCGCGCCATTCTGGATGTGGCGCGCAGCTTTGACCTGAACACCATCGCCGAAGGCATCGAAACCGACGAGCAACGCGAACGGCTGCAGGCCGAGCATTGCGAAGAGGGTCAGGGGTATCTTTTCGGAAAACCGATGGCGGCGCAGCAGTTTGCGCAGACGTTCGGGATTGAGACGGCGCTGCGGATCATGGCTTGAAGGCCGTCGCGGCGCTATTCCCTTTCCCAGACCAGCTTTCCGTTGGACAGCGTGTCTTCGCCATCCCAGCGGTACGCCACCAGCGGACCGCCCGCAGCGGCCGACCAGTCCAGGCAGGCAAGCTTGCCGCTCTCGATCTTGGGCTGCCCCTTGAACCAATGGTGGCCGATGAAAACGGGCGCGCCGGAGAGCGGCGTCCGGCAAAAGCCCTCTGGCAATGCCAGCCCGCGAATCTGCTCCTCCTGGCCAGCCGGCACCAAGGCGACCTCATGCAAGGCACTGGCCCAATCGCGCCAATTGGCAAGCCGCACATGGTGATGGCGGTGCCCCTCCTTGTCCTCGATGTAGCGGCCGTCAGGCAACGCCAACTCCATTCCTGACGTGAGCAGCTTCCTGGCTTGCTCCAGCTCCGTGCCCTGTTGATGCATGGCCACCAGCATGGCGTCATCCAATGGCTTGCCAGGCACCCAACCCGCGTCCGCCAACGCTTTGGCGGCACGGTCATCCCAGCACGCATGCGCAACGCGAATCCCGCCCAAGTCCATGCACGGCGGCAATTGGCGGAACCAGGCGACCCAGGAGGCATGCTCCGGGCTGCCTTCGCCTATCTGATCGATGAAGGCACCGTGCTGCTTGCGGTTCTTGCGGCACGTCGCCGAGTCGCCGCGATTGGGCCGCAGGAACTCGCCGGGATGGTGGGGGTCTTCGATGGCATAGCCGATGGCGTTGAATTCGTGGTTGCCCATGACGCACAAGGCCTGGCCGTCGTCCATCATGGCGCGGACAATTTCCAGGACACGGCGCTGCCCCGCGCCTCGATCCACCAGATCGCCAAGGAATATTGCCTGACGGCCTTGGGGGGCTTTGTACCCTTTGCCCGCCGGAACATAGCCGAGACTACGCAGCAGCCCGTCGAGCTTCAGGTCTTCTCCGTGGATGTCGCCGATGATGTCGTACATGCGTCTTCCTCCATGCCGTCCTCTGCCGATTTTCAGGTAGTAGAACGCAAAAAGCCCACCGGAACCGGTGGGCTTTTTTTGCACGTACTGCCAAAGAATTCTGGTGGGCTGTGAGTGGCTCGAACACTCGACCTACGGATTAAGAGTCCGCTGCTCTACCAACTGAGCTAACAGCCCTGCGAGTCACTCACTTTGATCTGCTGCTGCGTTGCCGCTGTAGCGTTTCGTTATGTGTGTGCCGCGAAGAAGAAAGATTATATGGGGATTTTTTTGTTTGTGCAAGTCGGGTGGCGAAAAAGTTTTAGAAACGACTACATCAGGCCGCGTACCCGCCGTCCACCGCAAGGCTGGCGCCCGTGACATAGCGGCCTTCGGGTCCAGCCAAGAATGCGACCATCCCCGCGATGTCGCGGGCTTCACCATAGTGAGGCAAGGACAGCACGGCAACCAGATCAGCCGCGCGGTCTCCATCGGCCGGGTTCATGTCGGTGTCGATGGGACCCGGGTGCACAACATTGGCGGTGATGCCGCGCGGACCCAGATCGCGCGCCAGGCCTTGCGTCAGTCCGACCAATGCCGATTTGCTGGCAGCGTACAGCGCAACGCCCGCGCGGCCCGCGCGTGGAGCCAGGCAGCTGCCGATGTTGATGATGCGGCCGCCATCGGGCATGGCGGCCTGCGCCGCCTGGATGGCGACGAAAGGGGCGCGCACGTTGATGTCCATCGTCCGCTCGTAGTCATCCAGGCTGGTGTCCGCGACATGCCCGGCCAGAAAAATGCCGGCGTTGTTGACCAGCACGTCGATGGGACCGAGCTCGCGGATGGCGTCTTCGACCGCGCGTTTGACGGCGGCGGCGTCCGCAGAGTCGGCCTGGATGGCTTTGGCGCGGCGGCCTAGCGCCGTCAACTCCTGCACCAGCGCCTGGGCGGGTGCGGCCGATGTTGCGCTGACATAGGTGAAGGCCACGTCCGCGCCGTCGGCGGCGAGGCGGCGAACAATGGCGGCGCCGATGCCTCGGCTGCCGCCGGTGACGAAAGCCACTTTTCCGTTCAAGTTCTGCATGGTCAATCTCGTTTTGTAGTGATCGGTACAAATATCATCGCCGTGCAACCTCGCCGTGGTCAACAATTTTTTAGCGATCAACACAAAATAGGCGGCGCGAGTAAAATCGCGGGCATGGCTGAACGTGGGCGCCCGCGGAACTTCGACCGTGCCCAGGCCTTGCAAAAGGCCATGGAGGTTTTCTGGTCGAAGGGATATGAAGGGGCATCGCTGACCGATCTGACGGAAGCGATGGGCATCAACTCGCCCAGCCTCTATGGCGCCTTCGGTTCCAAGGAAGGCCTCTTTCGCGAAGCCGTCGAGCTCTACCGCGAGACCGAAGGCGGTTCGGCGCGGCGCGCGCTGCTTGCGGCGCCGACTGCGCGCGATGCGGTGCAGGCAATGCTGCTGGCGTCGGCCGAACGTTTCACGGCCCCTGGCCTGCCGCCCGGCTGCATGATCGTCTTGGGCGCACCTGCGGGTTGCGACAACCAGGCCGGCGTGGGGAATTTTCTGGGAGACAACCGGCGCGAGATGCAAAGCCGCATCCTCGCGCGTCTGAACGCCGGCGCCGCGCAAGGCGAATTGCCCGCCGGGACGGACCTGAAGGGGCTGGCCGCGTTCTACACGACGGTCCTGCATGGCATGTCCATCCAGGCGCGCGACGGCGCCAGCCGCAAGACATTGCAGGCCGTGGCCCGGCAGGCGATGCGCGCGTGGGACGCCTTGATCTGCGACGCCCCGCCGCCCTCCGGCGTGCCGCCGGGCCGCGCCCGCAACTGACGGATACCGTCATGTTCCGCGTCGACCTGCGGCGTCTCATCCTGTGGATCAGCCTGCTGTCGGTCGTTGTGGTGCTTGCGGGCGGCCTGCATGCCAGCTATCTGGTGCAGCGCGATCTGCTGCTGCGCAATGCCATGGACACGAACCGCATCTACGCGTCCAAGCTGGCGCTGACCACCGATGCGTTGCTGAACGATGTTCATCGCTACCTTTCCTACAGCGCTGATGAACTGGCCGGCATGGAAAGCCACCCCGAACGCATGGCCGAGGAAACGCGGCGGCAGGAGCAGCAGCTGGGGCTTTTCAATTCCAGCTTTGTCGCATCGCCCCAGGGCAAGGTGCTGGCGGTGTCGCCGTCGTATCCGCAATTGCTGGGACATCAATTGGTCAGCAATGCGGTAAAGCAGGCGCTTGCCGCGCGCAAGCCCACGATCAGCGAACCGTTTCAGGCCAGCAACGGCCGCTGGCAGATCCTCTACACCCAACCCATCTTTTCCCGCGATTTCCGCTATCTCGGATTCATCGCGGGATCGCTTTATCTGCACGAGGACAATTTGCTGGATCGTCTGCTGGACCAGCATTTCTACCGCGACGATTCATTTCTTTACGTGATCGACCGCAAGGGCACGCTGATCTACCACCCCAACAGCGCCCAGCTGGGCAAGCCGGCTCCCGATAACGAGACCTTCGCCGCGGCGCGGCGCGGCGAGACGGGCGAGCGGCGCTTCATCGACAGCGAGGGCCGCGACATGCTGGCGGGCTTTGCGCCCGTGCCCAGCACCGGCTGGAGCATCATCGCGCAGCGTCCGGTGGACAGCACGCTCGCCCCGCTGACGGACCTGTTGATGGCCACCGCCCGCAACACCTTGCCCCTGCTGCTGCTATCGGTGGCGTTGATCTGGCTGTTGTCGCGCTGGATCGCGCGCCCGTTGGGCCAGATGGCCAGCATTGCCAAGCGGATGCAGGACCCGGATTCCGCGGACCGCATCCGCGCCGTGCGTTCGTGGTATTTCGAGGCCGCGCAATTGCGGCGCGCGCTGCTGATGGGGCTGGCGTCGTTTCATCACAAGCTAAGCGACCTGCGCCGTGAAAACACGACCGACACGCTGACCGGGTTGCTGAACCGCCGCGGCATGGACGAGGCGCTGGCGCTGCTGGGCGCCGAAGGCACGCCGGTGGCCATCGTGGCGATCGACATCGACCACTTCAAGCGCATCAATGACCGCTACGGCCACGCGGCGGGGGATCAGGCCTTGCAGGCGCTGGCGGGCGTGATGCGCGAGGGGTCGCGCAGCGATGACGTGCTGACGCGGCCGGGTGGCGAGGAATTCGTCATGCTGCTGCCGGGCGCCAGCATGGCGGCGGCCATCGCGATTGCGCAGCGGTTGCGCACTCGCCTGGCCTCGCCGGAGGCGACGCCCCTGCCCGCCCCCATCACCATCTCGGCGGGCGTGGCGCACTATCCGGAACAGGGCGCCACACTTGAGGCCGTGTTCGAACGCGCAGACCAGGCGCTCTACCACGCCAAGAACCATGGCCGCGATGTGGTGTGCGCGGCCGACGAGGCCGCGCCCGGCGGCTTCCGGCTGATGCCCGGGGGCTGACACCCTACTTTTTGGGCGGCGGCGGCGCCTTCGGCGGCTTGCGCATCTGCTCGAGCAGCGGCCCGCACGCGTTCTCGTCGTTGGCGCTGGGCGCAATCAGCGCTAGCAGCCCAGCCGCCGGCGTCAGCAGCACGCCGAGCGCCACCATGCCCGCGCCGCGCGCCGCCAGCGGGGCGACATGCACGCCCACGTCGGGCGATCCGAACGTCCCGCGCACATACAGCGGCGAGCGCAGCGAAAAGATACGGAACCCCTTGCTGTCGGGATCGATGTCCAGATCCATGGTCTCGTCCTTGAAGTTGGCCGAGCCGGTGATCGTGATCAATGCGTTGTCGGTGTCGAAAACAAAGATGCGTGGCGTCATGACGCCGCTCTTCAACTCCAGGTCCGCCGCGCCGCAGTTGATCTTCACTTCGTCGTCACCGAACAGCTTGGAGACCACGTAATTCGCGACGTTCAGACCGGCAAGCTCCATGAGGCTGCGGCTGATGACGCCGTCGTTGACCAGCATCTTGACGTCGCCCGTCGCCGAGCCCAGCAATGCCGCCACGGAGTTGCCAGTGCCGCTGATCGCCAGGTCGCCATTCAGCTCGCCCAGCGTCTTCTGCATGGATTCGGCCGAGGGAAAGAGCTGCTTGAGCTGCAGCCGGCGCGCGTGCATGTCGATGCGGCCGGTAAGCGGCGCGCGCGACCCGTCCAGGCGCGCGGTGGCGTTCATGGTGCCGCCTGCCATGCCGAAGCTGAGGGGGTCCAGCGCAAGCTTGCCGTCCTGCAGAATGACGTGCACCGACAGCTTGGACAGCGGCAGCTTGCTGTCATGAACGATGCGCGCGGCGTCCAGCGAGACGTCCGCGTCCATGTCGCGCCAGCGGTCCGTGCGGAACTCCTGCGTCGGCAGGACCTTGCCGCCCTTGGGCTTGGCGGGCGCGTCCTTGGATTTGTCAACGGCCGCCTTCGAGCCGCCGCCGGACGGCACGCCGATCAGCGGACCCAGGTCGGCCATTTGCAGCAGCTTGGACGACAGCTTGCCGGTCAGCTTGGGCCGGGGCGCGCCCAACGCGAAGGTGATGTCGCCATGCAGGTCGCTGTCGCCGACCTTGCCGTTGAAGTTCTTGTAGTCGAACACCGCGCCGCCGGGATTCTGCAGCTTGGCGACCAGATGGCCATCGGTACTGTAGGGCGGCGTGTCCGGCAGCGTCACGCCGGTCAGCGGGTAGAGCTGCGCCATGGACGAGCCGGACAGTTTCAGATGCAGGTCCAACGCGCCCAGGTTCACGGGATCGGTCAGCGTGCCCGCGACCGATGCGCGCGTGCCGCCGATGGATACGTCCGCCTGCAAGGGGAACGGCTGCTTGGGGTCCTTCATGGCCAGCATGCCCCCGACCTTGCCCTCGCCCTTGGTGGCCAGCCCCTTGTATTTGCCGTCGACCTTCCAGCCGAACACATAGTCGCGCGGCGCCGGGGCCGTACCGTCCTCAGGCACGAACAATTTACCCGTCACGTCCGCAAACGGCACGGGCTTGCCCAGCGGATCGATCAGCACGGTCAGGTCGGCCTTGAGCATGTCGTCGGCATAACCGACGCGCCCCTTGTCGAATCCGATCTCGTTGATGTCCAGCACCCAGGGCGACGGCTCGCCCGATTCCGGCAGGGTGAAGACCCAGTTGGCGCGGCCGTCGGCCTGCCGTTCCAGATCGGCGGCCGGTTCCGTCAATTGAATGTGCCGAATGACGACGTGCTGCGCCAGCAGCGGCAAGGGCGACAGGCTGAATTCCGCGCGCTTGAGCGTGGCGAAATGCGGCGCCTTGCCCCACTCTGTATTGGCGATCGTGATGTCGTTGGCGACCACGCGCGGCCATGGCACCCAGGATCGCCAGCCCCCTTCACCCGCCTCCCGCTGCCATCGCACGCTCAGGTCGCCGTTGATCGCAAAGGGGCGGCCCATGGCGGCGGTGGCCCGTTCATTGATCATGGGCTTGGCGCGGTTCCAGTCGAAGGTGGCGATCACGATCACCAATACCGCCACCACCAGGGCAATGCCCCCTACAATCCCGATCGCGATTTTTCTTGTGCGCGTCATGGTTACTATCCTTGGCTTGGCTGCCGGCCGCACACCGCTGGCCGGTCTCACTACCCCAGGGTATCGCGGCCTGTTGCGACGGTCGGACGGAACGACGCCATAATGTGTGCGGATTTTTCCGGGCGTGCGCGCCGTGTAAATATGGCCTCGGCGCGACCGCCCGCAGCGCTGCGCAGCAAGCGACGTGCCTGCGCATCGTCTGCGCCGTTACAAAGAGAGACGACTAAGGACGGCGAAATGCAGGCACATCGGGCGCCTTCTCAGAATTTTTGACGCCGGCGCGGTTCCAATGCCAAATGACCGAATCTGCCCGAGCTGGGCGGTGAAGCAGGACAACCTGGAGGCCCGATGCGGCATTCAACCTTGATTTTCGTGTTGGCGGCGTTCGCGCTGCTGACGCTCAGCCGCCTGGCGCTTGCGCTGTGGCAATGGCAGCGCGTGCGCAATGCCGGCGGTCTTGCGCCCTTGCTGCTGCGGGGCCTGCGCATCGACGCGCATCAGATCGCAGTGCTGGCGGCGCTGCCGGCCGTGCTGTCGCCGCTGTTTGGCCACATCCCCCTGGCGGCGGACATCGCCGCCGGCTGGTATCTGGTGGCATTTGTGCTGCTGGCGTTTCTGGAAGTGGCGACGCCGCCCTTCATCATCGAATACGACTCCCGTCCCAATCGCCTGTTTGTCGAATATCTGAAGCATCCGCGCGAGGTTTCCGGGATGCTGTGGCGCGGGTACAAGGGCGCGCTGCTGGGCGGGCTGGGCGCGCTGGCGGTCATCGGCTGGGCTGCGTGGACCCTGCTGGGCCATGCGCGTCCCGACGCGCCGCTGACGTGGTGGCAGATGCCGCTTGCCAGCGTGGCGATCCTGGCGGTGGTGATTCTGGCCATCCGCGGCACGCTGAGCCACCGTCCGATCAACCCGTCTTCGGTGGCCTACAGCTCCGATGGGATGCTCAATACCCTGGCGTTGAATTCGCTGTACAACGTGTTTTACGCGGTCTACAGCATGAAGAACGAAAAGTCGGCCTCCGCCGTGTATGGCGGCATGGACGACGACGAGATGCACGCGCTGGTGCTGGCGCAGTCCGGACTGCCGTATCCGCCCCCGAACCCGGACTACCCCAGCCTGCACCGCCAGCCGGCCACGCGCAAGACGCATCGTCCGCTCAACCTGGTCATCATTCTTGAAGAAAGCCTGGGCGCCCAGTACAGCGCGGCCCTGGGCGGCGCCAACCTGACGCCGGAGCTGGACGCGCTGGCGCGCGACGCCTGGACCTTCACGCGCGCCTACGCCACCGGCACCCGGTCGGTGCGCGGCCTGGAAGCCGTGACCACCGGATTTCTGCCCACACCCGCGCAGGCGGTGCTGAAGCTGCCGCGGTCGCAGCGCGGGTTCTTCTCGTTGGCGGATCTGCTGGGCCGCCACGGGTATCACTCGCGCTTCATCTATGGCGGCGAGTCGCACTTCGACAACATGAAGGGCTTCTTCCTGGGCAACGGCTTCAAGCAGATTGTGGACCGGGCCGATTTTGTCGACCCGGCGTTCGTTGGCACCTGGGGCGCCTCGGACGAGGACATGTTCAATCAGCTGGACCGCCTGCTGCGCGAGGACGGCGACCGGCCGACCTTCACGCTGGCGTTCAGCGTGTCCAACCATACGCCGTGGGAATATCCGGCCGGCCGCATCGAGACCGACGGCAATCCCGCCACGGTCGAGAACACGGTGCGGTACGCTGACTGGGCACTGGGCCGTTTCTTTGAACGGGCCAAGGCGTCGCCGTATTGGGAGAACACCGTCTTCCTGGTGGCGGCGGACCACGACTCGCGCGTGTTTGGCGCCAGCCTGGTGCCGGTGCGCCACTTTCATATCCCCGCAGTGATCCTGGGCGCCGGCGTCGAGGCGCGCCGCGACGACCGCCTGGTCAGCCAGATCGACCTGCCCCCGACGCTGCTATCGCTGATTGGCGTGGACACCGAACACCCGATGATCGGGCACGATCTCACACGCAGCGCGCCGGGACGCGCGATCATGCAGTACGACAGCACGTACGGATACCTGAAGGGCGACGACCTGCTGGTGCTGGCGCCCAACAAGCCCGCGGTGCAGTACCGCTACACCGCGCCCGAGGACTACGCCCCCGCGCCGCTGAACCCCGAATTGGCGACCGAGGCGCTGGCGCATGCGTTGTGGCCAAGCTGGGCTTACCGCGAGGGCCGCTACAGCTTGCCCGGGCAGGCGCCGGTGCAAACCGGGCTGGAGAACGGCCGCCCGGCCTGACGCGCGCCATTCGGCGCAATGCGTCAGCCCGCCGGCCGCACGAACGCCTTGCGCTTTTTCTCGATGACTGCGTGGCAATGGCAGCCGGGGCTGTGGTCGTTGACCATGCCCACGGACTGCATGAAGGCGTAGACCGTGGTGGGCCCCACGAACTTCCAGCCCAGCTTCTTGAGCGCCTTGGACAGGGCCTCGGACTGCTCGGACGTCGAGGCGCCGTAGGTCGATACCTTGGAAGGCGGCGCTTCGAAGCGCCAGAAATACGCGGCCAACGATCCCTCGCGATCGATCATTTCGAGCGCCCGGGCCGCGTTGTTGATCATGGCTTCGATCTTGCCGCGATGGCGCACGATGCCCGCATCCGCCAGCAGCGCCTGGACTTCCGGTTCGCCGAAGCTGGCAAGCTTTGCGGGATCGAAGTTGGCGAAGCCGCGGCGGAAGGCCTCGCGCTTGTTCAGGATGGTGCGCCAGCTAAGTCCCGACTGGAAACCTTCCAGGCAGAGCTGTTCGAACAACGCGCGATCGTCGCCTTCGGGGCGGCCCCATTCGGTGTCGTGATAGGCCATGTATTCGGCCGACGTGTCCACCCAGCCGCAACGCGCCAGGCCATCTGGAAAATCGGTTTTCGCGGACAAGAAAGCGCTCCTCAAGGCTGACAGGGTACCGATGCTACTCCTGCAACGTCCCTGAAAAAAGTCGTAGCGGCCGCAACGCAAATCCAGATAATATTTCCGGCCTTCGGACCCATGCCCATGTCCCTGCCACTGACTTCGCTCGTTTCGTTCGTATCGCCCGCGGTGCTGGCCGGCGACGACCCGTCCGCCAATCCTTGCCTGGACTGCGGCGCCTGCTGCGCGCACTTTCGCGTGTCGTTTTACGTCGGTGAGCTCGCCGGCGAGAACGGCGGCCACGTGCCGCTGGAACTGGTCACCCAGATGAGCCCCCTGCGCGCCTGCATGAAGGGCACGGAAATGGGCGGCGGACGCTGCATTTCGCTGCGCGGCGAGCTGGGCAAGCCGGGCATCCACTGCGACATCTACGAGAGCCGGCCCACGCCGTGCCGCGAGTTCGACATCTGGATGCCGGACGGCTCACCCAATCCGGATTGCCAGCGTCTGCGGCTGTCGCTCGGCTTGGCGCCGGTGCCGCCCCGGCCGGACGCCGAGAACGACCCGGAAGGCCCGTTGCATCCGGACCAGCCCGCCGCCGCCTGACTGCGCTACCCCTGACCGCGTCCCCCCCCTAACCGCGATCCGCCAGATACCGCGTCGGCGTCATGCCGAACGCCGTGCGGAAGCTGCCAATGAACGCGCTGGTGCTTTCATACCCGACCGACAGCGCGGCCTGCGTGACCGATCCGCCCCGGAACAGCATCTCCAGCGCCCGCAGCAACCGGGCTTGCTGGCGCCACTGCCCCAACGTCACGCCGGTCTCCTGGCGAAAACGCCGCATCAGTGTGCGCGACGACATGTTCAGCCGCTGCGCCCATTCGTCGATGCCCGCCGTGTCGTCCGGCGTGTCCAGCAGCGTGTTGGCCAGGTCCTGCAGGCGCGGATCGGCCGGCATCGGCAGTGGCGCGGTCGCATCGAAGGTGCGCTGCCGCAGTTCCTCCAGCAGTACATCGAAAAGCTGCGCCTGATAGGACGGCGGCGCGTCCTGCCACCCGCCTTCCGTAAAGCGTTCGACCAGCGCCTCGATCAGCCGGGAGGACGGCCACGCGCGGCAGTTCGGCGGCAGGCGTCCGCAGACGTCCGGGTGCACGTGCAGGAATGACCCGCGCGCCTCGCCGAACCAGCGCGCGCCATGCTGCACCCCGGGCGGAATCCATCCCAGACTGCCCGGCAGCACCGTCAGCACGCGCTCGCCCGACTGCACCATCACCAGCCCTTCGTGGACCAGCACCAGCATCCCCTCGGCGTGGGTGTGCGCCGGCACGGAGATTCCCTTCGACTCCCGCCGCCTGCGCAGGCTGAACGGCGTCAGCAGGACGTCGGGCAGAGGGGGTGCGGCAGCCGCTTGAAGCATGGTTGGCAGGTTTGAGGCACAGATTGACGGGTTCCCGTTAGCGGGTCCATTTGAAAATGTACATCATTCTCATCAACCGGGTATCGGCCCCCCGGATGGAGAATCTACATGGACCACACACGGCTGCGCGACGCCGGCATCAAAGAAGCCACTTTCCCGCGGATGAAGATCCTGGACATCTTCTACCGCCACGCAGACGAGCACATGAGCGCCGCGGACATCTACCGCCGCCTCATCTCGGATCACAGCAATATCGGCCTGGCCACGGTGTACCGGGTGATCACGCAACTGGAGCACGCCGGCCTGCTCAAACGCACCCAGCTCGATACGCACACCAATGTGTTCGAACTGAACGACAAGGGCCATCACGACCATCTGGTCTGCACGCGCTGCGGGCAGATCCGGGAATCCAGCGATCCGGCCATGGCGCAACTGGTCAGGAAGATCGCGCGCCGCAGCGGCTTCGAACTGGATTCCTACAGCCTGGTGCTTTACGGCAGCTGCGGCTGCGCCCAGGACGATCCCGCCCTGCCCCACGGAGCCTTCGAATGAACCCCGATCAGTTTTTCTTCCACGACCTGTCGCAATTTCCCATCGTGACCGCCCGCCACGGCGGCGCGCCGCTGGGCTACTCGGCCTCCTGGATCCGCGAAATGGAGCTGCTGGTGGACAACCCGCGCAGCTTCGTCATGGTGGTGCCCGATACCCGCCACGAGGCCGCGCACGACGACCGCAAGGCGATGATCGAATGGCAAACGGCCAACATGCCGCGGCTGCGCGCGCGCTGCCGGGCCTTCATCGCCGTCGAGCGTGACACCAGCGCGCTCGACAAGCTGCGCAAGCGCGGCGAAAAGATGGCCCGGGCCTTCGGCCTGCCGTTCCTGGCGGTCGCGACGCCGGGCGAAGCGGTCCAATGCGCCCGCGAACTGCTGGGGCAGGCCGGGCCGGGCGGCTTCAACGTCGATTAAGGGGCCGGATCGCGATTTAAGACTGGGCGTGCGCGGCCGTTGTTCAATGACAGGCGCCGCCATCCGCGCGGCCGCCATTGCCCACTTTTCGCACCGGCTGCCCGACGCATGAACCACGCCCTCGCCTGTCTGTTTTGCCAATCGACGCTCGCGCAGGGCGCGCCGCTGCTCGAGCAGAACGGCGCGGCCATCTGCAAAACCTGTGTGGACCAGTTCGCCGTCCGCTTTGCCGACCGCGCGTGGGCGATGGCCGCCACGCCACAAGAGCAACTGGACGTGCTGCTGGACGAAAGCAGCCGCGCGCTGGCACAGAGCGAAACGCTGGCCGAGCGGGCGCGATGCTGCGGATTCAGCCTGAACGATCTGTCGGCGGCGTTGCCCGCGCGCACGCTGTCCTGACCGGCGCCACGCCGCCCGGCGTCAGAAGGACCCCAGCGCGCTACCCAGCGCAATGACGGCGGCCAGCCCGATGATGGGCCCCACGATGCCCACCACGACAATGTTCATGTAGCCGTCCCGGTGCGTCGATCCGCACACAGCCAGCAGCGTCACCACGGCGCCGTTGTGCGGCAGGCTGTCCAGCGTGCCCGCGCCGATCACCGACACCCGGTGCATCAGCGCCGGATCGATACCCAGCGTCTGTGCCAGTTCCATGTACGTCGCGGCCAGCGATTGCAGGGCGATGGTCAGGCCGCCGGACGCCGAGCCGGTCAGCGCCGCCAGCACATTGGTGGCGACGGCCAGCGACACCAGCGGCCCGCCCTCGATCGACAGCACCCAGTCGCGCACCGCCGCGAACGACGGCAGCGACGCGACCACCGCGCCAAATCCCACCAGGCTCGCGACGCTCAGCAGGGGAAGCGCCGAGGCGTTCACGCCCGCGTCCATGGTGTCGCGCAGCGACGGAAGACGCCGGAAGTTCAGCACCACCAGCACGGCAATCGCAGCGAGCAGCGCGGTGATCACCGACCAGACCCCACCCACCGCAGCCAGGCTCGTGCCGCCCCAGCGCGCCTCGGCCAGCCAGGCGGTGTCCATGCGCGGCAGAACGACGAGCGTCATGAACAGGTTGACCAGGATCACAACGACGAGCGGCGCCGCTGCCACCAGCGTGGACGGCGCGTCGGGGCTGCGCTGGCCATGATGCATTTCGGCGGGATCGAACTCGCGCGCGACGGTGGCACGCTCGCGCACCAGAACATCGTCGGACACGTCGGCAGCCATACCGGCCGGCGCGACATAGCCCTCGCCCGCGCGCCGCGCCGAAGCTTCCGCACGGCTCAGCCACCACAACCCGAAGCCCAGCATGATCGCGCTGGCGATGATGCCCAGCCCCGGCGCGGCGAACGGCGTGGTCGCAAAGAACGGCATGGGAATCGCGTTCTGCACGGCGGGCGTGCCGGGCAACGCGGACATCGTGAACGTGGACGTGCCGAGCAGGATGGCCGCGGGCATCAGGCGCACCGGGATCCCGGCCGCTTTGAAGAGCGCGTGCGCCATGGGCGCCAGCACGAAAAACGCCACGAACAGGCTGACGCCGCCATAGGTCACGATGGCGCCGGCCAGCACCACCGCCAGGATGGCGCGCCGCGCGCCGAGCTTGCGCGTCATCGCGTCGGCAATCGCCGTGACGGACCCGCTGTCGGCCATCAGCTTGCCAAACAGCGCCCCCAGCAGAAACAAGGGGAAGAACTGCGCCACGAATCCGGCCGCGCCGCCCATGAACGTCTGCGTCCAGTGGGCCAGCAGCGGTTCCCCGGCGGCGGCCGCCGTCACCATGGCCGCCGCCGGCGCCAGCAGCAGGATGCTCCAGCCGCGGTAGGCCAGCCCGATCAGCAGTACCAGTGCGAGGAGGATGCCAAAGAGTCCCATGGTCAGACCTCGCCCAGCAGTTCGTCGATGTCCAGCGATGACCGCTTGCCCAGGTCATCGCCATGCTCGGCCAGAAAGCGGTCGGCGGCCTTTCTGCCCTCGTCGCGCAGCATGCACAGGAACGGCCATTCGGCATTGAGCTTGGAGGAATAGCCCAGCTCCACCATGAGGTCGGACGAGACGCGATGGATGCGCATGTCCGCCCACATCCTGCCCTCGCCATTGCCGGGGTCGGCCACCTGGCGCAGCAGCGCGATCATGCGCAGCTCTTTCAACAGCGACGCGTTGAACGTGACTTCGTTCAGGCGGTTCATGATCTCGCGGGCGCTGCTGGGCAGCCCGGCGCGCTCGACCGGATTGATCTGCACGAGGATCGTGTCGTGCGACTGGCACTCCCGCACCAGCGGCGTGATCGTGGGATTTCCGCTGTAACCGCCGTCCCAGTAGGGGTCGCCGTCGATCATCACGGCTCGGAACATGGTCGGCAGGCAGGCCGAGGCCAGCAGCACGTCGGCATTCACCTCGGCATTCTTGAACACCCGGCCGCGCCCGGTGCGCGCATTGGTCGCCGTGATGAACAGATGAATGGGCGCACGCGCCAGCTCGTCGAAGTCGATGACTTCCTGCAGGATGGCCGCCAGCGGATTGGTTCCCGCAGCGCTGAGGTCATAAGGGGAAAACACCCGCGACGCCAGGTCAAAGGCGATGAACATGGGCGAATGATCCAGCGACCAGGAACCCATCAGGATATCGAGCGGGCTGCGGCGGAACGGGCTGAACCGCGCGGCATCGGACACACGCCGCCAAAAATCCTCGAGCGCGGCACGGGCGCCATCGGCGCCGCCCCGCGCATGACCCAGCACCAGCACGGCGGCATTCATGGCGCCGGCGGAGGTGCCCGAAATGCCGTCGATGCCAAGCCAGGTTTCTTCCAGCAGCCGGTCCAGCACGCCCCAGGTGAACGCGCCGTGCGCGCCTCCTCCTTGCAGGGCAAGATCGATCAACAGGGGATCGCGGGCAGTCGATGACGCTTTGGATCGGGCCACGGCGGAACTCCTTGCGGGGAGGCTGGGGATGAGCGGGCGATCAGATGACTGCGATATGAACCATGCTGCGGCGCACATATCGTTCGGATGTTATACGCGATGGCTTTGTAAAACGGAAGGCCGCCCTAGACCGGCTTGCCGAACACGCCGCCGCGCCGCGCCACCAGCGTGGCCTGCGTGCGGTTCAGCACTCCAAGCGTGCCCAGGATGGCCGATACATGCGTCTTGACGGTCTTCTCGCGCCGGACGATTTTGGAACCGGCTCTTCCAGCTTGAGTTATCTGCAGCGATTCGCCGTCGACAAGATCAAGATCGACCGCAGCTTCGTGGCCAACATTGGCGAAGGCAGCGACTCGACCGCCATCGTGAACGCGGTCGTGATGCTGGGTCGTTCCATGGGCCTGACAATCAATGCGGAAGGGGGCGAGACGCCCGCCCATCGCGATTTCCTGCGCGCTGCGGGGTGCGATGAGCTGCAGGATTTCTGTTTTCGAGGGCCGTGCCCGAAGCAGAAATTACCAAATGCCTGCAAAAGGAACGCTCCGCGGCGTAGCGGAGCCGCTGTCGCTCGTCGCTTGTCGCTTGTCGCTTATCGATCATGTTGCGAGCGGCAAGCCAAACGCAAAAACGCCGCTACGAATAGCGGCGTTCACAATGAACTGCGAATTGGGGTGGTGGGTTGTGCGAGACTCGAACTCGCGACCAACGGATTAAAAGTCCGCTGCTCTACCGACTGAGCTAACAACCCGACCGAAGCCCGAAATTATGGCGGATTTCGATGGGCTTGTCAAAAAATGACGCTGGCGGTGTTGCAGGGGCGGTCCGTCCGCATCGCGCCAAAGCAACCCGCAACGCACCCGCCAAAAAGACGGCCGCTCGCGGCGGCCGTCTTCAGAACGCGTGCAGCTCCTGAATTACCAGGCAGCCACCACCGCACCCTTGAACTTCGTTTCGATGAACTGCTTCACCGCGGGGCTGTGATAGATCGAGACCAGCTTGGCGAACTCGGGGCGGTCCTTGTCCTTTTCACGCACGACCAGCACGTTGGCGTACGGCGAATCTGGCGATTCCTGGGCGATGGCGTCCTTGGTCGGGTTCAGGCCGGCTTCCAGCGCGAAGTTGGTGTTCACGGCCGAGGCGTCGGTGTCATCCAGCGAACGCGGCAGCTGGGCGGCGTCCAGCTCGATGAAGCGCAGCTTCTTGGGGTTTTCGATCACGTCGATCGGCGTGGCCTTCAGGCCCGCTTCCGGACGCAGCTTGATCAGGCCATTGGCCTGCAGCAGCAGCAGTGCGCGGCCGCCGTTGGTCGGGTCGTTCGGCAGCGCGATGCGGGCGCCTTCCTTCAGTTCGGCCAGCGACTTGATCTTCTTGCTGTAGATGCCGATCGGGAAGATCACGGTCTTGGCGATGCTGACCAGCTTGTAGCCGCGGTCGGCGTTGGCGTTGTCCAGGTAGGGCTGATGCTGGTAGCTGTTCAGGTCCAGGTCGCCCGCGGCGAGCGCCACGTTGGGCTGCACGTAGTCCGAGAACTCGATGACCTGCAGGTTCAAGCCCTGCTTGGCGGCTTCGGCCTTGACCACATCAAAGATCTGGGCGTGCGGGCCGGCAGTGACGCCAACCTTCAGGGGCTTGTCCTGAGCCAGCGCGGGCTGGGCGAAAACGGCGGCGCCCAACGCGAACGCGGCCAGCGACTTCAAAACCTTGATGCTCATGTTGCGATATCCCGATATGACGGAAGTAGGAAAAAACAAAGTGGATCAGCGATGCGACATGCGGCGCACGAAGCGGTCGCCCAAACTCTGGATGGCCTGAACCAATACGATCAGCACGATCACGACCGCAGCCATGACGTCCGACTGGAAGCGCTGGTAGCCGTAGCGGATCGCCAGGTCGCCCAGCCCGCCGCCGCCGATGGCGCCGGCCATGGCCGAATAGCCGATCAGGCTGACAACGGTCACGATGGTGGCAGCGATGAGGCCCGGCAGGGCTTC
Organism: Achromobacter sp. Root565; assembly: GCF_001427425.1. Taxonomy (NCBI): domain Bacteria; kingdom Pseudomonadati; phylum Pseudomonadota; class Betaproteobacteria; order Burkholderiales; family Alcaligenaceae; genus Achromobacter; species Achromobacter sp. Root565. The sequence goes on from NZ_LMGO01000005.1 coordinate 993,728, forward strand.
GGGCAGCAGCACCTTCATGATGATCTGCATGGGCGATGCGCCCATCGCGCGCGCCGCGGTGACGAGGCCCGGATCGACCTCGCGCATGGCGTTTTCCGCGATGCGGGCCATGAACGGAATCGCGGCCACCGACAAGGGCACGATCGCGGCGGTGGTGCCGATGGAGGTCTGCGCGACAAGCCGCGTGAACGGAATGATCGCGACCATCAGGATCACGAACGGCACGGAACGGGTTGCGTTGATGATGGCGCCCAGCACGTGGTTCACGGGCTGGTTTTCGAGCATGTTGCCGCGCGCGGTCACCGTCAGCGTCACACCGAGCGGAATGCCGATGATCACCGCGATGGCGCTGGCCACGCCCACCATCAGCAGGGTGTCAAGCAGCGACGTAATAAGCAGGTCGATCAGTTGCGGACTCATGAGCTATTTCTTCAACGGTAATGTCACGGGCGTTCAAGGCGGCGATGCCGTCCTTGAGCGCGGCGGGTGCGCCTTGGGCCAGCACGAACATCGTGCCCACGGCCACGCCCTGGATGTCTTCGACGCGCGCCTGCACCAGGCCCACGTCCAACGCGAACTGCTTGGTCAGGTCCGACAGGAAGGCGCCGGATGCGTCAGTGCCGGTCAGCGACAGGCGCAGCAGACGCACGGCCTGCCCGGGCTTGGCGGCTGTGAGCGCCCGGATGCGTTCCTGGACGGCGGCCAGCGTGGCGTCGGTCAGTTCCGACGCCGTGGCGGCCGACACCATGTTGCGCGTCACGTCGTGGCGCGGCTGGGCGAACACTTCGCGCGTGCTGCCCACTTCAACGACCTCGCCCTGCGACAGCACGGCGACGCGGTCGCAGACCTCGCGCACGACTTCCATCTGGTGCGTGATCATGACCACGGTCACGCCCGTCTTGCGGTTGATGTCGCGCAGCAGCGCCAGGATGTTGTGCGTGGTTTCCGGGTCCAGCGCGGATGTGGCTTCGTCGCTCAGCAGGACGTCCGGATTGTTGGCAAGCGCCCGGGCAATGCCGACGCGCTGCTTCTGGCCGCCGCTGATCTGGCTGGGGTAACGGTCGCGCAGATGCTCGAGGCCCACCAGCGCCAGGAGGCGTTCGACGCGCGCCGGAATCTCGGCCTTGGCCACGCCCGCGATTTCCAGCGGCAGCGCCACGTTGCCGTACACCGTGCGGCGCGACAGCAGATTGAAGCCCTGGAACACCATGCCGATACGGCGGCGCTGTTCACGAAGCTGCGCTTCGTTGAGGCCCGTGAGGGCCTGGCCGCCGATGGAGATGCTGCCTTGGTTGGGACGTTCCAGCAGGTTGATGCACTGGACCAGCGTGCTTTTACCGGCCCCGCTGGGACCGATGATGCCAAAGACCTCGCCCTGCTCGATGTGCAGGTTGATGCCGCGCAGCGCCTGGAATTCTCCATGCGGCGTGGCGTAGATCTTGGATAGGTTCTCGATGTGAATCATGGCAAGCGATTTTGTATCTTTTCTCTTCTAAAGAGAACGACCGTTTTTTCCGTTTTTAATAACTATAAGTAATATAAGTTGCCGGCGCGGCCCTGCGGCGCTCCCAGAGGACACGCGACTGCCCCGACAACGGCGATCCGGCAAAGACACAAAGGGCAGCCGGGAAGGAAAGCCTTCCTGACTGCCCTTTTTTCAGGCGGCCGACTGGCGGCCGATCCGGGTTCAGCGAGCGCGCGAAATGCGGACTTCCGCGCCGCGGCGCTTCACTTCCAGGCCTTCGGACGGCGAAATCCGCAGCCCTTCCAACCCCTTGATGTAGCTCGAGCCCTGCATCTGCATCACGCGGATCTTGTTGCGCATGACGACCGGGTTATGCACCGGCATGCCAAACATCCAGACCTCGTCCAGGATACGGGCCGAGTTGAACTCGCCCGTATGCTGCGCGGCGGGGCCAAGACAGAGCATGTGACCTTCGCGGCCAAACACCGGGAACTGGCCCAGCTCGCAGTCGATGGTCCAGGTCGTGCCGCCTTCGTAGCGATGGCCGGTGTTCAGATCCCACCAAGCCTCGCCCTTGGGCAGATAGACGCGCACCTGATTGCCCGGCTCGGTAACCGGCGCCACCAGCAGGGCCGGACCCAGCAGGTATTGCAGGTCCCATTCGTGGGCGTGCGGATCGTTCGGGAACGACAGCGCCATGGAGCGCTGCACCGGCAGGCCGGTGCGGGCCGAGTCCTCGATGGCGCCCAGCACGTAGGGCACCAGCCGATAACGCCACTGCATCCAGGTCTTGGCGTGGGACAGGGTTTCGTCGCCAAAATCCCAGGGCATCAGCCCTTCCACGCCCTGGAAGGCAAAGTTGGCCGAGAACACGCCGGCGGTCAGCCAGCGCAGGTAGAGCTCGGACGTCATGCCCGAACGGTCGCGCGCGGCGGAACCGATGTTGTGCACCTGGACGGGTACGCCGCTGGAACCGATCGACAGGGACGTGCGCAGCGTGTGGCGCAGGCCTTCCCAGGTGTTGTCGACCTGGGGACCCACCTGCCACGGCAGGCGCTGGGCCGCCGGGAAGAGGTCGGCGCTGGGCACAACGCCTTCGGGCGGCACCTTCAGGCCGGCCACCGCGTCGAACAGCGCGCGGCGCACCAGCAGGGGATACATCGTGCGCAGAGCGGCGCCGGTCTCGCCGTTGCGCGCGGTCACGCCATCGGGGATCGCGATCTGCGCGTCGCAGGCGGGCGCGTCCAGGCCATCTTCCACCAGTTGGCGGTGACGCTCGACCCACAGGTTGTAGATGTCGCGGTAGGTCAGGTCCAGCAGGCCGTAGGGCTGCCCGGACGTGGCGGCATTGCCGTCGAACACCTGGGCGGCGCCGTCGTCCTTGGTCAGCAGCCAGCCGCGGTCTTCCAGCTCTTCAAAGAGCGGACTGGTCTTGATGACGCCCGGAAAGCCGGAGGCCGCCACATGCACGTTGTGCTTGTGAAAGAGCGCCAGCATCTGCTTGGCGTCGGGAAAGCGCTGGGCGTCCCACTCGAAAACCGTCTTGTCCGCCTGAAAGCCCCACGCGATCGGCTGAGCCAGCGTCACGGCATCGACGGGAATCTGGTTTTCGCGCATGCGCGCCACCAGGGCGACCGTCTGCGTCGGCATTTCGCCGGCGGCCTGCTGCAGCCACGCGCCCATTGCCCACAGGACGGGTTGCCCGGCGCGGCCGGTCAGCGCGGTGTACTGATTCAGGATTTCAGCGGGCTCGCCGGCAAAGAGGAACAGGTCCAGCACGGCGTCGTCGACGGTCAGCACATAGGCCGAATCCGCGGGCGCGACGCCCACCGAATGCTCCACGCGGCGCATCGAGTTGGCGTAGACGCCCCAACCGCGCGGGCTCCATGCCAGCGGCAGCGCACGGTGCTCGGGATCGTCGGAGACCACCGATTCCTCGCGGCGGTTCAGGTCCCCGGGGGTTTCGCCCAGGCCGAACACCCGCTCGTCGGCGGCCAGCGTGAAGCCGGCCGTCCAGACGGCGTCGTCGGCCTGGTCCAGCGCGTTGTACCCGAATGCGGGCGTATGCGCGGAAACCTCGGATTCGAAGACGCGGTCTTCGTTGCGGTAAAGGGCGACGCGCACGGGGCTGGTCTGAATCTCCAGGGCAACGTCGCCCTGTGTGATTCGCCAACCGTCCCCGCCTTCGCGGGGCGCGATCGCGCCTTCGCCCACCGCCTCCTGGCGCGCGAGCAGCATTTCGGCCACGGCGCGCACGCGCGCGCCGGGCTTGTCATCATTGAAGTGGTTCGCCTCGCCGCAGCGCAGGCGAAAAACTCCAGGCGCATGCGCCTCGACTACCAGGTGCAACCCATCGCCCGCGTCGAAATCGAAGCGACTGGGGCGGGACGTCAGCAGCTCGACATTATCGAGCTGGGTAGTATGGGCAAAGTCGAACTTGGGCGGCACAGAGCATCCCCCGGCTTAAGCCAAAAACCATCAAAAGACGCTATTTTGACGGATTTGAGCTTTGAAATAAACTCGATCCCTCTTTTGGACGGTTAATTCATCCAAAAAAGGGGCATGAAGCCCTTGGCCTGCGCTAGGCGCACAAACGCCGCCGAGTCGCCGAATTGCCGTCCCGAAAGGTCAATTGCGGCCTACTGGCGCCAAATTCCGGCAATTCTTACAATTCTACGCCAGGCGGACAAAGCCCCCGGCCCGCATTAAATTTTTTTCATCGTGGTGAAACAAGCTGGGCCAGATCGGTCTCCAGCGGCAGGGGTTCGCCCATCAGGCGGGCCGCAATCAGGTCTCCCATCAGCGCCGACCACGACAATCCCCGCGACGCATATCCGGCGGCCAGCCAGAGACCGGGGGCATGCGGCAGTTCGCCGACCGCCGGCAAGCGGCCCGGCAGGACCGCGCGCCACCCGGCCCACCCGGGCAGGCTGCCCGGCACCAGCGCATCAAATGCCGGAAACCGGCCATCCAGCAGCCCGGCCGCCTTGCCCAGCGTGACGCCCTGCCCTTCTGCGCCCACCGAGGCCTCGGCGGCGCCGTGAACATAGGTGCTGCCGACGACGCAGCCCACCCCGATGTCCGGCAACAGATACCCCTCGCCCCCGACGATGCACCGCGGGCCACCGTCCAGCGCCGCCGCGGGGATAAGCGTGACCTCGCCGGTCAGCGCATGCATCTGGGCGACGCGGGGCAGCGGGTCCAGCAGGCCGCTGGCCGCCAGCACCTCGCGCGAACCGGCGGCATTGGCCAGGATCACGGTGTCGGCACGGGCAAGCTCCGCGCCCGACGGGTCCAGCACGCGCCACCCCTGCCCCGCAGGCGACACCCGCTCGGCGCGGCCGGGGATGACCGCCGCGCCGGACGCGGTCAGCAGCGCGTCGATCAGCAGCCCGGGCTGGACCAGCATGCCCTGTGAAAAGAACACGCCGCCGCGCGCCACGGGCAGCCCGGCCAATGCGCTGGCCTCTTCGCGCGACACTTGGCGCACCCAGTCCGCCGGAAACGCCAGGGCTTCCAGGGTGCCGGCCAGCGCCGCCGACCGGCCCGCGTCGCGCTCGACCTGGACGGTGCCGCAGACGCGGGGCGCCGCGCCGCCGGGCAGACCCTGCCAGCGCGCCAACGCCCGTTCGCTGCCCGCCCGCGACAGCCGCGCCCGCGCATTGTCATCCCGCGCGACTACCGGGGTAAGCGCCGCGGCCAAGTGGCCGGCGTGCGCCGGCGCGCCCTGCGACCGGGCGGCGTCCAGCACCGTGACGCGCCAGCCGCGGCCCGCCAGCGCCTGGGCAATGCCCGCGCCGGCCAGCCCCGCCCCCACGACCACCGCATGCCGATCCGACGAGACCGCCGCCGGCAGCGCGGCGCCTCCGGCCTGGCGGACCTGCCCCACCGTCATATGCCATTTCCCCCCGTAGCCGGTCGCCCGCCGCACATCGAAGCCCGCATCGGCCAGATTGCGGCGCAGTTCTCCGGTGCAGGCCCAGGTGGCGACCGTGGCGTCCGGCGCCGCCAGGCTGGCCAAGGCGCGCAACAGCGGCGGCGCCCACATCTCGGGGTTGCGCTCGGGCGCAAAGCCGTCCAGGAAAAACGCGTCCACCCGCGCGCCAAGGCGCGGCGCCAACACCTGCGCATCGCCAAAACCCAAGGTCAGCGTGACGGCGCCGTTCTCGAATTCCAGTCGATGCAGTCCCGGCAGCAGCGCCGGCCACTGCGCAGCCAGCGCACGCCCCAACCCCGCCAGCGGCTCGGGCGCGTGGCGCGCCAGCAGCGCGGCACAGTTGTCCCGCGAAAAAGGGTGCGCCTCCATCGAAACAAAGTGCAGGGCCGCGGGCCGCTGCGGATCATCCCGCCACGCTTTCCAGAGCGCCAGGAAGTTCAGCCCCAGCCCGAATCCCGTCTCGCAGACGGTGAACGACGCGCGCCCCCGCCAGCGCTGCGGCAGGCCGTTGCCGCCCAGGAAAACGTGTTCGGCTTGGCCCAGCGCCCCGGACGGCGAGTGGTAGACGTCGCCATGGACGGCACTGACCAGCCTGCCGTCGGCGTCGACGTCAACCTTCGCGGGAACCAGCGGAACGTAAGTCACAGACATCCAGCCCAATAGATACAAATACGATGAAGCGCGAATTATCGGGCCACCTGCCGATTCGCGTTGGATGCGCACCACGCGGCCCAATGGATTAGTCCGTTTGCCACAGGTTTGACCCATGGGTGGGCTTACACTGGACCAATGGATACCTACGATCAGCCCCAATCGCTGGCTTCTCCCATCGACCTGTGCGCCGCGATCGACGCGGCGGTCACGGCCGCCCATGCCGGCGCAGCCATCCTGCAATCCTACGCGCACCACCGCGCCGATCTCGTGATAGATCGCAAGGCCCGCAACGATCTCGTATCTCAGGCGGACCGCGAGGCGGAGGCCGCGATCATCCAGGAACTGAAGGCGCGCACGCCCAAGTTCGGCATCGTCGCCGAAGAAACGGGCGGCAAGGCCCAAGGCGCGGCCACCTGGTACATCGACCCGCTCGACGGCACCACCAACTTCCTGCACGACATCCCGCATTACGCCGTGTCGATCGCCCTGATCGCGCACGCGGGCACGTCGATGTCCGCCAACGAGGCCCTGGCGGAAGACACGCCGGTCATCGGTGTGGTCTACGACCCCTGCCGCGAAGAGCTGTTCACCGGCGTGTACGGCGTGGGTGCGTGGCTGAATGGCCGGCGGATCACGTGCTCGCGCACGCAGACGATCGAAGACGCCGTGCTGGCCACGGGCTTTCCGTTCCGCGACTTCTCATTTGCCGCGCAATACATGCCGATGCTGCATGACGCCATCAACCGGTCACGCGGGGTGCGCCGCATGGGCGCCGCCGCGCTGGACCTGGCCTGGACCGCCTGCGGCCGGTACGACGGCTATTGGGAAATGGGCCTGGCGCCCTGGGATGTGGCTGCGGGCACGCTGATTCTGCGCGAAGCGGGCGGCGTGTGCTCCGACATGCACAAGCAGGACCCCTGGCCGATCGGCGGGCGCGTCGTGGCGGGCAATCCCGCCATCGAACGCGCGCTGCATGAAATGATCGCCCCGCACCTGGACAAGCAGGGGTAAATCGCAAGCCGCAGGCAGCCAAGTGGCGGCCTGAACACCAGAGGCCGCCTTGCGCGGCCTCTGGCACATTACGTGGACGTCTTCGCGGATACCGCCGCGGCCTGCGCGTCAGGCCGCAGCTCGCGGCGCAGGATCTTGCCCACGTTGCTCTTGGGCAGTTCGTCTCGGAACTCCACGAAACGCGGGCGCTTGTAGCCCGTCAGCTTGTCCTTGCACCACTGCTGCACCTGTTCTTCGGTCAACGCCGGATCCTTCTTTACGACGAACACCTTGACTGCTTCGCCGGAGTGTTCGTCCGGCACCCCGATCGCCGCGCACTCGAGCACGCCGGGATGCTGCGCAACCGCCGCCTCAACTTCGTTCGGATAGACCTTGAATCCGGACACCGCGATCATGTCCTTCTTGCGGTCCACGATGCGCGTGTACCCCTGCTCGTCCATGATGCCGATGTCGCCGGTACGGAAGTAGCCGTCGGCAGTCATCGAATCGCGCGTCTCGTCGGGCTTGCGCCAATACCCCAGCATGACCTGCGGCCCGCGGATGCCGACTTCGCCGCGTTCGCCGAGCGGCACCTCGTTGCCGGCATCGTCCAAAATTGCCACGTCCGTCGACGGCAACGGCAGCCCGATGGACCCGGAATACGCCGTCGCATTGGTGGGATTGACCGTTGCCACCGGCGACGTCTCGGACAGGCCATAGCCTTCGATCAGGGGCCGGCCGGTGATCTTCAGCCAGCGTTCGGCCACCTGCTGCTGCACGGCCATCCCGCCGCCCAGCGTCAGCCGCAGGCCGGAAAAATCCAGCTTCGCAAAGTCTTCGTTATGCGCCAACGCGTTGAACAGCGTATTGACCCCCGGGAACAGATTCACCGGCGTCTTGCGCCATGCATTGATCAGCGAAGGCTGGTCGCGCGGATTGATGATGAGCACGTTGCGCATGCCGGCATGCACGGCATACAGGCCGCAGACCGTCATGGCGAACACGTGGTACAGCGGCAGCGCGCTGATGATGGTGAGTTGCTGGTCCGCCAGGTCATGCACGACCGGCTGCGCCACCGCTTCGGTCTGCAGCACGTTGGCCACCAGATTACGGTGCGACAGCATCGCACCCTTGGGCACACCCGTGGTGCCGCCCGTGTACTGCAGCACCGCCACGTCGTCCATCGAAATGGATGGCGGATTGAAGGGCATGTGCGCGCCTTCGCGCAGCAGCTTGGGCAGCGCATGCGCGCCGTCGATCTGCCAGGCGGGCACGATCTTCTTGATATAGCGCGCGGCCAGATTGACCAGCGGCGCCTTCAGGCCGCCGAGCAGATCGCCCGGGCCGGTCACGACAATGTGCTTGAGATCGCCGCGATTGGAGACCTGCTGCAAGGTATGCGCGAAGTTTTCCAGGATGACGATGACGGACGCGCCGCTGTCCAGCAATTGGCGCTGCAGCTCTTCGGCGGTGTAGAGGGGATTGACGTTCACCACGGTCATGCCCGCGCGCAGCGATCCCAGCATGCACACCAGATACGCCGGCACGTTGGGCATCATCAGCGCCACGCGCGCGCCCTTTTCGAGGTTCAGGCCTTGCAGCCATGCCGCGAACGCGCGCGCCTGCCCGTCGAGCTGCGCATACGTGATGTTGCTGCCCATCGCCGTGCAGGCGATGCGCGGCGCGTAACGCTTGCAGGCCCGGTCCAGCAAGTCGGTGAGCGAGGAATAATCCTCGGTGGAGATCTCCGCAGGAACGCCTTGGGGATACTGAGCAAGCCACGGACGCGTCATGGTATTTGTCTCCATTAAATTGATTTTTGAATGATGATACCCTTTGTGCGTTCCCCATATTCCGCGCGAGTTCGCACATGAAACTCCTTGAACCCATCGTTGCCTGGCACCAGGATATTTCCAAGATCCGACGCGACATCCACGCGCATCCCGAACTGGCCTTCGAAGAGTTCCGCACCGCCGACGTGGTCGCGGCCAAGCTCGAGGAATGGGGCATCGAGATCCATCGCGGATTGGGCGGCACGGGCGTCGTCGGCATCATCCGCGGCAACCAGCCCGGCGATCGCGCCGTGGGCCTGCGCGCCGACATGGACGCGCTACCCATGCAGGAGGTCAACACCTTCACGCATGCCAGCCAGAACGAAGGCAAGATGCACGCCTGCGGCCACGACGGCCACACCGCCATGCTGCTGGCCGCGTCCCAATACCTGGCCGCGAACCGCGATTTCGCGGGCACGGTCTATGTGATCTTCCAGCCTGCCGAAGAAGGCGGCGGCGGCGCCAAGCGCATGATCGACGACGGCCTCTTCACGCAATTCCCGATGGAAGCGGTGTTCGGCATGCACAACTGGCCCGGCATGAAGCCCGGCCAGTTCGGTCTGACGCCGGGCCCCATCATGGCCTCCAGCAACGAATTCTCGATCGTCATCAAGGGCAAGGGCACGCACGCCGGCATGCCCCACCTGGGCATTGACCCGGTCATGGCGGCGGTGCAGATGGCGCAATCGCTGCAGACCATCGTCACGCGCAACCGCAATCCGCTTGACGCGGCCGTGCTCAGCATCACGCAGATCCATGCCGGCAGCGCCGACAACGTCGTGCCCAACCATGCCGAATTGCGCGGCACGGTGCGCACATTCACGCTGGACGTGCTGGACCTGATCGAACGCCGTATGGAAGAGATCGCCCGCCACACCAGCGCGGCGATGGACTGCGAAGTCGAATTCACGTTCCAGCGCAACTATCCGCCCACCATCAACCACGCCGACGAAGCCGCGTTCTGCGCCGACGTGCTGCACGACATCGTCGGCGAGGACAACGTCAACGCCAACGTGCAGCCGACCATGGGCGCGGAAGACTTCGCCTTCATGCTGCAGGAACTGCCGGGCTGTTACGTGTGGATCGGCAACGGCACCGGCGAGCACCGCGACAGCGGCCACGGACTAGGCCCGTGCATGCTGCACAACGGCAGCTACGACTTCAACGACGATCTGCTGCCGCTGGGCGGCACCTATTGGGTGCAGCTCGCGCTCAAGAGGCTGGCCAAGGCCTGAACGGCCTGGCCGCGCATTTACCCAACGTCCTGCCCACCGACCGCCAGGCACATCGCCAGAAAGCGCTCGGCGGCGCGGGCAGCGGCGTCGGCGTGCGGCACCAGGATGCTCAGCGTGCGCGTAAGCGGCCGGGGCAGCAGGCGCAGGGCTGCCAGCGCCCCGTCTTCGTGACGCATCGACATCACGGACACGAAACCCACGCCCAATCCCGCCCGCACCGCCTGCTTCACCCCTTCCACCCCCGCCAGTTCCAGACCAACCGACGGCGCCAGACCGCCATCGCTGAACGCCCTTTCGACCAGCCGGCGTACGCCGGAACCGGGTTCACGCATCACCAGCGGCGACTCCGCCAGATCCCGTAGCGTCACGGCGCCCTTGTCCGCCAGGGCGTGATCCGCCCGCACGATCGCCACCACTTCGTCCTGCCGCCACGCGTGCACCGCCGTATCGGCGGGCAGCCCGGCGGGCACGTCGCCTTCGATGAACGCCAGGTCCAGCGCCGGCAGGCGATCCACGATCTCGCGCGTGTTGCCATCGGACAGATGCAGGCTGACGGCCGGAAACGCGTGACGGAAATCCGCCACCAGACGGGGCAGCAGATAGCTGGCCGGCGTGGTGCTGGCGCCCAGCCGCAGCGCGCCGGTTTCCAGGCCGCGCCAGGATTCGCGAACTGCCTGCGCCTGCCGGTACACCTGGCGCAGCTGCCGCGCCTGCTCCGCCAGGCGCTCGCCGGCCTCGGTCAGCGCAATGCCGTGGCCGCTGCGCCGGTACAGCGGTTCGCCAAACCATTCCTGCAAGGCGCGTAGCTGGCCCGACACCGCCGGTTGCGACAGGTGCAGCGACTGGGCGGTGCGGCTGATGTTGCCGGTATCGGCGACTGCGGCAAACGTGAGCAATTGATCCGGCGTCATAGGGCTGATATCAGAATTACTGATATTCATTATTTAGATTGAAGATTTTTCAAATAATACGGCCGGATCTAATATTTCGTCTAGTTATGTAGTTATGCCCAAAGGGCCAGTAATGAACACTTCCACCACAACCGCCGTCCCCCTCCCCGCCAACCCGGCCGCCCCAGCTGCCGCAGCGCCGGCCGCCGCAACCCCGGCCGTCTCGGCCACCCCGTGGCGCGACAAGCTCAACGGCGTGCTGTTCGTGGGCCTGATGGCCGGCGCGGTGATGCAGCTGGCCGATCTGCCCTTCATCCGCCAGCTCGGCTTTTCGCCGCTGGTCGTGGGCATCGTCTGCGGCATGCTGTACGGCAACTTCCTGCGCGGCACCATGCCCGCGGACTGGGGCGTCGGCGTCAACTTCACCGCCCGCCGCCTGCTGCGCATCGCGGTCGCCTTCTACGGCCTGAACATCAGCATCCAGCAGATTGCCGCCGTCGGCATGCCGGGGCTGGCCGTGTCGGTGGCCGTGGTGGTGGGCACGCTGCTGATCGGCACCGTGGTCGGCCAGCGGTTGCTGGGGCTGGACCGCGACACCGCCATGCTGACCGCCGCGGGCAGCGCCATCTGCGGCGCCGCGGCGGTGCTGGCGTTCGAACCCACGCTGCGCGCCGCCCCCCACAAGAGCGCCGTGGCCGTGGCGACCGTGGTGCTGTTCGGCACCCTGTCCATGTTCCTGTATCCGGTCTTCTATCACGCCGGCTGGCTGAACTTCGATACGCAGGCGCTCGGCATCTACATCGGCGGCACGGTTCACGAAGTGGCGCAGGTCGTGGGCGCCGCCAGCAACATCGACCCCGCCACCACCGAGGTCGCCACCATCGTCAAGATGACCCGCGTGGCGCTGCTGGTGCCCGTGCTGCTGGTGCTTGGCATGTACCTGCGCAGCGCCGCCTCCCATGCGGACGGCCAGGGCAAGAGCGCCAAGCTTCCGATTCCCTGGTTCGCCGTCGGGTTCCTGGTGCTGGCCATCATCAATTCGCTCGACATCATTCCCGCCGATATCGTCGCGGCCATCCGCCGGCTCGACGTCTTTGCCCTGACCATGGCCATGACCGCGCTGGGCATCGAAACGCGCTTCGCCCAGATCCGCAAGGCCGGCCCGCGCGTGATGGCCCTGGGGTTCATCCTTTACGTCTGGCTGTTGGCTGGCGGCTACGGGATCGTCAAGCTGGCGACCTGATCGCCGCGCTGCGCGGGGCGGCGGGCGCCAACGCGCACGCCGCCGTCTCGTTTTTCCTGCATAATCGGCTGGTTCTCTAGCATTGGAGTCGGCCGCATGACCTCCAGCACCAAAACCCCGTTTACGACTCTGCCTGCCCATCGCGACGCGGTGTTGCGCGTCATGCCGATGCCGGCCGATGCGAACATCCACGGGGACGTTTTTGGCGGCTGGATCATGGCTCAGGTCGACATCGCCGGGTCCATCCCCGCCGCCCGCCGTGCCGCCGGCCGCGTGGCGACCGTGGCGGTCAATGCCTTCCAGTTCAAAGAGCCCGTGTTCGTGGGCGACCTGCTCAGCTTCTACGCCGCCATCGTCAAGACCGGCACCACGTCCATCACGGTCTCCGTAGAGGTCTACGCGGAACGCCAGCGGCTGGACGCCGAAGTCGTCAAGGTCACCGAGGCCACGCTGACGTATGTCGCCACCGACGAAGCGCGGCGCAGCCGCCCTCTTCCCACACTTTGAGCCGTAACGCATGACGCAGTCCGCCGCCGCGCAGAAACCGCCCGCGACGCCCCGCCGCCTCGACCCGGAAGACGCCCAGACCGCTCTCGCGGAGGTCCAGGAGCGCCTGCGGCGCCAGCAGCTCGTCGAAAGCCTGGTTCACCGCCAGGAAGAAGGCGACGCCAAGGCCCCCCTGGTCGAAGACCTGGTGCATCGCCAACACGAGGCCGAGCTCAAGACGCTTGTCGACAACCTGCATCCGGCCGACATCGCCTTCATTCTTGAATCGCTGCCCAAGGACGAGCGCCAGGCGATCTGGAAGCTGGTCAGCCCTGAGCACGACGCGGACGTTCTGCTCGAAGTCGAAGACTGGGTCCGCGAATCGCTGATCGAAGCGATGGACCGGAAGGATCTCGTCGCCGCGACCGAAAGCATGGACGCGGACGAGCTCGCCGACCTGGCGCCCGACCTGCCGCCCGACGTGGTGGCCGAAGTGCAAAAGGGCCTGACCGAAGAAGAGCGCGCGCAGCTCCTGGAAGCCATGGGCTACCCGGAAGACAGCGTGGGCGCCATCATGGACTTCGAGATGGTGCGCGTGCGCGAGGACGTCACGCTCGAGGTCGTGCTGCGCTACCTGCGTCGGCTGCACGAACTGCCCGACCACACCGACCAGATCTTCGTCGTGGACCGCCAGGACAAGCTGCAGGGCATCCTGCCCTTGTCGCGCCTGTTGGTCAGCGAGCCCGAAACCGAAGTTCGGGCGGTCATGAATTCCGACTTCCTGACGCTGAACCCGCTGGACTCCGACGCGGACGCCGCCGGCGCCTTCGAGCGTTACGACCTGGTTTCCGCCCCCGTGATGGACGACCAGGGCCGGCTGATCGGCCGCGTCACCATCGCCGACGTCGTGGACGTGATGCGCGAAGACTCGCAAGAGCAGGCGCTGTCGCGCGCCGGTCTGCAGGAAGAAGACATCTTTGCGCCGGTCAGCACCGCGCTGCGCAACCGCGCGCCGTGGCTGCTGTTCAACCTCTGTACCGCCGCCACGGCCTCGTTCGTGGCATCGCAGTTCGAGGGTACGGTTAGCCAAATCGTCATCCTGGCGTTCCTGATGTCGATCGTGGCCGGCATCGGCGGCAACTCCGGCAACCAGACCATGACGCTCATCATCCGGGCGCTGGCCATGGGCCGGATCACCGGTCGCAACCTGTGGCAACTCGTCAAGCGCGAGCTGTTCGTGACCTTGCTGGTGGGTCTGTGCGGCAGCCTCGTGGCCGCCCTGTTCGCATGGGTGATCTCGCGTTCGCTGTCCATCGCACTGGTGATGATGGCCGCCATGGTCTGCAACATGCTGGTCGGCGCCTCGGTCGGCGTGCTGGTGCCCATGGTGCGCGCACGCTTCGGCAAGGACCCGGCGATGGGTTCGTCGGTGCTGCTCACGTTCGCCACCGATTCGCTTGGCTTCTTCATCTTCCTGGGCCTGGCCACGATCTTTCTGCTGTAGCGCCCCCGCCACATCCCAACGCCGCATCGGGCTGAATCAGCCCGTGCCGCCCCGCAGGTGACAGCCCGCTGACAGGGAAGATGACACCCACTCCGTTACAGTAACGGATCTGTCATCTTTACCTGGGGCCGCAATGACCGCCAGAATCCGCGCCGCGCTGCTTTGCCTGCTGTTGTCCGTTTTCACCGTTTCCGCCCACGCCTGCGACGGCATGCCCTCGTGGGCGCAGTCGGCGTGCAACCGCATCGACCAGATCTGGACCGATGGCGGCAACGACCTGTATGTCAGCGGGTGGGCCTGGCACAACCGCGCCAAATACAGCGCCGACAAGATCGACAGCTTCCGCGAACTTGCCTGGGGCGGCGGGTACGGGCGCAGCATCTACGACGAGGACGGCGACTGGCAGGGCCTGTACGCCATGGCGTTTCTGGACTCGCACTCCAAGGTGCAGCCCATCGCCGGCTATGGCTTTCTGAAGATCGGCCAGGTCAGCGACAACTTCCGGCTCGGCGCGGGCTACACGGTATTCCTCACCGCGCGCCACGACATCATGAGCTACGTGCCGTTTCCCGGCATCCTGCCGCTGGTCAGCGCGGGCTACAAGGACGCCATGCTTTACGCGACGTACATCCCGGGCTCAAGCGGCGCGGGAAACGTGCTGTTCATGTTCGGCCGCTGGCATTTCTGACACGCGTCAGAACGCGTGTCCCAGCTTGCGCACCAGATCGCCCAGCCGCCAGTCGTCGATGCCATGCGCACGCAGCGCGCGCGCCGTTTCCACCACGTAGTCCAGGCAAGGTCCGGAATGCCCGACCGCATTGCGCACGGACGTCAGCAGGCGGTCGTCGCAGAGATCGGCCGCGTACTCGCGGCAGGTGCGATTCAACAGGAATACCAGTCCGCGCACCGGCGCGGCGTCGGTGTGGCAGGTCAGCCAGCGCGGACGGTAGGCACCCGTGACCATCTCCCGGCGCCATAAGGCTTCAAAGACTTGCGGCACGTCGCTGGCCGCGATCTGGAAAGCCACGCCGCGGCAACAGCCGCCGCGATCCAGTCCGAACACCAGGCCGGGATTGTCGGGCGACCCGCGGTGGTCATGCGACCACAGGCACAGCGACCGGTGATAGCCCCGCACGGTGGCCAGGCGCCGCTCGCGCCAGGCAAAGCCGGGATGCCAGATCAGGGAACCGTAGGCGAACACCCACAGGTCGTCGGCGCCGTTCCAGCCGGCAAGGAGGTCATCCACCGATGCTGCTTGCCGCGATTCTTGCAATCCGGCGCAGCCGGCGGGCACTGCCAACGACATAGGGTCCTCTGATATCCCAATTCACTCCAAGACTGGAGTGAGCGATATCCTACGCCGCGCCCCGCGCAAAAGCATTGCCAGATTGGGCCCGCGCAACACGCAGAAAGAAATTTGCATCCGCGGCGGAGGGGGACTCAGGAAAAAATTTGCGCGTCCCGCGGCTACACCGCGCCCAGCGGCAATTCCGTGGTGCTTTTGATGACTTCCATCGAGAAGCTGGCGCTGACGTCCAGCAGGTCCACCGCGCCGATCAGCCGGCGATAGAAGCGGTCATAGGCTGCCATGTCCTCGACCACCACCTTCAGCAGGTAGTCCACGTCGCCCGCCATGCGATGGAACTCGACCACGTTGGGCAAGGCCATCACGGCATTGATCAGGCTTTGCGTCCATTTCTCGTTGTGCTGGCTGGTGCGGATGGACACGAACACCGTCAGGTTCAGGCCCAGCGCGCGGGGATCAAGCAGGATGGCGTTGCGCGCGATGACGCCGTCGTCCTTGAGCTTCTGGATCCGGCGCCAGCACGGCGTCACGGAAAGGTTCACCTGTTCGGCCACTTCCGCGACCGAGCAGGTCGCGTCCTTTTGCAGCAGCGCGAGTATCTTCAGGTCCGTCTGGTCCATGGGATGTCTTGACGCCATCAATAGGTCCCGGGGTAGCCGCCGCCGTCGATCAGCAGGCTCTGCCCCGTCATGTAACCCGAGTGTGCCGAGCAGACATACGCGCACAGCGCGCCCAGTTCCTCGGGCTGGCCATACCGGCCGGCGGGATTGCTGCGCGCCCGTTCGTCCCACAGCTGCTCGAACGTCTTGCCGCCCTGCTCCACCATGCCCTGGATGTGCCGGGTCTGCGCATCGGTGGCGAAAGCGCCGGGCAGCAGATTGTTGATGGTGACGTTGTGCCGCACCGTCTGGCGCGCCAGGCCGCCCACGAAGCCGATCAGGCCCGAGCGCGCGCCGTTGGACAGCCCCAGCTCGGCATGCGGCGCCTTCACGCTGCGCGACACGATATTGACGATACGGCCGAACCGGCGCTCGACCATGCCGTCCACCACGCGGCGGATCATGTCGATCGGTCCCAGCATCATGGCGTCGAGCGCGGCGATCCACTCATCGCGCGACCAGTCGCGGAAGTCGCCCGGCAGCGGGCCGTCGGCGTTGTTGATGAGGATGTCGGGATGCGGACAGGCGGCGATGGCCGCGTCGCGTCCCTGCGGCAGCGTCAGGTCGGCCGACACCCAGCCCACGCCGATGCCGGTTTCGCGCGATATCTCGGCGGCGGCCTGCTCAAGCGTCTGCGGGTTGCGCGCCGCGATGGTCACCGCCACGCCCTCGCGCGCAAGCTGCAGGGCGCAGGCGCGCCCCATGCCGCGGCTGCCGCCAAACACCAATGCCTTCCTGCCGCTGATCCCCAGGTCCATGCCTGCCCTCTCTGCTGTCGCGTTGATGGCGCCGGACCTCCGCGGACCGCCGCGCCGAAGCGGTCCAGTATAGGAGCGCGCCCGCCACCAGGGAATTTTTTTCTGATCCGTCCGGCCAATAAAAATGGGGCCCCGCGAAGGGCCCCATCGGCTATGCAGCGCGACGCGGTTACCGCATCAGCCCATCCATTGGCTCACGGGCGCGGCGGTGTCCTGCAGCGGCTGCGCGATCACGTCGATCAGCGCGGGGCCATCGTGCTCCATGGCGGCCTTGATCGCGGCGTCCAGCTTGGACGGGTCCTCGACGCGCCACGCCTTCACGCCATAGGCTTCGGCGATGCGCGCATGGTCGGTGCGGTTGAAGTCCACGCTGTAGTAGCGCTTGTCGTAGCCGGCTTTCTGGCTGGCCTTGATCCAGCCATAGACCGAGTTCGAGAACACCACCATCAGCAGCGGCGCCTTGTGGCGCACGATGGTTTCCAGCTCGCCCACCGTGAAGCCGAAGCTGCCGTCGCCCATCACCGACACGCACTTCGATTGCGGACGGCCGACCCAGGCGCCCAGCGCCGCCGACATCGAAAAGCCCAGCGCGCCGTGGGCGCGGTTGGTGATGAAGTGGCGGCCAGGACGCGAGACGTCGTAATAGGCCGAAAAGTACGGGCACGGCGTGCCCGGGTCCGCGCAGACCACCGCGTCGTCAGGCAGCAGGCGGTTCAGCGACTGCACCACGCGCTCGGGGCGGATGGGCGCATCCAGGCTGGCGGCCAGCGGCTCAAGCTGCGCGCGGCGCGCTTCCTTGGCGCGTCCGGCCAGCACCGCACCGTCGGCCGCGTCGGAGGGCCGGTGCTTGATGCGCGCCTGCACTTCGGCGGACAACGCTTCGAGCGCCAGCTTGGCATCGCCCACCAGACCCACTTCGGTCAGGTAGTTGGCGCCGATCACCATCGGGTCGATGTCGATGTGCAGGATCGGCACGTTGCGGTTCGGGAAGCGCCAGTGCTCGGTCGAGGTCGACCCAGCGCGGCAACCCACGAAGAGCACCACGTCGGCAGCCGCGACCACATCGCGCGTGGCCATCACGCCGCCGTTCGACCCGACCACGCCCGCGTTCAGCGGATGGGTGTCGGCCAGGCTGCCCTGCCCGCTCACCGTCACGCACACCGCAGCCTTCAGGGCCTCGGCGACTTCCTGCAGCGCGCCGCAGGCGCCGGCGATGACGACACCGCCGCCGCAGATGATCACCGGCGAGCGCGCCGCCACCAGGCGTTGCGCGGCGCGCGCCACGTCGGCGGGATCCGGCGCGAAGCGCATGGCCGGGAAGCTGCTGTGCTCCGGCTGCGCCCACACGTCGGACGCATCCACTTCCTGCTTCATCACGTCATAGGGAAAGCACAGGTGCGCCGAGCCGGGCTTGCCGGTCGTCATGGCGCGGAAGGCCGCGCGCACCATGCCGGGGATCTGGTCCGCGCGGTCGATCGTGCGGTTCCACTTGGTCAGCGGGCGGTAGAGCGCCTCCTGGTCCAGTTCGGTCAGCGGATACTTGCCGCGCGAGCCGACGGCCACGTCCGACGTGATGCCCAGCACGGGAATCGACGATTCGTTGGCTTCGACCAGGCCGGGCAGCAGATAGGTCGCACCGCCGCCGCTCGGGCCTTCGCACACGCCGACCTTGCCGGTCACGCGGGCATAGGCGTCGGCCATGTAGGCCGCGCTGCGCTCGTCGCGCGTCAGGATGTGCTGCATGCCGTGATCCAGGCGGTACAGCGCGTCATAAAGCGGCAAGGTGGTGTCGCCGCACAGGCCAAAGATATGTTTGACGCCGTTGTGTTGCAGCATCCGCACCATCGCTTCGGCGCCGTTCATGTGTTCCATGTCATCTCCACGTAATTCGGGAGCCGGGCCGGGGCGGCGGTCAGCCGCCCCGGCCCGACGCCGTTCAGTTATCCAGATTGATCTTGCTGCTCTTGATGAAGGCGCTCCAGCGGTCGTATTCCGACTTCACGTACGCATCAAGCGCCGGACCATCGGAAGCCACGATCTCGAAGCCGGCTTCCGTGACCTTCTTCTTGATCTCGGGATCGGCCAGCACCGCCTGGAAATCGGCCGTCAGCTTCTTGACGGTGGCTTCGGGCGTGCCCTTCGGGGCGAACATGCCGCTCCACGAATAGGCGACGAAGCCCGGGAAGCCCGATTCGGCCACGGTCGGCACGTTGGGCAGCTCGGGCAGGCGTTTTTCGCCCGCGACGGCCAGCGGCTTGATCTTGCCGCCCTGAATCTGGCCGCGTAGCGCCGCAAAGCTCAGCCACGTCATGTTGGCTTGCCCGCCGACCACAGCCTGGATGGCCGGTCCGCCGCCGCCGTAAGGCACGTGCAACAGCTCGACCTTGGACAGCCGCTTGAGCTCTTCCGGCGCCAGGTGGTTCAGCGAACCCACGCCCGTGGACGCATAGTTGAACTTGTTGGGCGGCTGCTTGGCGGCCGCCGCCAGGAACTCCTTCAGGTTGTCCCCAGGCACGCTCGGATTTGCGCCGATCACCAGCGGAAAGCGCACCGTCTGCCCAATGGCGACAAAGTCCTTGAACGTGTCGTACGGCAGCTTGGGCTTCACGGCCGGATTGATGCCGTGGTTGTCGAAGCTGACCAGCAGCGTGTTGCCGTCCGGCTCGGCCCGCGCGACGAACGCCGTGGCGATCTGGCTGGCGGCGCCCGGACGGTTCTCGACGACCACCGCGCGGCCGCCCATCTGCTGCGACAGGCGCGGCTGCAGAATGCGCGCCAGGATGTCCGTGCTGCCGCCCGGCGGATACGGCACGACGAGTATCAGCGGCCGTTCCTCGGCCATTGCCGGCGCGGCGACAAAGGCGCCCCCGGCCGCGGCCAGCGTGCATACCGCCGCCAGCGTCCGCTTGATCGTTCTATTCATCAGTTTTCCCCTGCTGTTGTGGTGTTGGCCGGCACTGCCGTGGCGGGTTCGGCCTGGTCCCGCATGTAAATCGTTGAGAAACCCGTGCGTATGACATCGGTGATCTGGTCCAGCCGCCGGCCGATATGCGCGCTGATGAGGCCGGGCAAGGCCTCGATGTCGCGCTTTTGCAGCGCGTCCACGATGCGCAGATGTTCGCCTTGCGTATGGCTGCGGCGCCCTTGCTGCATGTCGATCCAGCGCACAAAATGAATGCGCGCGTTGACGCTTTCCAGCGCACGCACGAATTCGTCATTGCGGGAGTAGCGGGCCAGCGCCAGGTGAAAGGCTTCGTCCAGTTCCAGCAGCCGGGCCGCATCGCTGTCGTCGGGCTCGTCGCGCGAACGTTCGACGAAGGCGCGCAGGCTGGCAAGCTCCTCGTCGGTGGCGCGCTCGCAAGCCGCGCGCACGATGCCGGCTTCCAGCACCGCGCGGTATTCGTAGAGGCTGTGGATCTGCTTGGCGTCCAGCAGGCGGGCAATGAAGCCGCGGTTGACCGAGCGCGTCAGAAACCCCTCGACCATCAACTGGTTCAGTACCTCGCGCAGCGGTGTGCGGCTTACATTGAGCCGGCGCGCCAGCTCCACCTCGTTGATGCGTTCGCCCGGCTTGAACTCAAACCGCACCGCCATGGCCTTGACGGCGCCATACAGCTCCGCCTGCCCGGCCGAGGTGCGGGCCGCGCGGGGAGTGGGTTGGGTCGCGGGTCGAGTTGCGGGTTGGGACAGCGTCATACCGGATCGCCTGTGGCAAAGTTCCAGTCGGAATGAAGTGCATACTAAAGTGCATACACTTTGAGCGGCAACCCGGGTTTGCCCGAAGCGCGTGGCGTTCTACCCGGGCGGAATCCCAGATCCGGAAGCAACCGCCAGGCATGAAAAAGCCCGCCTGTAGAGGCGGGCTAGTCGCGGGGGACGGTTGGACGGCGACGGCCTACAGCCCAGTGTCCAGCGTGTAGTGCGCGCCGTCGCGATTCTCGAGGGTCAGCGTGGACAGGACCGGCGTCTGCGCAGTGCCGTCCTGCTGGACGTGAATACGCAGGTTCGCCAACGGCACGTCCCACCCGCCGTTGGCGGCTTCGGCAGTCACCCCGGCGACCAGCGCCAGACGCTCGGCCACGCCACGGGCGTCCGCCGCGCGCGCGTCGATGCGTTGCAGGCTGCGGGCGCCATTGGGATGCGCCATCAGATCGGGGGACCAGACGCACTCGGGCGTCAGGTGCCGGCAGAAATACATGCGGATGCCAGGCAAGGGCTGCTCGGCAAAGCGCACGGTGTGGAAACGGGCTTGGACTTCCTGACCGTCCAGCATGGCCGGACGGGTCAGTTCTTGCACGGGATTGACGGCAAAGCCGGCATCCTGCAGCCGCTTGTAGGTGGCCTCGGCGTCATAGGTCCGGAACACCAGCGCTTCCAGCCCAAACGGCGAATCGGCAATTTCCTTGCGCGCGGGCGGCGCGCCCGGCGGCCAGCCCAGCAGTTCGACGTACGTGCCTTCCAGCACGATCAGGCGATTGCACGACCCCAGGTTGTGCACACCCTTGTCGCTGAGATGAAAACCCTGCCGTTCGTAATGGGGCGCCAGCGCATCCAGCCGGTCGCGCACCATGACGACGGCGTGGTCGAATTCAGTGCGGCCAACGGAATGCAGCATGAAGGCTAACCCCTTTTATCAGACCAACTTACCGTGGCACTGCTTGTACTTCTTGCCGCTGCCGCACGGGCACGGATCGTTGCGGCCGACCTTGGGCAGTGCGTTGCGCGCGGGTTGCGCACCCGTCTCCTGCGCATCGGAAGCCAGCGCCTCGTCGTAGTCGGAGTGGTGATACTGCACGTTCTGCACATGCGACTGCGCCGCTTCGGCTTCGGCCTGCTCGACCTGTTCCGACGACTGCACGCGCACCGTCATCAGCACCTTCACCACGTCGTCGCGGACGCGTTCCAGCATGCCCGAGAACAGCTCGAAGGCTTCGCGCTTGTATTCCTGCTTGGGATTCTTCTGCGCATAGCCGCGCAGATGGATGCCCTGACGCAGGTAATCCAGCGCGGACAGGTGCTCGCGCCAGTGCGTGTCGATCGCCTGCAGCATGATCGAGCGCTCGAACTGCGACCACGATTCCTCGCCCACCTGGTCGACCTTGGCCTGGTACGCATCGCGCGCCGCCGCAACCACGCGTTCGCGCAGTTCTTCGTCGTTCAGGTTGGGTTCCTTTTCCAGCATCTCCGTCAGCGGCAGATGCAGGTGCCAGTCGGCTTCAAGCGCCTTTTGCAGCGCGGGGATGTCCCACTGTTCTTCCACCGATTCCGGCGGCACGTACGTGTTGAACAGATCGGTCACCGCGGCATCGCGCAGGTTCTGCACGGTGGCGCCGACGCTGGAGGCTTCCAGCACGTCATTGCGCTGCGAGTACAGCACCTTGCGCTGGTCGTTGGAGACGTCGTCGTATTCCAGCAATTGCTTGCGGATGTCGAAGTTGCGGCCTTCCACCTTGCGCTGCGCGGTCTCGATCGAACGCGTGACCATGCCGGCCTCGATGGGCTCGCCCTCGGGCAGCTTCAGGCGTTCCATGATGGCGCGCACGCGGTCGCCCGCGAAGATGCGCATCAGCGAATCTTCCAGCGACAGGTAGAAGCGGGACGAGCCCGGATCGCCCTGGCGGCCGGCACGGCCACGAAGCTGGTTGTCGATACGGCGCGATTCATGGCGCTCGGTGCCGATGATGCGCAGGCCGCCCGCGGCCTTGACCTGTTCGTTCAGCGGCTTCCATTCAGCGCGGATCTTGTCGATGCGCGCCGTCTTTTCGGCTTCGGACAGCGATTCGTCGGCGCGGATCAGGTCGACCTGCTTGTCGACGCTGCCGCCCAGCACGATGTCGGTACCGCG
Organism: Achromobacter sp. Root565; assembly: GCF_001427425.1. Lineage (NCBI taxonomy): Bacteria > Pseudomonadati > Pseudomonadota > Betaproteobacteria > Burkholderiales > Alcaligenaceae > Achromobacter > Achromobacter sp. Root565. Next base: position 1,016,532 of record NZ_LMGO01000005.1, read on the forward strand.
ACCGGCCATGTTGGTGGCGATCGTGATGTGACCCGGCTTGCCGGCTTCAGCCACGATCTCGGCTTCGCGGGCGTGCTGCTTGGCGTTCAGGACCTCGTGCGGCAGCTTGGCCTTCTTCAGCAGGCCGGACAGCAGCTCGGAGTTCTCGATGCTGGTGGTGCCGACCAGCACGGGCTGGCCGCGCTCGTGGCAATCGCGGATGTCTTCGAGGATGGCGTTGTACTTCTCGCCGTCGGTCTTGAAGACCTGGTCGTTCTGATCCTTGCGGACCATGGGCTTGTTGGTCGGGATGATGACCGTTTCGAGCCCGTAGATTTCCTGGAATTCGTACGCTTCCGTGTCGGCCGTACCGGTCATGCCGGACAGCTTTTCGTACATGCGGAAGTAGTTCTGGAACGTGATCGACGCCAGCGTCTGGTTCTCGTGCTGGATCTTCACGCCTTCCTTGGCTTCGACGGCCTGGTGCAGACCATCGGACCAGCGGCGGCCCACCATCAGGCGGCCCGTGAATTCGTCCACGATCACCACTTCACCGTCCTGCACGACGTACTGCTGGTCGCGGAAGAACAGGGTGTTGGCACGCAGCGCCACCATCAGGTGGTGCATCAGCGCGATGTGACGCGGGTCGTAGAGCGATTCGCCTTCGGGCAGGATGCCCAGACGGGCAAGAATGCCTTCGGCGTGTTCGTGACCGGCTTCCGACAGGTAGACCTGCTGGCTCTTTTCGTCGACCCAGTAATCGCCTTCGGGTTCCGGCTCTTGCGGCTTGGGCTCGTGCGCCATGCGCGTGAGCAGCGGCGGCACCGCGTTCATGCGGACGTAGAGTTCGGTGTGGTCTTCGGCCTGGCCGGAGATGATCAGCGGCGTGCGGGCCTCGTCGATCAGGATCGAGTCCACTTCGTCGACGATGGCGTAGAACAGCACGCGCTGGCGGCGGTCCTCAACACGGAATTCCATGTTGTCGCGCAGGTAGTCGAAACCGAATTCGTTATTGGTGCCGTACGTGATGTCGGCGGCGTACGCGGCCTTCTTTTCCTCGTTCGGCTGCTGCGGCACCACCACGCCCGTGGACATGCCCAGGAACCGGTACAGGCGCCCCATCCATTCGGCATCGCGGCGGGCCAGGTAGTCGTTCACCGTGACCACATGCACACCCTTGCCAGCGATGGCGTTCAGGTAGACGGGCAGCGTCGCCATGAGCGTCTTGCCTTCACCCGTGCGCATTTCGGCGATCTTGCCGTTATGCAGGGCGATGCCGCCCAGCATCTGCACGTCGAAGTGCCGCATGCCGAACACCCGCTTGCCGGCTTCGCGCACAACGGCGAACGCTTCGGGAAGCAGATCGTCCAGGGACGTGCCCTGGGCGTGGCGGGATCGGAATTCGTCGGTCTTGGCCGCCAGTTCCGCGTCGGAGAGCGCGGAGATCTTGGGTTCGAGCCCATTGATCTGGGTTACCAGCTTGCGATACTGCTTAAGCAGCCGGTCGTTGCGGCTACCTATGAGTTTTTTGAGCAGAGAAACCATGCGTATGTCGGCCGCACGAGCCACACCACACCCGAAAGCGCCTGGGGCAGCGTCACCCGTGACTTGATGTTATTGGTTGAGCGGGGGTCCGCTGGGAAACGAACCAGTTTAACGCACCTGGAGCGTAATAGCCTGGACCTATGACCAGGGTAGCACTGTTGGCCGGTTTGACCGGCCAACCCGCGAAGGGTTCACGGCGCGGCGGCCTGCGCAACCGTGGGCGGCGCGTGCTGAGGCTGGGGCCCCAGAAAGAGGCGCGGATCCAGCGGCTGCCCGGCAAGACGGACCTCGAAATGCAGGTGCGGCCCGGTAGATCGGCCGGAACTGCCCACGCGCGCCACCTGCTGACCGCGCTCAACCAGATCGCCCTGTTTGACCAGCAACGAGGACGCATGGGCATAGCGGGTGATCAGGCCGTCGCCGTGGTCGATTTCGACCATGTTGCCAAAGCCGGGGGCCCACTTGGCCTCGAGCACCACGCCGCCGGACGCGGCCAGGATCGGCGTGCCCGAGGGCGCGGCGAAATCCAGTCCTTCGTGCATGGCCGAGCGGCCCGTCACCGGGTTGCGGCGCCAGCCATACGAAGACGACAGATAGGGGTAATCGGTAATCGGCATGGCGGTCGGCATGCGCGCCTGATCCGCCGAACGCTTGGTGAGCGCCGCATCCAGCAGCTTCAGGTTGTCGGTCTGCTGCGACAGCCGTGCCTGGATCTCGTCGAGCTGCCGGCCCAACGCCTCGGCCGACGCCGCGCTGGGCGGCGGATGGTCGGTGAAGAGGTCGTCCATGACCTGCGTGGCTTCGGGGTGAGCCGGCGCCTCAGGCTGCGCCGACGCAAGCTGCTGAGCCAATTCGGGGTCGGTATAAGCCACGCCCGCCACCTTGGCCACGCGCTGGCCGAGGCCGTCAATGCTGACCAGCTTGGCCTGCAGTGCGCCCACCTTCGAGGCCAGCAGATTCATGTTTTCACGCAGGAAATCGGCGTCGCGCCCAGGCTGCTCGGAAAGCGGCCATCCCATCGTGTGGACGGCGGGAAGGATGGGAGTGATGTATCGTTGAAGCGCTGCGCCAAAAATGGCCGCGGTAATCAAGGCGCCCCCCAGAAACAACGCCAGTCGCGCGCCGCCCAGGGTGAGATGCCCGTCCTGCCCGTCCCGGGCGTGCATAATCACGATCTTCAAGGTTTGCTTCCTAATTCTTTTAAAGCCGGCATGAATAGACCCGCTTCATACCGTCAACGTTCCAGTACCAGCCGGCGCGGTGAAAATACCGCCCTGGGATGGCTGGGTCATGACATGCGGGGCGCCGGTGTATTGGCGACTGCCCGCAAGCATCTGCAAATTCAGTACGCGGTGGCGGCGGTGTTGCCCGCCCCGCTGGGTGCTGTGTGCCAGGTCGCCAAGCTGGAAAACCTGTGTCTGCATCTGGTGGTGCCCACCGCCGCGCACGCGGCCAAGATGCGTCAGTTGGCGCCGCGCATCGCGCGGTCACTGGCGGACCAGGGCTGGAACCTTAACGAAATTGCCATCAAGGTACAAGCCGGGTTACCCAAGCCCGGCGCCCGTCAGCCGCGCCCTCCCAAAGAGGCGCAGCCCCTGAACGACAAGGCATTGGGCGCGTTCGAAACGCTGCACGACAATCTGCGGCCGGGTCCGTTGGCCGATGCTGTCGCCAAGCTCTTGAGGCATCACAAGAGTAGCTGAGCAACCGGGCTTTGTCCGGCAACTCGGGGGTCCGGAAACGTCGCGAAACCAACTTTTCAGACCGATGGCCGGATGGTTTGCTACCGGATTGCGACTACCGCGCGAGGGGATGACGGCCAGCGTCGTCCCAAAGTAGAAACCCAGGCGGGAATCTAAACCGAAACCCGCGCGGGATTGGGGTCAGGCCCCTGCGCGGGTTCAGCGGAAAGCCTGGCGTCAGGCCAGCTTCCATTCGTGGCGAAACGCCTGGGGCGCTTCTGCCTGCGATTCGTACGTGACGATTTCCCAGGCGTCGCGCTGCTCGAGCAGCGCGCGGGCGAGCTGGTTGTTCAGGCCGTGGCCTGACTTGCACGCCACATAGCGCGCCACCAGCGGTTTGCCCAGCAGGTACAGGTCGCCGATGGCGTCCAGGATCTTGTGCTTGACGAATTCATCGTCGTAACGCAGCCCGTCGCTGTTCAGCACACGGTACTCGTCCATGACGATGGCGTTATCCAGGCTGCCGCCGCGGGCCAGGCCCATCGACCGCAAGGCCTCGACTTCATTCACGAAACCAAACGTGCGTGCCCGCGCGATCTCGCGCACGTACGAATGCGTGGCGAAATCGATTTCGGCAAAATTTGCCGTGGAGTCGATGGCGGGGTGGCGAAAGTCGATCGAGAAGGCCAGCGCGTACCCTTCATGGGGTTCGAGACGGGCCCATTTCTCGGTGCGTCCTTCGCCTTCACGCACTTCCACCGGCTTCAGGACACGGATGAATTGCTTGGGCGCGTTCTGCTCGACGATGCCCGCCGAGCGCAACAGGTACACAAACGTCGCCGCGCTGCCGTCCATGATGGGGACTTCTTCGGCAGTGAGGTCGACGTGCAGGTTGTCGATACCCAGGCCGGCCAACGCCGACATGAGATGCTCCACGGTCGACACGCGAACATTGCCCTGCTGCAGCACGGACGCCATGCGGGTATCGCCCACGCCCGTGGCTTGCGCGGGCAGGTCAACGACCTGCGGCAGATCCACACGGTGAAAGACGATGCCGGTGTTGGGCTGTGCCGGACGCAGGGTGAGCTCTACCCGCCGTCCGGAGTGGACGCCGACGCCTGTCGTGCGGACGAGATTCTGGATGCTGCGCTGTCGGAACATGAGACTTGGAATTTTGAACCCGGAAGCCGGCAAGATAAGTACGGATTGCCGGCGTAACCGAAGTATTGTAACGCTGTCCGATCCTTGCCGCCATTCAAACTGGCGCTCAGACCGACCGAAACCTCCGTCCCTTATTTAACGTGCAAGGGAAACACGGACCGCTCTGCCTCCGGCTCGCCCGTGGGGACAGGCGAGCCGGAGATGAGGGAGTGCAGTTAGAGCCGTTGACCGGCTCTAGGTTCAGTCCGCCTGCTTACGCAGGAAGGCCGGGATGTCGAAATGATCCATCCCCGAGCTTTCCAGCGCGCGCACCTGGGCCGACGCCTGGCTGCGCGGATTGCGCATGACAGACGGCATGTCCAGGTTGCGGTAATCACCGCCTTGACCGGCCGGCATCGTGCCCATGGGCATGTTGTCGGTGCCGGTGCGCAGCACTTCAGCGGTGGTCTGCACCAATTGCGGACGGGCTTGCGCGCGGCCAAGGCCGGTTGCAACCACCGTGACACGCAGGTTTTCGCCCATGGACTCGTCGTAGGCGGTGCCGAAGATCACGGTCGCGTCGTCCGAAGCGTAGCTGCGGATCGTTTCCATGATTTCGCGCGTTTCGCGCATCTTCAGCGAGCGGCTGGCGGTGATGTTGACCAGCACGCCACGCGCGCCGTTCAGATCCACGCCTTCCAGCAGCGGGCAAGCAATGGCGTGCTCGGCGGCAACACGTGCGCGATCCGCGCCCGATGCCGACGCCGTGCCCATCATGGCCTGGCCCTGCTCGCCCATGATCGTCTTGACGTCTTCGAAGTCGACGTTGACGTTGCCTTCGACGTTGATGATTTCGGCGATACCCGCGCACGCGTTGTGCAGGATGTCGTCGGCCGAACGGAAGCAGTCTTCCTGCGTCGCGTCCTCGTCCATCAGTTCATAGAGGTTCTCGTTGAGCACCACGATGAGCGAATGCACGTGCTTGGCCAGTTCCGAGATACCGTCCTCGGCCATCTTCAGGCGCTTGTTGCCTTCAAAGGTGAAAGGCTTGGTGACCACGCCCACGGTCAGGATGCCCAGTTCCTTCGCCACTTCGGCCACGACCGGACCTGCACCGGTACCGGTGCCGCCGCCCATGCCCGCGGTGATGAAGACCATGTGCGCGCCGTTCAGCGCGGCACGGATTTCCTCACGCGCGGTTTCAGCCGACGCGCGTCCCTGCTCGGGCTTGGCGCCCGCGCCAAGGCCGGTCCGGCCCAGGCGGATCTGCACCGGCGCATTGGTTGCCGCCAGCGCTTGCGCATCGGTATTGGCGCAGATGAAATCCACCCCGTGCACACCGCTGCGAATCATGTGCGCCACGGCATTGCCGCCCGCACCACCCACACCAACGACCTTGATTACGGTCCCTTTGGTGTTGTTCTCAAGCATCTCAAAGTTCATCATGATGACTCCCTCACAAGTCCGATTTTGCAAATCACAAAAATTCCCCGACAACCTATCTTTTGTGAATCGCCTCAAAGCCGACGCCGGCTACATAGGCCCGCCACGGGTTTGAGACGCCTCCTCTTTCTGGCGCTCCCCGCAAAACTGCCGCGGTTCGCACCAAGGAGCAGGCCCCAACCTGCACCCTTTAATTCATAAACCACTCCTTCATGCGCGCAAGCAGGCTCTTGAAGTTGCCCGTCTGCGCAGCCACCTTGCGGCCGCGCACACGCTGCATGCGCGCTTCCTGCAGCAGCCCCATCACCGTCGAGAAGCGCGGATTGCGCATCACGTCGGCAAGGCTGCCTTCGTACTCGGGCACCGCCACGCGAACCGGCTTGAGGAACACGTCCTCGGCCAGTTCGATCATGCCGGGCAGCTGCGCGGATCCGCCGGTCAGGACCACGCCGGAAGCCAGCAGGTCCTCGTAGCCGGAATCGCGCACCACCTGTTGCACCAGCGTGAACAGTTCTTCGACGCGCGGCTCGATCACCGCGCCCAGCGCCTGGCGCTTGACCTGGCGGGGGCCGCGGTCGCCCAGGCCCGGCACTTCCACGGACTCCTCCGGGCTGGCCAGCACCTGCTTGGCGACGCCGTAGCGCAGCTTGATTTCTTCGGCATCGGGCGTGGGCGTGCGCAGCATCGCCGCGATGTCGTTGGTAATCTGATCGCCGGCGATGGGCAGCACGGCGGTGTGGCGGATTGCGCCGCCGGTGAAGATGGCCACGTCGGTCGTGCCGCCGCCGATATCGACGAGAACGACGCCCAGTTCCTTTTCGTCAGCCGTCAGCACGGCCAGGCTGGAGGCGAGCGGCTGCAGGATCAGGTCCTGCACTTCCAGGCCGCAGCGGCGCACGCACTTGACGATGTTCTGCGCGGCGCTGACCGCGCCTGTCACGATGTGCACGCGCACTTCCAGGCGCAGGCCGCTCATCCCGATGGGTTCGCGGATGTCTTCCTGGCCGTCGACGATGAACTCCTGCGTCAGCACGTGCAGCACCTGCTGGTCGGTCGGGATGTTCACCGCCTTGGCGGTCTCGATGACGCGGGCGACGTCGGTGGCGGTGACTTCCTTGTCCTTCACGGCGACCATGCCGCTGGAATTGAAGCTGCGGATATGGCTGCCGGCGATGCCGGTGTAGACGTCTCGAATCTTGCAATCTGCCATCAGCTCGGCTTCTTCAAGCGCGCGCTGGATGGAATTCACAGTGGTCTCGATATTGACGACCACGCCCTTGCGCATGCCGCGCGATTCGTGCTGGCCCAGGCCTAGCACTTCGAAGCGGCCTTCAGGCAGGATTTCAGCCACCACAGCCACCACCTTGCTGGTGCCGATATCGAGGGCGACGATAAGGTCCTTGATGTCACGGGTCATGGCGTTAGCGTTTCTTGGGAGGTTTCGGTGTGGATTTGGATTTGGTTTCCGACGCGGGCAACGGGGCCAGCGCCAGGGCGAAACCATTCGGATATCGCAGGTCGGCCTGCGTGATGGAGCGCCCTTCCAGGCGTCCCGCCACGGTGGGCCACGCCTGCACAAAGCGTTGAATACGAGCCGCGAACGGCAAGGCGCCGGGCAGGCCATGCGGGTCCGGCGCATCGGCGCCCGGATCGCGGCCAAGGTCCAGCAGCATGCCGTTGGAAAGCACGACGCGCCAGGCGTAACGCGGGCTCAGTTCCAACTTTTCCACATGCATGTCCAGCGGCGCGAACCAGCGCGCCAATTCGGCATAGCGCTGCACGACCAGCGCCTCCGTGCCGTCGGGTCCGGAGAACTGCGGCAGCACCGTATCGTCGTCCACCTCGCCCGTGTTGGCCGTGAACGCCTCGCCCCAGGTGTTGATCATCTGGTTTTCGTTCCACAGCGCCAGGGGCTGCTGCTCTTCGATGCGCACGCGCAGCACGTTCGGCCAGATCCGCCGCACGGTGGCATGCCGGACCCACGGCACCGATTCGAAGATCTCTCGCGCGTCGTCCAGGTCCACCGTGAAGAAGTTGCCCTTCACGCGGCCCGCGATCGCCGAGCGCACGGCGCCCGTCGACACGTAGTGCAGCTCGGTGTCCGGCATTGATTCCAGCTCGATCGCCGACAGCGTGAAATACGGACGCTGCGCTACCCACACCACGCCCGCGATGAGCATGGCGGCAACCGCCAGCACGGCGAGCGTGTTGGCGATCAGGTTGGTAGTACGAGCGTCGTTCCACACGGAGTATCCAGGTCAAGCGTTGCGGGCGTGGCCGTGCACCTTGCACGAGGCCTCGGACAGGATGGCCACGCACAATTCTGCATAGCTGATCCCCACAGCCTTCGCAGCCATGGGCACCAGGGAGTGGCCGGTCATGCCGGGCGAAGTATTCATTTCAAGCAGCCAGGGCCGGTTGTCGGCATCGAGGATGAAATCGGCGCGGCCCCAGCCTTCGCAGCCCAGGGTCTGATACGCCTTGACGGCAATCCGCGCGACTTCTTCAGCGACGTCCGCGGGCAAGGCGGCCGGGCAGAAATACTGCGTGTCGTCGGAGAAATACTTGTGTTCGTAGTCGTAGTTGCCGCCTGGCGCCGCGATCTCGATCACGGGCAGCGCGTGCGCCGCCTTGCCCGAGCCCAGCACGGCCACGGTCAGCTCGCGTCCGGTGATGAACTGTTCGGCCAGGACCTCGCTGTCGTACTGCGCGGCCGCGGCGTAGGCTTCCTTCATGTCGGAATAGCCGACGACCTTGGTGATGCCCACGGTCGAGCCCTCATGCGGCGGCTTGATGATCAGCGGCAACTGCAGGCGGTCCGGAACCAGGCGCAGTTCTGTATCCTCGTCCAGCACTTCAAAGTCAGGCGTGGGCAGGCCGTGCTGCAGCCAGATGCGCTTGGTCATGGTCTTGTCCATGGCCAGTGCCGAGGCCATCGGGCCGCTGCCGGTGTAAGGGATGCCCAACAGTTCCAGCGCGCCCTGCAGGGTGCCGTCTTCGCCGTAACGGCCGTGCAGCGCGATGAACACGCGGTCAAAGCCTTGATCAGCCAGCTCGGCAAGACTGCGCTCGCCGGTGTCGAACAGGTGCGCGTCCACGCCGGCGCTGGTCAGCGCCTCGTGCACGCCCTTTCCAGACATGAGCGAGACTTCACGTTCGGCGGACCGGCCGCCGTACAACACACCTACCTTGCCGAATTGCTTGCTCATGCCAGCTCTCCCACCTGGGCCGGGACCTTGCTGATCGAACCCGCCCCCATCACGATGACGACGTCGCCATCGCGCACAAAATCCACAACGGTCTGCGGCAGTTCCGCCACGTCTTCCACAAACACCGGCTCGACCTTGCCGGCCACGCGCAGTGCCCGCGACAGCGCGCGTCCGTCGGCCGCGACCAGCGGGGGCTCGCCCGCGGCGTAGACCTCGGTCAACAGCACCGCGTCGGCGGTGCCCAGCACGCGCACGAAATCCTCGAAGCAATCGCGCGTCCGCGTGTAGCGGTGCGGCTGGAAGGCCAGCACGATGCGGCGGTCGGGCCAAGCGCCGCGCGCCGCGGCCAGCGTTGCCGACATTTCGACCGGATGGTGGCCGTAGTCGTCGATCACCGTGAAGGTGCCGCCGCCATGGTTGGCCGGCACCGGGAATTCGCCTGTCTGGGTGAAGCGGCGGCCCACGCCCTTGAAGGAAGCCAGCGCCTCGCAGATGGCGGCGTCGGACACGCCCAGCTCGGTCGCCACGGCAATCGCGGCCAGCGCGTTGCGCACGTTGTGCAGGCCGGGCAGATTCAGTTCGACGTTCAGGGGCGGCAGCAGCGTGTCACGGTGGGTGCGCTGCACGTTAAAGCGCATGCGCGTGCCGTCCGGCCGCACTTCATACGCCCGCACCTGCGCGTCCTCGTTCAGGCCGTAGGTCGTGATGGGACGCGACACGAACGGCATGATCTCGCGCACGTTCGCGTCGTCCGAGCACAGCACGGCGCTGCCATAGAACGGCAGGCGCTGCGTGAACTCGATGAACGCGCTCTTGAGCCGCGCCACGTCGTGCCCGTAGGTGTCCATGTGATCCGCATCGATATTGGTCACGATGGCCATCACGGGCAGCAGGTTCAGGAACGAGGCGTCCGACTCGTCGGCCTCGACCACGATGTAGTCACCCTGCCCCAGTCGCGCATTGGCGCCCGCCGAATTCAACCGGCCGCCGATCACGAACGTGGGATCCAGGTCGCCCGCCGCCAGCACGCTGGCGACCAGGCTGGTCGTGGTGGTCTTGCCGTGCGTGCCGGCCACGGCGATGCCGCGCTTCAAGCGCATCAGCTCGGCCAGCATGATGGCGCGCGGCACCACCGGGATGCGCGCCGAGCGCGCCGCGATCACTTCGGGGTTGTCGCCCGCCACCGCGGTGGACGTGACGATGGCGCTGGCGCCCGTGACGTTGCTGGCGGCATGGCCGATCGCGATCTTCACGCCCAGCGCGGCCAGGCGGCGCGTCACCGCCGACTCGTTCAGGTCGGAACCGCTGATGTCGTAGCCCAGGTTCAGCAGCACTTCGGCAATGCCGCTCATGCCCGAACCGCCGATGCCTACAAAATGGATATGTTGAATTCTGTGTTTCATGATGAACGCCCCGCTGCTTGTTCACAGACGTCGGCGATATGGGCGGCCGCGTCGGGACGCGCATGCGCGCGGGCCCGGACGGCGACAGCCTCGAGTTCTTGTCGGGTGCGCTGGCTCAGCCAGTCCGCCAGCCACTCGGGCGTCATGGCGGTCTGCGGCTGCAGCCAGGCGGCCTGCGCATCGCTCAGGAAGCGCGCGTTGGCGGTCTGGTGGTCGTCGATGGCGTGGGGGAACGGCACGAACAGCGCCGCGACGCCGGCGGCCGCCACTTCGGACACCGTCATGGCGCCCGCGCGGCAGATCAGCAGATCGGCGTCGGCCATGGCGCCCGCCATGTCGTCGATGAAGGCGCGGCAGTCGGCTTGTACTCCCGCCTGGGCGTACGCCTGCTGCAGCGCCGGCAAATGTTGTTCACCGGCCTGGTGGACGACCGTCGGCCGGTGGCCAAGCGGCAGACGCGCAAGCGCCTGCGGCACGGTGGCATTCAAGGCTTGCGCCCCCAGGCTGCCGCCCACCACCAGCACGCGCAGCGGGCCGCTGCGGCTGGCATAGCGTTCGGCGGGGTCCGGCAAGGCGCACAGGTCGGCGCGCACCGGATTGCCCATGGCTTCGCCCTTGGGCAGCACGCCGGGGAATCCGCTCAGCACGCGGCGCGACATCTTCGCCAGGCATTTGTTGGCGGTGCCAGCGACGGCATTCTGTTCATGCACGACCAGCGGCGTGCCGCGCAGCGCGGCAATCACGCCGCCCGGGAACGCCACGTAGCCGCCCATGCCCAGCACCACGTCGGGGCGCACGTCGGACAGCCGCGACCACGCTTGGGCGAACGCGCGCAGCAGCAGGAACGGCAGCTTGAGCAGCGCGGACGCGCCCTTGCCGCGCACGCCCTGGAAGTGCAGCGGCACCAGCTCGATGCCGCGCGGCGGCACGAGGCGGCCTTCCATCTTGTCGGGATTGCCCAGCCACAGCACGCGCCAGCCGCGCGCGCGCAGCACATCGGCCACGGCGAGACCCGGCATGATGTGGCCGCCGGTGCCGCCGGCCATGATCAGGATGGTGCGGGCGGCGGTCATACCCGTCCTCCGCGCATCATGATGCGGTTTTCCACGTCGACCCGGATCAGCATGGCCAGCGCGCACAGGTTCATCACCACGCCCGAGCCGCCGTAGCTCATCAGCGGCAGCGTCAGGCCCTTGGTGGGCAGCAAACCCAGGCACACGCCCATGTTGATGAACGACTGCACGCCAAACCACATGGCCACGCCGTGCGCGACCAGGCCGGCGAACGTGCGCTCCATGGCGATGGCCTGGCGGCCGATGTCAAAACCGCGATAGACGATGAGAGCAAACAGCGAAATTACCAGCATGACGCCGGCAAAGCCCAGTTCCTCGCCCACCACCGCCATCAGGAAGTCGGTGTGCGCCTCGGGCAGGTAATGCAGTTTTTCGACGCTGGCGCCCAGGCCCACGCCGAACCATTCGCCGCGGCCCAGCGCAATCAGCGAGTGCGAAAGCTGGTACGCGCTGCCGTAGGCATTGTCTTCGTTCCAGGGATCCAGGTAGGCGAACAGACGCGCACGGCGCCACGGCGACAGCCAGATCAGCATCAGGAACGTGCCCACCAGCACGGCGAGCAGGCTGCTGAAATACTTGCCGTTGATGCCGCCCAGGAAGAGGATGCCGATGGCGATGGCGACGATCACCATGAACGCGCCCAGGTCGGGCTCGAGCAGCAGCAGCATGCCAACGCCGGCCAGCGCGAACGCCATCGGCAGGAAGCCGCGGGCAAAGGCCTGCATGTGCTCCTGCTTGCGCACCGTGTAGTCAGCCGCGTACAGCAAGGCGGCAAGCTTCATCAGTTCGGACGGCTGGAAGTTCAGCGGCCCCAGCGGGATCCAGCGGTGCGCGCCGTTGACTTCGCGGCCGATGCCGGGAATCAGCACCGCCACCAGCAACACCATCGTCACCACGAAAAGCGGCACGGCCAGGCGCTGCCAGACCCGGATGGGGATCGCCAGCACCACGGCGGCGCCAACCAGGCCCGCGCTTACAAAGAGACCGTGGCGGATCACGAAGTAATAGCGGCCATAGGACGCATAGCGCGGACCGTCGGCCAACGCGATCGACGCCGAATACACCATCAGCAGGCCGAGCAGCAGCAACGTCGACGCCGCGATCACGAGCGGCATGTCGAAGTTGCGCATGCGGGTACGGCCGGGCCGTACGGCATTGACGCTGGCGGTGAGGTCGGCGATCAGGCTCATCGTGCGGCCTCGGCGCCACGCGTCACGGAATTTGCCCAGGAGGCGGCGTTGCGGTTCATGCCACCTCTCCACGGTCGCGGGCCAGGTCTTCGACCTCTTCCACGAACACCTGCCCGCGATGCGGGTAATTGCGGAACATGTCCAGGCTGGCGCAGGCCGGCGACAGCAGCACGGCGTCGCCTGGCTGCGCCAGTTCGGCCGCGCCGCGCACGGCGTCGCGCAGGGTCTCGACAGTCAGGCACTTGACGCCGGTCGGCGCCAGCACGCGGCCGATTTCCGGGCCATCCAGGCCGATCAGCATCACCGCGCGCGCGTGGCGCGAGACCACGGGGATCAACGGCGAAAAATCCTGGCCTTTGCCCTGGCCGCCTGCGATCAGCACCACTGGCTGGCCCAAGCCTTCCAGCGCGGCCACTGTGGCGCCCACGTTGGTGCCCTTGCTGTCATTGATGTAGTCGACGCCACCGATCGTGCGCACAAACGCGGCGCGATGCGGCTCGCCCGCGTAGTCACGCAATGCGCGCAGCATGGCGCCCCAACCCAGATCCAGGCAGCGGGCAAGCTGCAATGCAGCCAGCGCGTTCAGCGCGTTGTGGATGCCCCTGATGCGCAGTGCGTCCACGGGCATGAGGCGGCTCATGCGGCCCTTGGCGCGCACCGGTTCGGGCGCGTCCTTCTTGCGCCGCGTGGGTGGCGCGGGCTCGTCGAAATCGTTGGACTCGCAGGCCGTCAGCCACGCCACGCCCTGTCCCAATTCAAGACCCATGTCGCCCACCAGCTCCGGCACATCGCGGCCAAAGCTGCGCACGTTCATGGCGTTGAGCGACGACACCATATCGACGGTCATCGGATCGTCGCGATTGACGATGGCGACGCGCGCCATCTTCAGAAGGCGTCCTTTGGCATCGGCATAGGCCTGCATGCCGCCGTGCCAGTCCAGGTGATCCTGGGTCACGTTCAGCACGACAGCCGCGTCGGCCATCAGCGTGCGGGTGGTTTCAAGCTGGAAGCTGGACAGTTCAAGCACCCACACCTGCGGCAGCGCGTCCGTGTCCAGCGCGTCCATCAGCGCGGACAGCGCCGCGGGGCTGATGTTGCCGGCGGCGATCACCGTCAGGCCGCTGGCGTCGACCAGTTGCCGGGTCAACGCGGTGACGGTGGTCTTGCCGTTGGTGCCGGTCACGGCGAGCAGTTTTGGGCGGTATTCGCGGTCGGCGGCCAGATCCGCCAGCGCGCGGGCAAACAGTTCGATCTCGCCGACGACTTCAATGCCGCGGGCCTCGGCCTCGCGCAGCACATCGGCGGCGGGCGCCTGCGTGGGCGCCAGACCCGGACTCAGCACAACCTGCGACACGCCGTCCAGCAGATCGGTGGCAAACGACTCGTCGCAGCCCAGGCGGTATTCCACTTCGTTTTGCGCCAACGCTTCGCGCAGCGCGGCCAAGCCTCCCGGTTCCGCGCGCGTGTCGGCCACGCGCAAGCGGGCGCCCTGTCGGGCGCACCAGCGTGCGGCGGCGACACCCGTCTCGCCCAATCCGAGGATCAGCACGAGCGGCGCGTCAGCGCGGGAGGTTTCCATCATGTTCATCGCAACTTCAGCGTAGAGAGGCCAATCAGCACCAGCATCATGCTGATGATCCAGAAACGCACGACCACCTGGGTTTCCTTCCAGCCGCCCACTTCAAAGTGATGATGCAACGGGGCCATTCGGAAAATGCGTCGACCTGTTCCATAACGTCGCTTCGTGTACTTGAACCAGGTCACCTGGATCATCACCGACAGGGTCTCGACGACGAACACGCCGCCCATGATGAACAGCACGATTTCCTGGCGCACGATGACCGCGATCGTGCCCAACGCGCCGCCCAACGCGAGCGCGCCGACGTCACCCATGAACACTTGCGCCGGATACGCGTTGAACCATAAAAATGCGAGCCCCGCGCCCCCGATCGCCGCGCACAGCACCATCAATTCCGATGCGCCGGGAATGTACGGGAACAGCAGGTACTTCGAATAGTCCACGCGGCCGACCACGTAGGCGAAGATGCCCAGCGCGCTGCCAACCATCACGGTCGGCATGATGGCCAGCCCATCCAGCCCGTCGGTCAGGTTCACGGCGTTGCTGGTGCCGACGATCACCGCCCAGGTCAGCGCCACGAAACCGAGCACGCCCAGCGGATAGCTCACCGTCTTGAAGAACGGCACGATCAGGTCGGCGCGCGTCGGCAAGGCCATCGTGAAACCGCTGCCCACCCAGGCCTTGAACAGAGGCCACAGTTCAGTGTTGGCGGGCGCGGACACCGCGAACGCCAGATACACCGCGGCCACCATGCCGATGGTGGCTTGCCAGAAGAACTTTTGCCGCGCCGGCATGCCTTCGGGGTCGCGGTAGACCACCTTGCGGTAGTCGTCGCGCCAGCCGATCCAGCCAAACCCGAAGGTGACCAGCAGCACGACCCACACGAAGCGGTTGGTCCAGTCCGCCCACAGCAAGGTGCTGATGGCGATGGAGATCAGAATCAGGACACCGCCCATGGTCGGCGTGCCGGTCTTGACCAGATGCGTTTCGGGGCCGTAGGTGCGCACAGCCTGGCCGATCTTCATTTCGGTCAGCTTGCGGATGACGCGCGGACCGGCCACCAGGCCAATCACCAGCGCCGTCGCGCACGCCAGCACGGCGCGCAGGGTGATGTATTCGAACACGCCCAGCGCGCGAACATCATCGGAAAGCAGGCGGGCGATCTCAAGCAGCATGCTGCTCTCCCTGCCCCGCGGCTGCCGTACCGTCATTCAAAGAAAAAGCCGTCACTACCCGCTCCATGCGCATAAAGCGCGATCCTTTTACCAATACGCAGGACGGGCGCAAGCCGCGCAAGGCGGCAACGACTTCGTCTACCGATGCGCAGGCGTGCGCGCCAGGACCGAATGCGGCGGCTGCCGCCCGGCTGGCTTCGCCTAGCGTGATGAATGCGTCGAGCCCATGCTCGCGCGCGTAATTGCCCACCTCGACGTGCATGGCCGGGCCGTTGTCCCCGACTTCGCCCATGTCGCCCAGCACCAGGGCGCGCGTGCCGCCGATACGCGCAAGCACATCGATGGCCGCGCGAACCGAATCGGGGTTGGCATTGTAGGTGTCATCGATGAGCAACGTTCCGTCACTCATTCGCTTGTGCTGCATGCGTCCGGCCACCGGGCTGAATCCGGCCAGCGCACGCACCGCGGTCTCGAGCGGCGCCCCCGCGGCAATGGCGCTGGCGATGGCGGCCAGCGCGTTGCGCAGGTTGTGCAATCCCGCCACCGGCAGCATCAGGTCGGCAACGCCGACCGGGGTCACGACACGGCAGCGCGTGGCGTCCACTTCCGCAATGATCTGTTCCGCGTAGACGTCCAGGCCAGGCTGCAACCCGAACCGCAGCACGCGGCGCGGCGCTGCCAGCGCATCCCAGATGGCCGCGTAGGGTTCGTCACCCGGATACACGGCGACACCATCGGCCGGCAACGCGGCAATCGCGGCGCCGTTCTCGTGCGCGACCGCCTCGACGGTGTGCATGAATTCCTGATGCTCACGCTGCGCATTGGTGACGAGCGCGACGGTCGGCGCGGCCATGGCGGCAAGCTGCGCGATTTCGCCGGGATGGTTCATGCCCAGCTCGAACACGGCGGCACGATGCCCGGCCCGCAGGCGCAGCAAGGTCAGCGGCACGCCGATGTCGTTGTTCAGATTGCCGGCCGTGGCCAGGCGACCTGCTTCGCCCTGCCATTCGGCGAGCATCGCGGAGATCATTTCCTTGGTCGTCGTCTTGCCATTGCTGCCGGCCACCGCCACCACGGGCAACGTAAACCGGGTGCGCCAGGCAGCGCCGATGCGCGTCAGCGCCACGCGCGTATCGCCCACGACAAGCTGCGGCAGTCCGGCATCGGCAACACGGTGCGCGACGAGCGCGGCGCAAGCGCCGCGCGAGGCGGCCTGATCCAGGTAATCGTGCGCGTCGAAATTCTCGCCTACCAGCGCAACGAACAGCTCTCCTTCGCCGATGCGGCGCGTATCGGTGGACACGCCCGGCGTCTGCTGCAGCAGCAACGCCACACGCGCCCATTCACGATCATCGAAAGGCAGCTTTTCGCCGCCGATGTCCTGGTAGGTTTCGTGCCCCTTGCCCGCCAGCAGCACCACGTCTTCCGGCGAGGCCGCCCAGATCGTCTGCAGGATGGCGCGCGCACGGTCGACTTGCACGTCAGCGTGCGCCGCTTCGGGAACGCCGGCCAGGATCTGCTGAACGATCGCCTCGGGCGACTCGGTACGCGGGTTGTCGCTGGACACCACCACGTGGTCGGCCAGTTCCGCAGCAATCGCGCCCATCACCGGGCGCTTACCCGGGTCGCGCTCGCCGCCGCAGCCGAACAGGCAGATGAGGCGGCCGGAACGCGCCGTGGCGACGGCACGCAGCGCCAGCAACGCGCGGGACAACGCGTCCGGCGTATGCGCGTAATCCACGACCACCAACGGACCGCGCGCCGTGTGCGCTGGCAAACTGACTGCCGGTTCAACGGTCTGCAGGCGGCCATCGACAGGATCCGTCGCCGCCAGTTCGCGCGCAATCTGCGCGAACGGCAGGCCCAGCTTGTACAGCACGCCCGCCACCAGCAGCAGGTTCGAAACGTTATGCGCTCCCAGCAGACGCGTCACGATCTGGGCTTCGCCATGCGGCGACACCAGCGTGAAGATCTGCCCCTGCGACGTGGCCTGCAGGTCGCGCGCGCGCATCGCGGCGGGGATCGCGGGATCGTCGCTCAGGCTGTAACCCATTGGCGTCACGCCGTCCGGCAGGCTGGCCAGCATCCGGCGCCCCGCCTCATCGTCGGCATTGATCACCGCGGCGCTCAGGCCGGGCCAGCGGAAGAGGCGCGCCTTGGCCGCTTCGTAGCGTTCCATCGTGACGTGATAGTCCAGATGGTCGCGCGTCAAATTCGTGAAAGCGGCCAACGCCACGCGCACGCCATCCATGCGGCCTTGCTCGATACCGATCGACGAGGCCTCCATGGCCACGGCCTTCGCGCCGGCGTCGCGCATCGCGGCCAGCGTGCGGTGCACGGTCAGCACGTCCGGCGTCGTCAGGCTGCCGCCCAGCGTCTGACCGTCGGGCAGCACGGCGCCCAGCGTGCCGATGGTGCCGCAAGCCTTGTCGTTGCGGCTCAGCGCATGGGCAATCCATTGCACCGAAGAAGTCTTGCCATTGGTGCCGGTCACGGCAACCACGGCCAGCGCGGCCGACGGCCTGCCATACCAGGTGTCGCCCAGTTCGCCCAGCAGCGAGCGCAGGCCCGTCACGGCAAGCATCGGCGTGCCGGCCGACGCGGCTTGCACGGCATCGGTGGCGGGCGCGTCGAACAGCACCGCGCTGGCGCCCAGCGCCAACGCCTTATCTATATAGAGACGGCCATCGCTCGACAGTCCCGGGCACGCGACGAACACGTCGCCCGGCTCGATGTCGCGCGAGTCCAGTTTGAGATGCGCGGTCAACGACACGCGCTCATGCAACCACGCCACGGTCTCGGCAACCGTGGCGACAGGGGAAGAGAGGAAGCCGTTGGCGCTCATCTGCCTGGCTCCTTGATACCAGCAACAATCGTGGATTCAAACGGTGCGTCGGGCCGCACCCCCATCAGCCTCAGGCTCCCCCCCACGATATGGGAGAACACGGGCGCGGCAATGGCGCCGCCGTAATAACCGCCGATCGTCGGTTCGTCGATGGACACGGCCACCACGATCTTGGGATCCGACACCGGGGCAAAACCCACATACGAGCTGCGGTACCGTTGCGTGCTGTACTTGCCGTCCACGATCTTGCGCGCGGTGCCGCTCTTGCCCGCTACGCGGTAACCCTGCACCTGCGCGGCCTTCGTGCCATCGGGACCGGTGGCGGCCTCCAGCATGGCGCGCACCAGCGCGGTCGTCTTTTGCGAGTAGATCTTCACGCTGGTCGGATCGCTATCGCGCTTGACCAGGGTCAGCGACACCATGTCGCCGTTACGGGCAAAGACGGTATAGGCGCGCGCCACTTGCAGCAGCGACACGGAAAGGCCGTAGCCATAGGCCATCGTGGCCTTTTCAATCAGGCGCCAGCGTTCCCACGGACGCAGACGGCCGGGTGCGGCGCCGGGGAATCCCACTTGCGGTGCCTGGCCGAGGCCCAATTCGGTGAAGCGGTCCCACATTTCGCGGGATTCCAGCTTCTCGGAGATCATCGTCATGCCGATGTTGCTGGACTTGCGCAGCACACCCGCCACGTCCAGCGTGCCATTGCGGCTCACGTCGCTGATCGTGCTGCCCTGATACGTGAACCGGCCGTTGCCCGTCTCGAACTGCGTCGACGTGCTGATGCGGCCCAGGTCCAGCGCCAGCGCGGCGGTAAAGGGCTTCATGATGGAGCCCGGCTCGAACGTATCCGTGATCGCCTGATTGCGCAGGTTGGCGCCATGGAAGGTTTCGCGATTGTTCGGATCGAAGGTCGGCACGTTGGCCAGCGCCAGGATCTCGCCCGTGTGCACGTCCACGACCACGGCCGTCGCACCCTTGGCGCGGTGCTTGTCCATGGCGTCCTTCAGTTCCTTGAACACCAGGTACTGCAGGCGCGTGTCGATGGACAGGCGCAGGTCGCGGCCGTCCACCGGCAACGTGACGGCCTGTACGTCTTCGATGACGCGGCCCAACCGGTCCTTGATGACCCGGCGGCTTCCCGGGCGTCCCGACAGCTGCTGGTTGAACGTCAGCTCGACGCCTTCCTGGCCCTGGTCTTCGACGCTGTTGAAACCCACCACGTGGGCCATCACGTCGCCGTCCGGGTAGTAGCGGCGGGTTTCAGGCTGCTGGTGCACGCCGGGCAGACCAAGCTGCTTGATCTTGTCGGCCACGTCCATCGAGACCTGGCGCTTCAGATAGACGAAGTTCTTGTCCTCGTCCACGAGACGGCGGCGCAAATCACCCGCAGGCGTGTCCAGCAGCTTGGCCAGCGAGTCCAGCTGCGCGGGCGTGGCCTGCTTCACGTCTTCCGGAATTGCCCAGATGGCGCGCGCCGGCACACTCGATGCCAGCACCGCGCCATTGCGATCCATGATCTTGCCGCGCGTGGCGGCCAGCGTCAGCGTGCGCTCGTAGCGGCGCTCGCCCTGCTGCTGCAAAAACTCCGTCGACAATCCTTGCAGGAACAGCGCGCGGCCGGCCAGCACGGTGAATCCGCCAAACAGCAGGATCAGCACCAGGCGCGCGCGCCACGTGGGCAAGCTGCCGCGCAGCACGGGATTGTCGAAGAAGGGCACGCGCTTCATTGCGTGCCTCCGGCAGCCGCGGGCACGGGCGCCTGATTCATATATAGCGTGCGGTCCGGAACGATGGGAATCATCTTCAGACCGTCGCGCGCAATGGCGTCGACCCGCGCATTGCGGGCCAGCTCGGCGCGCTCAAGCTGCAGGCGTCGCCAGTTGGTTTCGAGGTCGCGCGCATGCGCCTGATCGCGGCCCAGCTCCACAAAGAGCTGGCGCGACTGATACCGGCTGGTGACCAGGGAAATGGCCGACAGCATCAGCAAAGCCGCAACGATCAGATTGACGCGACCCATCAGCGGCGCCCTCCCTTACCGCCACGCCGGGGCGGCGGGACGAGGTCGCTGCCGGGCAGCGAGCCGATCTTCACAAACGCAAAGCCGCCTTCGGCAGGCAGCGGCGTTTCGGTGCGCTCGGCCGCACGCAGAATGGCGGAACGGGCGCGGGCGTTGGACGAGACCTCATCGTCCTCGGCCACGACCTTGCCGAGGGAGCGCACCACGGGTTGGGGCATTTCGCTTTCGCGCAGGGGCAGGCGTGCATGCGCGGCAGCCGGCCTGGCCGCCGCCGCGATGCACTGCTTGACCATGCGGTCTTCAAGCGAATGAAAGCTGATCACCGCCAACCTCCCCCCCGGGGCAAGCAGGTCTAAAGCTGACGCGAGGGTGCGCGCGAGCTCTTCGAGTTCCCGATTGATGTAAATCCGTAAAGCTTGAAAGGTGCGTGTGGCCGGATGTTGCCCCTTTTCGCGCGTGCGGACGGCGCTGGCGACGCACTCGGCAAGCTCGAGCGTGGTGCGCAGCGGCCTTGTTGCGCGGCGAGCAGCAATCGCCTTTGCAACCTGAAAAGCAAACCGTTCTTCGCCATAATCCGCTATGACCTCCCGCATCTCATCCACACTGGCTTGCGCCAGCCAATCCGCCACCGTGGGACCACGAGTGGTGTCCATCCGCATATCGAGCGGGCCGTCTCGCATGAACGAGAAACCGCGCTCGGCATCGTCGATCTGAGGCGACGAAACGCCCAGATCCAGCATCACGCCATCGACCTTGCCGATGCCGCGCTGCTCCAATTCTTCGGCCATGGTGGCAAAGCCTCCATGTACCACCGTGACCCGCGCATCTTCGGCCGCCAGCGCGTTGGCGACCGCAATGGCCTGCGGGTCCTTGTCAAACACAACCAGCCGGGCCTGCTTGCCCAAGCGGCCAAGCAACTCGCGGCTGTGGCCGCCCCGGCCGAAAGTGCCGTCGACAAAGACGCCGCTTTCGATCCGCGTAGCCACACCCTGCCCATCCTGCGGCTGCGACCGAGCCGCGCCCTTGCCGCCAAAACCGGGCAGCAAAAGCGCGTCCACCGTCGGCGCCAGGAGGACGGGCCGATGTTCGAATTCCATAACTCTTTCAGAACGAAAACTGGTTCAACACGTCCGGCATACCCTTGGCCAAGTCTTCAGCCTCGCGGCTTGCCAGGGTAGCGGCGTCCCACAGCTCGAAGTGAGAGCCCAGACCGAGCAGCATCACATCGCGCGTCATACCGGAAGCGTTGCGCAGTTCAGGAGCGATCAGGACCCGGCCGGAGCCGTCCAGTTCCACGTCCTGAGCGTTGCCCAGCAACAGCCGCTGCAGCGCGCGGGCCGTCATCGGAAAAGCGGCGATCTGCTCGCGCTTCTTTTCCCATTCCGGTCGCGGGTACACCAGCAGGCAGCCGTCGGGGTGGCGGGTCAGGGTCAGCCGGCCTTCGGCCTGCGACATGAGCGCGTCACGATGCCGGGTCGGAATGGAGATCCGTCCCTTGGCATCCAGCGTGAGCGCGCTGCTTCCCTGAAACACCACTTTTACCCCACTTAATTGCACAATTTCCTACTATTTCCCACTCTACGGTATGGGACAGGGGCGGTCAAGCGAGCGGTTGCAATTTTTTCAATCACAACAAGGACTTAGATCAACTTGTAAATTCGCAAAAAGAAAAACCCCCTAATAAATCAGGAGGTTGCGACATACTCTAAATGTCCTACTTCAGAAGTAGCGGCTAACGGTGCGACTTACCGTCTGGGGCCCGCCCGATCCTTCAAATTGGCGAGGCATCCTGCCGGATGGGCGACCCTGAAAGCGGAAATGCGCTGGCGGGGAGCACGCCAGACGGCCGCGCGGCCTCTTCCTGATCCGCGCGCGCCGTGGGAATTCAATGCAAGACGGGTCTATAGGCCGGATTCTGTACACCAGGTTGCCCTGGCGGACGATCATTCCTCTGCGCGGATCATTGCTGAGCCGCTGTAGCCATCTACCCGCATGCTCGGACGGAGCCGCCCTTCACGGCCGTGAGGCCGCCCGCATGCCTATTTGATGTTGCTCCGGATAGAGGTTGCCGCGTTTCACCCTGCGATGCCGACGCCCGTTGCCGGACGGCGCAATACGGAGATGGCCGTATCAGTGCGCGCAAAACGCGCCCGCGCCGCAGTCTCGTCTCTGTGGTCCTATTCCTCAGCCGTGCCCGAAGACACGACCGGACGGCCGTTAGCCGTTACCCTGCCCTGTGGAGTCCGGACCTTCCTCGATGAGCTCGCGCCCACCGCGATCGTCCAACCCGCCTTGCAGGCCGTATTCTATTACAGCCGCCCGATCTGTCCCCGGGGACGGCCAGCACCGGCGCGAACAGTACCTCGGGTTCCTGCGACAATACGCGCTGATCCGCTTAGATGCCGCAGACACCAACACTACATGGCCCTCGAAACTCTCATCACCCTGACCGACGTTCAGCTCGCCTACGGACACCATCCGCTGCTGAACCATGCCGACTTCGCCATCCAGGCCGGCGAGCGCATCGGCCTCATCGGCCGCAACGGCGCAGGGAAGTCCTCGCTCCTCAGATTGCTGGACGGCCGCACGCAGCCCGATGACGGCGCGATTTCGCGCAGCTCCAGCCTGCGGGTGGCCACCGTCGAACAGGAACCCGAACTCGACGACAACGCCACGGTCTTTGATGTCGTGTGCAATGCGGACGGCGACCACGAAGACTGGCAACGCCCCTCCCGCGCACGTGCGGTCCTGGAAAAACTGGGTCTGCCCGCCGACGTGCAGATCGCGGGGCTATCTGGCGGCACGCGCAAGCGCGTCGCCCTCGCCCGCGCCCTGATCGACGAACCAGATCTGCTGCTGCTCGACGAACCCACCAACCATCTGGACTTTGAAGGCATCGCCTGGCTGGAAGACATGTTGCGCACCTGGAAGGGCGCCGCCGTCATCATCACCCACGATCGCCGCTTCCTCGACGCTGTCACCACCCGCATCGTCGAACTCGATCGCGGACGCCTGCTCAGCTTTCCGGGCAACTTTTCGCAATGGCAGGAGCGCAAGGCCCAATGGCTCGAGTCCGAACGTCTTGAGCAGGCACGTTTCGACAAGCTCCTGGCGCAGGAAGAAGTCTGGATCCGCAAGGGCGTGGAAGCCCGCCGCACCCGCAATGAAGGCCGTGTGCGCCGCCTGGAAAGCCTGCGCGTGGAGCGCGCCGCGCGCCGCGAGCGCTTGGGCAATGTGTCGCTGGCGCTGGCCGAGGGCCAACGTTCCGGCAAACTCGTGGCGGAACTGGAGCACGTCAGCAAGCGGTTCGGCGACAAGATCGTCGTGGACGACTATTCCACCACCCTGCTTCGCGGCGACCGCATCGGCATCATCGGACCCAATGGCGCGGGCAAGACCACGCTGCTCAAACTCATCCTGGGTGAACTGCAGCCTGACAGCGGCGCGACGCGCCTGGGCACCAACGTTGCCGTCGCCTACTTCGACCAGATGCGCGCGCAGCTCGACGAAAACGCTTCGCTGGTCGACATCATCAGCCCGGGAAGCGAATGGGTAGAGATCGGCGGCGTGCGCAAACACGTCATGACGTACCTGGGCGATTTCCTGTTCTCGCCGGCGCGCGCCGGCTCGCCCGTGCGCAGCCTGTCAGGCGGCGAACGCGCGCGCCTGCTGCTGGCTCGGCTCTTTGCCCGCCCGGCCAACGTGCTGGTGCTGGACGAGCCCACCAACGACTTGGACATCGAAACGCTCGAACTGCTGGAAGAGCTGCTGCAGGAATACGCGGGCACCGTGCTGCTGGTCAGCCACGATCGCGCCTTCCTCAACAACGTCGTGACGCAGACCATCGCCTATGAAGGCGACGGCCACTGGCGCGATTACGTGGGCGGATACGACGAATGGGTCGCGCAGCGTCCGGCACCTGTCGCCTCGCCGAACGACGCTGACAAGGGAGCGAAGCCGGCCGAAGACGGCGCCTCGCGTGCGAAGGCGGCGCGGACCAAGCCAGCCAAGGCGGGCAAGATCAACGCCTGGGACCTGCGCGAACTCGAAGGTCTGCCCGACGCGATTGCCGCGCTCGAGGCAAAACAGGCTGAGTTGGCAGGCCAGCTCGCAGATGGCAGTCTCTACCGCGATGCGCCGGCCGAAGTCGAGCGCATCAACGGCGAACTGGCCAAGCTGGAAGCCGAGCTCGAAGAGAAGTTCGCGCGTTGGGAACTCCTGGAAGCGCGCCGCGATGGCACGCTCTGACATCACTGCTATATATAGATAGCGCGCGCGGCGGCAAACAAATGGGGTGAACGGCACAGCCGCTCACCCCATTTTCATTGGTATGCGGCGCCAGCCGCGATTGCCTTCAGACGTGCGCGCGCCACTCGAGCGCCTCGCCGGCCGCCAGCGGAACCAGCGTCGTATCGCCGAACGCCAGTTCCTCCGGCACCAGGTACGTCTCGCGCGACAGCGTCAACGTGCCGGTGTTGCGGGGCAGACCGTAAAAGTCCGGTCCGTGGAAGCTGGCAAATCCCTCCAGCTTGTCGAGCTTGCCGACCGCCTCAAACGCCGTCGCATACAGCTCCATGGCGTGCAACGCGGTGTAGCAGCCCGCACAGCCGCAGGCATGCTCCTTCAAACCACGCGCGTGCGGCGCGCTGTCCGTACCCAGGAAGAATCGCGGACTGCCGCTGGTAGCCGCCTCGACCAGCGCAAGGCGGTGCGTCTCGCGCTTCAGGATCGGCAGGCAGTACCAATGGGGACGCACGCCGCCCTGGAAGATCGCATTGCGGTTGTACAGCATGTGCTGCGGCGTGATCGTCGCGGCAATCGGGCCCTCGGCATCGCGCACGTACTCCGCGCCTTCCTTCGTCGTAATGTGTTCGAACACGACCTTCAGCGCCGGGAATGCGCGCCGCAACGGCTTCATCACGCGCTCCACAAAAATGGCCTCGCGGTCGAACACGTCAATCGACGCGTCCGTCACTTCGCCATGCACCAGCAACGGCATACCGCACTTCTGCAGCGCTTCCAGCGCCTTCGTGCATTTACCCAGCAGATCGGTCACTCCCGCATCCGAGTTGGTCGTGGCGCCAGCGGGGTACAGCTTGACCGCATACACCTGGCCGGACTCGTGCGCGCGCACGATTTCTTCAGCCGGCGTGTTGTCGGTCAGGTAGAGCGTCATCAGCGGCGTGAACGAGTCCGGATTGACGCCCGTCTTCGCAAGCGCTTCCAGGATGCGGCCGCGATACGCCAACGCCTGCTCCGTGGTCGTGACCGGCGGTTTCAGGTTCGGCATGATGATGGCGCGGGCAAACTGGCGCGCCGTATCCGCAACCACGGCTTCCAGCGCCGCGCCGTCGCGCAAGTGAAGATGCCAGTCGTCGGGTCGGGTGATGGTGAGTTGAGTCGTGCTTTGAGTAGACATGGAAGGCTTCTTAATCTGCCAGCGGCATGCCCCGTTCAGCCAGCGCGCAGAACATTGCGCTGCCAAGGGGAATGACGGCATCGTTGAAATCAAAATGCGGGTTGTGCAGCAGGCAGCCGGAATCCGCACCACCTTGGCCAAGACGGAAGTAGGCGCCCGGCTTGGCTTGCAACATGAACGAAAAGTCTTCGGAACCCATCGAGGGTACCAGGTCACGCACCACGTTTTCCTTGCCGATCATCTCGGTCGCGATGTCGGCCACCAGGTTGGCATGCTGTGGCGTGTTAAGGGTCGCGGGGTAGATGCGTTCGTACACGACTTCAGCGGTGCCGCCAAAAGCGCCTGCAATGGCGCTCACTAGCTCGCGCATGCGCGTTTCGACCATTTCCTGGACGGACTTGCGGAACGTCCGCACCGTGCCCACCATGCGCGCCTCGCGCGGAATCACGCTCATCGCACCGGGATGTCCGGCCTGCACCGAACCGATCGACAGCACCGCCGAATCCAGTGGATTCACGTTGCGCGACACGATGGTCTGCAACGCAGTGATGATTTGGCCGGCGATCGTCACCGGATCGATCGTCTGATAGGGATGCGCCCCATGACCGCCACGGCCCGTGATCAGGATCTCGAAGCGATCGGCCGCAGCCATCATCGGCCCCGGGTTGATGCCGATCGTGCCAGGCTTGAGGCCCGGCCAGTTGTGCAAGGCATAGATCGCATCGCAAGGGAACGTGTCGAACAAACCGTCCTCCAGCATGGCGCGCGCCCCCCCGCGTCCTTCTTCGGCCGGCTGAAAAATCAACACGGCCGTGCCGTCGAAATTGCGGGTCTGCGCCAGGTACTTCGCTGCGCCGATCAGCACCGCGGTGTGACCATCGTGACCGCAGCCGTGCATCAATCCCGGCTTGGTCGACTTGTGCCCGAACGTGTTGTCTTCCGTCATGGGCAACGCGTCCATGTCGGCGCGCAATCCGATCATGCGGCCGCTATCGCAGCGCTTGCCGCGGATCACGCCCACCACGCCGGTTTTCCCGATACCGCGGTGCACTTCGATGCCCAACGCTTCCAGCGCACCTGCGACGATGCCCGACGTTCGGACCTCTTCAAAACCAAGTTCTGGATGGGCATGCAAATCGCGCCGGAGCGCCGTCAATTCGTCATGAAAAAGCCGAATCGATTCCAACGGAGAACGTGCGTACATAGGACGTTACAGAATGACGTGAGAGAGGGGACGGTCGGTGCATTTTAGTTGCTACAGAGGATAAATGCCTTTGTCTTTACTGGAGAGACACGTTATGCTCCGGCCGCAGGACAATTTTTCCAACAGCCAGAGAAGGAGCGCCGCATTATGGCCACAACCTCCAAACCCGCGACCGCGCGCAAGCCGAACGCTGCATTCATGAAGCCGCTGACCCCCAGCGCCGAATTGGCCGCTGTCATCGGCTCGGAAGCCGTGCCGCGTACCGAGGTCACCAAGAAGATCTGGGAATACATCAAGAAGCACAACCTGCAAGATGCCAGCAACAAGCGCAACATCAACGCCGATGCCAAGCTGCGCCCGATCTTCGGCAAGGATCAGGTCACGATGTTCGAACTGACCAAACTGGTCAACGCACATCTGAAGTAAGCAGGCAAAGGGCGTACGGCGTACGTCCCTGCCTTTGGATTGTCGCGACGCCCTGGCTTACGGCCGGGCGAGCTTCACGCCACCACGCAAGCCCCTCCTCGCAGTGCCTCATATCCACGTTCGTGGACATCCCCGCTCGATTTCAATAGCGATATCCATCTTTCAATAGCGATATCCATCGCCTCACCGGCAGCACAGGTGCGCCTTCGCAAGCCGACACGCGGCATGCTCACGCACGTCAACGTCCCCTCCATCAGGCTCGACGCTGATAGGCACGCACGCGGCGTCTGAATGCGTCCTACGCGTCCCACGAAACTGGACCGAAGGTTAGCGCCGCGCCGTCCGTTCAACACGCGACGCCGGCGCCCTATCTAATCCCATCGTTCACACGTCTCGCAAGAACGGATCACTAAGAACGGACCACGCCGGCGCACGCTTTCCGGATGCACACGAGCCGCATGCAAAAAGGCCGGCATCGATGCCGGCCTTCTCGAAGGTATTACCTGAACTCAGGCGTAGGACGTGGGCGCGGTGCCTTCCAGCAACGACAGCCAGCCGCGTATCAGGCGATACAGCACCCACACGATGGTCGCCGCGACGCCGATCCAGCCGATGAAGATGAGTGTCGCGATCCCGCTGATGGCAAGCCACAGCAATGCCCACCAGAACGTGCGCAGAAGCCAGTCGAAATGACCGGCGTAGACGGTGCCGGCAGCGTCCGACCGCTTGAGGTACATGAGCACAACAGCCGCGATCGTGGCAATGCCCAGAAATCCACTCGTCAGAAAGCCCAAGGCGTACAAGCCATAGGCCACGTGGGTCAACGTGCGAAGGTCCAATGTCGTACCGGGCACGGGGGTCTGGGGATCACTCACGATAACGCTCCAACGAATTGACTCGAACAATCTTACCGCACAAAGCCACCGCGCCCACGGGCGTTGTTATTTGGGCACATTCAGCATTGGCGCGGCTTGCAGGCCGATGACGCCCCAAAGACAAAGCCCCACCGGGTACCGGTGGGGCTTTGAGAATAAGAGCTTGACGATGACCTACTTTCACAGACGTCCGTCCACTATCATCGGCGCAAAGGCGTTTTACTGTCCTGTTCGGGATGGGAAGGAGTGGTACCACCTTGCTATGGTCGTCAAGCGTAGCTGCTTGAGCAATTGACACCAGGGTCAATCGTTCGAATCTTGGCTCTTACTTAGGTGCTGCTTAGGCACTGTTGGGTACTGCAAGGTATTGCAATGGGGACCTGGCGCTCACTGCCGCGGAAGGGTTCGTGCCTATCGCACAATCAACCTCCAGCGCGCCGGTCTGGTCTCTCACTAAAGACAAAACCCCGCAGGGGATACCTGCGGGGTTTTGAGCAATAAAAGCCTGACGATGACCTACTTTCACAGACGTCCGTCCACTATCATCGGCGCGAAGGCGTTTCACTGTCCTGTTCGGGATGGGAAGGAGTGGTACCACCTTGCTATGGTCGTCAGGCGTAACTGGTTGAGCGGTTGCGGTT